>NZ_JAPKNK010000014.1:0-139907 GCF_026343855.1 Kaistia nematophila | reverse complement strand
GCGGGCGAGGCTCAGAAGCCGATATTGAGCCCGAGCGTGCCCTTGTAGGCGTAGGAGCCGTCGAAGCTGGTCGAGGCGAGCGCTTCGCCATGTAGCGCGTATTTCTCGTTGCCCCAGTTATAGGTGCCGCCGAGGCCGAACTCGGCGCCGAACTTCTGCGGTTTCGCCACCAGGTCGACGCCGGAGACCGCGACGGTGGCGCCGTCCAGGAACTCGTAGGTCAGGCTGGTGATGCCGTAGAAATGCGTGCGCGCCGCGCGGCCCTGATCGTCCTGCCAGCTGGCGTCGCGGCCGAGCGCGGCGCCGATCCGGCCCTTCAGGCTCTCGCCCTTCGAGAGCGATACCTCGGCGCCAAACGGATCGACAAAATCGTCGAAATCGGCAGAGGCGTAGGAAAGCTGGGCCTGCGGCGTCACCGTCCAGCCCTCCTTCACCGCGAACTCGCGGCCGGCCTCGATCGACAGCGCGTAGCCGGTGCCGTTGTTGCCATCGACGAGCTTGCCGACCTCATCGGCGGAAAGGTCGGTGTCGAACCAGGCCACCTGTGCCTGGCTGTCGACATAGACGCCGTTCGCGCCATACCAGGTCAGCGTCGCGCCGATGCCATAACCTTCGGTGGTGTTCGAGCCGTTGCCGAGATCGGAGGAGACGCCGGCGCTGGCGCGGCTGTACTGCGCCGTGATCCCGGCGACGAGGGCACCGGAGGCGCTCTCCAGCACTTCGCCGTCGAAGCCAACCTGCAACTGGAACAGATCGCTGTCATAGGACGCTTCGGTCGTCGAGCTGTCCGCCTTGACGCGGGAGTGCGCACCCTCGATCCGGGTCCAGAGCGCGGTGTCCGCCGTGTCGCCGGCCTTGTCCGGCCGGCGGTCGCCGACGCGCTGCTGCAGGGTCGGCAGCGAGATCAGGCCGAGCATGACGGCGGGATAGCTCTCATAGGTCGGCAGCGTCGGCGCCAGGCCGTCGGTGCGCAGATACCAGTCGCCATCGTCCTGGGTGCCGGTCACGTCGTTCTGGAACAGGTTGTAGCGATAGGCGCCGGCGATCGCCGGGCCGGCCAGCACGAAGGCGTCGGCGGCCGAGTCGCCATCGACCTGCACGATCCGGATGCCGTCGCCGGCGGTCAGCGCCCCCGCGCCGCCGAGATTGACGACCCGCACCTGCGTCGCGCCGGTGCCGAGGACGCTGTCGCCGATGATGTAGAGCTCGTCCGTCGGCGAGTTGTCGGATCCCAGCACCGCCTCGATCTCGAGGACACCGCCATTGCTGGTGTAGTCGCCGGCGACCGTCAGCGTGCCGATCGAATTGCCCGGCGCGATCACGCCGCCCGCATAGTTGGCGGTATCGCCGACCATGCCGGTGCCCTGCAGGCGGCCGCCGCGCACGTCGACCGTGCCGCCGAGGGTGCTGTTCACCTCGAGGGTGCCGCCATAGACGGTGGTCAGGCCGTAGAATCCGGCCTGGCTGGCGTCGAAGATGGTGTGGCCGGCGATCTGGTTGATCGCGCCGTCGCCATTGATGGGCGTGTCGAAGACATAGTCCGTCTCCGTGTGGTTGAAGTTGATCTCGGCGCTCGCGGCAAGCGTCACGGCCGAGGCTTCGAGCGTGCCGGCGGCGGTCGCCGCCTGGCCGACCGCGCCGCCGATGTTGAGTGTGGCGTGGCTGTCCGCGAAGGCGCCGCCGACGGTGAGGGCCGAATTGCCGCCGTTCACCACGACGCGGCCATCATTGGCGATGGTGAGGCTCCCGGTGCGCCGCGTCGCGAGGGTGATGGCGTTGGCGCTCAGCGTCGACCCATCACCGGAGACGAGGACGTCGAAATCGGCGGCGACGGCGTTGGTGTTGGTGGCGATGCTCACCGTTGCGGCGCTGACGACGCCGCCATCGAGGATGGAGAGCGACCCAATCTGCATCGCGAGCGCTCCGCCGGTGTCCCACCGGGATCCCTCGCCGGAAACGACGGCCGTGACGCTGGCATTGGCATAGGCGTTGTTGGCGTTGAGGCCGCCGAAACTGGTGCTGCCCGTGATGTCGACCACGCCGCCGTCGAGAACGTTGATGTAGGTGGTGCCGTTGTAGGAGCCGAACGAGCCGGCCTCCAGCGTCGAGCCATCGTCGCGGACCGTCAGGTTGGCGATGCCGCCGCCGGCCGCGGTGTGCGCGTTGACGGCGCGGTCGGTGATGTATTCGCCGCCGTCCTCGATCGTCAGCGTCGCTTCGACCGATGCCGAGCCGCCCAGGACCGTCGCGTCGGTGCCGGCGGTGGCCACCCGCGTACCCGCGCCCGAGATCGTCAGGCTCGCAACCTCTCCGGCCTGCACGGCGATGCCGAGCTGGGCAAGGGAGCCGCCGCTCGACGTGCTCAGGGTGATGTCGCTGCCGCCGGTGATCACGACCGTGCCGGCCTCGACGCCGAGCCGGGTGACGTCGGTGCTGGTCACGCCGTCGAGCACGAGCTCGCCGGCTCCCTTCTTGCCGATCAAGCCGGTGTTGAGGACGCCGGTGCCGTCAATGTTGCCCGAGATCGTCAGGCTTGCGCCGCTGGCGACGTCGAAGACCCGACCCGTCGTGTAGGAGAGCGTGTTCGCGCCGGTCTCGATGGTGATCGCCTTGCTCGAAATCGCGGGCAGGGCGCCGCTGAGCGAGAAGCTGCCGGTCAGCGTGATGGTCGAGCTTGCGTCGGGGCTCGCCTGCGCGTCGGTGATCGCCTGCGCGAGCTCGGTCTCGTTGGCGGCGGTGTAGGTCGCGGCCTCGGCCGAATGCCCGAGGCCGACCGCCAATCCTGCGGCGAGCGCAAGATGGGACGCGTTGGACCGAAGCCGCCTGCCCAGCGTGCCGCTCGATCGAACCGATCCTGCGTCCGGCATGGAGTTCAATGTCATCAATGTCAGCCCCATTGTCGCCCGAGGCGCGACCAGGGGCGCCGTCAACGCACGTGGAATTAGTTCAAAACGCGAACTAATGCGTTGCAACGACGACAGAATCCGGCCCCACGCCCATTCGGCCGACACCTTATGTCAGACTTATCGATCCCGTAAGCGGACAAAGCACATCCGATCACAACCCTTCCGTGCTGTTGCGGATGGGCAACGGTGGCGGCTGCGGCACGGCAACGGGGAATGGGGTTCGTGTCTACCGCGAGTTTCGAGCCGCTTCCGGGACACGCCCGGCCATCATGGCCTGGGCAATGGCGACTATGAGTGGATCTATGGCGCGATCCTCCAGATGCATGCCGCGCATGCCGCGACTTTCGTGAAATACCCCAAGAAGGATGTCGGTCTCGCCGTCGGGGGTCTATCCGCGATAGCAGTGCGCCTCAACCGGGCTCGGTCCCAAGGCCGCCCCCCGGGCGGCCTTTTTGCTGGATGCTGCCGCGCCGAGGCGGCTCGCGATGGTCTGGCGCTGCGCCGAAAAGCCTTGTCCATCGCGCCCGCCCAGGCACGCGAGGTGCCCGCTAGCCCAGGGCTCCAGGACTAGCGGGCTGTGGCTGCCATCCAGCCGGGGTGGGCAAACGCAGCCACAACTCATAGGTAGCATTTGTGCGGAAATAGCAACCCATGATATTGGCTGTGCGCCGGGAATATCCCGGTTGCAGGCAGGCCAGATCCGCTTCAGCGTTTCGCGCAAACGCAGAGACGATCTAGCTCCTTGTCTTGTCGGGCTTTCTTCACGCGAAACGGAATCCCCCTCGCTCGAGAACGCTCTAGCTGCGGATCGGAATCCAGATCTCGACCTCTCCGTTCCCCGTCGTCGCGTCGAAGCGCTGGTCGTAGAGCTCGAAGTCCGGCGAATCCGCGACCTCGTGGCCGGATTCCGGCAGGGAGCGGTTCCAGATCGTGTAGACCGTCTTGCGGATCCCGGCGATGTGGCCGCGATGGACGAACACCAGGTAGCGCTGGGCCGGGATGCGCAGGCTTACAAGCTCCGGGCCGATATCGGCATCGTCGGCGACCTCGACGCCGGAGATGTAGTCGAAGCCGCAGGCGTCCTCGAGGCTGCGGCAGACCCCATAGCTCGTCCATCCGATCTGCCCGGATATGTTGCCGAAATGCGGCGCGAAGCGCTGCCATTGCGCTGGAATGCCCTGGTTCGTCTCGAAGGTGTATCGGCCGGAAAGGCCGGCGATCCGCAGCGGGCGGCCTGCCTCGACGCGCGGGGCGTCGAGGTCGACGAGAAGCGATTCATCCATCTGATACGGCTCCAGAAGTTCGAGGTTGTCGAGATGACGCTGCATGCGGACCTGCTCCGGCGTCAGGCCGAACAGGTCGCGGAAGGCCCGGGAGAAGGCTTCGTGGGAACCGTAGGAAGCGTCGAGCGCCACCGAAAGTATGTCGGGTGCGCCGCCCGACAGCGCCCGCGCCGCCTCGGTGAGGCGACGGCGGCGCAGATAGCCCATCACGGTGTGGCCCGTCGCCCTGCCGAAGCTGCGCGACAGGTCGAAGCGGGAAACGCCGCTCGCCTCGGCGATCTCGCCAAGCGTGATCGCCTCCGCGAAATGGCTCTCCATGAACCAAAGGGCCTTGCCTACCGGATCCATCGTTCCTCCCTGACCTTCGTCCTCTATGGACGGTTCCGGATCCCTCCACTTGATCGCCGTTGCGGAGGGCGCGGTCCTCGTTGCGGCGCGGGCCGTCGGGGGCAGGATGATGGGAGCGGTCGCGACGGTCGAGGGGAGGGCGGGGGGCGCGTTTTACCGGAACTGGACGATGGCGAGGCCGACGAGGATGAAGCCGCCCGGCAGTGTGCCGAAGCGGCCGACATCGATGCCGCCGAAGCGGATCCGCGTCGCGCGGAGGCCGAGCGCCACGCCGAGCGAAATGGTCAGCAGGCTGCCGATCGAGGCCGAGAGGGCGATCGCGAGCGGCGACATTTCCATCAGCCTGGCGCCGACGGCATTGGCAAGCGCATTGGCCGACAGCGCCACGCCGAGGATCAGCGCCTCGACGGGGCCGATCTTGCCGCCCTCGACGGCGATCACGCGCGAGAACCAGCGTGCGACCTCGGCATCGCCGGTGCTGGAGCAGGCCATCGGGCCGGGCGCAGCTCTATATCGGCGCCGGCGGGCGAAGACCCGGAGATCGACGGCCCCATCGAAGCCTTCCGTAAATTGCGCCTGTCCAGGACGGTAGATGGTCGCCTTGGCGCGACCATCTCTGTTTCTGGCATTGCCGACCGCCATCTCGGAGAGGGGGGGGGCGGGCCGCGCTCCGGTTCTTCTTGCCGGGTCCGGCGCTAGGCTGCCTTGCGGATCGCCGCCTGCTTCAGCGGCTCCTCGGTGATGACAAGATCATCGTCCAGGCTGCGGATCGGCGTGATCGAAAGCTTCTTGAGTTCGCCGTGATAGGCGCGCACGGCTTCTTCTGCGGTAAGGTCGCCATCGGCAACATGGCGCATCATCGCAATGATCGTCCGCTGCGATTCCGCCAGATTGATCTTGCGGCCGAACAGGGCCAGGCGCCCACCATGCCGTTCGGCCTGGGCGATCAGTTCGAAGGTGTCGCGCGTGGTGCCGGCGCCGCCGCCAAGCACGCCGACGACGAGGCTTGGATCGAAGGAGGCGAGTTCCTCGAGGGCTGCGGGGCCATTGAACGGGATCTTCAGGAATTGCGGCCGGTCCGGCTTCATCACGCCGCCGAGCACGCGCAGGATGCTGTCATTGACGAATTCGGCTGTCGCCTGGCGGTCGAGGCCAATATCGGTGTTCGGGTTGAAGACCTCCAGGAAGTACTTGAAGCCATTGCGTGCGGCGTCGGCCCGGAAATCGGCAAAGGCCTCGCCCGCGGCGCGGTCCATATCCACGTCGTTGACGAAGGTGACGGAGTAGAGGCCGAGATCGGTTCCGATGGCGGGCGCCCGCTCGACAAGGCGGCGCAGGTCGGCCGAGCGATGCGGCTGCGAGGGCGACTTGGTGTAGCGCTGATGGCGCACGCCGCCCCAGCAGTCGGTGGCGTCGTTGGCGCGGATCGCCGGTTTCACCCTGCTATCGCTGAAGGTTCCACGCTCCTGCAGCAACTCCAGATTGGAGGCGGACACCAGCATGATGTCGACGATGTCCTGCTTCACCACCTCGGCAATCTGATCGAGGAACTCGGCGCGGGTGCGGTAGCGGGTCCAGGAACCATCGCGATTGCGGTTCGGCGCCGTGCAGGTGATGCCCGAGCCCATGTCGCCATCCTTGGCGTCGGCAATGATGAAATCCGATCGGCGGTACTGGCCGTTGCGGATCCTGGCTAGCTTTTCGTCGAGGCGGGTCAAGGGCGGTTCCTTTCTGCAGCTCGAGGTTGGGCCGCTCGCGGACGATCCCTCGAACTTTTGTTGACGCCGGTCCGAACCATCGCCACCCGATGGAATGCTGTCGCCATGGTTGACCGTGATTGATCCTAACATGATCAAACTCTATCAATCCATACCAAAACATTCCGAAAATGAGCGTGAACGTTCCAGTCAGCTCATGCTGGCAGAGCCGTTCGCGTTGACCGGAACCACCGTCACCTTGACGCTGAAGGCGCGTAGCGCCGCCAGATGTTCCGGCGCGATGCCGTCATCGGTGATGACCTCGTCGATGTCCTGGATTTCGCAGAAAGTACTGAAGGCCGGCGCCTGGAACTTGGAACTATCGACGAGAAGAAGAGTCCGGCGCGCGGACTGGATCATCGCCCGCTTCAGCGAGGCGACCTCGATGGTCGCGTCCGTCAGCAGGCGACCGGTGACGGCATAGGCGCCGATCAGGCAGACGTCGACATGAATAGTCTTGAGGAATGCTTCGCCCGGTTCCCCCACCATGCTGCGCGTGGTGGGGCGTATCGTGCCGCCCGGCATGATCACGCGCCAGGACGGGCATTGCGAGCAGACGAGGGCGGACTCCAGGTTGTTGGTGACCGCCGTCAGCGGAATGTCGCGCAGGACGGCGGCGCGGGCCGCCTCCAGCACGGTGGAGCTGGAATCGAAAATGACGCTGTCGCGCGGATTGAGCCGTTGGGCGGCCACCTGGCCGATGGCAATCTTCTGGTTGTGCTGAAGCTGCGCGTCGAGCGAGGGTTCACGCTCGAAGGTCGAGCGGAGCGGCGGCACCAGCAGCACGCCGCCATGGGTGCGCTCCAGATAGCCTTCCTCGGTCAGCTGGTCGAGATCGCGGCGGATGGTGGATGGCGAGGCGTGAATCTCGTCGGCCAGTTCCTGGATCGTGGCAGAGCCGTTCTGGCGCACGCGTTCCAGTATCATCGCGCGCCGCTTCGCCGGAAGGATCTCGACGCGTCTGCTTGGAATATCCATGTGCATGGCCCTGTTTTCGGATGGTGGCCGTCGCGCGGGCGACAGCCACCAAACGGCCATGCGACCTGTCGCGACGGAGTCCTTCTACTACCAGATCGTGTAGCCGCAATCGACGACGACGATAGATCCGGTCATGGCGCTCGAGGCGTCGGTGGCCAGGAACAGGATGGCCGAGGCGATCTCGTCGGCCCGCGCAACGCGCTTCATCGGGGTGTTCTCCATCCAGATCGGGAACAGGGTCGGATCGGTGAAGCCGCCACGCGACATGACGGTGTCGACATAGGTCGGGGCGACCGAATTGACGCGAACCCCACGCTCTGCCCATTCGCCCGCCAGCGAGCGCGTCAGGTGATGCACGCCGGCCTTGGCCGCGTTGTAGTGCGCCTGGCGCTGCGGCTTGTTGGAGATCAGGCCCGACATGGAGCCAACCGTGACGATCGCGCCCCTGCCGCGCTCCAGCATCGCCCGCCCGAATTCGCGGCACGACCAGTAGCAGCCGTTCAGGTCGATATCGACCACCTTCAGCCAGACTTCGTCGCTCATGCTTTCCCCGCCCGTGTCGGGCCAGGCGATGCCGGCATTGGCGACCAGAATGTCAATCCCGCCATGCCTGGCGTTGGCCTCGGCGGCGACGCGCGCGACATCGGCGGAATTGCTGACGTCGAGCACCATCGTGTCGACCGTGAACCCTTTTGCGGCAAGCTCGCTGCGGCCGGATTCCAGGACGTCGGGATTGATGTCCGAGATGACGACGTTGGCGCCGGATTCGAGCAGCGCCTGTGCTGTGGCCAGACCGATGCCGCGTCCGCCGCCGGTGATGAAGGCCGTCTGTCCGTCCAGCTTGTACTTGTTGATATACATGGAGATCGCCTGTCTGATGGGTCGTTCAAATAGCGTTCGTCTTGTTTGGTTTACTTCACCGCCCCGAACGTCAGGCCGCGGACCAGCTGCTTCTGCGTCAGCCATCCAAACGCGATGATCGGTCCGATGGCGAGTAGTGACGCGGCCGACATCTTGGCCCAGAACAGCCCTTCGGGACTGGAGAAGGACGCGATGAAGGCCGGCAGGGGCGTTGCCCGCCAAGCGGTCAGGTTGATGCTCCAGAAGGCCTCGTTCCAGGTCAGGATGATGGCGAGGAGGGCGGTCGATGCGATGCCGGGCGCTGTCAGCGGCAGCAGCAGGTACAGGATCTGAAGCAGGGGGGAGGCGCCGTCGATGCGGGCGGCTTCCAGGATTTCCCGCGGCACTTCCCGCAGAAAGGTGAACAGCATCCATACGATGATCGGCAGGTTGATCAGCGTATAGATTGCGATCAGCCCGGTGACGGTGTCGAGCATGCCGGTCTTCTGGAACATGAGATACATCGGCACCAGCACGCCGACGGCCGGCATCATCTTGGTGGACAGCATCCAGACCAGCAGGTCACGCGTCTTGGGGCCGGGATGAAAGGCGAGCGCATAGGCGGCGGGCAGGCCGATCAGGATGCCGAGCGCGGTCGAGCCAACGGAGACCAGCACGCTGTTGGTGAAGAAGTGCAGGTAGTCGGCGCGCCGAAGCACGGCAATGAAATTCTCGAGCGTCGGTGTGAACCACAAGATCGGCGGCGAGGCTATCGCCTGCGTTTCGGTCTTGAACGCTGCCAATGTCATCCAGAGGATCGGAAAGAACATCAGCAGGGTTGCACCCCAACCGAGCGTGGTGATGAGCGCCTGACGTCGGAAGGATTGTTCCAGCATGATCAGCGCTCCAGATTGTGTGCGATCGAACGGATCAGGAAGAATGCGACGATATTGGCCAGGATGATGGCGAACACGCCGCCGGCCGAGGCTCCGCCCACGTTCCAGTCCAGAAGGGCGATCTTGTAGATCAGGAAGGGCAGTGTCATCGATTGCGTGCCCGGGCCGCCGGAGGTCGTGACGAGGATTTCGGCGAAGATCGAGAGCAGGAAGATCGTTTCGATCATCGCGACGATCGTGATCGGGCGGTAGAGATGCGGCAGGATGATGTGGCGGAAAAGCTGGAAGCCGCGCGCGCCGTCGATGTTGGCGGCCTGCATCTGCTCGTGATCCAGCGACTGCAGTGCCGTCAGCAGGATCAGTGTGGCGAAGGGGATCCATTGCCAGGCGACGATGATGCCGATCGAGAACAGCGGATAATTGGTGAACCAATCGATCGCCGGTAGCCCGAGCAGCGACGCGATCCAGGCGAACAGGCCATTCACCGGGTGCATGAGCAGGTTCTTCCAGACGAGAGCGCTCACCGTCGGCATCACGAAGAACGGGGCGATCGCCAGCAGGCGGCAGAGATTGCGACCGGGAAAGCGCTGATCGAGAAGGAGCGCGAGCAACACGCCGCAGACGACCGAGACAATCAGAACGCCGCCGACGAGTAGGACCGTGTTGATGACGGCACCGAGAAGGGCGGGATCGCGAAGCAGATATTCGTAGTTTCGAAAGCCGACAAAGCCGCCGATGCCAGGATTGAGAAGATTGTATCGCTGGGTCGAAAACCACAGCGTCATGGCGAGCGGAACGATCATCCAGATCAGTAGCAGCACTACCGAGGGCGTCAGCAGAATGCGGGGATTCACCCCCGGTGCATTGGCTTCCGGCTTCTGTTTCGGCTTGGCGATGGAGAGCTTGCGGTCGAATTGCGTCGCCGTCGGGATCGGTGCCACGGTCATGGTCGGCCTCGATGGAATGGGACGGATTTGGAAGGGGCAGCGGCGGGGGGAGGGTCCCGCCGCTGCCAGCGGGGCCGACTACTTGATGTAGCCCGCCTGATCCATGGCGCGCAGGGTCGAGGCTTGCGCGGATGCCAGGGCTTCATCCACCGTCTTCGAGCCGGCGATCACAGCGGCGACTTCCTGGCCGACCGTCGTTCCGATGCTCTGGAACTCGGGAATGCCGACATAGGAAATGCCGACATAGGGCACTTCTTCCTGCGTTGCGTCGTGCGGGTTCGCCGTCTCGATGGTCTTGAGCGTCAGCGCGGCGAAGGGAGCCGCCTTCAGATATTCCGGATTCTCATAGGTCGAGGTGCGCGTGCCGGGCGGGACGGTGGCCCAGCCGGAGCGTTCGGCGACCAGCTTGATGTAATCCTTCGAGGTCGCCCAGTAGATGAACTTCTGCGCGGCTTCCTTGGACTTCGAGCTCACCGGGACCGAGAGCGCCCACGACCAGAGATAGTGATTGCCCTTGTTGAACTTGCCATAGGGCGGCAGCGCGTAGCCGACCTTGCCGACCACGGTGCTGTGCTGCGGGTCGGACAGGAAGCCGGCGGAGACGGTGGCGTCGATCCACATCGCGCATTTGCCGTCGGCGAAGAGCGCGAGATTTTCGTTGTAGCCATTGGAGGCCGCGCCGGGCGGGCCGAACTTCTTCAGGAGATCGACATAGGTGGTGAGGCCTTCCTTCCAGGCAGCGGTTTCGAGCTGTGGCTGCCAGTTCATGTCGAACCAGCGGCCGCCATAGCTGTTCACCACAGGCGAGATCTGGCCCATGTTCTCGCCCCAGCCGGGCTTGCCGCGGAGGCAGATGCCGTACACGCCCTTGTCCGGCGCATGAACCTTGGCGGCGGCGGCGCCGATATCGGCCCAGGTCGGCTGCTCCGGCATGGTGACGCCGGCGGCGTCGAACAGGTCCTTGCGATAGAAGGTCATCTGGCTTTCGGCATAGAAGGGCAGCGAATAGAGCTTGCCGTCATGCGAAAGGCCGTCGCGCACCGACTTGAAGACATCGTTCAGGTCATAATCGGCGGGGACGTTGTCGAAGGGCTCCAGCCAGCCGCGCTCGCCCCACATGGGAGCTTCGAACAGGCCGATGGTGAGGATGTCGAATTGACCGCCGCCGGTGGCGATGTCGGTCGTAAGCCGTTGGCGCAGCGTATTTTCTTCGAGGATCGTCCAGTTCAGCTTGATGTCGGGGTTCGCTTCTTCGAACTTCTTCGACAATTCCTGCATGATTACCATGTCGCCATTGTTGACTGTGGCGATGGTGACGGTTGTCTGCGCCAGGGCGACACTCGACATCAGGCCGGCCGAGGCAAACGCCAGGACAGCCGAAATTGACTTCCTCATGGTAGCTCCTCCAGTTTTTATCGTGAGCCGGACGGAATGTCCGACGGCTTATCCCGACGCTTCGGCCGAGGCCGATGAAGCGGGGCATTGTCCGAGGATCAGCAGGCACCCTCCGGTGAAGCTGTCCCCTAGTCCCAGGGTGGTCGCGGGAGTGTCCAGATAGGGGGTGGCGCAGGACAGGAGCGTCCAGTCGCCGATCCGTTTTGGCGTGTCGAACGGACCTTGGTGGAATACCGCCGCGCTGGGCAGGGCGGTCGGTCGGACCGGCTTCCCTGCCTCCGCCCGAGCGGATGCCAGCAGGGATCCCGTCATGAGAGCCTCCCGCTCCCTGGTGCCGTCGCCGAGCGTCGCCGCCGCCGCCCAGTGGTCGGCATGCACGATGAGGCGCTGCAACTCCAATTCCCCGGCCAGCCGGACCATGCTGGTTGCGAGGTCGCCATCGCCGCTCAGCGCGACGAATTCGGAATGGCTCATGCCGAGCGTGTCATAGGCGCCCTTGAGCCCGTGAAGCGTTGCCAGGCATGAATCGATGCTGTCGAAGCCGCCGAGCTCGAGATAGACGGTGCCGAGGCCGCGTGAACGCCAGGTGCGGGAGAGTGCGCCGACACGCTCGATCTCGCCGTTGAGGCGCTCCCGGGCCACGCCGCTGAAGCCAGAGATGAGGCCTGCTCCGGCCTGCTCGGCCATGGTGGCGGTCAAGCTCGCGAAATCCTGATCATTCTCCAGATCGGGATCCGTGAAGCGGACGATGATCCTGGATGAGCGAGGCGGCGAGGCTCCGCCGAGTTGCATCCCGGCAGTGTATTCGAAGATGAAGATCTTGGGTCGCGGTTCGCCGCGCGGCTTGATCGCGCCGACGGGCACGGTCTGGCCGCGCTCGACGACCAGGATATCCGAGGGGATGTGGCGCACCATGTCTGCGCTGCGATCCTGCAGGGCCACCAGGGCAGGAGCGCCGACCGCGGTCAGCACCCAGGCGGCATGCGGGCCCGTGCCGCCCAGCGAGGATCCAAATGGCAGATTGTCGGTCAGCCAGGCCGGCCCCTCCGGCCACTCGACCCTTATCTCGCCGCCCACGCCCCGATGCGCGCGGTCAACGAGCATGTCTATGAAGCTGCGCGCGTCAGCCGGAATTTCGGACGCCAGAAGCGCCGCGGCATCCTCCATTTCGATCCTTGCGTCTATGCAGGATCCCATGCCGCAGAATGTGAGGCGCGAACTGGCGATGAGCTGGGGCAAGCGCCCCAACAATCCATCATATTCGCACGCCCAGAATCCATCCTCCTCCCGAACCATCGCTTCCTCCTTCGATGGCCTCGTTCATTTTCCAAAGTTTTCCAAAATATCCCAATAAGTGTCAAGCGATATCGTGCGCGTGCCATTTTGGCGGTCACGGGAGCCCATCAACCGCGTCCCGCGGCTGGGAGCCGGCACTTCATTGTCGCGTGGCTCAGCCGTCCGTCGGTGGCGGCTTTGCGACTTCAGGGTCGTGGCCGCAGGCTCAGGCGCTCGCTCGTCGGCGCGGCCGGTGCCTCCTGACCGGAGGTTCGCCGTCATCGTCCGGGCTGGCACACGGAGGGAGGCGGCGGCTTCGATCTGTATTGGTGAGAACAGACTGCAGGAACCGCTTGTCCGACCACGACCGGGTCAGCGCTTGGTGCAGCGCAGTGGGCTCCGGCAGATGTCGGCGGCGTTGGTCTTTCCGAACGAGCCGGCAACAACGCCGAAATGCGCCGGCTTTCACCAAACCGTTCGGTCGGGCGAAAGTCGTGCGCGAGTGGGGCGCTGATCCGCGCCGATGGAATCTCCGGTATGGCGCGATCGAGACCGCGCCTAGGCGGCCTCGCCGTCGACCGGCTGCGGGCGGCCGTTCGCGTCGACGGCGACCATGACGAAGCTGCCCTGGCCGCTGCGCCGGCGCTCGCCGGTCGTCAGGTTTTCCGCCCAGAGCTCAACGGCGACCGTCAGCGAGGTCGTGCCGACCTTCTCCACCCGGCCGATCAGTTCCATGACCTCGCCGTTGTGGATCTGGCTGCGGAAATCGACCCGCTGCGAGGCGGCCATGACGACGGCCTTGCGGCTGCGCCGGGTGGCGGCGACGAAGGCGGCCTTGCCCATGGCGGCCAGCGCGTTGCCGCCATAGAGGCTGCCATAATGGCTGGTCACGTCGGGGAAGACGAGCTCGACCATCCGAAGGTCGGCATCGGGTTCCTCGGGCCGCGCCTCGGGCATCGGCGGAAGGCGCCAGCCCTCGCGTTCCGGCTCGTCGCCGATTGCGACCATGTTGAACATGCCGCGCGTGCAGAGCCGCCGCTCGCCGGTCAGCGGGGCCTCGGCGGTCATGTCCACCTCGACGCTCAGCGACCGCCGACCGACGCGGGTCAGCCGCCCCGTCAGCTCGACGATCTCGCCGAGGCGGGCAGGGGCCTTGAAATCGATCCGCTCACAGGAGGCCGTCACGAAGTCGACATGGGCATGGCGCGCGGCGACGATGAAGGCGACCTTGTCCATGTGCGAGAGGCCGACGCCGCCGAACAGCGTGCCATGATGATTGGTGTCGCCGGGAAACACGATGTCGATCAGGTGCGTGACCGCGCCTGCTTCCGAATATGCATTCGTCACGCTGGGATACCTCATGATGCTGGCCGCGCCCCGGGGGGACGGTTGCGGCCGGAAAGCGGGCGCGGGCCTGCCGGCTGCGCCGGCGCAGTTCTAGCCGATCCGTGCGCCCGCGTATGCGCGCAGTTTGCCGCCTGCCGCGAACGTGCGCCGGTTCGGGCGGCTATCGCGGCCGGCGGAGGGCCAGTGTGGAGATGGCGGCCGTGACCACCAGTACCAGCACGATCAGCATGGCGCCGCGAAGCCCATAGGTTTCGCCGACGAAGCCGAGCATCGGCGGGCCGACCAGGAAGGCGACATAGCCGCAGATCGCCACCAGCCGGACGCGCTCGGCCGGGTTGGGGCCGGAATCGCCGGCGGCCGAGAGCGCGACGGGAAAACCGAGCGAGGCGCCGATGCCCCAGAGCAGGACGGCGGCGCCGGCCAGGATCGGATTGTGCGAGAAGATGACGGTCGCGAGACCGATGGCGCCGATGACCGCGCTGCCGCAGAGCACGGCGGCGCGGCCGTAGCGGACGATGAAATAGCCGCCGCTGAACCGGCCGATCGTCATCGCCGTCGCGAAGACGAGGAACACCAGCGATCCCGACGCCGCGTCGAAGCCGAATTCATCGACCATCAGGATCGGCAGCCAGTCGTTCGCGGCGCCTTCGGCCAGCGCCATGCCGAGCACGATGAGGCCGATGAAATAGAGGCGCGGGTCCTTCCAGGCCGAGGCGGCGCCGTCCGCCGCCGGCGTGTCGCTGCCGGGGATGCCCGCTCTTCCGGTATCGGCGGGGATATATCGGATCAGCGTCACGATGATCGCGATGTCGATCGCGGCGATGATCAGCAGATGGCCGATGACGCTGAAATGGATGGCGTTGAAGAACAGGCCGACGGCGCCGCCGACCACCGTGCCGAGGCTGAAGAAGCCGTGCAGCGCGTGGATGAGGGGACGCTTGGCGATCGCCTCGACTTCGGCGCCTTCGATGTTCAGCGCGATCTCGGCGCCGCCGCCGCCGAGGCCGAACAGGAACAGTCCGAAGGCGACGACGGGCGCCTGGCCGAGCGCGACACCGACGCTCATCGTGGCGAGCGACAGCACAACCAGCCAGAGGCCGATCTGCGTCGTCCGCCGCGCGCCCAGCCGGCGCAGCAGCCAGCCGGACGAAAGAATCCCGACCATCGAACCGACGGACAGCCCGAACAGCACCATCCCCATCTCGGCGATCGAGGCGCCGATGGCGTCGCGGATCGCCGGCGTCCGCGTCACCCACGCCGCGATCGAGATGCCGAAGAGCAGGAAGAAGGCGCACAGCGCGAGCCGGCGGCGTTTGACGGCGATGTCCATGGGATGTTCCAAATTTTGTACGCCTGTACACGTATGGAACAGATGTACACAATAGGCCCGCAGGAATTTTCCGCCGAGGCTTCGTAGGTCGAGCGATGCAGATCAAGGCCCAGAGACGTTTCGAGCCCGATCGGCGCGGCCGCATCGTCGAGACCGCGCTCGACGTGATCGCCGAGCACGGCGTCGCCGGTACGACGCATCGGCGGATTGCCGAGGCGGCGTCGGTGCCGCTCGGCTCGATCACCTATTATTTCGACGGCATCGACGCGCTGATCACCGAGGCGTTCCAGAAGCTCTCCGACGACATCGCCGGCCGTTACCGGGCTGCGCTGGAAGCCGCGACCTCGCGCGAGGCGGCGATCGAGGCCGTGGTGCAGCTCGCCTGCGGCGGCTTCTGGCAGACCCAGCGCAACATGACGCTGGTGTTCGAGCTCTATGCCTACATGGCGAGGCGGGCCGAACTCCGGCAGTTGGTCGCCAAGTGGATCGACAGCAGCCACCGGGCGCTGGAACGGCATTTCGATCCCCGGACCGCCCGGGCGCTCGACACCATGCTGGAAGGGATCTCGATCCAGAACTTCGTCGAGGCGGAAACGCTTCCCGAGGACGAGGTCCGCAGCATTATCGGGAAGCTCGCCGGGTGACCGGCGCATCCGGCCACCGAGCGTCGCCCGGACTCGCGGCAGCTTTCACCCTTTGGGAGTGGGCAATCCTGTTCCGTCTCGTCCCCGGTGGCGCCGTTTTCCCTTGGCGCCGCCACTTTCCATGCCGGCTATATCGATGACGTCGTCGCGCGATGCCCGCCTGGCGTGTGCATTTCGCGATCGTCACCGAAATTGATGCCGACTTCGCCGAATCTGTGCGTAAATGGCGCGCATGCCGTAGGGGAGCGCGACGATCCGGCTGGGACGGAGCGGGTTTTCCGTGCGGCATCACGGGGTCGTGGACGGCAATCGGTATCGAGGGACTAGCGGGCGGGGCCGCGGAGGCCGCGCCGCCGGTGTCGGATTGTCGCCAGGATCCATGTCAGAGTGGAAATGTCGGCCGCCGCGCGGGCATCGACCCGCACGTCGCGGCGACGGTTTAGCGGGGGAATGGCAACCATGCGTTTTTCAAGTCGAGGGCTGGTTCGCGCCGGGTTCGCGGCCGGGCTCTTGTTGGGCCTGGCCGGCGCGGCATCGGCGCAGACGATCAGCTTTTCAGAAGCGGGGGCTCTGCTCGCTCAGAGCTGCGGCAAGGACATCGAGAAATACTGTCCCAAGGTCAATCTCGGCGGCGGGGCGCTGAAAGACTGCCTGGCGCAGCGCGCCGACAAGATCAATCCGCAGTGCATCACCGACTACAAGACCGTGGTGGCGTCGCTCGATGCGCGCCTCGCGGCGCAGGCGGCCGTGACCAAGGCCTGTCGCGGTGACGCGACGCAGTTCTGCCAGGGCATGGTGCCGGGTGACGCGCATCTGCTCAGCTGCCTGAACGCGGCCAAGAAGGTTGTCAGCAAGCGCTGCACCGCGGCCATCACCAACGCCGGCTGGAATTGAGCGTCATGTCGAGATCGATCCGGACTGTTTTCGCCCTTTCGCTCGCCCTTGCCGCCGTCGGCACGCTGGCTCCCGCCAGCGCGCAGACCTCGCTGACCGGCAGCCAGATCGTCCAGACCATGGGGAGCGCCGCCCGCGCCGCGCCGCCCGGACTGTCGGCGGCGCTGATCCGCCAGGCGGTGCAGCAGCACATGATCGATAATCCTGGCCTGCCGATCACCTGGAAGCCGCTGGAACTGCTGAACAATCTCGCCCAGATCGACGTCCAGATCCAGTTCGCCCTCAATTCGGCGATCATCCGGCCGGAATCCTATTCGACGATCGGCTCGATCGCCGATGCGCTGCATCATCCGATCCTGGGCGGATACAAGTTCGTCGTCACCGGCAACACCGACACCACCGGCAACCGCAAGGACAATCTGGCGCTGAGTCAGGCCCGCGCCGACGCCGTCGTCGAGGCGCTGACGACGACCTTCCATGTCGATCCCGCCCGCGTCGAAGCGGTCGGTCTCGGCGAGGAGGCGCTCGAGGACGTCAAGAACCCGAAGAACCCGATCAACCGGCGCGTCCAGTTGATCAATATCGGCAAGTACCTGCCGGGCAAGTAGCCCCGCGCCAGAACCGCCTGAGCCCAAGACCGGCCGCGCCGAAAGGGGCGGCCGGATCCTCTCAGGCGAGCGTCGGATAGTCCGTGTAGCCGCGCTCGTCGCCGATGTAGAAGGTGTCGGGATCGGGCGCATTGTAGACCGGCTCGGCGAGGCGGAAGCGCGCCACCAGGTCGGGATTGGCGATGAACAGCCGCCCGAACGCGATCGCGTCGGCGCGGTCGTCGCGCAGCACGGCGCTGGCGCGCTCCAGGGTGAAATCCTCGGCCAGGATCAGCGCGCCGGAGAACAGCGCGCGCAGCCGCGGCGCGAAGCGCTTTTCGGCCGGAACCGCGTCCGATTCGATCAGATGCACATAGGCGATGCCGCGCGCGTCGAGAGCCTGCGCGACGTGGTCGTAGAGCGCGATCGGGTCGCTGTCGTCGATGCCGTCCTGGGTGAAGTGGGGCGAGAGGCGGATGCCGACGCGGCCGGCGCCGAAGATGGCGATCGCGGCGTCGATCACCTCGAACAGGAAGCGCGCCCTGTTCTCGATCGAGCCGCCATAGCGGTCGTCGCGGCGGTTGGCGCCGTCGCGCAGGAACTGGTCGATCAGGAAGCCGTTCGCCGCGTGGATCTCGACGCCGTCGAAGCCCGCCTCGCGTGAGAGCTCTATGGCGGTGCGGAATTCCTCGACGAGGTCCGGGATCTCGTCGAGCGCGAGCGCCCGCGGCACGGGGAAGGGCTTCGGGCCCTCCGGCGTCGGCACCTGGGCGTCCGAGGCGATGGCCGAGGGGGCGACCGGCGGCAGGCCGCCCGGAATGCGGGTGGGATGCGCCTTGCGGCCGAGATGGAACAATTGCTGGAAGATGCGGCCGCCGGCGGCATGCACGGCGTCGGTGACGGCGCGCCAGGCGCGGGACTGGGCGGCATTGTGCAGGCCCGATCCGCCCGGCCGGCTGACGCTGAGCGGCGAGACATGCACGGCCTCGCTGATGATCAGTCCGGCCGAGGCGCGCTGCGCGTAATAGGTGGCGACCCGGGCGCCGGGCTCGCGCTCGGGCTCCTGCGAGCGGGCGCGGACGAGGGGCGGCATGACGATCCGGTTGGGCAGGGTCAGGTCGCCGAGCTGCAGCGGCGCGAAGAGCGACGCCGCGCCGGTGTCGGCGCCGGGCTTCGGATCGGCGGAGGAGCGGGGGTCGGTCATGCTCGGATTCCTGTTCGGAGACGGCGCCGCCGCGAGGGGCAGGGCGCGGTCCGGGTACGCGCGGGGGCACGATGTCGTCGGGGAGGGATCCGCGCCGCACCGGCGCGGATCCCGGGCCGGAAGGCGCGCTACTGGAGCTTCCACACCGGCTTGAACAGCGCGCCGTAGTCGATGCCGTACCAGTTCAGGTCATTTTCCTTGGAGACGTCGAGGCCCTGGACGTTGTCGTGGGTGAAGATCTTGTAGCCGATCTTGTAGTCGTGGATCGGCTCCTCGCCGGTCAGCACGCGCAGCACGTTGTCGACCACGGCATAGCCGAGCCAGACATTCGGGCCGCCGAGGTCGATCTGCAGCGGCGTGCCGCCCTTCTGCAGGTTCTGCATCTGCGGGATGATGGCGTTGAAGCCGGCCGTCTTCACCTTGGCGCCGGCCGGGCCGAGCTGGGCGAGGCCGGTCTGCGCGAACAGCGCCAGGCTGTCGAAGGGCGGGATGACGTAGTTGATCGAGGGGTCGCGCAGGATGGCGGTGCTCACCGCATTGGCCACGTCCGCCTGTAGGTTCTGGCCATAGCTGGTGGCGATCTCGGTGAACTTCGCGCTGGTGCCGAGGCGGGCGAGTTCGTCCTTGAAGCCCTGCAATTCCCACTGCGAGCTCGGAATGCCCTGGAGATCGACCAAGAGCGCGTGGCCTTCGCCGTTCGAATCCGCCACGAACCAGTCGGCCAGAAGCTTGCCGGCCTCGGGATAATTGTAGGAGATGTCGGCGACGAGCCCTTCGACGCGCGGTTCGGTGTCGGCGCCGAGCGGGTGGCTGACGACGCTGAAGACCGGGATGCCGGCGTCCTTGGCCGCCTTGACCTGCGCCGCATAGGCGAGCGCGGCATGACCGTCGGCCAGCACGATCGCGTCCGCCCCGGCGGTGATCGCCAGGTTGAAGCCGCGCACATGCTCGGGCGCCGACGCGCCGGGATCGAACAGGTTCAGCTTGATGCCGGCGAGCGCGGCCGCTTCCTTGGCGGCGTCGGCCCATTGTTCGGTGATGTTGCTGCTCTGGTCGGCGATCCACCAGATCGTCTTGCCCTTGGCCTTGCTGATGTCGAAGGCCGGCGGAGCCCAGAATTCCGGCGACTTCAGATGCGCCTCGACGATCCCTGCGGCTTCCTTGACGGCGGCCGCCGGGTCGGCATGCGCGGCAAGCGGCGCGGCGGCGATGAGCACGGCGGTCGAGAGGCCGGCGAGCCAATGGCGCGCGTGGCCGAGCCCGCCCGTGAAACGGGGCAAGTGGATGGACATGGAAAACTACCTTTCGTTGGAAATCGGTTCGGGTTCGAAAATCAGGCGGGCACGGCTTCGCGGATGACGCCGGTGGGCCGGCTGCGCTGGCTGGCCGTGGCCTCGGCATCGATCTCGGAAGTGCCGGGCCTCAGGACGACGCCGTAGAGGTCGCGGGCGGCGGCCTCGGAGACGACGCCGTTGCGGACGTCGCCGGCGACCTCCAGCGCGTCGCGACGGAGCGGATCGCCGAAACCGCCGCCGCCGGCGGTGTGGATCTCGACGACGTCGCCGCGATTGAGCTTGACGATCGTGTTGATCAGCACCGGCTCCGCGCGGTCGTCGGCATAGTGGATGCGGGCCCAGCTCGGCCTGGCGGCGGCGCCGCCCCCGAGGCCGAACGGCGCGCTCGCCTCGATGCCGCCCGAGCCGTAGCAGACGACGCGCAGGTCATCCTGGTCGACGCGCCAGAAGGTGACGCTGCCGAGGCCGCCGCGCCATTCGCCGGCGCCGCCGGAATCGATCTCGTATTCGTGGCGGATCACGGTGCAGGGCGCGCCGCGCTCGTGGATCTCGACGTCGGCGGCGCGCATGCCGCCCATGGTGACCGGCGTGCCGATGCTGTCCCAGCCGTCATAGCCCGCCGTGGCGCCGGAGCCGCCGCCGGTGAAGGCGAAGGCGGCGAAGGGCTGGCCGGTCTGCTCGCTGGTGCCGGTCACGCCGAATGCCCAGGCATGCGACCAGCCGGCATTGCTGATCTCCGGCGCGGCCTCGCCGAGCGCCAGCCAGATCGTGTCGATGATCGCCTCGCAGGCGGACAGCGTGCAGAGCGTGGTCGCGGCCGGCTCCACGGCGTGGGCGATGGTGCCCGGGGTGGTCAGGACATGGATCGGCGCGATCGACCCGCTGTTGCGGCGAAGCGCCGGGTCGACGGCGCCGAAGATGCCGATGAGCGACGAGGCGATGGTATTGGCGAGCGTCGAGTTGGCATAGCCGACGACCTGCGGATCGGAGCGGCGGAAGTCGAGCGTGACTTCGGCGCCCTCCTTGACGAGGTCGAGTCGGAAGGCAACGGGCGCGCGGTGATAGGCGCCGCCGTCGTCGATGTAGCGCTCGGCCGAATAGGTGCCGTCCGGGATCTTGAGGAGTTCGGCTTCCATGTGCTGGCGCGAGGCGAGCAGGAAGTGGTCGATCGCCGCCTGCACCTCGTCCGGCCCGAACGCGTCGAGCAGCGCGCGCACCTCGCGCGCGCCGACCTCGGCCGCGCCGATCTGACACTCGAAGTCGCTCTGCACGAGCGCCCGGAGCGGGATGTTGAGGAGGATCAGCTCCCAGACGTCCTTCTGCAGCACGCCCTTGTGGTAGATGCGCACCGGCGGAATGCGGAGCGAGTCCTCCCAGACGTCGCGGGCATAGGGGTTGTATCCGGCGACGCCGCCGCCGCCGACATCGGCGTTGTGGCCCTTGGTGACGGTCCAGAAGCGCAGCACGCCGTCGTGGAAGACCGGCTTCAGGATGCTGACATCCGGCGGATGATTGTTGCCGTGGTAGACGTCGTTCAGGATGAAGACATCGCCGTCATGGATGTCGCCGGCGAACCGGTCCGCGATCGCCTGGTAGGCGCTCGGCAGCGAGCCGGCGAGGACGGGGATGTAGTCCTTTGTCGCCACCCACTGGCCGCTTGCGGTGAAGATGCCGGTGACGAAGTCGCGCACCTGGAAGATCAGGGAGCGCGAGGTCAGGAGCATGGTCTCCGCCATCTGGGTGGAGATGGCGATCAGCCGGTTCTCGATCACCGTCGCCAGGATCGGGTCTACGCGGGTGGTCATCAGGGATGCGCTCCTGTCGCGGATGCGGCCGGGCTGAGCCGGGCGCGAATGGCGTCGAGCGACTGGGAGGCGTCGTGCAGCAGGTAGTCGCCGGTGGCGGCGACGACCAGGCGGAACGCCTCCGGCACGACGATCGTGCTGGTGGGAAGCTCGACCAAGGCGGGACCGTCCACGGTCGCACCGGGATCGAGCGTCTCGCCGTCGAGGACGGGCACCTCGCGATAGACGCCGCCGAACCAGGCCGTTCGCCGCGACGGCGCAACGTTCGCGCTGGTCGGCGCGGCGCGGTCGCTTTCTGGTGCGGCGGTCACGGCGCCGCGCGCCAGCAGGCGGATGTTGACGATCTCGACGGCGTCGGCCGGCTGCGAATGGCCGAAGCGCTCGTGGTGGCTGCGGTGGAAATCGGCGACGAGCCCGGCCGCGTCGGTGAACGGCACCGCCACCTCATGCACCTGTCCGACATAGCGCAGATCGGCCGAGCGGACGAAGGAGAGCGCCTCGGGATCGATGCCCTCCGCGGTGAATTCGCGGATCGCCAGCGCCTCCAGCGCGGCGAACTCGGCTTCGAGGTCGAGGCGCGGATCGCGCGGGTCGGCGATGGCGAGCGTGCGCACGTAATAGCGCGCATAATCGGAGAGCAGCATGCCGCCGGCGCAGAGCACCGAGGCGTTGCGCGGCACGATCACCAGCGGAATGTCGAGGTCGCGCGCCAGCGCTGCCGCGTGCAGCGGGCCGGCGCCGCCCGCCGCGACGATGGCGAAGCCGCGCGGATCGAGGCCCTTGCGGATCGTCGCCAGGCGCAGGCTGTCGGTCATCTCGGCATTGATGGTGCGATAGATGCCGTCGGCCGCCTGCTCGGTGCTGAGGCCGAGCCGGGCGCCGACCGCGTCGACGGCCTCGCGGGCGCGGCCGATGTCGAGCGCGACGCTGGCGTTGAACTTTTCGGGGTTCAGGTAACCGAGGACGAGATTGGCGTCGGTGACGGTGGCGTCCGTGCCGCCGCGGCCATAGCCGGCCGGGCCCGGCGAGGCGCCGGCGCTCTGCGGGCCGACGCGCAGCAGCCCGCCCGCCGTGATCCAGGCGATCGAGCCGCCGCCGGCGCCGATGGTGCTGATGTCGAGGATGGGCGTCGAGATCGGGTAGCCGTCGATCTGGCCGCCGCTGGAGATCTCGGTGCGGCCGCCGCGCGACAGGCTGACCTCGAAGCTGGTGCCGCCCATGTCGATGGTCATGACGCTGTCGATGCCGAGCGCCGCGGCGCGGCTGGCGGCCGCCGGCGGCGCGCCGGCCGGGCCGGAGAGCAGCGTGTTGACGGCGCGCGCCGCCGCGTTGGGCAGGCTCACCACGCCGCCATTCGACTGCATGATGTAGAGCGGGCGATCGAAGGCGTCGTCGGCGAGGCGGGCGGAGAGGCGGTCGAGATAGCGCTCCAGCACCGGGCCGACGGCTGCGTTGAGCACGGTGGTGCTGGTGCGTTCGTAGAAGCGGACCTCCGGCGCGACGCGCGACGACAGGCTGATGAAGACGCCCGGCAGCTCGGCCGCGAGGATCTCGCCGGCGCGCCGCTCATGCGCATCGTTGAAGAAGGAGAAGACGAAGCTGACGGCGACGGCGGCGACGCCCTCGGCCCTGAAATAGGCGGCCGCCGCCCGGACCGCCGCCTCGTCGAGGGCGAGGGTCACCTTGCCGTCGCGGTCGAGCCGCTCCGGCACCGCTACCACGAGCGAGCGCGGCACCAGCGGCTTAGGCGGCCGGGCCTTGGAGTTGAACTGGTCCTCGCGATGGCCCTGGCGCGCCAGCAGGATGTCGCGAAAGCCGTCCGTCGTCAGCAGGCCCGTCTTCGCCGTCGTCCCGGTGAGCAGGGCGTTGGTGGTGATGGTGGTGCCGTGGACGATGGTGTCGATCCGCGCCAGCAGATCGCGACGGGAAAAGAGGCCGAGGTCGTCGGCGATCAGGTCGAGCCCGGCGAAGAAGCCGTCGGACGGATCCTGCGGCGTCGAGCTGGTCTTGTAGGTGCGCTCCCGGCCCGTCTCGTCGCGCAGGACGAGGTCGGTGAAGGTGCCGCCGATGTCGATGGCGAGGCGCAGCGGGCGTGTCCGGCCCGTGGGGAAGGGGGCATTCATGATGTCTGGAGCGCCTTACGCGTTGGAGGGGCTGGCAGGCGGTGCGGCGGCGACGAGCGCGGCCCTGCCGGCGTTCAGCAGCGCGAAATCGGCCTGCGGCGTGTGGATCCGGCCGGTCAGCGCGTCGCGATGATGGCGTTCGAGCGGATTGTGACGGCTGTGGCCGGGATTGCCGGTCAGCTCCAGCGCCGCATTGGTGATCGCGATGGCGTTGCTGGTGACGAGATGCTTGAGCAGCGGCGCGAAGGCCTGCGCCTTCCGCTGCTCGGCCTCCGTGCCGGTATCGATCGCGGCGGCGATGTCGTCGAGCAGGCGGTCGCTCGTTTCGCGCTGCAGCTCGATCTGGCCGACCGCGGTCTGGAAGCGCGGCAATGTCGCGAGCGGCGCACCGAGGCCGGAGGGCGTGCGGTGGTTCAGGTAGTTCAGCAGCCAGTCGCGCGCGGCGCGGGCGATGCCGTTATAGAGCGAGGCGACAAGGACGCAGGCCCAGCCCTGGCGGCGGGCGTCGTAGAGCGGCCGCGACGAGGGGCCGTCGGAAACGACGAAATCGGCCGGGATCTCGACGTCCTCGAAATGCACGTCGTGGCTGCCCGAGGCGCGGAGACCGATATGGTCCCAGGTTTCCTCGACGCGGACGCCGGGCTGGCGGGCATCGACGAGCACGATGCCCGAGCGCTGGCCCTTGTCGTCGTCGAGCGTGACCGAGAGCAGGATCCAGCGCAGCACCGGGATGCCCGTCGCGTAGATCTTGCGGCCGTTGAGCCGCCAGGACCCGGGGCCGCTTCGGACCGCTCGCGTCGCCGGCAGGCCGCCGCGCGCCGGCGTGCCGAGCTCCGGCTCGACGTTGACGGCATTGATCCAGGCGCCCTGGTCGCGCACCGACTCGAGCACCGCCCGTCGCGCAGCCTCGGGCCAGCCGTGATCCTCGCGCGCCAGCTCGGCCAGGAAGAGCAGCTGCCAGACGGTCACCAGCGCGACGGAGGGGTCGGCGGCGCCGAGCCGCTCGACCACCCGGCGCGCCCGCGTCAGGTCGAGGTTCCAGCCGCCATGCGAATGCGGCGCCGTCAGCCTCGGGACGCCGAGCGCGACCAGCTTCGGAAACGCCTCGACGGGAAACGTGCCGTCGCGGTCATGCTGCGCCGCTCCATCCGCGAGCTCACTCAGCAGCCGTTCGAACGCGGGTTCGAAGCCCGGCGGCCAATCGGCGCTGTCAAAACGCGGAACCAGACCAGCGTCACGCGCTGCCGCACCAAGAGCCATATCGTCTATCCACCTGCGACGCCGGGAGAGCGGCACCGTTCCTCATGGTGGCGAAGATAGGGAAGACGTATTCAGGTGCAATTTGAAAGTTTTGTCCCGACAGTTTTGAAAAACTGAACTGTCCGACTGGGATGTGACGTGTTGTTTTTGTTGCAATCCCCTGTTCAAGGGATGAAATGAGCGACAATTGATGATTTTTGCTAAAGTACGACTGCAAGAATACCAATTTGACGGAAAAATCAATTCGCCCTAGCGATCTCATATGATCGCATCCGGCTTGTCCGGCGGCGCCCCGATCCCCCTTTCGTCAGCATGCGTCATGAACATCAGTCAAACTCCGGTCGTCGCGTCGAACGCAAACCCCGTCGCTCCGATCGCGCGCGTCTTCGACAATGACCGCTCGTCCGCCGCCTACCGGCTGCGCATCGCGCTGCGTCTGAAGCGGCTCGACCCGAGGCGGGATCATGTCGTGATCCACGGCGCCGCTGCGACCCATCGCGAGCCCGCCTACGCCGGCATCAATCCACAGCGACTGGTTCCGGCGATCGAGCTCGCCGACGGCACGGTGCTGACCCAGACGCTGGCGATCATCGAATATCTCGACGAGCTGGTGCCGGCGCCGCCGCTGTTGCCGACGAGCGCCGTGGCGCGCGCCGCCGCGCGCTCCGTCGCGCTCGCCGTCGCCTGCGACATCCATCCGTTCGGCACGCCGCGCGTCGGCCTCTATCTCGGCGAGGCCGCCGGCCTCTCCCCCGATGCCGTGCGCGACTGGACGCGCCACTGGATCCGGGAGGGGCTCGACTCGCTCGACCGCCTTCTCGCTATCCACCGCAAGGGCCGCTACGCGATCGACGATGCGCCCGGCATTGCCGACATCTTCCTGGCGCCGCAGGCGCTGGTCGCCGAGCGCCAGGGGTTTGACCTGGGACAGTGGCCGATCCTCGCCGAGGTCGTCGCCTCGCTCCGTCTGCTGCCGGCTTTCAGCGAGACGGTTCCCGCCTGACTCCGGGCCGGTCGAGGCGGCGCCTGCCGTCGCGGGCCATGGTTCGGGTCTCTGGCGCTGTCCGGATGATTTTTCCGCTTGTCGTTCGGAACGTGGCAATTCTGATTTTGTCTATCAATTTAATCGCCATTACGTTCGGTCTCACTCAGTCGAACGTCCTGTGATGAATTGGTGGCTTGCTTTGTCCGATAGGCAGATCTGGTATACGCGCTGCCCTGTGCCGACCGCGCTCGGTGTCGCCGTGCGACGTGGGAATCTCGAAGCGGCGCTGGCGCGCCTGGGCGTCGGCTTCGCGTCGATCCAGCTCTCGGGCGACCGCGTCAAGCAGGCGTCCCACTTCACCCATGTGCTGCCGGATTCGATCCGGCATGGCGGCAACACGCCGGCGATCTTCGCCCGTTCGCAAGGCGCCGACACCCGCGTCGTCGCCCTTTCCTGGACGCCGACCGCGCATCCGATCCTGACCCTGCCGCAGAGCGGCATCCGCTCGGTGCGGGATCTGAGGGGGCGCCGGCTCGCCTTGTCGTCGCGGCCCAACGAGCCGATCGATTTCTGGCGCGCCGCGGCGCTCGCCGCCTATGAAACGGCATTGGCCAGCGAGGGGCTGACGCTCTCCGACGTGGAGCTCGTCGATCTCTCCGTCGCACGCGGCTATCTCGACGACGGTCGCCTGCTGCCGGGACGGCTCGCCGCCGGCGGCGACCTGCAGCGCGAGGAAGTGTTCGCGCTGATCCGCGGCGAGGTCGACGCGATCTATTCGCAGTCTTCCTTCGCCGCCGAAGTGGTGTCGTTCACCCGCGCCCAGGTCATCTACGACGTCGGCAGCCATCCCGATCCGCTTTCCCGCGCCAACAACGCGCTGCCCGAGGCCTTCACCGTCTCGGCCTCGCTGATCGAGCAGGAATTCGAGGCCGTCGCGACCATCCTGGCGCATTCGCTTGCCGCCGCCGAATGGGCCGCCGGCCATCACCGCGAGGCGGTGCGCATCGTCGCTTCCGAGCAGCGCGTCGCCGAGGAGACCGTCGAGGTCGCCTATGGCGACCAGCTCACCGGCCGGCTCGACATCGACCTGTCGCCGTTCCGCCGCACCGCCCTGGCGCGGCGCAAGGATTTCCTGCTGCGGCACGGCTTCATCAAGGCCGATTTCGATCTCGACGGCTGGATCGATCCGCGTCCGCTCGAGCGTGCGCACGAGATCGTCGCCGCCTGGCGGGCGGACGGGCTGGAGCCGGGCGAACTGCCCGAGCCGCCCTTCGTCGCCGCTTCTGAGACCCGCGAACGGGTGCATCTCGCATGAACCAGCATGTTTCTCCGCCGGCAGAGGCCGGTATCGACGCCTTCGACGCCGGCACGGTGCTGCCGCCCGCATCCGTCGATGCGGAGGCACCCGTCCGTTTCGCGCGCGCCTTCGGCGCCCATCTGGCCCGGCAGGCCACGTCGCGCGAGCGCGCCGGCGTGCGGCCAACCGAGGAAGTGGCGATCCTGAAGTCGAGCGGGCTCGTCAACCTGCTGATTCCGGAACGCTTCGGCGGCCTCGGCGCGACCCTGCCGACCGCGCTGCAGGTGCTGGTCGAGCTCTCCCGCGGCGATGCCTCGATCGGCGCGCTGCTCTGCTACCACTATACGAATTCGGGCGTCGGCCGCCTGTTCGACATCGATGGCGACGCCGAGGCGCTGGAGCGCCGCTCGGCCGCCGGGCGCTGGTTCTGGGGCAATGTCAGCCAGCCCGGCTCGCGCGGCCTGAAGGCGCGTCCGGATGGCGACGGATTCCGGCTGAACGGCGTCAAGCACTGGAGCACCGGTCCGTCGCTCGCCGATGTCACCACCGTGCTCTCGCATCGCGATGACGTCGCCGAGCTGCTCTATGCCTATATCCCGGCCGATCGGCAGGGCCTGCGCTACGAGCAGGACTGGGACCATCTGGGCCTTCGCCGCGCCGAGACCGTCACCATGGGTTTCGACGACGTCGAGGTTCGGCCGGAGGAGGTCTTCCGCTCGAGCTACGGCCCGGTGACCTCGTTCCCGCCGCTCTATGTGGCGATCGGCGAACTCTACTTCGCCAGCGTCTATCTCGGATCGACCTTTGGCGCGCTTGACGCGGCCTCGGCCTATGCACGCGAAAACGGCCGGCCCGCGCCGGGCTCGGGCGTCGAGCGGCTGACCAAGGATCCCTATGTCCTGCACCAGTTCGGCTCGTTCTGGACCGATGCCGAGGCGGGCGCCGCTTTCCTGCGCCAGGTCGCGCAGGAGGTCCAGGACGGCTTCGATCGTCGCCGCACCATCACCGCGCCGGAGCGGGCCGCGCTTGGTGTCCGCGCCAGTGCCGTTCGCGCCTTCCTGACCAAGATCGGCCTGGAAGTGACGCCGCGCGTCTACGAGCTGACGGGCGCCCGCGCCTCGCACAATGATTTCGGCTTCGACCGCTTCTGGCGCGACATCCGCATCCACACCCTGCACGACAGCCAGCACTACAAGCTGCGCGCGATCGGCGACTTCGCGCTGAACGGCGAAGCGCACGAGCCGCCGTCCTTCGCCTGATTGCCCGGATCCCCTGCGATGACCATCCAATCCCCCATCAAGATCGCGGCGCGCCCCCTGGTGCCGCCGCGCAATGACGATCACCTGCGGGCGCGCTCGCTGTTCGACCGGCCGCATTCGCCGCTGGAGGCGAAGTGGCTCGCCGTGGCGCGCGAGGTCTCGGCCGAATTCACCGCTGCCGCCGTCGAGGGCTACAAGACGCGCCGCCGCCCGACGGCGGAGATCGAGCGGCTGAAATCCTCCGGCCTCTCGACGCTGCTGATCCCGGAAGAGCAGGGCGGCGGCGGCGGCGACTGGCGCCTGGTCGTCGAGGTGATCCGCGAGATCGCCGCCGGCAACGGCTCGCTCGGCGTGCTGCTCACGCACCATTATTTCGGCATCGAGGGACTCGGTTCGCTGCCCGAGCCGGCGCGCAGCCGCGCCTATGCCGAGGCCGTCACGACCAAGCCGTTTCGCGGCGTGATCGCCAACCCGCGCGATCCCGAGATCGTGGCGACGCCGATCGGCGGCGGCAAGTTCGCGCTGAACGGCCGCAAGAGCTTCTGCACCGGCGCCGCCTTCGCCGACATCATCGGCGCGCAGGTGCGCCGGGCCGATACGCGGCAATATGTGCTGGCGGTGCTGCGTCCGCCGCTCGAAGGCCTCGTCCATCAGGGTGACTGGGACAGCATCGGCCTGCCGCAGGGCGACAGCGGCTCGTTCACGCTCGACAACGTCATCGTCGACGAGAGCGACCTGCTCGCCTTCGGCCCGGCGCCCGAGGGTGACGAGACGCCCGAACCGAGCCTCGGCCCGCTTGGCGTGCCTTCCGGCAATCTCGCCTTTTCGAACGTCTATCTCGGCACCGCCGTCGGGGCGCTCCGCGCCGCGCGCAGCTACATCCAGAACGAAACCCGGCCCTGGATCCTGTCGCCGGCCGACCGGGCCGCCGACGATCCGCTTGTTGTCAACGCCTTTGGCGATCTGTGGCTGCAGCTTGAATCCGCGCTTGCCGTGGCGAACCATGCCGCCGAGCGGGTGCAGGCCGCCAAGAACCTGCCGCCCGAAGCGCTGACCGAGGAATTGCTCGGCGAGCTCCGGGTCGTGGTGGCGGCGCTCAAGGTGGCGGCGACCCGCGCCAGCGTCGACATCAGCTCGAAGATTTTCGAGCTGATGGGCGCGCGCGCGGCCGCCAACAAGTATGGCTTCGACCGCTTCTGGCGCGATGCCCGCACCTACACGCTGCACAGCCCGGTCTTCTACAAGGTCCGTGAGCTCGGCGAATGGGGGCTCAACGGCGCCTATCCGCCCGCGACCTTCTACACCTGAGGGGAGGCGGGCCATGAACAGGCATCAGAGCTTCGACCGTCTGCCCGGCTCCTATGACGCGGCCGAGCGACGTGCGCTCGCCGCCGAATATCGCGGCAGCTTCCTGCCGACGCGGCGGTCGCCCGTCCTGGACGATCCGGCGGAGGCGGTGCAGGTCGCCCGCCAGTTCGCCGCCGAGATCACTGAGACCTCGGCCGATCGCGAGATCGAGCCGATCCCGCCTTTGGTCGAGCTGGAGCGCGCCTCGACGCTCGGCCTGACGAGCCTGTTCGTGCCGCGCTCGCATGGCGGGCCGGAGGCCGGCTACTGGACGCTCGCCCAGGTGATCCGCACCGTCGCCGAGGCCAATCCGAGCGTCGCGCAGATCCTGATCGCGCAGTATTCGCTCGGCGACGTCATCACCGACCAGGGCACGGTCGCGCAGAAGGACCACTTCCTGCCGCTGATCGTTGCGGGCGCCCGCATCGCCAACGCGCTGACCGAGGCGCGGACGAAATCGGCGGCCGATTTCACCACGCGGCTGTCGCGCCGACCCGAGGGCGGCTGGCGGCTCGATGGCGAGAAATTCTATACGACCGGCTCCTATGTCGCGCATTTCTTCCCGGTGCTCGCCACCGACGAGGATGGTGCCGTCGTGTTCGCCTTGGTGGCGCGCGACGCGGTTGGCCTCACCATTCTCGACGACTGGCGCGGCGTCGGCCAGCGCGCGACGGTGAGCGGCACCGCCCGCTTCGACGGCGTGCCGGTCGAGGACATCGCCGTCATCCGGCCGGACGGGCCGTCGCTGCCGCATAGCGGCAATACCTTCGCGCAGCTGCTGCACGCGGCCGTCGATGTCGGCATCGCCGAGGGCGCGCTCGCCGCCGCCGCCGATTTCCTGACGCAGAAGGCGCGCGCCTGGCCGGAGGCAGGCGTCGAGCGTGCCTCGCAGGAGCCGCACACCATCCGCACCTTCGGCGAGCTGAAGGTGCTCGCGCTCGCCGCCGACGCGCTGGTCGAGCGGGCGGCCGGAATTCTCGACCGGCTGCGCCGCACGCCGCGCGATGCGGGGCTGCAGACCGAGGCGGTGCTCGCCGTCGCCGCGGCGCGCGCGGCGGCCGACCATGCCGCGCTCACCGTCTCGAACGAGATCTTCGCGCTCGGCGGTGCCCGCGCCTCGCTCGAGGCCTGGAACCTCGACCGCTTCTGGCGCAACGCCCGCACCCACACCGTCCACGATCCGATCCGCTGGCGCCACCACGCTATCGGCGACTTCCACCTGAACGGCGCCGTGCCGCCGGACAATGCCCGTAGCGCGCGCCGCGGTTCGTGACCGGCGCGAGAGCAGGAGGTTTCATGGCTAAGGAAATCAGGCCGGGCAGAGCGGTCGACACGATCTGGTACACGCGCTGCCCCGTTCCGACCGCGTTCAGCCTGGCGATCCAGTCGGGCGCGCTCGAGCGAGAATTCGCCGCCGACGGCATCCGCATCGCCTCGCTGCAGCAGGTGGCCGATCGCAGCGTGCTGCAATCGCACTTCAATCACAGCCTGGAGGACTCGTTCCGCTATGGCGGCAACATCCCGCCGATCTGGGCGCGCTCGGAAGGCGCCGACACCAAGCTGATCGGGCTGGCGCTGATCGACGCGCCGCATGTGGTCCTGACGCTGCCGGAATCGGGCATCCGCACGGTCGCCGATCTCAAGGGCAAGCGGCTCTCGGTGCCGCGCCGCGTCAACGATCAGATCGATTTCTGGCGCGCCGGCGCGATCCGCACCTATGAGGTGGCGCTGGCGAGCGAGGGGCTGAGCCTCGACGATGTCGAGCTCGTCGACGTGCCGATCGCCCAGGGCTATATCGACCCGAATGGCGGCTCCGCGCTGACCGGCTCGATCTTCGCCTCGGCGCGGGGCAGGGGACCGCTCTCGGGCGACCTGTTCGCGCTGGTGGAAGGCCGCGTCGACGCGATCTTCACCGAAAGCTCGTTCGCGATCCACCTCCGCCGCTTCCTCGGCGCGCATGTCGTCTACGACGTCCACAGCCACCCCGATCCGCGCGTCCGGCACAACAATGCCATACCGCAGGCCTTCACCGTCAGCGCGGCGCTGGTGCGCGACCGGCCCGATCTGGTGGCGCGCGTCGTCGCGCAGGCGATCCTGGCGGCGGAACGGGCGCGACGCGAGCGCCAGCACGTCATCCACGTCACGGCGCTCGAGGCCAACGTGCCCGAGGAGGTCGCCGACGCCACCTATCCGCTGCTCGAACAGCAGCTGGCGACGTCGCTCTCGCCCGAGCTTCGCGACCTGATCCATCTGCGCAAGCAGTTCCTGCTGAGCCACGGCTTCATCCGCACGGATTTCGATCTCGACGACTGGATCGATCCGCAGCCGCTCCGCGATGCGCATGCCCTTCTGGCCGAGCGCGGCCTCCTGCGCTCCGCCGCCTGACCCCTCCCTCCAGCACCACGGATTTCCGCATCATGTCCGCGACCCTGCCTCGGTCTCCTTCCACCCGCGCCCGGCTGCTGCGGCTCGCCGCCGCGATCGTCGCGCCCGCGCTGCTGCTCGGCGCCGCTTCCGTGGCGCTCGCCGATGACGCCGCCACGGCCAGGGCGGCCGCTGAGGCGGCGAAGATCGTCGAGGCGCATCGCGGCACGCCCGAGTTCTGGGCGCCTCCGGCCTTCGATTCCACGCCGGCGCGCGGCAAGACGGTCTGGTGGATCTCCGACTACAAGACCAACATCCTGAAGCAATGGGCGCTGCAGGGCGAGACGGCCGCCGCCGAGGCGGGGCTGAAGTTCCACCTCTATGACGGCGGCGGCTCGGTGCCCGAGCAGGTGCGCGGCTTCGAGCTGGCGATCGCGGCCAAGGCCGATGCGATCGTCCTCGGCACCGGCTATCCGGCCGTCGCCTTCACCGCGCAGGTGGCGCAGGCGAAGGCCGCCGGCATCCCGGTCTTCTCGATCAACAGCCATCCGCTCGGCCCGGACGCACCGCCCCGCGTCGACGGCCACGTCGCCGACATCTCCTATGACTATCCGGCTGCCGGCCGGTTGCTTGCCGACTGGTTCGTCGCCGATTCCGGCGGCAAGGGCCACGTGCTCCTGGTCGACATCACCGGCCTGCCGAGCGCCGGCTGGACGCTGGACGGGTTTCGGGCGGAGACGAAGCGCCTCGGCGTTCCCGTCACCATCTCGGAGGCGGCGACCAGCCTCGGCCCGTCGGTGCAGACCGACCTCGCCAATCTGGCCGGCACGTCGCTGCTGCGCGATCCGTCGATTGGCTACATCATCCCGCCCTTCGACGATTTCGCGCTGTTCATCCAGACCGGCCTTTCGCAGGCCGGCGCTTCCGGCGCCAAGGTGAAGACGGCTGGCTTCAATGCCGTGCTGACCCAGGTCGGCAACCTGAAGCGCGGCGGCACGCAACTCGCCATCGATCTCGGCGGGCCGAACCAGTGGTTCTCCTACGCCGTCATCGACAATGTCCTGCGCGTGCTGTCCGGCCAGCCGGCGATCCACGACTACCGGATCGGCTACAAGGTCTTCGATCACGAGAACACGCAGTCGATCGATGCCACCAGGGAGGTCGCGACCGACTGGTATGGCGTCGATTATGGCGCGCGGTTCAAAGAGCTCTGGGGCGCGAAGTGACCGCCGCCGGGCTTGCCGTCGACCACGGCGCGGGCGGGACGCCGGCGCTGCGCCTCGCCGGGGCGACCATGGCCTTCGGCGGGGTGACGGTGCTGCGCGATGCGGCGATCGGCATCGGGCGCGGCGAGATCCGCGCCCTCGTCGGCAAGAACGGCTCCGGCAAGTCGACGCTGATCAAGATCCTGTCCGGCTATCACCGCCCGCAGCCGGGCGCCGTGCTGGAGATCGCCGGCCGGAGCTACGAGTTTCCGATCCGGCCGGAGCGGCTTCGCGCCGCCGGCCTTTCCTTCATCCACCAGGATCTCGGCCTCGTTCCCGAGGCGAGCGTGCTCGACAATGTGCTGGTCGGCCGCTTCGCCGGCGGACGGGTGGCGCCGATCGGCTGGCGCGGCGAGCGCGAGCGGGTGCGCCGGGTGCTGGCGCGCTTCGAGCTCGACGTGCCGCTCGACCGGCCGGTGCGGCTCCTGTCGCCGGTCGAGCGTGCCTTCGTCGCGATCGCGCGCGGCTTCATCGACGCCGAGGCGCAGGGCGGCGTGCTCGTGCTCGACGAGCCGACGGCGTTCCTGCCGCAGGAGGATGTCGGCCGCCTGTTCCAGGCGATCCGCGGCCTCGCCGCCTCCGGCCAGGCGATCCTCTATGTCAGCCACCGGCTCGACGAGATCCTCGACCTGACCCACACCGTCACCGTGCTGCGCGACGGCAACATCGTGCATGACGACGTCACGGCCAACCTCACCGAGGACCAACTCGTCCGCCACATCCTCGGCGAGGACGTACGCACCTTCTATCCGGCGCTCGCCGCAGCGAAGGCGGAACCGGCGCTCGCCGTCGACGGCCTTTCCGGCCGTGGCGTCGCGGACGTCTCGTTCGCGTTGAAGAAGGGCGAGATCCTCGGCGTCTCGGGCCTGGCCGGCGCGGGCTGGGAGACGCTGCCCTATCTGCTTTCCGGCGCCACGCCGGCCCGCGCCGGCACGATCCGCACCGAGGCGGGCCGCACGGACGCCGCCGCCCTGCGGCCGGATCGCGCCCGCCGGCTCGGCATCGCGCTCTTGCCGGCCGACCGCCAGAAGGCGAGCGGCGCGCAGGCGCTGTCGCTGCGCGAAAACGCCAGCCTGCCGGTGCTCGGCCGCTATTTCCGTCGTGGGCTGATGCGGCGGGGCGCCGAGCGCGCCGCGACCGCCGAACTGCTGCGCAACTTCCAGGTCCGCCCCGCCATTCCCGAGGCGCCGCTCCGGACGCTTTCCGGCGGCAACCAGCAGAAGCTGCTGCTCGGCAAATGGATCCAGACCAAGCCCGGCGTGCTCGTGCTGCACGAGCCGACGCAGGGCGTCGATGTCGGCTCCAAGCAGGACATCTTCCGGAAGATCGAGGAGATCGCCGCCTCCGGCGTCGCGGTAATCCTCGCCAGCGCGGAGAGCGAGGACCTGGCGCGGCTCTGCCATCGCGTGCTCGTGCTCCGACGCGGCGCGGTCGCCGGGATCCTGGAGGGCGACCAGCTCTCCGAAACCGCCATCAACGATCTGAGTTTCCGCGGCCACGGCGCAGGCGGGGCAGCTGGAGGTACGCAATGACCGACGATACCATCGCCATCGGCCGCCCCACCGGCGGCACCTTCGCCTTCGCGCGCGGCCTGCTCGATTTCGAGCGCTACGGCCTCGTCTATGTCTGGCTGCTGCTGATCCTCGCATTCAGCCTGTTCGTGCCCTCTTTCTTCCGCCTCTCGACCTTCCAGATCATCCTCGGCTCGCAGGCGACGCAGATCATCGTCACCCTCGCCGTGGTGGTGGCGCTGCTCGGCGGCGAGTTCGATCTCTCGGTCGCGAATGTCGTGGCGGTGGCCGGCACGGCGACCGTGACGCTCAACACCGATTTCGGCTGGCCGATCGGCATCACGCTCGTCGCCGTGCTGGCGGCCGCCATCGCCTTCGGCGCGCTGAACGCCTTCGTCTCGGTGGCGGTCGGGGTGCCGTCGATCATCACGACGCTCGGCTCCGGCACGCTGCTGATGGGCCTTTCGACCGGCTGGGCCGGCTCGGCGCCGCGCGGCGGCGTCGATGGCGGCTTCGTCGCGCTCGCCTCCGCGCCGATCTTCGGCCTGCCGCTGTCGATCTACACGACCTTCGCGATCGGCATCGCGCTCTACTATGTGCTCGAGCACACGCCGCTCGGCCGCGCCTTCGTCTTCGCCGGGCAGAACGCCGAGGTCGCGCGCCTCGCCGGCATTCGCGTCGACCGGCTTCGCGCCGCGTCGCTGGTCTGGTCGGCGGTGTTCTCGGCGCTGGCCGGCATCCTGCTGGTCGGCATCACGGGCGCCTCGGTGCCGGCCGTGGCCAGCGGCTACCTGCTGCCGGCCTTCGCCGGCGCCTTCCTCGGCAGCACCGTGATCCGGCCGGGCCGCTTCAACGTGCCGGGTGTCTTCGTCGCGATCTATTTCCTCGTCACCGGCGTCACCGGCCTGCAGCTGCTCGGCTATACTGGCTGGGTCAACGACGTCTTCTACGGCGCCTCGCTGGTGATCGCCGTGCTGCTGACCCAGATCGTGGCGCGCCGGCGGCGCAACCGGGCATTGGCCGGCGGCTGATCCGACGCCGAAACGGATCCTTGCCAGGGCGCTTCGTCGTTTCGCGCGAAACGGGAAGCGCCCTGCCGCGTTTCAGAACGGGGCGTTCCGGTCCGGCACGACGATTTTTCAGCAGTCGTCCGTAGTCGTTCGCGCCCGGTTCGCTGGAAAACTATGTCCCGGTCCCGCGATCATTTGGTAATTCTTCCGTTACATCGGCTGTTCTTGATAAATTCTCATAGGATCGTGTCAATTAACAAAATTGACCTCAATCCGGATCTCTCGTCTATTGGCGCGGCTCAACGATCGGGGCGAGATCCCGTCCTTGGGGCCGATCGTCCAGCCGGGGCCCGCCGGCGACCACGGCGCCGGGTAGTTCCTTTGGGAACGCTCGCCGCTTTTTCCGTTCGACAGGGATGACCCATGCGCCTGCCGCCCAATCTCGACATGGATGTGCTGCGCAGCTTCGTGCTCGGCATCCAGCTGAACAGCTTCGCCCAGGCGGCGCAGCGCATCGGCCGGTCGCAATCGGCGGTCAGCCTGCAGATGCGCAAGCTGGAACAGCAGGCGAATTGCGAGGTCTTCCGCAAGAATGGCCGCGGCCTGCAGCTGACCGAGGTCGGCGAGACGCTGTTCCGCTATGCCCAGCGCATCCTCGAGCTCAATGACGAGGCGATCAGCGCCGTCGATCGCTCCGACATGTCCGGCCGGATCTCGATCGGCATGCCGCCCGATTTCGCCGAGACCTGGCTGCCCGGCGTGCTCGGCCGCTTCGCCCGCGTGCATCCGAACGTGCTGGTCGAGGCGCGGGTCGATCGCGGCGCGACGCTGCTGGAGGATCTCGGCGCCGGCCAGATCGACCTCGTCCTGCTCTGGGGCGACACCCAGGCTGAACCCAACCGGCCGGGGCGCAGCCTCGCCGAATTTCCGATCGTCTGGGTGGGGCCGGAAGGTTTTGATCCCGACGCGGCCGATCCGCTGCCGCTGGTGATGATGGGCGCGCCCTGCATGTTCCGCTCGGCCGGCATGTCGGCGCTCGACGCCGCCGGCCGGCCATGGCGCCTGGCCTTCACCAGCACCAGCCTCTCCGGCCTCTGGGGCGCGGTGACCGCCGGTCTCGGCGTCACCATCCGCACGCCGGAGGGCATCCCGCCGCATCTGAAGATTCTGCGCCATCCGTCGCTGCCCGATCTCGGCCGCACCCGCCTCCGGATCCACACCACGGCGAGCCCGTCGCCGCCGGTCAAGCGCTTCACCTCGATCCTGGAGGAATACATGTCGATCCACTTCGCCAAGACCAATCTGCTGCCGCGCCTCGCCGCCGTCGGTTGAAAGGCTGCCGGGCTTCGCCGCGCCGGCCTTGCATTGGACCCGCTGCCGCGCTGCACTGCGCGCACCCGCCGCCGCCGAGACCCGGCACCGAACTTCAGGGAGACCCAAGCCATGTCCGAACCCTTCCGCCAGCCTCGCCCGGGATCCGGCGCATGACCGGGCAGGCGGTCTTGGATCCCGGCACGTTCTGGAAGGTGCTCGGCGAGCGCGCCATCGGCATGACGCTGGTGACGACGACAAGCAGCGAGGGGCCGATCGGCTTCATCGGCCTTTCGGCGGCGCATGTCTCGGCCTCGCCGCCGACCCTGCTCGTCTCGCTCGACCACAAGACCGCCGCGCGTGCGCCCATTTTGGAGCGCCGCCATTTCGCGGTTCACTACCTTGCCCGTGAGCATCAGCCGCTGGCCGAGCTTTTTGCCGACCGGCAGAGCGACCGGGCGGCCCGCTTCGCTTCGCCGGACTGGGCCACGCTCGGCACCGGCGCCCCCGTGCTGAAGACCGCGCTCGGCGTCTTCGATTGCGCCGTGACGGATGTGGTCGAGCGCGAGAACACGACGGTCGTCTTCGGCCGGGTCGTCGACTGGCTCACCCGTGGGAACGGCGATCCGCTGATCTATTTTCGCGGCAAGTACCTGGCGTGATCGGTTACCTGGCGTGATCGGCCACCGGCCGTCGGGCACGCCACGCGGCCGCCGCTATCCATTTCCCGCTTGCGGGACCCTGTTCGAAAGGACCCACCATGAGTCGCGACAGCCACGGTCACACGCATGACCACGACACCCATCCCGATCACGCCCATGGCTCCGGGCGCTGGAAGCATGACGGCGTGCGCGTGATCAAGGGCGACAAGCTCGACGCCAACACCGCCCAGACGCCCGGCATGCTGCGGCAGGCGGCGATCAACCAGGCCCGCGTCGGCGCGCAGAAGATCTGGGCCGGTACGGTGCGCATCGAGCCGAACGCCAAGACCGGCGTTCACCATCACGGCGAGCTCGAAAGCGTGATCTATGTCGTCAGCGGCCGGGCGCGCATGCGCTGGGGGGACCGGCTCGAATATGTCGCCGAAGCGGAGGCGGGCGATTTCATCTTCGTGCCGCCCTTCGTCCCGCACCAGGAAATCAACGCCGACCCGACCGAGCCATTGCAATGCGTGCTGGTGCGCTCGGACAATGAGGCGGTGGTGGTGAACATCGATACGGTCGACCCGGTCGAGAAGCCCGAGGCGGTCTACTGGGTCGACCCGATCCACAAGCACCCGTAGCCGGCGCGCCGATGCGGGCGGTGGAGGCTCTCGCGATAGAGCACGGACCCTAGCCAGCCACCGGGTCGCGCCTTAGGTTTCCCCTCAACGTCATCCGTCGAGAGGAACGACCCATGGAAATCAGACGATCCGGCTCCCAGCCCTCCGGCAAGGGGCCGGCGGATTGGTTCACGGGCAGCGTCAGGGTCGACCCGCTGTTCAACGGCTTCGATCCGGCGCGCGTGCAGGGGGCGCATGTCACCTTCGAGCCCGGGGCGCGGACCGTCTGGCACACGCATCCGCTGGGGCAGACCCTGATCGTCACCTCGGGGCGCGGCCTGGCCCAGCGCCTCGGCGGTCCGGTCGAGACCATCCTGCCGGGCGACGTCGTCTGGTTTCCGCCCGGCGAAAAGCACTGGCACGGCGCGGCGGCGACCACCGGAATGACGCATATCGCCATCCAGGAGGTGCTCGACGGCAAGGTCGTCGACTGGATGGAGCCGGTCACCGACACGCAATACGGCGGCTGAACGCTCTTTCGCCCAAGAGGAACGCCATGACCCAGAACATCGCCAACAAGGTCGTCGTGATCACCGGCGCCAGCAGCGGCCTCGGCGAGGCCGCTGCCCGCCAGCTTGCCAGCCATGGCGCCAAGCTCATGCTCGGCGCGCGCCGTGTCGACCGGATGCGGGCGCTCGCCGGCGAACTTGGCATCGGTGAGAAGGCCGCATTGGAAACCGACGTCACCGACCGCGATCAGGTCAAGCGCCTGGTCGATCATGCGGTGGCGGTGCATGGCCGGATCGACGTCATCATCAACAACGCCGGCCTGATGCCGAGCTCGCTGCTGGAGCGGCTGAAGATCGACGAATGGGACCGGATGATCGACGTCAACATCAAGGGCGTGCTCTACGGCATCGCGGCGGCGCTGCCCTACATGCAGGCGCAGAAGAGCGGCCACGTCATCAACGTGGCGTCGGTCGCCGGCCACAAGGTCGGGCCGGGCGGCGCCGTCTATTCCGCCACCAAGCATGCCGTGCGGGTGATTTCGGAGGGGCTACGCCAGGAAGTGAAGCCCTACAACATCCGCACGACGATCATCTCGCCCGGCGCGGTGGCGACCGAGCTGACCCATACCATCACTGATCCACAGGTGAAGGCGGGGATGGACAAGACCTACGAGCTGGCGATCCCCGCCGATTCTTTCGGTCGGGCGGTCCTGTTCGCGATGAGCCAGCCCGACGACGTCGACATCAACGAGATCCTGTTCCGCCCGACGGCGCAGGTCTACTAGCACCACCAGTGCAGGTTCGGGCGAGGTTCCGTCTCGCCCGAACCTGTCCGAACGACTCAGCCGACCAGCTTGCGCACCCAGGCGGAGACCTCGTCTCCGCTGCTCATGTCCGCCTGCACCAGCCCGTCGATCAGGAAGGTCGGCGAGACGTGAATGCCGTTCTGGCGGCCATATTTGCAGTGCCACTTCACCTCGCGGTCGAGGTCGGGAATGGCGAAGGCAGCCTTGAGGGGCACGCCGCTATAGGCTTCCATCCGCTCCAGGATCTGGTTCGGCGTTGTGTCGAGGTTCGGGCCGCCGCAATGATGGTCGAACTCGAACTCCTCGCGATGCGCGCCGACGGCGGCCATGACCTTCTTCGCCGTCTCCTTGCCGCCCGCAAGCGTCGACGCCGCGACGATGGCGCGGGTGATCACGCCGGAATAGAGGTGCCAGGGCTGCGACTGCAGGCGGATCTTGATGGTGATGCGGTCGGCGCCGGCCTGCTCCAGCAGCGCGTCGAGCTTGCCGAAGGCCCGCATCGAATAGGGACAGGTCGGCTCGAGGAAGACCTCCAGCACGCGCGGGCCCGTGCCCCAGGTCAGCGGATCCGCCTGCCAAGTATTGCCAGTCATGCGACGTCTTTCCCTGCTCGAGATAAAGTCATGCAGCCTTGGTTATCCGCCCGGGCAGGGTGCGGTCAATCGGCGGCGACGGAGGACGTTCGCCACCGGACGAAGGGGGGCGCGCCTCAATGGCCGCCGGAGAACACCAGCGTTTTGAAGGGCAGCACCAGGGCCTGGATCCGCAGCACGATGGCGTGGACCACGCCGACCGTGTCGACGACATGCAGCGCGATCGATTCGAACGTGCCGACGTCCTTCTCGGCCAGCCGGTCGTGATTGTCGGTATAGGCGTTGACGAGGCAGGTGCTGCCCGGCGGAATGCCCTCGAAGCCGCTCTCGTAAAGGGGTTCGAGATAGGCGGTGATCGTCCCCGGCTGCGCGACCTGCTGGACGTCGATCAACTGGTCGGATGCCCGGATCTGGCCCGAGGCGATCAGGCCCTGGACGTTCGACACCACCATCGGAATGATCTTCAGCGGATTGGTGACGCAGGAGGCTTCCGCCAGCATGCCGCGGCGGATGACCTGGGCCTCCAGCTGGTTGAAGCCGGCGATCAGCCCCCATTGGCCGGCCTCCGACGGGATGAGGACGCCGGCGGGGCGCATCAGCGGGTTGACGATGTCGCCCTTGCGAAGGGTGAACTGCTCCAGCCGGCCGTCGACGCCGGCCCGGACTGTCGTCTTGTCGAGATCGACCTGGGCTTCGGCGGCCTGGGCCCTGGCGCTCTCCTGCTGCGCCGGCAGGACCGAGGCGATCTGCGTCTCGGTCGTCTGCTTGCTGGCGACCGCCGCGGCCACCGCGGCCTGGCGACCATTGGCGATGTTCTGCAGCCGCTCCACTTCGCGGGGCGCCACCGAGGGAGAGCCGCGCGACAGCAGTGTCGTCTTCGTCTCCAGTTCGTCGAGGGCCTGCTGATAGGCGCTCTGCGCTTCCTGGATCTGCGCGTCCTGGACCACCAGCTGGGATTTGGCCAGCGTGATCGCCGCGTCGACCTCGGCGAGCCGGCGTTGCGCCGTCTCCAGCGCCGCCGTCTGCTTGGTGCTGTCGAGCAGGAAGATCGGCTCGCCTGCCTTGACGGTGTCCTGGACCGAGACCAGCACCTTTTCCACCCGGCCCGATCCTTCGGGCAGGATCGGGACCGTCCGATAGAACGAGATGGCGTTGGTCGCCGAGGGGTGGAAGTAGAGGATCATCGTGAACAGGGCGATGGTCAGGAAGACGCAGGCCGTGATGCCGTATCGAAGCTCGAACCAGATCGAATAGAGTGTGATCTCCCGGCCGAGCCGCTTGCCCTGGACGAAGCGGCGAAAGAGATAGTCGGGAAGGATCGTGACCAGCGAGCAGAGAAGCAGCTCGATCATGTTTCGCGTCCCTTGTCCGGACCTGCGTTCCCGTCCGTTTCGATCGCCGCTGCCGCGGGGGCTTCCGGTTCTCTGGCCGGGGGCGGCGGTTCCGGCGCCGGACTGGCCGCGACCGCGCCGGCGGCGGGAGGCGGCGGCGCGTCGGGCGGGGCATTCCTGCGGCGCCAGCCGGCGATGTGGGAGAGCGAATTCGCCATGCCGGCGAATGGCGTGTACAGGTCCGGGATCGGAATCAGCGCCAGCAGCAGGGCTGCCACCCAGAACGTCGTGTTGTGGGTAAACAGCCCGAGCAGGGCCAGCACCGCCACCACCTCGAACTGGAGCTTCCCGGCATTGCCATGCGCGATGTGCTCCGGCAGCGCGTGCAGCCGGAAATAGAGGGTGCCGAGGGCGAACAGCAGCACGACCAGGAAGATCGCGCAGCCGATCAGGAAATAGTCCGGCTGGCCGGGCTCGGTGATGAATATCGGCAGGATATGCGGTGCGGCCGGGTGAGTCGGGAACGAAGACATGCATGCCTCCCAGTCCGAATCTCGATCGGACGATGTGACCCTTGCGCAGCGCACCGAAATATGGCCGGCGGTTGCCGGGCCGCAGGTTCGGGGCCGTCCGAAAGCCAATCCTTATCCAATTTCGCGGCGCTCTCAAGAGAGACCGCTATCGAAACTTCCGTAACGTCGCCGGGAGGTCCCTTCGGGGCCGGGGGCGGGCGCGCTGCCTCGGGCGAGCGCAATTTCCGCTTGTGGGGCTGACAGCGGCGCGCGGCGCGGTTAAGGGTCGCTGCGACGGGTCCCGGCGCCGCGCTCGGCCGCGCCGCCGTATTTCATCATGAGGGTTTCGATGACGACTGATGCGCTGTTCGGCGGACGATCCTTTGCCGCGTTCCTGTTCGACATGGACGGGACGTTGCTGACCTCGATCGAGGCGGCCGAGCGCGTCTGGTCGGACTGGGCGCGCCGGCAGGGGCTCGACGTCGAGGCCTTCCTGCCAACGCTGCATGGCAAGCGCGCCATCGACACGGTGCGCCAGCTTGGTCTGCCCGGGATCGATGTCGAGGCGGAAGCCGAGGCGATCCTGCAGGCCGAGATCGACGACGTCGACGGCGTGCGCGAGATAGGCGGCGCGGCGGGCTTCCTCTCGGCGCTGCCGCCGGATCGCTGGGCCGTCGTCACCTCGGCGCCGCGCCTGCTCGCCCTCCGCCGGCTGGAGGCGGCCGGGCTGACGCCGCCGGCCGTGTTCGTGACGGCAGACGACGTGACGATCGGCAAGCCCGAACCGGATTGCTACCTGCTCGCCGCCAGCCGGCTCGGCGTCGCGGCGTCGGATTGCCTGGTGTTCGAGGACGCGCCGGCCGGCATCGAGGCGGGCGAGCGGGCCGGGGCCAGCGTGCTGGTCATCCAGGCGACGCATACGGCGCCGGCGGCGACGGTTCATCCGGGCGTTGGCAGCTATGACGGCCTGCGGGTCGCGACCGACACCGAAGGTCGGCTGATCCTGGAGCGCGAGGCCGGCTAGGGTCCGCGGGTGCGCGGCCGCTCCGGCGCGGCCCTCACATGTTCTGCATCTGCTCCATCATCTGGGCCGGCATCAGGTTGTGGTTGAGGTTCGCCATGATCCAGAGCGAACCGGCCAGCACCAGGAAGACGATCAGCACGCCGAAGGCCAGCGCCAGCACGTTGTTGGTGCTGTCCGGCGAGGTCGTGATGTGCAGGAAGAAGACGAGGTGGACGCCCATCTGGGCGATCGCCAGCACGACGAGGCCCATGGCGATGCCGGGTCCCCAGAGCAGGTCGGATTTGGCGACGTAGAAGGAGATGGCGGTCAGGAGCACGGCGAGGATAAAGCCGACGAGATAGCCGCGCACGCCGCTCGCGATCGTTTCCGAGATCTGTTCCTCGCCGGGGGCGACGTCGTGCTGGTCGGGATGTGCGGTCATGACGTCGTTCCGATCAGGTAGACCACTGTGAACAGCGCGACCCAGATGATGTCGAGGGCGTGCCAGAACAGGCTGAAGCACATCAGCCGGCGCAGGATGCGGGGATGGAAGCCCTTGACCGCCACCTGCGCCATCATCGTGCCGAGCCAGAGCAGGCCCGAGAAGACATGCAGGCCATGCAGCCCGACGAGGGCGAAGAAGGCGGAGAGGAAGGCGCTGCGCGCCGGACCGGCGCCCTCGGCGATCATCAGCGCGAATTCCTGCACCTCGAGGACGAGGAAGACGAAGCCGAGCAGGCCGGTGGCGAGCAGGCCGATCTGGGTCCAGAGATGGTTGCGGACCTGGCTGGCGATCATGGCGAGGCCGCAGGCGAAGCTCGAGGTCAGCAGCGCCGCCGTCTCGATCGCCACGCGCGTCAGCCCGAACAGCTCGCGTCCCGTCGGGCCGCCGGCCGTCGCGTCGACCAGTACCGCGTAGGTCGCGAAGAAGGCCGAGAACATGACGATGTCGCTGAGCAGGAAGATCCAGAAGCCATAGGCGACGACGACGCGTTTCGAGGCCGGGCCGCCCTCGCCATGCCCGGTGGCGTCGTCGCCAGGGTGGCCGTGACCATGGCCGTGACCATGGCCGTGGCCGGGAGCGTGGGGGTGATGTCCGACCCGGTAGGGGTCCGTGCCGGGGCTGACCGCGACGTCGCTCATGCCGGTTGCCTCAGGGTTGCGAGCGCTTCCTCGCGCTGGCGCCGCCGCTCGCGGTCGAGGCGTGCCACTTCCTCGGCCGGGATCTCGTATTCGTCGACATCGCGCCAGGCGAAGACGACGAAAGTGGCGAAGGCGCCGACCAGGCCGAGCAGCACCATCCACCAGATGTGCCAGATCAGCGCGAAGCCCATGATCGTCGTGAAGAAGGCGGTGACGACGCCGGTCGGCGAGTTGCGCGGCATCTCGATCGCCTCGTAATCCGGCTCCTGCACCAGGCGCTGTTCGGCCAGCGCCCGCTGCTTGATGCCCCAATAGGGCTCCTCGTCCTCGACATTCGGCAGCACGGCGAAATTGAAGGCTGGCGGCGGCGAGGTGGTGGCCCATTCCAGCGAGCGGCCGTCCCACGGATCGCCGAACACGTCGCGCAGCCGGTTGCGATCGCGGATGCTGACAAAGAGCTGCGCCGCCTGGGCGACGATGCCGGCGAGGATGAACAGCGCGCCGACGGCGGCGAGCAGCAGCCAGGGCCGCCATTCCGGCACGTCGTAATGCTGCATGCGCCGTGTCATGCCGAGCAGGCCGACGACATAGAGCGGCATGAAGGCGAGGTAGAAGCCGACGATCCAGAGCCAGAAGGCGAGCTTGCCGAGCTTCTCGTCGAGGGTGAAGCCGAAGGCCTTGGGGAACCAGTAGGTATAGCCGGCGAAGGCGCCGAACAGCACGCCGCCGATGATCACGTTGTGGAAGTGGGCGACGAGGAACAGGCTGTTGTGGACGAGGAAATCGGCCGGCGGCACCGCCATCAGCACACCGGTCATGCCGCCGATGACGAAGGTCACCATGAAGCCGACCGTCCACAGCACCGGCGAGGTGAAGCGGACGCGGCCGCCATACATGGTGAAGAGCCAGTTGAACACCTTCACCCCGGTCGGCACGGCGATGATCATCGTGGCGATGCCGAACACTGCGTTGACGTTGGCGCCGGCGCCCATGGTGAAGAAGTGATGCAGCCAGACGAGGAAGGAGAGGACGCAGATCGACATCGTCGCCAGCACCATCGAGCGGTAGCCGAACAAAGGCTTGCTGGAGAAGGTCGAGATCACTTCCGAGAAGATGCCGAAGACCGGCAGGACGAGGATGTAGACTTCCGGATGGCCCCAGATCCAGATCAGGTTTACATACATCATCATGTTGCCGCCGGCTTCATTGGTGAAGAAGTGGAAGCCGAGGTAGCGGTCGAGCGCCAGCATCGCGAGCGTGGCGGTCAGCACGGGAAAGGCGGCGACGATCAGCAGGTTGGAGGCGAGCGAGGTCCAGCAGAACATCGGCATGCGCAGATAGCTCATGCCGGGCGCGCGCATCTTCAGGATGGTCGTGACCAGGTTTATGCCGGTCATCAGCGTGCCGGCGCCGGATATCTGCAGCGCCCAGATGTAGTAGTCGACGCCGACGCCGGGCGAATAGTGCAGCTCCGACAGCGGCGGATAGGCGAGCCAGCCGGCTTGCGAGAATTCGCCGACGACGAGCGAGACGTTGATCAGCAGCATGCCCGAGGCGGCGAGCCAGAAGCTGACGGAGTTCAGCGTCGGGAAGGCGACGTCGCGCACGCCGAGCTGCAGCGGGATGACGACGTTCATCAGCCCGATGACGAACGGCATAGCCACGAAAAAGATCATGATCGTGCCGTGGGCGGAGAAGATTTGGTTGTAGTGCTCGGGCGGCAGGTAGCCCTGCGACTGGAACGCCACGGCCTGCTGCGTCCGCATCATCAGCGCGTCGACGAAGCCGCGCAGCAGCATCACCATCGCCATCAGCGTGTACATGACGCCGATCCGCTTGTGATCGACGGAGGTGATCCATTCGCGCCAGAGATAGGGCACATGGCCCTTGGCCACGACCCAGACGAGCACGGCGAACGCCACCACGATCACCAGGGCGGAGGCGAGCAGCGGGATCGGCTGGTCGAAGGGGATCGCGGCCCAGGTGAGCTTGCCGAGCATCCTATCCCTCCTGCTTCGACGATAGGGACGCCGGCATCATGGAGTGCGGCGCTTCGGCATCCGGCATTCCCGGCGTGGCGGGCATTTCGACTTTTGGCGCTTCGGCGCCGGCGGGCGCGGCGTGCATCGGACCGGTGGCGGGTCCGGGGCCCGGGGGGAGCTTCTGCGTCAGGATCGACCGGAAAAGCTCCGGCGAACCGAGCTTGTAGATCGTCGGCGGCACGTTCTGGGTCGGATGCGACAGCGCGATATAGGCCGCGTCGTCGAGCACCTCGGTCGATTGCTGCGCCGTCTGCGTCCAGCTCGCGAAATCCGCCGCCGGGATGGCGCGGACAGTGAAGTTCATGCCGGAAAAGCCGTTGCCGCTATAGTTGGACGACAGGCCGTGGAACTCGCCGGGCTCATTCGCCAGCAGGTTCAGGTTCGTCCGCATGCCGTTCATCGTGTAGATCATGCCGCCGAGCTGCGGCACGAAGAACGCGTTCATCACCGAGGACGAGGTCAGCTCGAAGTGCACCGGCGTCGCGGCCGGGATGACCAGCTGGTTGATCGTGGCGATGTTCTGCTCGGGGTAGATGAACAGCCATTTCCAGTCGAGCGAGACGACCTGCACCTCGAGCGGCTTGACGTCGGCGACCAGCGGCTTCGGCGGGTCGAGGTCATGCGAGCCGATCCAGGCGATGCCGCCGAGCAGCACGATGACGAGGATTGGAATGGCCCAGACGATCAGCTCGACCTGGCCGGAATAGACGAACTCCGGCTGGTATTTCGCCCGCGTGTTGGAGGCGCGGAACCACCAGGCTACGCCCAGCGTGACGAGGATGGTCGGGATGACGATCGTCAGCATGATCGCCACCGAATTGACCAGGATCAGCTTCTCGGCATGGCCGACCGGCCCCTTCGGGTTCAACACGCCGATGCAGCCGCTCAGGGTCAACGCGACACCCGCCAGGGCAACCCATCTGAGGCCGGCGTTTCGGCGTCGCATCCACTCCGTCATTCAAGCGCTCCCGTGCTGTTGCGTGCGTGGGATCGGTCCGGAAGGCAGACAAACGGCATCTGGCTCGGCGCTGACGGGGCGCTGGCATGAGGCCACATAGGGGGCGGCCTTCGACCGGCAAGGGAGATGCGCCGCGTGTCGCAGGGCGCATCGCTTGGGTCCGCCGCGTTTTCTTGGCGCGAGGCGCTTCCCACCCGGCTCGAAAACGCTCTACGCTTCGCAGCGTCGGGCGCGGCGGCGGGGGGAGACTGCCGGCGCGCCGGGCGAGGCGGCGACAATCGGGATCTCGGGCGGACGCTTCGGCGCAGGCCGGAGCGGAAGGCCGCCGGAACCGATCGGAGGAACGGAATGCCGGACTACATCATCGTCGGCGGCGGCTCCGCCGGCTGCGTCATGGCCGCCCGGTTGAGCGAGGATGCCGATGTCTCGGTGCTGCTCATCGAGGCCGGTCCGCGCGATACCGACCGCTACATCCATATGCCCGTCGGCTTCTTCAAGATTTCCGCCGGTCCGCTTTCCTGGGGCTACGAGACGGAACCCGGCCGCGCCATCGACGGCCGCACCATCCCCTATCCGCAGGGGCGTGTGCTCGGCGGCGGCAGCTCGATCAACGCGCAGGTCTTCACCCGGGGCTGTCCGGAGGATTATGACGCCTGGGCCGAGGAGGAGGGCTGCGACGGCTGGTCGTTCCGCGAGGTGCTGCCGCTGTTCCGCCGCTCCGAGGACAACGACACCTTCGCCGGTCCCTTCCATGGCCATGGCGGCCCGCTCGGCGCCAGCAGCGGCCATCCGCATCCGCTGACCCGCGTCTTCGTGCAGGCGGCACAGGAAGCGGGCCTGCCGTTCAATCCGGATTTCAACGGCGATCACCAGGCCGGCACCGGCTTCTACCAGACGACGACGCGAAACGGCCGGCGCTGCAGCACGGCGGTCGGCTATCTGAAGCCGGCGCTCGGCCGGCCCAACCTCGCCGTGCGCACCGACGTGCTGGTGCGGCGGATCGTGGTCGAGGCGGGCCGCGCCGTCGGCGTCGAGATCGCCACCGACGGCCGCAGCGAGATCCTGCGCGCCGAGCGCGAGGTGATCGTCGCCTCCGGCGCGATCGGCTCGCCCAAGCTCTTGATGCTCTCCGGCATCGGTCCGGCGGCGCATCTCGCCGGGCATGGCATCGCGGTCGTGCACGACCTGCCGGGCGTCGGGCAGAACCTGCAGGACCACACCAATATCGACATCGTCTACCAGCTGAACGGGCCGCACAGCTTCGACAAGTACAAGAAGCCGCACTGGAAGCTGATGGCGGGGCTCGAATATCTCGTGCTCGGCAAGGGACCGGTGGCGTCGAACATCGTCGAGGGCGGCGCGTTCTGGTGGGGCGACAAGGCGGAGAAGACGCCGGACCTGCAGTTCCATTTCCTGCCCGGCGCCGGCGTCGAGAAGGGCGTCGGCTCGGTGCCGGGCGGCAATGGCTGCACGCTGAATTCCTACCACCTGCGGCCGCGCTCGCGCGGTTCGGTGACGCTGCGCTCGGCCGACCCGGCCGCCGCGCCGCGCATCGACACCAACGCCTTCGCCGATCCCTACGACCTCGACCGCGCCGTCGACGGCGTGAAGATCAGCCAGGAGATCATGGCGCAGGAGGCGTTCCGGCCGTTCATCGCGGCCGAGCATATTCCCGGCAAGGGCGTGCGCAGCCTCGCCGAATACCAGGCCTTCGCCCGATCGGCGGCGCGCACCGCCTATCACCCGGTTGGCACCTGCCGGATGGGGCACGGCGAGGACGCCGTCGTCGATCCGCAACTGCGCGTGCGCGGCATCGAGGGGCTGCGCGTCTGCGACAGCTCGATCATGCCGCGCCTCGTCTCCTCCAACACCAACGCGCCGACGGTGATGATCGGCGAGAAGGCGTCCGACCTGATCCGGGGCAACCGCACCGGCGCAAGGCAGGCCGCGCCGGGCGAGGCGGTGGGGGCGTAGGGCGGGGGGCGGCGCAACGCCTGAGTTCGGGGCTACCCCCGCGTGCCTAGCTCGCCGTCATCCCGGCCCCCGAGCCGGGATCCATGCGGCCGGGTTGTCGGTCGCGCTAGGCTGCCGATGGCGCGGCTGCGAGGATCCCTGCTTCCGCAGGGATGACGACGGAGGACAGCGAGACAGGGCCGGGGAACACGCCGAGGAGGGCGCGCCTCCGTCAGCGCCGCGTCGTCGCCCGCTCGGCGAGGCGGACCGGCACCGTGGTGGTGACGCCGTCGGCGGGGTCGGTGCCGCTGTCGGTCATGCGATCATGCAGGATGGCGATCGCGGCGGCGACCATGGCCTGGTGGTCGTGCACCACGGTCGTCAGATCGAACGAGCCCCAAGTGGCGGCCGGCACGTCGTCATAGCCGGCGACCAGCACGTCGTCCGGCACGCGCCATCCCGCCCGCCGCAGCGCGTCGAGCGCGCCGAAGGCCATCATGTCGTTGGCGCAGAACAGCGCGTCCGGCACCAAGCGCTGCCCGGTCATCGCCTGGGTGGCGGCGAAGCCGCCCTCATAGGCATAGTCACCGCGCGCGGTCTGCACCTCGTCGAAGCCGTGCGTCGCGAGGCGCTCGCGAAAGCCGCGCAGGCGTTCGTCGCTCGCATAGTCGCCGCGCATGCCGCCGATGAATCCGAACGAACGGGCGCCGCGCAGGACGAAGAGATCGGCGACCAGCGCGCCGCCGCCGGCATTGTCGGAGCAGACCGAGGAGACCCACTGGTTCCGCGCCGGCGTGTTGAAGGAAACCGTCGGGATGCGGATGCGCGCGAAGGCCTCCGCCGCCTCCCGCGTGACGACGGGCAGCGCGCTGACGATGGCGTCGACGCGATAGCTGGCGAGGCGCGGCAGGACGCCGTCGAGCGCGTTGCCGCCGCCGACGCTGAACAGCAGCACCTGGTGGCCGGTCTCCTGCAGCGCCTTCGAGAAGGCGTCGACCGCGACCGCGTAGAAGGAGTTCGCGCTGTCGCTGATGACGATGGCGACGAGGTCGGAGCGATGCTTGCGCAGCATGCGCGGCAGGAAGTTCGGGCTGTAGCCGAGCTGCTTCGCCGCCTCGAACACCTTGCGGCTGGTCTCTTCCGAGACGCTGGTGCCCTTGTTGAAGGCACGCGAGACCGCCGATTGCGAGACGCCGGCAAGGCGCGCCACATCCGTCGACGACGGGTACTTTCTCGGCGATTTCATGGTTGCAACCACAGTCGGAAATGACGGGCACCTGCGTAGCGCCCGTCAGCGCGTCGTTCAACGGAAACCGGGTTTCCGTATCGATGAATTCAGATCGTCTTCAGCATGCCGCCATCGACGAAATAGGTGGAGCCGACCGAATAGCTCGCCCGGTCGGAGCAGAGGAAGACGAAGAAGTCGGCGACCTCCTCCGGCGAGGCGAAACGGCCGATCGGCGCGTTCTCGCGCGCCAGGCCGTCGAGATAGCCCTTCCAGTCGCCGCCCTTGTCGGCGGTCAGTTGCGTCGCCGTCTTGATCCAGTCCGGCGTCAGCACGAAGCCCGGATTGACGGCGTTGACGCGGACGTTGTCCTTGATGAACTCGGTCGACATCGTCTTCGAGGCCATGATCAGCGCCGCCTTGGTGACGTTGTAGATCGGCTCGTACCAGAGCGGCTGGGTGGCGCAGATCGAGGCGTTGTTCAGGATGACGCCGCCGCCGCGCCGCTTCATCGAGGGCACCAGCCCGCGCGCCAGGCGGATCGCCGCCATCACATGCAGGTCCCAGTAGAACTGCCACTTGTCGTCCGGCGCATCCATGATGGTCTCGTTGCTGCCGGTGCCGGCATTGTTGACCAGGATGTCGGCGCCGCCGAAGGCTTCCTCGGTAGCCGCCAGCAGGCGGTCGCAGCCGACCGCCGTGGCGACGTCGCAATCGACCGCGAGGACCTGGACCGGGTGCGCGCCGAGGATCTCGTCGCGCGCGGCGGCGAGGCGGCCCGCGTCCCGCGCCGCGATGACGACATGCGCGCCTTCCGCGGCAAACCCCTTGGCGACCGCCAGGCCGATGCCGATGCTGCCGCCGGTGATAACGGCGACCTTGTCGCGCAGTCCGAGATCCATGCTTTTGCTCCTTTTTGTTGGCCGATGGATGCGGGTGGAACCTATTTGACGATCGGGATCTTCGACCGGTCGATGGTGATGGCGACGGCCGCCACCAGCACGACGCCGAAGACGATGTTCTGGGCAAAGATGTTGACGCCGAGGAACGTCATGCCGATCCGCACGACCGAAATGATCAGAGCGCCGACGAGCGTGCGCCAGATGCTGCCGACGCCGCCGGTGATCGCCGTGCCGCCGACGACGACGGCGGCGATCGAAGGCAGCAGCAGTTCGCTCGCCAGCGTCGGTGAGCCGCTGGCGAGGCGGCCGACGAGGACGATGCCGGCCAGGGCCGCGCAGGCGCCCGACAGCACGAAGGCGATCACCTTCTGGCGGTCGACCTTGACGCCCGAGGCATAGGCGGCTGGTTCGCCGGCGCCGATCGCCGCGCTGTAGCGGCCGAAGCGGGTGCGGCTCTGCAGGACATGCGCGATGACGAGGACGACGAGGCCGATGACGACGACGTTCGGCACGCCGAACAGCGTGCCGGTGATCCAGCCGAGATAGCCGCGCTCGCTTTCGCCGAGCGTGATCGAACGCTCCTTCGAGATGACGAGCGCCGCGCTGTAGAGCACGCCGCCCATGGCGAGCGTGGCGATGAAGGAGGGAATGCGCAGCTTCACATGGGCGATGCCGGAGAGCAGCCCCGCCAGGATGCCGAGACCGAAGGCGAGGGCGAAGGCGCCATAGCCGAAGCGGGCGAGCGTCAGCGCCACGACGACGCTCGAAAGCGACGCCATCGACTGGATCGACAGGTCGATGCCGCCGAGCATGATGACGAAGGTGACGCCGGTCGCCAGGATGAACAGCACCGCCGTGTCGCTGGCGAGCTGCAGCAGCGTGCTCGGATCGAGGAAGGCTGGCTGGAAGGCGCCGACCAGGATGACGAGGATGACGAGCGTGGCGAGCGGCAGCCATTGCCTCAGCCCGTCGGAGCGGAAGGTGTCGAGGATGCTGTTCATCGTCAAACCATGTGTCCGATGAGATCGACCTGCTGCGGCTTGTGGCCGGGTTCGGCGCCGACACGGTGGGTGATGGCGCCGTCGCGCATCACCAGCACCGTGTGGCTCAATCCGATCGTCTCCTCCAAAGTGTCCGAGGTCAGGATGACGGCGACGCCTTCGGCGGTAACGGCCCGGATCAATTCGTAAACCTCCTCCTTGGCGCCGACGTCGAGGCCGCGCGTCGGGTGGTCGAGGATGAGGATGCGCGCTCTGGCGTTCAGCCACTTCGCCAGTACGACCTTCTGCTGGTTGCCGCCGGAGAGGTTGAGGCAGAGCGTGTGGATGCCGGGCGTGCGGATCCTCAGCTTCTGCACCCACTCCTGCGCCAGCCGCTTTTCCTCGCGCGTGTCGATCAGGCCGTTCTTCGTCAGCGTGCCGAGGTCGCCGAGCGTGATGTTGGCGGCGACGGGCAGGAACAGCACCAGCCCCTCGACCCGGCGCTCGCGCGGGATGTAGCCGATGCCGATATCGACGGCCTCGGCCGGCGTGCGCAGCTTCACCTCGCGGCCGGCGGCGAGCAGCCGGCCGGCGTCGTGCGGCGCGAAGCCGGCGAGGGTACGGGTCAGTTCCTCGCGGCCGGAGCCGATGACGCCGGCGATGCCGAGGATCTCGCCGGCATGCAGCTTGAAGCTGACATCGCGATAGGCGCCCTGGTGGCCGAGCCTGTCGAGCTCCAGCACGATTTCGTCGCGATAGGGCTTCTGCAGCGGCTCGCGATAATATTCGGCCTGCAGGCTGCGGCCCACCATCCAGTGGTGCAACTGCGTGACGTCGGCCTCCGCGGCCGCGAGTTCGGCGACGACGGCGCCGTCCTTCATCACATAGATGCGGTCGGAGAGCTCCAGCACCTCGTCGAGCCGGTGCGAGACGAAGATGAACGAAGCGCGGGCCCGCAGCGCGCGGACGCGGGCGAACAGGATGTCGATCTCGGCCCGCTCCAGCACCGAGGTCGGCTCGTCGAGCAGGATGACGAGATGGCCGGGCGCGTTCTCCTCCAGCGTCAGCGCCTTGGCGAGCTCGACCATCTGCCGCGCCGCGAAATCGAGATCCTCCGCCCGCGTGCGCGGGTCGGCGTCGATCTGCACCTTGGCGAGCTGGCGCGAAGCGGCGGCGTAGAGCGCGCGCCAGTCGACGATGCCGAAGCGGGTGAACTGCGCCTCGTTGCCGAGATAGATGTTCTCGCCGACGGTCAGGTTGGTGAGCAGGGACTGCTCCTGGAACACCATGCCGATGCCCTGGCGCATGGCGTCCGAGGCGCTGACGAAGCGGGTCTTCTGGCCATTCAGGCGGATCTCGCCCGAATCCGGCTGGTAGACGCCGCTGAGGATCTTCATCAGCGTCGACTTGCCGGCGCCGTTCTCGCCGACCAGGCCGACGACCTCGCCCGGACGGATCTCGATCGAGACGTCCTTCAGCGCATGGACGCCGGGAAAGCGCTTGTCGACATGGTGGAGGGCAAGCGCCGGCGGCGTGTCGGAGCCGGGCGGGGCGGGGCGGATGATCGGCGCGCTCATTTGACGATCCGCATGCGCTTGCGGTCGATCGAAAGCGCGACCGCCGCGATGATCATCAGGCCCTGCACGCCGATCTGCACGCTGGGCGGCACGCCCATGAGCACCATGCCGTTCGACAGCACGACAACGATCAGCACGCCGACCAGCGTCTGCAACACGCTGCCCTGGCCGCCGGAGAGGGCCGTACCGCCGACGACGACGGCGGTGACGGTGGTGAACAGGCGGCCATTGCCGATCTGGGCGTTGCCGAGGCCGAGCTGGGCCGCCGCCAGCACGCCGCCGACGGCGTAGAACACGCCGGCGAGCGTGAAGGTCAGGATGCGGACGCGGCCGACCGGGATGCCGGAAAGCGCCGCCAGGTCCTCGCCGCCGCCGAGCGCGTAGATGTAGCGGCCGAGGCGGGTGTGGTTCTGGATCACCAGCGCGACCAGCAGGCAGAACAGCGCCAGCCAGACGCCCCAGGGAAAGCCGAGGAAGCGCTCGATGGCGAGGCTGCGGATCATCGGGTCGTTGATGCGGATCGCCATGCCGCCGAGCAGCGCGTTGGCGGCGCCGACGCCGACGAACCACATTCCCAGCGTCACCATGAAGGAGGGGATCTTCAGGCGGACATGGATGACGCCGTTGGCGAAGCCGACGCCGGCGCCGACGAGAAGCACGATGAGGATGCCGAAAACGCCGAAGGCGTTCGCGTTGGCGCCGTTCAGCACCAGCATCGACAGGATGACGGCGGAGAGCGTCAGTCCGCCCTCGACCGACAGGTCGATCGAGCCCATCAGGATGATGAAGGTGGCGCCGAGGCCGAGCACCAGCGGGATCATCGCCGCCTGGCTGATGCGGACCATGTTGCCGAAGGTCATGAAATTGGGATTGATCGCGGTGATCAGGCCGCAGAGCAGCACCAGCACGATCAGCGGCGCCCAGGCGGCGATGCGCCAGCGGCGGCGCGGCGCGGGCTGGCTGGCGGAGATGGAAGCATCGATGGTCATCGGCAGCAACGCCTCATGCGAAATCAAGCGGGAGCGCGGGCGCCGCGAACGCCGGGGTTCGCGGAGGACGCCGCGCCAGGTCGCCGGCTCCGTTACGCAGGAGCCGGCGATGGGCGCGCGGAGGTCGTCAGGCGGCGCGCCCGCCCCGGGAGGTCAGTCGTAGGCGATCTGGCCCGTCACCCGGCCCCAGATATCGGACCAGTCCATCTTGGGCTCGGAGGCGATGTTCTCGTCGTAATAGGCCTTGGCGTTGTCGGCGGTGATGATGACGCCCTTGCCGTAGAACTCGCGATGGTCCTTCGGCTCCTTGGCCGGGTCGAAGACGCCGGTCTTGGCGGCGTAGCCGATGGCCAGGCCCATGCCGCCCTGCCAGTAGGGGTCCCAGGCGACGGTTCCGGCGAGTTCGCCCTTCTGGATCGCCTCGACGGCGAGCTGGATGCCGTCGATGCCGGTCACCGGCACCTTGCCGGCGCGGCCATCGGCGCGCAGCGCCTCGACGGCGGCGAGCGCCATGTCGTCATTCGCCGCCCAGATGCCGCCGATCTGGTCGCCGAACTGGGTGAGCCAGGCATTGGTCTTCTCGAGCGCCTCGGTCGCCGACCAGTTGGCGACCTGGTAGTCGAGCAGCTTGATGTCCGGATTGGCGGCGAGCGCCTCCATCAGGCCCTTCTTGCGCTCGATCGCAGGGATGTTCGATTCGATGCCGCCGAGAGCGACGATGCCGCCCTTGCCACCCATCTGCTTGATCAGCGTCTCGGCCATCGCCTTGCCGTAGGGCACGCCGCTGAACGAGATGTGGGCGACATAGTTGGGATCGAAATCCCAGGGATGCAGGTCGGCCGGCTTGTTCCACTGCGTCACGACATAGGCGCCGGCGGCCTTGGCCGCCTCGACGATCGGGCGGGCGTCCGGGCTGTCGTTCGGGTCGACATTGATCACGGCGTTGCCGCCCGTCTTGGCCAGGATCGCCTTGATGTCGGCGATGCCCTTCTCGCTGTTGCCCTCGGTAACGAGGGTGACGTAGTCGGCCCCGACCGACTTGGCGAAGGCGGCGCCGCCCTTGTTCCAGGTCGCATGATAGGGGTTCGAAAGCGACCGGATCGAGTTGACGACGGTCGGCTTGTCGGCAGCGAAGGCCGGCCGCGTGAGGATGGCCGGGAACACGCCCGCCATGCCGATCAGGCCTGCGCCCTTGAGGATGTCGCGCCGCTTGATGCCTGGCGCGCCGGAGATGAGCTTATGGACCATGAACCACTCCTCCCTTGATGGAGCGCCCTGGCCGCCGGGGCTCCGTTTTTGTCGTCTCCGGCTGTCCGTCTTCCCTCGTCTTGATGATTCCGCCCGCCGGCGAATAGGCGTTGGCGCGCCTGTCCTCCGGCTCCAAAACCCGGCGGCTGTCTCTCGGACTTTCCGCAACGACCCGTTATGTTTTGTGGCCTTGCATAGCTATGCACGCGATGCCGGGACTGTCAATCGGCCGGCGAGCGCCGCGCGCCCCCGGGAGGCGGCGGCGGTTGCGACGCGGCGCCTCCTTCAGGGATGGCAGCCCCGACATCGTGCCACGGCGATAGAGAACCGGCTTCCCGGCGTGTCTTCGTAGTAAAACTATAAATCTGGCTAGCGATTGGTTCCGAAGCGGCCCGAAACCGCCCGGGAACCGTTGGTGCAGGGGGCGGGACCTCCTCGCCGAACATGCTGAAAAACCGATGCAATGCAAAGATTTGGCTGATCAGACCCAGGGCGTCTCACCGCTTCCACAACTCGCTCGGCCAGTGGCCTTGTGCTTGCGTAGTAATGCTATATTCTGACCGAATGTTCGGCTCCGATGGAGCTTTGTCGCGACGGGTTTTGGCTTGGGCGGGCCGTTCGCCGGGCCGCAGGGACGGATGCAATGATCTCGGAATTGAGTGGAAAGCTGTTCATCGGCGGTCGCTGGAATGCAGGCGCCGGTGCGCGCATCGCCGTGACGAATCCGGCGACCGGCGAGGTCATCGGCGAGATCGCCGCGTCGACCGCGGACGAGATCAATAAGGCCGTCGCGGCGGCGCGGGCCGCGTTCCGCGGCTGGGCCGATTTGCCGGCCAAGGCGCGCTCCGCCGCGCTGCACCGGCTGGGTGATGTGATCGCCGCCGATGCCGACCGCATGGCGCGGATCATGACGATGGAGCAGGGCAAGCCGCTCAACGAGGCGCGCGGCGAAATCCTGAAGCTGGCCGAGGCCTGTCATTTCTATGCCGAGGAGGCGGTGCGCGTGCATGGCGAGATCGTGCCGGGAGACACCACCGATCACCACAGCCTCGTCCTCCGCGAGCCGATCGGCGTCGTCGGCGCGATCACGCCGTGGAACTATCCGGCAGAGCTGGTCGGCTGGAAGCTGTGCGCGTCGCTCGCCGCCGGCTGCACCATCGTCATCAAGCCGGCCGATCTGACGCCGTTCACGGCGCTGGCGATCGCAGAGAAGGTCGAGGAAGCCAAGATCCCGGCCGGCGTCGTCAATGTCGTCACCGGGCCGGGTTCGGTCGTCGGCCAGGCGCTGGTCGAACATCCCGGCGTCGACAAGATCGCCTTCACCGGATCGAGCGGCGTCGGCCTGCGGATCCAGCAGTCGGCCACAACCGTCAAGCGCATGTCGCTGGAACTCGGCGGCAATTGCCCGATGATCGTGACCGAATCCGCCGATCTCGACGCGGCGGTGAAGGGCGCGGTGCGGCGTTCGTTCCGCAACATGGGCCAGATCTGCATCGCGATTAACCGCGTCTATGTCGCCCGCCCGATCTACGAGGCGTTCCTCGCCAAGGTAAGGGTGGCGGCGGAGAAGCTGACCATCGGCAACGGCCTCGACAGGCCGGACGCCGATCTCGGCGCCATGGCCTCGGCCGAGCCACTCGCCAAGACGAAGGACCATCTCGCCGATGCGCTCGCCAGGGGCGCGCGGCTGGTGACCGGCGGCGCGGCGCCGGAAGGCGATGAATTCGCGCGCGGCCACTTCTTCCGCCCGACCGTGGTCGCCGACTGCACGCACGACATGAAGGTGATGAGCGAGGAGACGTTCGGGCCGCTGCTCGGCGTCGCCCCCTATGACGGCCTCGACGAGGCGATCGCCCGCGCCAACGACACGCCCTACGGGCTTGCCTCCTATGTCTACGCCAAGGGCATGGACGAGGTGCGCTACCTGACCACCCGGCTCGACTATGGCAATGTCGCCGTCAACAATGTCGATGCCGGCGTGATGAACGCGCCCTATGGCGGCCGCAAGCAGAGCGGCGTCGGCTATGAGCACGGCCGCGAGGGCATGCTCGAATATTTCAACTTCAAGCACGTCCGCATCCGCCATGACGAGCCCGAGGGGCGATAGGCGATGACGACGGCGCTTCTCGGCATCGATATCGGCACGTCCGGCTGCAAGGCGCTCCTGATCGACGCCGACGGCTCGGTGCTGGCCAGTTCGACGGCGACCTACGGCTTGTCGCAGCCGCGTCCCGGCTGGACCGAGCAGGATCCGGCGCTCTGGATCGAGGGCGCGCGGCAGTCGGTCGCCAGCGTGCTGGTGGAAAGGGGCGACGTCGAGATCGCCGCTATCGGCCTTTCCGGCCAGATGCACGGCCTGACACCACTCGACGAGGCGCATCGCGTGCTGCGGCCGGCGCTGCTCTGGAACGACCAGCGCAACGGCGCCGAATGCGACGAGATCACGGAGAAGGCGGGCGGCCTCGAGGCGCTGCTCGGTTTCACCAACAACCGCATGCTGGTCGGCTATACCGGCGGCAAGATCCTCTGGATGCGCCATCATGAGCCGGAGCTTTATGCGAAGCTCCGCCATGTCGTGAACCCGAAGGACTATCTGCGTTTCGTGCTGACCGGCGAGCTCGCCACCGAGGTATCGGATGCTTCCGGCACCGGCCTGTTCGACGTCCGCAGGCGGGCCTGGTCCGCGCCGCTGCTCGACCGGCTCGACATCGACCCGGCGCTGCTGCCGGCCTGCCATGAATCGCAGGTGGTCACCGGGCGGGTGAACCAGTCGGGCGCGGCGCTGTTCGGCCTGCCGGAAGGCATTCCCGTGGTCGGCGGTGGCGGCGACAGCGTCATCCAGACGCTCGGTTCCGGCGTGATGATGCCGGGCGAGCTGCAGACGACCATCGGCACGGCCGGCATCGTCGCCAGCGCGCTCGAAGCGCCGGAGGACAACCCCGACGGCCGGCTGCAGGTGTTCTGCAATGTCGCGCCGGATAGCTGGCACTGCATGGGCGTCTCGCTCAATGCCGGCGGCGCGATGTCGTGGTTCCGCGATGCGATGGGTTCGCTCGGGCAGGGGGCGGAAAAGCCCTCCTTCGACGAGATCGTTGCGCGGGCGGCGGCGAGCCCCGCCGGCGCGAAGGGCCTGTTCTTCCTGCCCTATCTCTATGGTGAGCGCTGCCCGCATCCGGACCCGATCGCGCGCGGTGCCTTTGTCGGCCTGACCGCCCGGCATGATGGCGGCGACATGGCGCGCAGTGTCATGGAGGGCGTCACCCATGCGCTCCGAGACATTCATGGCCTGATGCAGCGGATCGGCATGCAGCATAGCGTCATCAAGGCGTCGGGCGGCGGCGCCCGCTCGGCGCTGTGGCGGCAGATGCAGGCCGACCTGTTCGACTGCGAGGTGGTCACCACCGAGGGCGCGGCCGAGGGGGGCGCGTTCGGCGCGGCGCTGGTCGCCGGCGTCGGCACCGGCATCTGGCCCGACGCGAAGACGGCGACGGCGCTCTGCCGGCCGCTGACGCGCCAGCTTCCCGACCGCGAAACCGGCGACACGCTGCGCCGGGCCTTCGCCATCTTCGAAGGCCTCTATCCGGCATTGTCGCAGAGCTTCGCGGCGATCGCCGAGGCGAGGCTCGACGCGTGACTGAGAGACTGACATGACCAAGCCGCTCGCCACCTACGGGGCGCTTATCTTCGACCTCGACGGCACGCTGATCGACAGCGCGCCGGACATCGCCGCGGCGGTCAACGCCTATCTGCGCTCGCGCGGCTGGCCGGAGCAGGAGACGGAATTCGTCGAGCGCTTCATCGGCAATGGCCCGCGCCGGCTGCTGCTCGACATGCTCACCGAGCTCGGCCTGCCGAGCGACGACGCGACCATCCGCGCCGCGCACGCCGCCTATCTCGCCCATTACGGCGAGGCGCCGGCCCGGCTGACGAAGTTCTACAGCCATGTCCGCGAGGATCTGGCGGCGCTGAGGCAGGCCGGATTCCGGCTCGGCATCTGCACCAACAAGCCGCATGCGCTGACGCTTCGCGTGCTCGACCTGCTCGGCATCGCGCCGCTGTTCGACGCCGTACTCGGCGCCGATGCGGTGCCGGCCTGCAAGCCGGACCCGGGCCACCTGCTGGCGGTGGCGAAGCGGATGCAGCTTGCCGATGGCGGCTGGGCCTATGTCGGCGACACGGGGGTCGACCAGGCGACGGCCGTCGCCGCGAACGCTCCGTTCTTCGTCGTTCCCTGGGGCGGCGGCAAGCTGGTTTCGACGGAGCCCGGGCAGCGACTGGAACGGCTGCTCGATCTCATGGCCTATAGGCCGGTCCAACAGGCGATCTGAGGGAGCCCCGATGTCGACCAACAGCCTGCTGCAGCGCATCCTCCAGGAGCACGACCGGATGGGCCCGGCCGAGCAGCGGCTCGGCGATTTCGTCAAGGCGCATCCGGGCCAGGTCATCCACATGAGCATGGCGCGGCTGTCGCAGGAATGCGACGTCAGCGACCCGACCGTGATGCGCTTCTGCCGGCGCTTCGGCTTCGAAGGCTACCAGGATTTCAAGCTCAACCTGGCGCAGAGCCTCGTGCCGTCGGCGCCGTTCGCCTATGAGCAGATCGTGCCGGGCGACTCGATCGAGAACATCGTCCGCAAGACGGCGCGCAATTCGCTGAACGCGATCCAGCGCGCGCTGGAGGACCTGCTGCCGGCGCAGATCGAGGAAGGCGCCAAGCTGCTGCAGGCGGCGAGCTGGGTCGGCATCTATGCGACCGGCATTTCCGAGGTGACGGCGGTGGACGCCGAGCACAAGTTCCAGCGCCTCGGCATGCGCTGCGCCGCCGTCATGGGCCGCACCAAGCAGTGGCTGCACGCGGAAGCCTCGCGGCCCAACGAGGTGGCGCTGATCTTCTCGCAGTCCGGCCATACCAAGCAGATGATCGAGCTCGCCATCGCGGCCCGCACCGGCGGCGCCCGCGTCGTCTCGATCACGGCAGCGGAAAGCCCGCTCGCGCGCGTCTCCGACGTGCTGATCGCCGTGACGCCCTATGACCGCACCGAGCTGCTGACGCCGCTCGCCTCGCGGCTCAACCATCACCTGGTGATCAACATGCTGGTCACCTCCATCGCCGTGACCAGCGGCAGCGAATTCCCGGATCAGCTTCCGGCGCTCGATTCCTGGCAGACCGACAAGATCTGAGCCGGGCCGCCGGCGCGCCGCACCGATAGATTTCATACCGAGGACAGGACATGACCGCACAGGATGAGGCCAAGAAGGTTGCCGGCCGCAAGGTGATCGAGGAATTCGTGCGCGACGGCATGAAGCTCGGACTCGGCTCCGGCACGACGTCGCACTTCTTCGTGCGCGAGCTCGGCAAGCATGTCGCCGCCGGCCTCAAGGTGACCTGCACGACCACGTCGCGCGCCACCAACGACGTCGCCCGCGAAGTCGGCATCAAGATCACCGACCCGAACGACATCGGCGAGCTCGACCTGACCGTCGACGGTCCCGACGAGATCGACCGCCAGTTCCGCATGATCAAGGGCGGCGGCGCCTGCCTGCTCTGGGAGAAGATCGTCGCCCATGCCTCGAAGCGGATGATCACCATCTGCGACGAGACCAAGATCGTCGACCAGCTCGGCGGCTTCCCGCTGCCGGTCGAGGTGGTGCAGTTCGCCTGGAAGCAGACCGAGCGCATGGTGTCGCGGCTGCTCGCCGAGCACGGCATCGCCGACGTCGTGATCGTGCGGCGGATGCGCGACGGCCAGCCGGTCGTCACCGACAGCGGGAACTTCATCCTCGACTGCCGCTGCGCCGCGATTCCCGAGCCGGAGCGGCTGGAGATCGAGCTGAACCAGATTCCTGGCGTCGTCGAGAACGGCCTGTTCACGCGGGAATCGCAGGGCATGGTCGTCGGCTGCTTCGACGGCACTGCCTATGTGGCCATGCGGTGATGTAGTAAAACAAAAATCCTGCAGGGCCACGACATCGCTACGTCAACGGCGCCGCCTCGCTCCAGCGGGGCGGCAAGGGTTTCCGCTTGTCCGGAAGTTCTATAAATTTGGCATTCAAATCAAGTATTTGACTAGAAAAATCCCCTTGCGCGACGGTGTCTATCCGCCGCCGTGCCATTGACAGTTCATCGTCATGTAGTGAAACTAGATATAGACCGGTCGGCAGGGAACAGGGAGCCGACGGGACATGGGAGGATTGAGTGACAAATGTGAACAACCTCAGCCGCCGCGGCCTGCTCAAGGCGGGCGCGGCCCTCGGTGTCGGAGCCATGGTGGGCGGGAGCAACAGTGCTTTCGCGGCCGACCGCGTCTTCGTCCCCTACAGCAACAAGAGCCTCGACTACTACTTCTTCGTCATCCAGGAGGAGGCGGTGAAGCGGGCGGTGCAGGCGAATTCCTGGGAATTCCAGGCGACCAACGCCAATTTCGACAATACCCGCCAGCTGGAGCAGTGGCAGAGCCTGATGCTCTCCGACCCCTCCGCCATCATCAGCGACCCGATCGACAGCCAGGCGATCGTCTCCGCCATCCGCCGGTATAACCAGAAGGGCATCCCGGTCGGCATCATCGACACCCCCGCGGATGGCGGCGACGTGGCGATCACCGTTTCCTTCGACAACTACCTCGGCGGCCAGATGGCGGCCCAGGAGATCATCAAGCGCCTGACCGCCAAGTATGGCAGCCCGAAGGGCACGGTGCTGAACTGCTTCGGCGCGCTGCAGAGCGTGGCGTGGCGCCTGCGCAAGGAAGGCATGGACGCCGAGTTCGCCAAGTATCCGGAGATCAAGTATCTCGCCCGTCCGACCGAAGGCGCGCTCGACCAGATGCTGGCCGTGACGCTCTCGACGCTGTCGGAATTCCCGGATCTCGACGCCGTCCACGCCCCGTCCGACTCGCCCTCGCGCGGCATCGTCACGGCGCTGCAGCAGAAGGGCCGCTGGAAGAAGGTCGGCGAGGAAGGCCACGTCATCTTCGTCAACATCGACGGCGAGCCGGTGGCGCTGAAGTGGATCCAGGACGGCTTCATGGATGCCTGCGTCTCGCAGGATCCGATCGCCTACGGCCAGATCGCGGTCGAGATGCTCGGCAAGTATGCGATGAAGAAAGAGGCCGTTCCGATCGGCCCGTACGAGAACAAGAAGTACTTCTGGGAGAAGGGCGAGATCGTCGCCGGCAAGACCGGCCCGACGCTGATCATCCCGCCCTTCGTCATCGACCAGTCCAATTCGGCCGATCCGCGCCACTGGGGCGCGATTGCCGAAATCGAGTGGAAGATCCCCTATACATAGTCGGGCCATGGCGTCGCGCTCCTCGGGCGCGACGCCAGCTTCTGTTTCAGCCGCGCTCGCTGCGCGGCCGTTCCGTTTTTGACAGGAGATGCGCTTGACCGTGCCGATGACAGCGGGATCGCAGGCCGCGAACGACCATGTTCTGCGGGTCGAGAACATCAGCAAGGCCTATGGCGGCGCGGTGGCGCTGCGCGATGTCAGCCTCGCCATCCGGCGCGGCTCGATCCATGGCCTGCTGGGCGAGAATGGCGCCGGCAAGAGCACGCTGGTCGGCATCATCTCCGGCCAGCGACAGCCGACGACGGGCACGCTCTATCTCGACGGCGTCGCGCTCGCTCATGCCGACGTGCCGTCGATGGAGGAGGCCGGCGTCTTCCTGGTCACCCAGGAGCCGATGATCATCGATCACCTCTCCGCGGCCGAGAACCTGATGCTGGGGATCTGGCCGCGCCGCTTCGGCTTCGTGAACTGGCGCAAGCTGCGCCAGGACGCGGCGCGCATGCTGGCCGGCACCGGCATCGATCTCGACACGCCGGCCGGCAAGCTCGACGCCGTGGCGCGCCGAAAGCTCAACATCCTCCGCGCCATGTTCAGCGGCGGCAAGGTCATCATCCTCGACGAGCCGACGGCGGCGCTGACCGTCGAGGACCGCCAGCAATTGTTCGATTTCATGCGCCGGCTCAAGGCGGACGGCGTCACCTTCATCTTCATCTCGCACTACAATGACGAGATCCTCGACATCTGCGACGCCGTCTCGGTGCTGCGCGACGGCGTGCTGGCCGGCGGATCCGAGGATGTCGGCAGCCTGACCTCGGCGCAGCTCTCGGAACTGGTGCTCGGGCGCGGCCTGGTGCTGTTCCAGCGCGAGCGCCGCACCTTTGCAGAGGACGCGCCGGCGGTGCAGTTGCGCGACGTCGTCGGGCCGAGCGTGCGCGTGCCGGCGCTCGACATCCGCCCCGGCGAGGTGGTCGGCTTCACCGGCCTGCCCGGCGCCGGCGCCAAGGAACTGGCGCGCTGCATCTTCGGCCTGACGCCGGTGCAATCCGGCACGATCCGCTTCGCCGACGGCAGCGCGCCGCAGGGCCTGCCGACCCATCCGCGCGACGCCTTCGAGGCGGGCATCGCCTTCCTCTCGGACGACCGCCGCCGCGACGGCGCCATCGGCCAGATGTCGATCGGCGCCAACATCTCGCTGTCCTCGCTCGCCTCGGTCGCCCGCTCCGGCTTCCTGAGCAGGGACGCCGAGCTGCGGCTTTCCGACCGCTATTTCGCCGCCATGGGCATCAAGGCCGCTTCCGCCGCCGTCGCCGTCGACACGCTTTCCGGCGGCAACCAGCAGAAGGTCTGCCTCGGCCGCGTGCTCGCTACCGGCCCGCGCGTGCTGATCCTGGACGAACCGACGCGCGGCATCGATGTCGGCGTCAAGCAGGACGTGCTCCGGATTGTCGACGAACTGAGCCGGACCGGCGTCGCCGTGATCATCGTCTCGACCGACACCGACGAGATCACCCGCGCCGCCGATCGCGTCTGCATCTTCGAGAACGGCGCCATCGCCCGCGAGCTGACGGGCGCCGAGATAACCAATGACCGGCTCCGTGGCCTCGAGCCGGCCTAGGGTTCCGCTGGAACCCGGGCCGGGCGCCCCGGACGCCATGATGACAACGAGGACAAGATGAGCCGCACGATGACCGTTGCCGCCAAGACCGCGAGCCCCGCCGGCGCCGCCCCGACCGCCGGGAAGGGCGGCCGTTCCGTTCTCGGCTGGGTGCTGCACAACGTCGTCTGGATCTGGCTGATCGCGCTGGTCGTGATCTTCGGCCTGTTCAACCAGTTCTTCTTCACCGTCAACAACATGCAGAACATCATGGTGCAGGCCACCGTGCTCGGCATGCTGGGGCTGGCGGTGGCGCTGCCGCTGCTCGTCGCCGAGATCGACCTGTCGCTGCCGGCCAATCTCGGCTTCTCCTCGGCGATCGGCGCCATGGCCTATTCCGACTGGGGCCTGCCCTGGTTCCCGGGCATGCTGGTCGGCGTCGGCGTCGCCACCTTCATCGGCTTCTTCAACGGGCTCTGCATCACCAAGCTGAAGATGGTGTCGCTGATCCAGACGCTGGCGATGATGATCATCCTGCAGGGCGCGCTGCTGGCGCTCACCCAGGGCCGCACCATCACCAACCTTTCCGACGGCTATGTCTGGATCGGCCAGGCGACGATCGGTGGCTGGCCGATCATGCCGTTCATCTTCGTGGTCGCGCTGGTCGGCGTCGGCATCCTCCTGACCCGCACCGTGTTCGGCCGCCGCGTCTATGCCGTCGGCGGCAATCCGGTCGCCTCGAATTCCGCCGGCATCCGCGTCGACCGGGTCAAGATCCTGACCTACACGCTGGCGGGCTTCCTCGCCGGCTGCGCCGGTTTCCTGCTGGCGTCGTGGCAGATGGCGATCACTTCGAACCAGGGTTCTAGCTACCTGCTCTATGCCATCGCCGCGCCGATCATCGGCGGCGTCAGCGTGTTCGGCGGTCGCGGCAATGTCGTCGGCGTGCTGGGCGGCGTGCTGCTCCTGACCATCATCCAGGTCGGTCTCGCCATCATCTCGGTGCCGTCCTTCTATGTCGGCATGATCGGCGGCGTGATGATCTTCATCGCGGTTGCCATCGACGCCATCCGCGTCCGATACTTCAGCTGAGGAAGCATCGCGGGTTCGCCCCTCGCGGCAATTCGCAGTGCGACAGAATTCGGGAAGCAGTGCAGCATCGCTGGACCGCTTCTCGACTTGACCGGGCCCGGGATAGACCAGGAAGGCGCGATGGGCAGCGTGTCGTCGGGATGCCGGCTCGTATAATCGGTGTCGCGCGGCCAGGTCTCTGCCAGGAGGATTCGAGGGAGGGATAGATGTTTGTCACGCCGGAGGGTGAGCGCGTTCTTGTCGTCGATGGCCACACTCATCTCTGGGATGGGCGGCCGTCGAACTGGCGCAACGATTATGGCCGAACCTTCATCGATACGTTCTGGAGCGGCCATGTCGGCTTCACGCCGACCGACAAGCGCTGGTCGCAGGAGCAGTTTCGCTATTACGGCGCTGAAAAGGCGGCGCGCGATCTGTTCGTCGACGGCTATTGCGACGCCGCCATCATGCTCCCCGTCGATCTCCGCGATTTCTACAAGGACGGCTTCAACACCACAGACCAGTGCAGCGAGCTGAAGGCGCTTTGCCCGGAGCGCGTCGTGCTGAACGGCCGGATCGATCCGCGCGAGGGGGCTCGCGGGCTGGCGCGGCTTGAAAGCGACCACGATCGCTTCGGCTTCAAGGGCGTCAAGCTCTATACGGGCGAATGGAACGGCATCTCGCGCGGCTATCGCCTCTCCGATGATTTCGTGAGGCCCTATCTGGAGAAGTGCCGCGAGCTCGGCATCGACATCGTGCACGTCCACAAGGGGCCGACGACGCATCCCCTCGACTATGACGCCTTCGACGTGCGCGACGTCGACCAGGTCGCCACCTCGTTCCCGGACCTGAAATTCGTCGTCGATCATTGCGGTATGCCGCGCATCGACGATTTCTGCGCCGTCGCCGGGCAGGAGCCGAATGTCTATGGCGGGCTGGCGCTGGTCACCTCGTTCATCCGCGCCCGGCCGCGCCACTTCAAGGCGATGCTGATCGAGCTGCTCTGGGGCGTCGGCCCGGACCGGCTGATCTTCGGCTCCGACTACGCCATCACCAGCCCGGACTGGATCATCGAGGCGTTCATGGCGTTCGAGCTCGACGACGAGGACACGACAGAGGCCGGCCATGCGCTCGATCTCGAAGCCAAGCGCAAGATCCTCGGTCTCAACGCCGCCAGGCTCTACGGCCTCGACGTCGACGCGCTGATGAACCTGCCGCCGGTCGACCTGCCGGCCGCCGAGGCGTCGCGTCATGCGGCCGAGTGAGGGTGCGCCGCTTGCTCCTCTGCCGGACGCGCTGACCGCCGCGCGGATTGCCGAGGTGCATGGCGCCCTGGAGGCGATCCGCGATCCCGAGCTGGACGAAACCGTCACGGCGATGGGTTTCATCCGGTCGATCGAGATCGACGGCGGATCGGTCGCGGTGGCGTTCCAACTGCCGACGCAATGGTGCGCGGCGAATTTCGCCTTCCTGATGGCCGTCGACATCAAGGCGGCCGTCGCGGCCTTGCCCTGGGTAGGCTCGGCCAAGGTCGTGCTGCGCGAGCACTTCGCCGCGCGGCGGATCAACGAGGCGGTGGCGCAGGATCTCTCCTTCGTCGAGGCATTTCCGCAGAAGGCCGAGGGCGAGCTGGACGGCCTGCGCCATACCTTCCTCGACAAGGCATTTCTGGCGCGCCAGCATGCCGTTCTCGATATCCTGCCCAAGGGTGGGAACCTGCCGCCGCCGGCGATGTGGAGCATTGCCGAGCTGGAGCGGATGGCACGGGAAGAGCGCTCCCTGGCCGAGCCGGTGGCGCGCTATCTGGCGCTGCGCCGCAAACTGCCGGGCGAGGCCGCCTTCGTCGCCGCGCATGGCGAACCGGTCGACCCGGCGCAGTGGCCGGCGCACTTACGCGAACTCCGGGGAACGGCGGTCACCCTTGCCGCCAATGCCGAGCATTGCCGCGTGCTCGCCGCCGCCAATCCTGGTTGACGCGGACGCGCTGGGACGCGGGGGATGCGGCGCGGGCGGGACAGGGGCTCGACTACCGTTGCGTTGGTCAGGGCGGGAAACCGGAAAAACCACCCTGTTCCCCATGCCGCCACGTCCGGTTGACGCGCGCCGCATCCGCAAGGCCAACCCCGCAGCAACGCAATGGTTCCAGCTTTTCGCCTTAGGCGGGCAGGAGGCCCGCCGCCTTGTTCGGGCGGCGGGCGCCTTCGGCAGGATGCGGCTCTGCCGTCTTTTCCTGCCTCCCCTGGCCGTTGCTGGAGCCGGATTCGTCCGGCCGGTAGATTGCGCCGAAGCGGTTGGCGAGGAACGCCGCCATCGGGATTTCCTCCTGCCGGACCAGGCCGCGCTGCGGTGATTGTCCGGAGGCGAGCAGGTCGAGCACGGCGCAGGCCGCCGAGGCGGTCGTCAACTGGATGGCGCTGCATTCGGCGTGGCTGTAGATCTTCTTGGCGTAGATCTCCTCGACCAGCCGGCCTCCCTTCATGCCGCTGACCGTGACGAAGACGACGACGACGTCCTGACGGGTCGTGGGCAGCGCCTGCTCGAGGATGTCCTTCAGCAATTCGCGCCGGGCGCCGAGGCGGAGGTCGTCGAGCAGCACCTTCATGATCGCGGCATGGCCGGGATAGCGCACGGTCTTGTAGTTGAGGCGTCGCACCTTGCCTGCCAGCGTCTCGCAAAGCGTGCCGAGACCGCCCGATGTGTTGAACGCCTCGTAGAGCACACCGTCGAGCGAGAATTCCTCGCGTTCTTCCAGCGGCGGCACCGAGACGAGGCGGCCATTGGCGATCGCCTCGCAGGGCTCGCAATACTCGTTGATGACGCCGTCCGTGCTCCAGGTCAGGCTGTAGTTGAGTCCGTTGGAGGGAAACTGCGGCAGCGCGCCGACCCGCATGCGGATGCTGTCGAGGCTGTCGAAACGGCTGGCAATGTCGCTGGCGACGATCGAGATGAAGCCGGGCGCGAGGCCGCATTGCGGGATGAGCGCCGCTTTGGCATTCGCCGCCATGCTCTTCACGAACCGGGTGCTGGCGACGTCCTCGGTCAGGTCGAGATAGTGCACGCCCGCGTCGATCGCGGCCGAGGCAACGGCGGTCGTCAGATGGAAGGGCAGGGCACTGATGACGGCGAAGGAGCCCGCCAGCATGTCGGCGAGCGCACCCCTGGCGGTTACATCGACGACGTGATGGGTCACGCCCAGGCGCGCCGGCAACCCATCGAGGCTCGCTTCGCTGCGATCGACCAGTTCGACCCGATAGTCGCTCGTCTCCGCCAGCATGGCGGCGATCGTGCTGCCGATCTTTCCAGCTCCGACGACGGTGATTGTCTTCATGGCGGCGGCTCCCCTGATCCTCGGAGCCGATTGTTCCGTTCACGTCATGCGGCCGCCAGCGTCGAAACTGCGCTTTCCTAGGTCCCGATCCGACGAAATGACGGCCGCGGCGACGAAATGACGGGCGGGCTTGTCAGGCCTTGTCGAAATTGGTGGTCATGATGATCGAGCTTCGGCATCGCTCGACGCCGGGCAGGTTGATGATCTCGTCGAGCACAGCGTCGAGATCGTCCATCTGCGGCGCCTCGATCATCAGGGCGAGGTCGAAATCGCCGCTCACCGTGTGGCAGGTCAGCACCTCGGGCAGGCGCCGCAACCGCTCCATCACGGCCGACTGCATGCGCTGCACCAGGCTGAGCATGACGATCGCCCGGCTCGTCGGTGCGCCGGGATCGCGCGAGAGAATGGTCGAATAGCCGAGGATGACGCCGTTCGCTTCCAGCTTGGCGATCCGTTCGTGCACGGTGGTGCGGCCGAGCTTCAGCTGGCGCGCCAGGTCGGAGATGGAGGCGCGCGCATTCTCCTGCAGCAGCGCGATCAGCTTGCGATCGATGCCGTCGAGTGTCGCCTTCCTTTCCCGCGTGCGGGCTTCGGTGGCCGCAGGCTTGCCGCTGTCGGGCGTATCCATCGGCTCGTCACCCTCCCTGGTCGTCGCGCCCGCTGCGCCAATTGATAGCCCCGCGCCGGCCATCGTCAATCGGCGCGGGTGTCCCGCCTGCTAGCCGCCGGTGTCGCGGATCGGCAGCGGCCGCTGCTCCTCGATCGCCTCCATGGCGAAATAGGAGGTGACGGTGTCGAGCTCGACCTTCTCGATCAGGCGCTGGTAGGTGCGGTCATAGCTCGCGAGGTCACGCGTCACGATCTTCAGCATGTAGTCGTAGTCGCCGCCGATCCGGTAGAAGTCGATCACTTCAGGCATCGAGCGCACATGCTGGCGGAAGGTCTCCAGCCACGCCTTGGAGTGGTGGCGGGTGCGGATCATGACGAACACCACGACGTCGAGGTCGACCGCGGCGCGATTGAGCCGGACCGAATAGCCCTGGATCACGCCGGACTGGTGGATCGCCTGCAGGCGGCGCCAGCAGGCGTTCTGCGAGAGGTTGACCGTCTCCGCCAGCTCGCGCTGCGACAGCGATGAGTCGTTCTGCAGGGCGCGCAGGATGCGCAAGTCCATATGATCGAATTTTGGCTTCATCATTCGATCAAATGATAGACCTGCGTCGATAAAGTCAATCAGGACGATGGTAATTCCGCGATCCAGAGGTGGGAATGTAGCGATCGCTGACCGCCCGGCGCCTCGCCGTCGACGGCGCCCCAGTCGAGGAAGGCACGCGGACATGAGTGGCGATCGCAACATGATTGAAGTCGACGGCGCGACGCCGCTGTCGCGTTTCCGCGCCGGCCTCGCCGGGGACGATCCGGTGCGGGACCTCCGCGCCGGGCTGATCGGCGAGGGGCGACCTATCGAGGGCCCGTTCGGTCCGAAGCCGCTTGTCTATGCCGACTACGTCGCCTCGGGCCGGGCGCTGCGCCAGGTCGAGAACTTCGTCATGGAAGAGGTGCTGCCCTTCTACGCCAACAGCCACACCGAGGCCTCCTATTGCGGTTCGGCGATGACGCGGATGCGGCGCGAGGCGCGTGCTGTCATCGCGGGTCTCGTCGGCGCCGATGCGGGCTGCGCCGTGATCTTCACCGGCTCTGGCGCCACCGCTGGGATCAACCGGCTTGTGAGCCTGTTCGGCGTCGCCGAGGCGGCGCGGCGCGGCGAGGCGCCGCTGGTGCTGGTCGGACCGTATGAGCATCACTCCAACATCCTGCCCTGGCGCGAGAGCGGCGCCGAGGTGATCGAGATCGCCGAGGCGCCGGCGGGCGGCCCCGATCTCGCCGAGCTGGAGGCGGCGTTGGCGCGGACCGGCGACAGGCGGCTGCGCATCGGCGCCTTCTCGGCCGCCTCCAACGTGACCGGCATCCTGACCGACACCGACGCCGTCACCGCCATCCTGAAGCGCCATGGGGCGCTGGCGGTCTGGGACTATGCCGGCGGCGGTCCCTATCTCGCGATGCGGATGGCGCCGGCGGCCGGTCTGGAGAAGGACGCGATCGTGCTGTCGCCGCACAAGTTCGTCGGCGGACCCGGCGCGTCCGGCATTCTCGTCGTGCGGAAATCCGCCGTCGAACGGCAGGCGCCGAGCTGGCCCGGCGGCGGCACCGTCAGCTTCGTCTCGCCCTGGCGGCACGACTACGTGCAGGATCTCGCCGCGCGCGAGGAGGCGGGGACGCCGAACGTCATCGGCGACATCCGCGCCGCGCTCGCCTTCCTGGTCAAGGACGCGATCGGCCAGGATTTCATCGACCGCCGGCATCGCGAGCTGAACGCGCGGGCGCTGGCCGTCTGGGAGCGCAATCCGGGGCTGCAGCTGCTCGGCGTCGACAAGGCGCAGCGCCTGCCGATCTTCTCGATGCGGGTCGGCGACGGGAAGGGCGGCTTCGTCCATCACCAGCTCTTCACCCGCATGCTGAGCGATGGCTTCGGCATCCAGGCCCGCGGCGGCTGCGCCTGCGCCGGGCCCTATGCGCATCGCCTGCTCGGCATCGACGAGGACGCCTCTGACGCCATCCGCGCCGGGATCGCAGCCGGCCGCGAGATCGAGAAGCCGGGCTGGGTGCGGCTGAATTTCAGCTTCCTGCTCGACGACGCCAAGGCGGATTTCATCATCCGTTCCGTCGATGCGCTGGCGCGCGACCCGTCCGCCGCCTCGGCCTATCGGGAGGACGCGGCGACGGCCCGCTTCCGGCCGGCCGGATCGGTCCGCGCCGCCTAGCCGCGCCGCCCGCGAACCGAAAAAGTCCACCGCGCGTCGATCGGCGGGGACGGGCAACCAATTGTTAACCATAGTTTAAGTCGTCTCGCGTCACCTATCGTCGGGGGCCCGGATGCCGTTTCGAGACGGTTCGTGTCCCGGGAAGCGATGCGGGGCGACGACATGGTTGGGCGACGAGATCAGAGTTCAGGGCGGGATGCAGCGGATCGCCTTGCGGCCGCCCGCCGCGCGGCGCGCCTGCGCCGCCTGGCGCTCGGCTGCGCGCCGCTCTGGATCGGCCTCGCGCTGCCGGTCTCGGTGCAGGCGGCTTCCGTCCGCGAGTTCAACGGCTCGGAATCGGCCGGCTCGGAGCAGATCACCGCGAATGACGGCGATAGCGTCCGCTTCAACGACACCAGCACCGCCGACCAGGCCAATATCATCACCAATTCCGGCGGCTCGAGCTATTTCTACGACGACAGCACCGCCGCCGACGCGATCCTGACCAACAACGGCACCGGCAGCCTCTCCTTCGGCGACAACAGCACGGCCGGCAATTCGACCATCGTCAACAATGGCGGCGCCTCGCTGGGTTTCAGCGGCACGGCGACGGCCGGCACGGCCAAGGTGACCAACAACGGCACGACTTTGTTCAGCGGTTCCTCGACGGCCGGCGGTGCCACCTTCGTCACCAATGCCAGCGGTACGCTGACCTTCGCCGATGACAGCACGGCCGGCACCTCGAAGCTGACCGTCAACGGCAAGATGGAATTCACCGACGCTTCCAGCGCCGACGCGGCCGAGATCACCAACAACACCACCGGCGTGGTCGATTTCCTCGACGCTAGCACGCTTTCGAGCGCCTCGCTCAACAATAGCGGCATTGTCAATTTCTCCGGCCGCAGCCGGGCCGGCATCGCGACGCTGACCAACAACGCCACCGGCGCCATCATCTTCTCCGAGCAGGCCTCGCTCGACGCCGTGGCGCTGCTCTCGAACAGCGGCCAGGTGACGTTCAAGGGCTCCAGCACCGCGGGCACCGGCTTCGTCGCCAACAATGAAGGCGGCTCGATCGTATTCACCGAGACCAGCACGGCCGGCAGTTCGCGCATCGGCAATAGCGGCTCGGTATCGTTCTCCGGCTCGAGCTCGGCCGGCAGTTCCGACCTGATCAACAATCTCGGCTCGGCGATCGCCTTCTCCGGCGACAGCACGGCGGCGCAGTCGACGATCAACAATGCCGGCACGCTCGCCTTTTCCGGTTCAAGCTCTGCCGGCGAGGCCAAGATCACTACGGGCGGCGGCGGGCTTACCACCTTCGCCGGCAACGCTTCCGGCGGGACCGCCTATCTGATCGCCGACCAGGGCGCGACGGTCGACTTCTCGCAGGTCACCAGCGGCATCTCGGTCGGCACGATCGAGGGCGCCGGCACCTTCCGCCTCGGCGGCAAGGTGCTGACCGTCGGCAGCGGCAATCTCTCGACCACCGTCGACGGCGTCATCGAGGATGGCGGCATCGGCGGCGGCACGGGCGGTTCGCTGGTCAAGGTCGGCACCGGCACGCTCAGCCTCGGCGGCGTCAGCCTCTATACCGGCCGCACCGAGGTGCAGGAAGGCACGCTGCAGGCGGCGGCCGACGACGCGCTGGCGGAAAAATCGGCTTTCACTATCGCCGCCGGCGCTACGCTGGATCTCGCCGGCTTCAAGGCGACGATCGGCTCGCTGGCTGGTGCCGGCGCGGTGACGCTGAACGCGGCGACGAGCGAGCTCTCGGTTGGCGGTGACGGCACCTCGACGGTGTTTTCCGGCATGATCTCGGGCGAGGGCGGGCTGAACAAGTTTGGCTCCGGCACCCTGGCGCTCACCGCCGACAACACCTACCAGGGCACGACGACGATCACCGGCGGCACGCTGCAGGTCGATGGCAGTATCGCGGATTCCTCGGTTGTCGTCGGCGCCAATGGCACGCTGTCCGGCATCGGCACGGTCGGCGCCACCACGGTGGCCGGCATCCTCTCCGGCGGCAATGCCGCCAACCCCGCCGGCACCATCACCATCAAGGGCAACCTCGCGCTGCAAGCGACGGCGACGCTGACGACCACCGTCACGGCCAATGGCATGAGCCAGGTCGCCGTCGAGGGCGACGTCGATATCGACGGCAGCACGCTGAAGCTGGCGATCTCGTCGGTGCCCCTGCAGGTCGGCACCTCCTACACCATCCTCTCGGCGACCGGCACGATCACCGGCACCTTCGGCAATACGCTTTCCGACTACGCCTTCCTCGATCCGACGCTCGACCAGACGACGCAGATGATCAGCCTGACGCTCGATCGCAACGACACCACCTTCGCTTCGGTCGGCGCGACGCCGAACCAGAAGGCGACGGGCGGGGCGGTGGAACAGCTCGGCTCCGGCAATGCCGTCTATGACGCGGTGCTGCCGCTCGAGGTGGCGACGGCGCGCCAAGCCTTCGACAATCTCTCCGGCGAGATCCACGCCACCGCGCTCGGCACGCTGCAGGCGCAAAGCGAGCAGACGCGGACGACGCTGCTGAACCGGATGCGCAATTCCGGCTGGGTCGAGGGCTATACGCCGTGGCTGAGCGGCTATGGCCAGCGCTCGGATTTCGATGGCGACGGCAATGCCGCCGGCGGCTCGCGCAATTCGGCCGGCGTCATGGCCGGCATCGACCGCACCACGGAGAATGTTCGCGTCGGCATCGCCGCCGGCATGGACAAGGGCAAGATCTCGCTCGACGACCGCGACAGCTCGGCCGACCTGCAATCCTTCATCCTGGCCGGCTATGGCCAGTGGAACTACGACGCGCTGCGGGTTCGTGGCGGCGTCGCCATGGCGCTGCACCAGCTCGACGTCGAGCGGCACATCAACGTCTCCTCGCTCTCCGGCACGGCGAAGAGCAGCTATGACGGCTGGACGGCGCAGGCCTTCGCCGAGCTCGGCTATGTCGTGCGCTTCGGCGCCAGCGAAGTCGAGCCGATGGCAGGGCTCGGCTGCGCCCGCACCGATCTCGACGGCTTCACCGAGGATGGCGCCGGCGACGCCGATCTGAGTTCGTCGGGCGGCGACCTGTCCGGCTGTGTCACCACGCTCGGCCTGCGCGCCAGCCATCGCTTCGCGCTGGACAACGGCCTCTGGATCAAGCCGCGCGTCGCCGTCGCCTGGTCGCACTCGCTCTCCGATGCCACGCCGACGATCGGTATGGCCTTCGCCGGCAGCGACAAGTTCGAGATCGCCGGCGTCGGCCTCGCCAGGGATGCCGCGACCGTCGACGCCGGCTTCGATTTCGGCGTGACCTATGGCGCCAGCGGCTTCGTGAACTATGCCGGCCGCTTCTCCTCCGGCGAGGACAGCCACGCCGTGCAACTCGGCATGCAGGTTTCGTACTGACGAGAGCCGGTTGTAGAAACACGCTCCATGCGAACGAAAACGTGCATGGCGCGCTTGACGCGTATGATGTTCTGATCCAATCCTCACATGAGTTGCCATGCCATGCGGGGGTTGGGACGTGCGGTTCATTCGAGTTGCGGCGCTTGCGGCAGTGATACTTCTTCCAGCCGCTGCGGCTCAGGCCCATTTCCAGGAGATCCTGCCCTCGACCGACAATTTCGGCCCCGAGGACAAGGAGATCGCGCTCGACCTGGTCTTCACCCATCCGATGGATCGTGGCCCGACCATGGACATGGCCAAGCCGACCCGCTTCGGCGTCGTCACCGAAACCGGTGAGACCGACCTGCTCGGCACGCTGGTCGAGTCGCCGCGCGACGGCAAGTCGGCCTGGAGGGCGAGCTACAAGCCGGCCAAGCCGGGCGCCTACACCTTCTTCGTCGAGCCGAAGCCCTATTGGGAGCCGGCCGAGGGCAAGTCGATCATCCACTACGCCAAGGTCGTCGTCGATGCGTTTGGCTGGGGCTCGGACTGGGACCGGCCGGTCGGCTTTCCCGTCGAGATCGAGCCGCTGGTGCGCCCGAATGGCCTGTGGACCGGCAATCTCTTCAGCGGCGTCGTGCGCCGCAACGGCGAGCCGGTGCCGTTCGCTGAAATCGAGGTCGAGTGGGTCAATGATGGCTCCGTCACCGCGCCGGCGGATGCCTTCGTCACCCAGGTGGTCAAGGCCGACGGGCAGGGCGTCTTCCACTACGCCATGCCGCGCGCCGGCTGGTGGGGATTTGCCGCGCTGGTCGACGCCGACTACCAGTTGCCCGATCCGGACGGCAAGCCGATGCCGGTCGAGCTCGGCGGCCTGATCTGGGTCCAGGCCCGGGACATGAAATAGCGCCACGGAGCATCCAGCATGGCCCATATCCCGGATGGCGTGCTCTCGGTGCCGGTGCTGGTCGGCGGCGGCGTCGTGACGGCCGCGTCGCTTGGCTATGCGCTGAAATCGCTCGACGAGGACAGGCTGCCGCGCGTCGCCGTGCTGGCGGCGCTGTTCTTCGTCGCCAGCCTGATCAGCGTTGCCGTCGGGCCGACCAGCGTGCATCTGCTGCTGTCGGGGCTGATGGGGCTTGTCATCGGCTGGGCCGCCGTGCCGGCCGTGTTCGTCGGGCTGGTGATGCAGGCCGTCTTCTTCGGCTTCGGCGGCCTCACCACGCTCGGCGTCAACACGATGAACATCGCACTGCCTGGCGTGCTCTGGGCGGTGCTGTTCGGACCGCTGCTGGTTGACGCCACGCCGCGCCGCGCCGCCTGGGTGGGCGCCGTCGTGGCGGCGCTCTCGGTCGCGAGCACCGCCCTGATGGTGGCGCTGGCGCTGACCCTGAGCGATACCAGCTACATGCTGTCGGCCCGGATCGTGCTGCTCTCCTATGGGCCGCTCCTGGTCGGCGAGGCCATCATCACCGGCTTTGCCTGCGGCTTCCTCGCCCGCGTCAGTCCGGACATGCTGGCGGCGCGCGCCATGCGGCGGGGAGGACGGATTGCCGTTTCGTCCTGATCCGCTGCGGGCCGGCCGCTTGGCCCTGCTGGCGACGGCGGCGCTTGTCGCGACGGCCGGGCCTGCCTCGGCGCACCGGCTGAAGGTGTTCGCCTCCGCCATCGGCAGCAGCATCGAGGGCGAGGCCTATTTCGTCGGCAGCGGCCCCGCCGCCGGCATCGACGTCACCCTGCGCGACAAGGCCGACAAGCTGCTGCAGAGCGGCAAGACCGGCCCGGACGGCAAGTTTGCGCTGCCCGCTTCCGGCGGCGGCGACATCACAGTCACCGTCGACGCCGAGGACGGCCATGTCGCGCGCTTCACCGTCGCGGAATCCGAGCTCGATCCCGCCCCGCCATCGTCGCCCGTCGCCGCGCCGGCCGCCATGCCCGCTTCGGACAGTTCCGCCCCGGTCGTCGCCGCGGTCGCGCCGAGCGTGCCGATGGCCGATCTCGAAATCGCTGTCGCCCGCAAGGTCGCGCCGCTCGCCGCCCAGATCGATGCGCTGCAGTCCGCCCTGCGGATCCAGGACATCGTCGGCGGCATCGGCTACATCGTCGGCATCTTCGGGTTGGTCGCCTTCCTGAAATCGCGCCGCGCCGCCGGGGACCGCCGGTCATGAGCGGCAAGGCGAGCGCCGCCGCCATCTTCGCGGAAAACCGCGATGTTGGTCCGCTCGCCTCGATCGATCCGCGCGTCCGCCTCGCCGCCGCGATCACCTTCCTGGCGCTGCTGGCGCTCCTGCATTCGGCCGCGGCGCTGGTGGCGGCCGCGTTCGCGGCGCTCGCCGTCGCCGTCTTCGCCCGCCTGCCGCTCAAGCCGACGCTGCGCCGGCTGACGGCGGTCGAAGGCTTTCTGCTGTTCCTGCTTTTGACCCTGCCGCTGACCATGCCGGGCCATGCGGTGTTCAGCCTGTTCGGCCTGCCGGTGTCGGAGGAGGGGCTGCGCCGGGCGATCGTCATCATCGTCCGGGTCAATGCCGGCGTGCTGATGGCGGCGGCGCTGCTCTCAACCATGGGGACGATGCGGCTTGCCGGCGCCATGAGCGGCATCGGCATCCCGCTGCGCATCGCGCATCTGTTCCAGTTGACGGTGCGATACGTCGCCGTCTTCCACGAGGAATATGCGCGGCTTCGCCGCGCGATGCGGGCGCGCGGCTTTCGCGCCGGCAGCAATCGCCATAGCTGGCGCAGCCTCGGCCACCTGCTCGGCATGCTGGTGCTGCGCAGCGCCGAGCGATCGGAGCGGGTCGCCTGGGCCATGCGCGCGCGTGGTTTTTCCGGCCGCTTTCCGGCCTTTGTCCAGCGCCGGCTGGAGCGGGCGGACCATCTTTTCATCCTCTTCTGGCCGGTGCTCCTGATCGCGCTCGCCTGGCTGGAGTTCTCATGACCGCGCCCGCGCCGCTTCTCCGCCTTTCCGGCATCGTCGCCGGCTATGCCGCCGCCAAGCCGGTGCTCGACGGCGTCGACCTCGCGCTCTATCCCGGCGAGCGCATGGTGCTGCTGGGCGCGAATGGCGCCGGCAAGAGCACGCTGCTGCATGTCATCACCGGCTTTATCCCGGCGACATCCGGCACGGTCGAGGCGTTTGGCGCGCTGTGCCGAACGGAGGCGGATTTCCGTGCCGTGCGGGTGCGAGCGGGCCTCGTGTTCCAGGATGCCGACGACCAACTCTTCTGCCCGACGGTGATCGAGGACGTCGCCTTCGGCCCGCTCAATCTCGGCCAGTCGCGCGAGGAGGCCTACGAGACGGCGCGGGCGACCCTGCGTTCGCTCGAACTCGGCCACCTCGCCGATCGCGTCACCCATCGGCTGTCGGGTGGCGAGAAGCGGCTGGTGTCGATCGCCGCCGTGCTGGCGATGCAGCCGGAGGTGCTTCTTCTGGACGAGCCGACCGTCGGCCTCGATCCCAACGCCTATGCCCGGCTCAGCGAGATCTTCGACGCGCTGCCGCAGGCGATGATCATCGTCGCGCATGACGCGCATTTCATGGCCCGCTTCGCCACCTGCGCCCTGCTGCTCAAGGACGGCCGCAGCCATCGCGGCCAGGTGCACCAGCACGCCCACAGCCACAGCCACGCGCACGTACATTTCGAGCATGACGCCGGCGGCGAGATCGAGGTTGGCGTCGGCGGGCACTGAGGCTTTGCGCATCGCTGCCGGGGATGGCGGTGGCTTGACCGCGCGTCCCCCGACTGTTCACCCTGTCTCTCAAACGGCGCCCGCGCGCAGGTTTTCATTCTCGCGGCGGGTTCGCCATGCTATCGGCGGGCGCCTCGCCGGGCGCTTGCCGGCGCGGCAACGGGGAACGGGTCATGAGTGAGACGAATGTCGCGGCGCAGGGGGCGGTGCCGGAGCTGTCGGACGGAGCGCTGCTCGGTATCGTGGCCGCCGTGGCCGCCGTCTTCGTCATCTTCGGCTTTCTGGTCTCGCCGCCGGGCGAGGTCGTCTCCGGCGTCGTCAAGATCCTGCTCGTCCGCGACACGCTCATCACCGACTATATCGGCGTCGGCGGTATGGGCGGCGCCTTCGTCAATGCCGGCCTGCTGACACTGGTTTCCGCAGGCTTGTACCGCCTCGCCGGCGCGAAGATCGGCGGCGCCTCGATCGCGTGCCTGATGCTCGTGCTGGGCTTTGGTCTCTTCGGCAAGAACCTCGTCAACATCTGGCCGATCATCGGCGGCGTCTATCTCTACGCGCTCTACAAGCAGGAAGACTTCTCCGCCCATATCAACACGGCCTTCTTTGGCTGCGCGCTGGCGCCTGTTTTCTCCGAGATCCTGTTCTCGACCGCCATTCCGATCACAGTCGGCCTGCCGCTCGGCATCGCCACCGGCCTGCTGATGGGCTTCGTGCTGCCCGCCGCGGCGGCGCAGCTCTTCAAGGCCCATATGGGCTTCAGCCTCTACAATATGGGCTTCACGGCCGGCATCGTCGGCACGCTGGTCGTCGCCATCTACAAGTCCTACGGCTTCGTGCCGGACCCGGTGTTCATCTGGACCACCGGCAACAATCTCCTGCTCGGTTCGTTCCTGAGCGTGCTCTTCCTCGGCCTGATCGCTGGCGGGCTCTATCTCGACCGCGCCGCGCTCTGGAAGATGAAGGAGATCATCGCGCTGACCGGCCAGTCGCCGAGCGACTTCGTGGCGAAGGTCGGCATCGCTCCGACGCTGGTCAACATGGGCATCTCGGGCGCCATCGGCATGGTCTATGTGATCGCCATCGGCGGCGACCTGAACGGCCCCGTCATTGGCGCGATCTTCACGATTGTCGGCTTCGCCGCCTATGGCAAGCACCCGAAGAACGTGGTGCCGATCATGGCCGGCGTCTTCATCGGCTCGCTCGCCAAGCCCTGGGGCGTCTCCGATCCGTCGATCGTGCTGGCGGCCCTGTTCGGCACGACGCTGGCGCCGATCGCCGGCCGCTTCGGCTGGCACTGGGGCATCGTCGCCGGCTTCGTGCACTCCTCCGCCGCGCAGTCGGTCGGCGTGCTGCATGGCGGGCTCAATCTCTACAACAACGGCTTCGCCGCCGGCATCGTCGCCTCGGTGCTGGCGCCGGTGATCACGGCGATCCAGTGGCGCAAGGCCGATCACCCGGAAGAGAAGCTTTAGTCGTGGTTGTGGTTATGGTCCTGGTCGTGCCCATGACCATGATCGTGATGATGATGGCCATGTCCGTGCCCGTGATCTTGGTCGCCATGGTCATGGTAGCGGTGGGTGTGGCCCTCGGCCGGCTCGGCATGTTCGACCGGCATGATGTGCAGCGCGCCGTGGCGGACGCCGCGCTGGCTGATCACGCTGTCGGCGAAGGCCTGCAGCTTGTCGACCGTGCCGCGCAGGATCGAGACCTCGAGGCAATTGTCATGGTCGATATGGACATGGGTGGTCGAGATCGACATGTCGGAATGGTGGTGGTGGCTGGTGGTCAGCCGGCTCGCCAGCGCCCGTGTCTCGTGGTTGTAGACATAGGTCAGCGTCGCATGGCAGATCTCGTCCGAGCCGGCTGCCGAACGGGCCTCGGCGGCCTGGGCGCGCGAGAACTCCGAACGGATGATGTCGCGCAGCGCCTCGGACCGGCTCTGGTATCCCTTGCGCTCGCAAAGCGCATCGATCTCCTCCAGCAGGTCGTCGTCGATGGTCACCGTCACGCGCTGCATGGCCGCTCCTCCCTAAATATTTGTCACACTTAGCATAAAATGAATGGTGCCTCGTCTCCAGCATGGCGCGCGAATTGATTTGGACCTTGCCGCAATCTAGAGTCGGCCTTGTTGCCCGGGGGTGAGATCGTGGATCAGGATAGCCGGAAATCCTTTGCCCCGCAGGGACTGCTCAGCCTGTGGCTGGTGCTGTTCGCGGTCTGGATGATCGCCAATTCGACGCTGGCGATCGAGGTCGCCATCCTCGGCGCCATCATCACCTTCGGCCTCGCCTATGTCTTTACCTCGACGAGCGACGCCTGGCGCCGGATCCGCTGGACGCCGACCGGCTTCTATCATTTCCTCGCCTATAGCGGCACGTTCCTCGTCGAACTGGTCAAGGCCAACATCGCGATGATGCGGATCGTCTATGCGCCGCGCATCGACATCAGGCCCGGTATCGTCCGCATCCGCACCCGGCTGAAATCGCCGCTCGGCCGGCTGGCGCTCGCCAACACCATCGCGCTGACGCCGGGCTCGCTGGTGATGGATATCCAGGACGACACGCTGTTCATCCACTGGCTCGACGTCCAGACCACCGACATCGACAAGGCGACCGAGGCATTGGCCGGCCCGTTCGAGGCGCATCTGGAGAAGGTCTTTGGCTGACATCATCATCCAGATCGCGGCGGTCCTGATCTTCCTCGCCATCCTCTGCGGCGTGATCCGGCTCGTTCTCGGCAGGACGCTGGTCGACCGCATCGTCGCCGTCGACATGCTCACCGTCATCTCGATCTCGCTGATCGCCCTCTACGCGCATGTATCCGGCCGCTTCGTCTATATCGACGTCGCGCTGGTCTATGGCCTGCTCAGCTTCCTGGCGGTGCTGGCGATCGCGCGCTTCCTGGAAAAGGGGCTCTAGCGTGCTCGAGTTCCTGCTTCTGCTCGTCTGCGCCAGCATCCTCGTCAGCGGCGTGCTCGCCGTCTGCCTGAAGGACGTCCTGCCGGCCATGGTGGCGTCGAGCCTGGCCAGCCTGTTCGCCGCCGTATCGTTCCTTCTGCTCGCCGCGCCCGACGTGGCGATGGCGGAGGCGGCGATCGGCTGCGGCCTCGCCACCTTCATCTTCCTCTACGCCATCCGCAAGACCGGCAACGGGAAGGGCTGAGCGATGATCGAACTGATCGGCAGCCTGCTCATCCTGCTCGGCGCCGTCTTCCTGTTTTCGGCCGGCGTCGGCCTCCTGCGCATGCCGGACGCCTATACCCGCATCCAGGCCGGCACCAAGGCGACGACGCTCGGCAACATCCTCGTCCTCGCCGGCCTCGCCTTCTACCACCCCGGCTGGACCTTCAAGCTGATCCTCGCGATCTACTTCGTGCTGATGACCAACCCGATCTCGTCGCATGCGCTGTCGCGCGCGGCCTATCGCATCCGCACCCCCATGGCGGGGTCGACGATCACCGATGCGCTGGCCGAAGCAGAGGGCGGCGACGGCGCGGCGAAGCCCGCCGCCAAGGGCGCCGGGCGGAGGAAGCGGTCATGATGCGGCATGTATTCGTCGCCATCATCGTCGTGCTGTTCGGGCTGATCTTCGCCCGCATGACCGGCGTCTATGTCGAGCTCGAAGCGCTGCGGCCGCTCGCCGAACAATATGTGACGCGCGCGCCGGTCGAACTCGGCACGCCCAACATCATCACCGGCATCCTGATCACCTATCGCGGCTTCGACACGCTCGGCGAGGTTGCCGTGCTGTTCATGGTCGCCGCTAGCATCGGCCTGCTGCTGAAGAAGGACGACGCGCCGGCCAGGGCCGCGACCGCGAAGACGACCGCCGCCAAGCCGGCGCCGTCGAGCGCGAAATCGTTGCTGCCGAAGACGGAGGCGGCCAAGGCCGCGGCGGCGCGGAGCGCGGCGGCGAAGGCCAATGCCGGCAACCGGGCCGAAAGCGCCGGGACCGCGAGCACCGGCGCCAAGGCCGCCGGCGCCGGCAAGGCCGCCAAGTCCGTCGAGAGCCAGTCCGAGGATGACGATGCGCCGCGCCGCGAGCCGAGCGAGATCGTCCGCACCGGCACCGAGGTGCTGCTGCCGCTGATCTTCACCTTCGGCGCCTATGTCATCGTCAACGGCCATCTCTCGGCCGGCGGCGGCTTCCAGGGCGGCGCCATCGTCGCCTCCGGCGTCATGCTGATGCTTCTGGCGCGGCCCGGTGCGAGCCTCAACGTCGCGCTGCTCTCGATCATCGAATCCTTCGCCGGCGTCTTCTATGTCGGCCTCGGCATACTGGGCCTGATCCTGGCCGGCGGCTTCCTCGATCCGCGCTTCCTGCCCAAGGGCGAATTCGGCGCTTTCATCAGCGCCGGCGCCATCCCGCTCATCTCGGCGCTGCTCGGCATCAAGGTCGGCGCCGAGCTCAGCGTCATCATCGACCGCTTCAGAAGCTGAGCGGGGGAACGGGACATGACGACAGGCCTACCCATTTCCACCATCCTGCTGGTCACCGGCTTCGGCCTGGCGCTGATCGGCCTCTGGGGCATGCTGACCCATCGCAACATCATGCGGATCATCATCTGCTTCACCGTGTTCGATACAGGCCTGCGCCTCGTCATGGTCGCGACCGGCTACATCACCGCCGGCACCGCGCCGATCATCGACAGCGCGCTGAGCAAGGTCGAGGCGGTGAGCCGCGCCATCGACCCGATCCCGTCGGCGCTGGTGGTGACGGCGATCGTCATCGGCTTCGCCGTGACCGCCATCATGCTCGGCTTCGCCATCCGCCTCTACGCCGCCAAGAAGACGCTCTCCATCGACGCGTTCACGGAGTCGAAATGGTAGACGCGCTCTTCCACCCGCTGAACATCTTCCTGCTCGGCCTCGGCGGCGGCTTCGTCATTCCGCTGCTCTACCGGCTCGGCAAGCCGTGGCTGCATGCCGGCTTCTTCGTCGCGCTCGCCGGCATCGTCGCCGTCAGCGGCGTCTCGTTCCTCGGCCTGCTGCAGGGTGGCCCGACGATCGAGGTGCTGACCGCCGTCGGCGCGCCGCCGTTGTCGATCAACCTGCGCTTCGGCATCTGGGAAGGCTTCTTCACCTTCGGCGTCAATCTCGTCGGCCTGCTCGGCGCGCTGCATCTCTGGGATCGCCTCAAGGGCAATTACGGCGCGCTGCTGCTCTATCTCATCCTGGTGATGGGCATAGATGGCATGGTGATGACCCGCGACCTGTTCAATCTCTTCGTCTTCCTGGAGATTGTCTCGATCGCCACCTACGGCCTGCTCAGCCTGGAGCGCAGCGCCGCCGCCATGGCGGCGGCGTTCAAGTACATCATGGCGACGGTGATCGCCTCGACGCTGTTCCTGCTCGGCACGGTGCTGCTCTACTACGTCACCGGCACGCTCAACATCGACGCGCTGATCGAGGCGCGCGCCCAGATCACCGGGCCGATCGGCGCCGCGGCGCTCGTGATGGTGCTCGCCTGCCTGATCCTCGAGCTGAAGCCGTTCCCGGCCAATGGCTGGGGTCTCGACGTCTACGAGACGGCGCCTTCGGGCGTCGCCTCGATGGTCTCGGTCGGAGTCTCTGCCGGCGTGTTCTTCGCGCTGATGAAGCTCCTGCCGCTGTTCCAGGACCAGCTTGGCATCATCGCGGTTTCCGGCGGCGTCAGCTTCCTGTTCTCCAATTTGATCGGCTGCAAGCAGACCAAGGTCCAGCGCCTGCTCGGCTATTCGTCGATCAGCCAGATGGGCCTGATGATGCTGGCGCTGGCGCTTTTGACCGAGATCGGCGCCACGGCCTCGATCCCGCTCGTCGTCGGCGGCCTGTTCGTCAACCACCTGCTCGCCAAGGCGGGCCTGTTCTGGCTCGCCGGCGTGCTGAGGCAGGACGATGTCGACGCGCGCACCAGCCTTTCAGGCCGGCCGCTGCTGCTGGCGCTGCTCGCCATGTTTCTGGTCGCGATCGCCGGCCTGCCGCCATTCCCCGGCTTTTGGGCCAAGTGGGAACTGGTGCTGCAGCTGGCGAGCGCCGGCCGGTTGCCCTGGATCGCCGTGATCCTGACCGGCTCGCTGCTCGAAGCCGCCTACATGTTCCACTGGTTCGTCCGCGCCATGCGTCCTTCCGATGCGAAGGCCGAGGCCGGGCCGGATACGGTGGCGCTGCTGCCGGTCTATGGCATCGCGCTGCTCCTCGCCATTTCCGGCTATGTCGCCGCCCGGCTTTCGGGCGCGGCGTCGCCCTGGATCTTCGCGCCGCTCGCCACCGGCATCGTGCTCTATGCGCTCGACCGGCTGCCCGGCCGGGTCAAGGCCGTGCTGATGTTGCTGGCCGTGGCATTGGTCGGCTCGTGGCTCGCCGAAAGCGCGACGGGGATCGCCTGGCTCTTCGCCGTGCTGCTGCTCGCCGGCAGCCTCGTCATCGCGGCCGCCAGTCTCTATCGCGACGATGCGCGCCCCGGCTATTTCCCGATGCTGGCGGTGCTGCTCTTGTCGATCCCGGCCCTGCTGCGCTCGGTAACCAGCCTCGAATTCTTCTTCAGTTGGGAAATCATCACGCTCGCCTCCTGCTTCCTGATCGCCAAGGGCAGGGGGGCCGGGCCGCATGTGCTGAGCTTCCTGCTGTTTTCGCTCGTCTCCGCCTTCTGCCTGCTCGGCGGCTTCGCCGGCATCGCCTCGGTCAGCGGCACCACCAGCCTTTCGGCGCTGATGACCGCCGGGCCCGACGCCACCACGGCGCTTGTGCTGCTCGGCATCGGCTTCCTGATCAAGGCCGGCGCCATCGGCGTGCATGTCTGGCTGCCCGGCGCCTATTCGGAGGCAGACGACGACTTCACCGCCATGCTCTCGGCCGTCGTCAGCAAGGTGGCGATCTTCGGCCTTCTGACCGGCACCTATCTGGCGATCCGCTCGCAGGCGGCGCTGGAACTGGCGCATGGCATGGCCTGGGTCGGCATGCTGACGACCATCGCCGGCGCCGTGCTGGCGCTGCGGCAGACAGACTTCAAGCGCCTGCTCGCCTTCTCTAGCATGAGCCAGCTCGGCTACATCGTCACGGCGATCGCGCTGATGAGCCATCTCGGCTGGGTCACCGCGCTCTATCTCGTCGCCAACCACATGATGGTGAAGGGCATCCTGTTCCTCGCCATCGCCGGCATCATCTTGCGCACCGGCACGCGCCAGTTCGGCGAGACCGGCGGCCTGGCCCGCGCCATGCCCGTCACCTTCGTCCTGTTCCTCGTCGCCATTGTCTCGATGTCCGGCCTGCCGCCGCTGATGGGCTTTGGCGGCAAGTGGCTGCTGCTTTCGGCCATGACCGACAAGGGCTGGAACTTCCTCGCCGCCGCCGGCCTCCTCGCCACCTTCCTTGGCTTCCTCTACATGATCCGCCTCGTCGCCGGCCTGTTCCTCGGCAAGCGGGTCGCGGGCCAGGCCAATGTGCGCGAACTGCCCTTGGCGCTGCTGGTGCCGCAGGCGCTGCTCGTCGTCGGCATCCTCGTGCTGTCGCTCTATCCGAAGCTCCTCATGGACCCCGTCTCGGCGGCGATCGACCCGCAATTCGCCTCGACACTGGTCTGGCAGGGCATGTCGCTCTACACGATCTACGGCTATTGGAACCCGACTCCGGTGATGATCATCGCGGTCGCGGTCGCGGCCGTGCTCGGCGTCATCGCCTGGGCCGTCTATCGCAGCGGCCTCAGGGGCAGCGGCAATCTCGCCCGCTTCTACGCCTATTATCGCCGCGTGATCGAGCAGGCGATGCCACCGGTCGCCACCTTGTTCTGGCAGGGCGTCACCGACTTCACGCTCGCCACCGCGGCGACCTTCCGACAGGTCTATACCGGCAACGGCCAGACCTATGCGATGGTCGTGCTGTTCTATTTCCTCGCGCTCTATCTCGCGAGCACCGGCCCCGCCGGCTTCTGGATTGCAGGCTGAGATGAGCATGACAGGCACCCAAGACGAGACGATCCCGCTGCACCTGCTGCGGCTGGTGAGCCCCAGCCTGCCGGTCGGTGCGTTCTCCTATTCGCGCGGCCTCGAATATGCCGCCGAGGCCGGCTGGGTGAAGGACGAGGCTTCGGCCCGGGACTGGATCCACGGTACGCTCGAAAACTCGTTCGCCGTGCTCGACGGCGCGCTGTTCTGGCGGATGAGCGAGGCGCTTTCCCGCGACGATTCCCAAGCATTCGACGATGCCGACGCCTGGCTCGCCGCCGGGCGCGAGAGCCGCGAACTGCAGCTCGAGGACCGTCGCATGGGCGAGGCGCTGCTCACCCTGCTCGCCGATCTCGACGTGCCGAAGGCGCAAGCTTGTCTGGGCCGGCCGCTGACCTATCCGGCCGCCTTCGCCATCGCCGCGCATCACTGGAGCGTGGCGCCCGCCGCGGCGCTGAAGGGGCTGATGTGGACGATCGCCGAGGGCCAGGTCGCCGCCGCGATGCGTCTCGTCAGGCTCGGCCATACCGCCGGCCAGCGCATCCTGATCGACGCCGTGCCGGTGATCGAGCGCGCCGTCGCCACGGCCCGCACGCTCGGGGACGACGAGATCGGCAATGTCTCCGTCGCCATGGCGATGGCCAGCGCCTGGCACGAGACGCAGTATTCGCGGCTGTTCCGATCGTAGGGTCTCACCTCTCCCACGGGGAGAGGAGAAGGAAGCGCCTACCTCGTCGCCGCCTTGTAGCGGCGGAGATTGTCCTCCGGATTGGTCGCCTCGGCCGGCGGCACCGGCACCAGTGCCTTGAAGCCGTATTGCCCGATCAGGAGCAGCCAGGTGACGAGCACGAAGGTCGAGGTCAACACCGGCATGCCGATCGGCTTCAGGAAGATGGCGACCGAGGCCCAGAGCCAGGTCGTCACGACGATGCCGAACAGCGTGTAGAGGAAGCTGCGCCAGGTCAGCACCAGGAAGAAGCCGCCGACGGCGATGGCGGTCAGGGCCGCGTTGTAGCCGAAGAGGCCGTCGCGGATCGCGCCCTCGGGGCCGCCGAAGACGACGGCGACCAGCGCCGCGCCGGCCGCGCCGATCAGCGCCATGCCGGCCGAGATGCGCGAATTGACGGCGATGCCGATGACGATCAGGTAGCCGGCGATCCAGTTGTCCTGGAAGAAGATCTGCCCGATGGCGTTGCCGATGCCCATGTACCAGGTGGGCAGGGCATAGGCGATCGCGGCGTCGTACTGGTCGGGCGAGACGGGCTTCGCCAGCGGGCCGGCCTCGATCGCCGCGAACTTCAGCACCGCGAACAGGAACAGCCAGCCGACCAGCACGAAGGGCGAGGTCAGCGCCGCCACCTTGTGGGGGCCGAGCAGCGTGGCGATGGTCGAGAAGGCGACGGTGGTCATCGCCGCGGCGAAGACGATGTAGACGGTCATGGCGACCGAGGGCACGGCGCCGGTGCGAAAATCGGCGCTGGTGAAGGCGACGAGCGCCAGGCCGACCAGGGCGCCGTTGAAGCCGAACAGGCCGTCGCGGATCAGGCCCTTGTCCGCCTTGAGCACGATCGCCGTCGCCGTCGCCACGACGACGCCGAGGATGCAGATCGTGCCGTAGATCCACGAATTGAAGAACAGCGCCAGAAGGATGATCAGGCCCGAGAGCGGGTTGTTCTGGAACACCACCTGGCCGATGCCGCGCAGCGACCAGTCGACGAAGCCGAGCGTCGGATGATCGCGGAACCGGTCCTGGAACGGAAAATCTGCCTGGGCCACGTCTCTCTCCCCCGAGAACGAGTTTCGTTCAAGAAAAACCCCACCGGACAGCGCCGGTCCGGTGGGGTTGTTGTCCGCTGCTGCGTGCTTCCTCAGAACAGGAAGTAGCGCTGCGCCATCGGCAGGCTTTCCGCCGGCTCGCAGGTGATCAGCTCGCCGTCGATGCGCACCTGGTAGTTCTGCGGATCGACCTCGATCTTCGGCGTCAGCGTGTTGTGGATCATGTCCTTCTTGCGCACGCCGCGGGTGCCCTTGACCGCGACCAGCTGCTTCTGCAGCTGCAGCTTCTCGCCGATATTGTCGTCGAGCGCCGCCTGCGAAACGAAGGTGACGCCGGTCTTGCCGCGGGCGCGGCCGAGCACGCCGTACATCGGCCGGTAGTGCACCGGCTGCGGCGTCGAGATGGAGGCGTTCGGATCGCCCATCGGCGCGGTGGCGATCATGCCGCCGAGCAGCACCAGCGACGGCTTGACGCCGAAAAAGGCGGTCTTCCACAGCACCAGGTCGGCGCGCTTGCCAACTTCGATCGAGCCGATCTCATGGGCGAAGCCATGGGTGATCGCCGGGTTGATCGTGTACTTGGCGACGTAGCGCTTGCAGCGGAAATTGTCGTTCCGCTCGCTGTCTTCCGGCAGCGGTCCGCGCTGCACCTTCATCTTGTGGGCGGTCTGCCAGCAGCGAAGCGTCGTCTCGCCGATGCGGCCCATGGCCTGCGAGTCCGACGACATCATCGAGAAGGCGCCGAGGTCGTGCAGGATGTCCTCGGCCGCGATCGTCTCCTTGCGGATGCGGGATTCGGCGAAGGCGACGTCTTCCGGGATCTGCGGGCTCAAATGGTGGCACACCATCAGCATGTCGAGATGCTCGTCGATGGTGTTGACCGTGTAGGGCCGCGTCGGATTGGTGGAGGAGGGCAGGATGTTCTCCTGGCCCGCCGCCGTGATGATGTCCGGCGCGTGGCCGCCGCCGGCGCCTTCCGTGTGGAAGGAGTGGATGGCGCGGCCCTTCATCGCCGCGAAGGTGTCGGCGACGAATCCGCTCTCGTTCAGCGTGTCGGAGTGGAGCGCGACCTGCACGTCCATCTCGTCGGCGACCGAGAGGCAGTTGTCGATCGCGGCGGGGGTGGTGCCCCAGTCTTCGTGCAGCTTCAGCCCGATGACGCCGGCGCGGACCTGCTCGCGCAGCGGCTCGGGGAGGGAAGCGTTGCCCTTGCCGAGCAGGCCGACATTGATCGGCAGCGCCTCGGTAGCCTCCAGCATGCGGTGGATGTACCAGGGGCCGGGCGTCACGGTGGTGGCGAGCGTGCCGACCGAGGGGCCGGTGCCCCCGCCGACCAGCGTGGTCGTCCCGCTCGTCAGCGCTTCCTCGGCCTGCTGCGGCGCGATGAAGTGGATGTGGGTGTCGATGCCACCGGCCGTCAGGATCTTGCCTTCGCCGGCGATGACGTCGGTGCCCGGGCCGATGATGATGTCGACGCCCGGCTGGATGTCGGGATTGCCCGACTTGCCGATCGCCTGGATGCGGCCATCCTTGATGCCGACATCGGCTTTGATGATGCCCCAGTGATCGAGGATGATCACGTTGGTGATCACCAGGTCGGCTACCTCGGCGGCGTTCTTCTGGCTCTGGCCCATGCCGTCGCGGATGACCTTGCCGCCGCCGAAGGTGACCTCATCACCATAGATTGTGCGGTCTTCCTCGATCTCGATCACCAGCTCGGTATCGGCGAGGCGGACGCGGTCGCCCTTGGTCGGGCCATAGAGCGAGGCGTAGTTTTCGCGGGTGATGCGCGCCATCTCAGACCTCCAGCTTTCCCATGACCTTGGCGTTGAAGCCGTAGACGACGCGGTCGCCGGCAAGCGCGACCAGCTCGACCGTGCGCGCCTGACCCGGCTCGAAGCGGACGGCGGTGCCGGCCGGAATGTTGAGGCGGAAGCCCTTCGCCTTGTCGCGGTCGAACTTCAGCGCCGAATTGGTTTCGTAGAAATGGTAGTGCGAACCGACCTGGATCGGCCGGTCGCCCGAATTGGCGACGTCGAGGGTGACGGTGGCGCGGCCGACATTGTATTCGATGTCGCCGTCCTCGAGGATATATTCGCCTGGGATCATGACACGCCCCTACGGTATCGGATTGTGGACGGTGACCAGCTTGGTCCCGTCGGGGAAGGTCGCTTCGACCTGGATGTCGTGGATCATCTCGGGCACGCCCTCCATGACGTCGTCGCGCGTCAGTAGCGTCGCGCCGTAGGACATCAGCTCGGCCACCGTGCGGCCGTCGCGGGCGCCTTCCAGGATCGCCGCTGAGATGTAGGCGATCACTTCCGGGTAGTTGAGCTTGACGCCGCGCGCCTTGCGACGCTCGGCGAGCAGAGCCGCCGTGAACAGCAGGAGCTTGTCTTTCTCGCGTGGTAGCAGTTCCATCGCCGATCCCCGTTTTGGTCCGGTGTTTAGGTTGCCCAGATGCGCGGCGCGCTGGCGGCCTTGCCCTGGCATGAGGTCCTGAGCGCGTCCCAGGCCTGGATGAAGAGTGACTTGCCTTCCGAAACCCGCGGCCCGAGATAGCGGCAGACCACGACATGCTCGAGCTGGCTGACGGTGAAGACGCCGTCGCCGCGACTGCCGACCGCTTCCCGCACCCGCTCGACCGCGTTCTCCGTCGCCGGGCCGGCATAGACCATCGTCCCGAAGGTCGGCTGACCGGCCAGCGCGTAGGCCGCGCCCTGCAGCGCCGATCCGCCGGGAAGCCGCACCCGCTCGAACCAGATCTTGCGGCCGTCGCGCGTGATCTCGATGCGCTGGCGCAGCGTGCCGGTCTCGAAGCGCTCGCCGGCGGCCGGCCGGCCGAGGCAGATGAAATCCCAGCCGACATAGGTGGCGCCCGATTCCAGCGTCACGCGCGTGTCGATCGAGGCGTCGGCGCCATCGAAGACGATGGTTTCCTGCGGCAGGTATTCGCAGACCGCATTGGCGCCGATGTCGATGGTCGTCGCCTGGGTGCTGACGCCGTGTTCGCTGCGATAGAATTTCGTCGCGCCCGGCGTCGTCAGCACGGCGCGCGCGTTGGCCTCGACATGGAAGCGAAGGTCGAGCTGGTCGCCGCCGGCGACGCCGCCCGGCGGATGCAGCAGATAGACGTGGCAGGTGCCGTCCTTTTCCGGATGGAACGGCTTCTGCACGACGAGGGGGCCGAGATGTCGGCGGCGCATCAGCCGCGTCTTGCCGGCGTTCACGGCGAACCAGAGCTCGAGCTCCGCCAGCCAGCGGCTGGGCTGTGCCGCATAGTGCGCGCGCGCCATGGATACGGCGTCCGACGAAGCACCCTCAGCGAGCAAAAGCGGCCTCACCCTGTCACGATCTCCGATCCGGCCTGCCCGTTTGGCGGGCGCGGCGAGCGATTGTGCCGGGAGGCTATCACACGGAGTTGCCCCTCCGGCAATCACAAATATTCATTTGCGTGCTCAAAGACTTGGCAGTTGTGCGCGAGATCCCGGCACTGTGCCTGGCGTCCCGAAAAATGCGGCCCAGCATTTCATCGACGGCAGAAAGGGAGCAAACTGTCCGTCATCGCATTCGCCCTCACGACGCAGCCGATGTCGCTGCTATAAGGGGGCGCAATCCAGGGCCGTCCGGGCCCATGCCGGCGGGCCGGGCCCGCGCATCGGTCGAATTGGGGAAACGGTATGTTGAAGGCAGTCGCGGTTCGCCGCGCAGCGGAGACGGGCGCGGAAGAGCAGGCGACGCCAGCCGGCCGCGCTGTGCTGCAGCATGACGAGCGCCATCTGCGCCGCCGGCTGATCGAGCTTGTCGACGGCCGCAAGGTGATGGTCGACCTGCCCGAGACGGTGGTGCTCGACGCAGGCGACAGCCTGGTCCTGCAGGATGGCGGCCTGATCGCCGTCGCCGCCGCCTATGAGCCTCTTTACGAGATCTTCGCCCGCGACCCGGTGCATCTGCTCGAACTCGCCTGGCACATCGGCAACCGCCATCTTGCCGCGGCGATCGAGCCGACCCGCATCCTGATCCTGCGCGACCACGTCATCAAGGCGATGCTCGAAGGACTCGGCGCGCGGGTCAAGGAGATCGTCGCGCAATTCAATCCGGTACGCGGCGCCTATTCCGGCCATGGCGGCCACGGTCACGGTCACGGCGATCACGGGCATGGCCACGACCACGGTCATGATCATCACGGTCATGGCCATTCGCACGAGCATGGCGACCACCGTCACGATTGATTTCGACGTCGCGGCCGGGCGGCCGCGCGATCCAGCAGGACGAGGCTATCTCTCATGACATCGAAGAACGGACCCCTTCGCGTCGGCATCGGCGGCCCCGTCGGCTCGGGCAAGACGATGCTGACCGAGAAGCTTTGCAAGGCGATGCGCGAGGAATTCTCCATCGGCGTCATCACCAACGACATATACACCCAGGAAGACGCCATGATCCTGGCGCGCCGGCAGGCGCTGTCCGAGGATCGCATCATGGGAGTCGAGACCGGCGGCTGCCCGCACACGGCGATCCGCGAGGACGCCTCCATCAACCTGCAGGCGATCGCCGAGTTGCGGCGCCGGATCCCGGATCTCGACATCGTCTTCATCGAGTCGGGCGGCGACAATCTGGCCGCCACCTTCTCGCCCGATCTCGCCGATCTGACGATCTACGTCATCTCCGTCTGCCAGGGCGAAGAAATCCCGCGCAAGGGCGGCCCCGGCATCACCCGCTCCGACTTCCTCGTCATCAACAAGAGCGACCTCGCGCCCTATGTGAATGTCGATCTCGACGTGATGGAGACCGATGCGAAGCGCATGCGCGGCGCGCGTCCGTTCGGCTTCACCGATTTGATCCGCGGCAAGGGCCTCGACCGCGTCGTCGATTACATCGTCGAGCATGGCGGCCTGCGCATGGACGCCCGCAAGAGCGCGTGAGGGCGCCGGTCGGCCGTTCCCCCTGTGGTCGGAAAAGCAGGATTGGAACCTGCGGCCCCTCGTCCCGAACGAGGGGGGCTTATCAGGGAAATGGCAGGATCTTGCCATTTTCGGTTTCAAGAGTTCCGGTTATATTCACGCTCTGCAATGCTATTTCATTGCGAGGTCTCTGCCGGGTGCGAGTCCCTAGGGGCCGTTCAGAGGCGTAGCCCCCGGCACCGTTGCGCTCAGTCCAATATCGGACAGAGGTTTGAACTCCGCGTGCAAAGCCTCAGGCAACCTGCAGCGGCTCATGTTTTGATCTAGCCGCCTGAACTTCTTCCAGATTGACGATGGTCCAGTGATGCAGGGCCATCAGCGGCTTCTGCAGTGAACGCCCAAGACCCGTTAGCTCGTACTCAACCGCGACTGGGGAAACGGGCAAAACCCTGCGGATTAGAACGCCGTTGGCTTCGAGCCGACGAAGACATTGAGTAAGTGCCTTTTGGGTGACGCCATCCAACTGACGCTTAATAGCGTTGAAGCGCATGGGCCCACTATCCAAGACAGTGAGAACCATCATCGACCATTTATCAGTAATCTGATCGAACAGGGCCCTGCTGGGGCAATCTGCTGAAAAATATACGCATTCCGTCATGGCGGTATACTCCGACCTACTTAGGCGATTCAAGGTGCCTAATTGACACTAGGTCTACAGCATATACCTAGGGGCGCACAACAAGGCCGCGATTGCCGCTGCCATGAGCCTAGAAAATACGGAACAGAAAATTGCCAAGCGTTTTCATCATCAACGGCCACGGCCCTTCTTTCGGCTCCCCCGGAGCGCTCAATGCAGCTTTCGCAGACCGCGCTTCAGGCTTCTTCGTGGGCGAGGGCTATGAGGTCCAGACCACCACAATCGCGTCGGGGTACGATGTCCGTGAGGAAATCCTGAAGTTCCAGAAGGCTGACGTTGTTTTTCTGCAAATGCCAATCAACTGGATGGGGGCGCCATGGGCCTTCAAGAAGTACGTCGACGAGGTCTGGATGGCTGGCATGATGGGGCCGCTATCGAGTGGCGACGGTCGCACGTCTGCGGCGCCGAAGAAAAACTATGGACTCGGTGGCAAGCTGACGGGACGATACATGATCTCGCTCACAGGCAATGCACCTAAGGAATCATTTAACGACCCGGCCGAGAGCTTCTTCGCAGGGATGAGCGAGGATGATTTGCTTCGTCCAATGCACCTCAACTTCAAGTGGATTGGTCTACAGCAGCTTCCGTCGTTCATGGCCTACGACGTGATGAAGAACCCTGAAATCGAGAGTGACTTCCAACGTTTTGATGCTCACCTGAAAGAAATATTCAGAAGATATATTTCGTCTGAATAAGTCTTGAATGTGAGCCGACAGTCGCGGCACGAAACTGTTGCGAGCGGATGCGCCTTCCGAGTCGGGAAGGTTTCGGTGAAGTCACAACCAGCGGTAGGCGACTAGTCCAGCGCCAAAATACCGGCTTCTCGCGCCGCCTTGACGAACATGTGCCTCACGTCGCTATCCAGTGCCTCGCCTTTCAGCGCCCGCATGCACATCTGCATGGCTTCGACGTGGGCGCCACGAAAGCCTGGCGGCCAGTGGTCAGTTAGCCACTCGGCCGCTCGACGACGTCACCGATACCCCCGCGCGTTCCCAGACCTTCCCAGACGAACACCAACTCGAAAGTATGCTTCATCCGCGGCCAAGCAGGGCGGCCGATCAGCAATGCCGAACGCAATGGCTCGATGCAACGATATAGGAAACGGCAGGTGAGGGAGGCGCATTTCGTTGCGCATATCATTGCGGGCCTAACCCGTCCCCCACAGGGGAGAAATAATATTTCTAAACTATTTCAATTAGATAGACGGTCGTGGTGGCGGGATTGGAACCTGCTGCCCCTCGCCCGTGGACCGGATTTCGTTCGAGAGCCCAGGTCCCTCGGTCTCAAGCGGAGTGTAACATTCCACTCTCGGAAATCTTGCTTTATAGACCGCAGGGCGCGCCGACTCGGTCGGCGCCGTCTGGTGCGGCTTCGTGGGTGCTCTGATGGATGAAATCGAATGCGTCGTCGTCGGCGCCGGTGTGGTCGGCCTCGCCGTGGCGCGGGCGCTGGCGCTTTCCGGCCGCGAGGTGCTGCTGATCGAGGCCGAGGACGCCATCGGCACCCAGACCTCGTCGCGCAACAGCGAAGTCATCCATGCCGGCATCTACTACGCGCCGGGCAGCCTGATGGCGAAGTTCTGCGTCGCCGGCAAGCTGGCGCTCTATGATTATTGCGCCGAGCGCGGCGTGCCCCATTCCAACTGCGGCAAGCTGATTGTCGCCGCCGACGCGGCGGAGCGCGACCGGCTCGGCGCCATCGCGGCGAAGGCCGCCGCCAATGGCGTGCTCGACATGCGCGAGCTGTCGCAGGCCGAGGCCATCGCGCTCGAGCCCAATCTTGCCTGCGCCGGCGCGCTGCTGTCGCCCTCGACCGGCATCATCGACAGCCACGCCTACATGCTGGCGCTGCATGGCGACGTCGAGGCGGCGGGCGGCATGGTGGTGTTCTCCAGCCCGCTTCTTTCCGCCAGGCCGGACGGCGACGGCATCGTGCTGTCGATCGGCGGCGCCGAGCCGATGCAGCTGAAGACCCGGCTGCTCGTCAATTCGGCCGGCCTGTTCGCCTCCGCCGTGGCGCGCACGATCGAGGGGCTCGATCCCGCCCATATCCCGACCGAATATTACGCCAAGGGCAATTATTTCACCCTCTCGGGCCGCTCGCCCTTCTCGCGGCTGATCTATCCCGTGCCGGTGCCGGGCGGCCTCGGTACCCATCTCACCCTCGACATGGGCGGCCAGGCGCGCTTCGGTCCGGATGTCGAATGGATCGACGAGATCAACTACGACGTCGACGCCTCGCGCATCCCGCTCTTTGTCGAGGCGGTGAAACGCTACTGGCCGGACGTCTCCGCCGACCGGCTGCAGCCGGGCTATGCCGGCATCCGTCCGAAGATCGTGCCGAAGGGCGCGCCGGGCCAGGATTTCGTCGTCCAGGACGCCTCGGTCCATGGCGTCCCCGGCCTGATCAACCTGTTCGGCATCGAATCCCCCGGCCTGACGGCGTCGCTGGCGCTGGCCGACCACGTCGCGCAACGCGCGGCGGGGTAGGGGACAATCGCCGCGCGACTGGAACTCGGCTCGGCAATCTCCTAGGGTATGGCTCTTGTCGTCCGGGGGGGCGGCCTTTCCGGGCTGGGCATTGTGCGGCGTTGCTTTCTCTTCTTGCTGGTCATGGTGCTTCTGGCGCCGGCGTCCTCCCGAGCCGCTGACTATTTCGACGCCAAGATCGCGTTTGAGCGGCTGGACAGTAGTTCCAGGCTGACCATCCCGCTGATGCTGGTCACCATTGGTCACTACAACGGCATGGTGAGTGGAGAGCTGAACAGGCGGATCTATCGCGGCATTCTCGAATATCAGGCCAGTCTCGGTGCGCCTGCGACTGGCATCCTGACCCCGAGCCAGACGGAAAGCCTGCATCGGGTCGGCTTCCAGGTCTGGCGCAACTGGGGCCTGCAGAGCAGCGAAATGCCGATGGGGCGCGGCGTGCTCTATCTGCCCTTCAATCTCGTCGGCTATGCGCAACCAACCGCGCGCGGCCGCGCCTATGAAGCAGCCGACAGTTCGGTTGCAGTCGATCTTTCTGTCTACGCGCCGGGCGAAAGCTCCCTCGCGGCGCTTTATGCCAAGCTCGCCAAGACGGGCGGCCGGCGCGCGGTGAAGTACAAGGTCCTGCGCAGCGACTTCTTCGTCGTCTCCGGCACGCTCGGTTCGCGCGACTACTATACGAAATTCGCCTATGACCGGGGCTATCTGGTCGGTTTCACGCTGGCCTGGGATCCGACCCGCATGGGCGTCGGCGACCGGCTCGCCGTCCTGATGTCCAACACCTTCTTCCCGGGCGTGAAGCCGGAAGCCTCGCCGATCGCGGAAGATCGGAGCGAGCCGATGCCGGCCCAGGTCGCCGCTGTTCCGCCGCCCGCGCCTGCCCAGCCGGAGCCGTCGCGCGGCGGCGTCAGCACGGGCTCGGGCTTCTTCGTCAAGGATGATGGGCTGGTCGTTACCAACAACCATGTCGTCGAGAACTGCACGTCGATCGACGTGCTCAAGGTCGGTTCTGCCACCATTCTGGCGCGGGACGTCAGCAACGATCTGGCGCTGTTGCGCACGGCCGGGCAGGGGCGCTCGGTGCAGTTTCGCGCCAGCCCGATCCAGCTCGGCGAGGCGGTGTACGCGCTTGGCTATCCCTATGCCGGGACGCTCGACAATGGCTTGAACTTCACCAACGGCCTGGTGAGCTCGCTGGCCGGCATCCAGAACGACAGCCGCTACATTCAGGTGACCGCGGCCGTGCAGCCAGGCAATTCCGGCGGGCCCTTGATGGACGAGTTCGGCACCGTCGCCGGCGTCGTCACGGCGCGCCTCAACGACATCAACATGCTGAAGAACTCGGGAAGCCTTCCGCAGAACGTGAACTTTGCCATCCGTTCCGATTTCGTGATGAGCTTCCTGCGCGCCAATGGCATCGAGCCGAATTCCGCTGGCGGTAGCGGGGTGAAGATGCCGGCATCGGATATCGCCGCCAGGGGGCGGGAGTTCACCGTCCAGATCGTCTGCGCCGAGGCGGGATGACGGTCCCGGCCTTGGCCGGAACCGTCATTTGCGAGCGAAGCTCGATCAGCCGCGGCCGACGAGCGGCATCTTGGTGGCCATGATCGTCATCTGCAGGACGTTGGCGTCGAGCGGCAGGTTGGCCATGTGCACGACCGCGTCGGCGACATGCTGCACGTCGAAGGTCGGCTCGACCTTGATCGACAGGTCCGGCTGCAGCACGCCCTTCTTCATCTGGCTCGCCATCGGCGTCTCGGTGTTGCCGATGTCGATCTGGCCGCAGGCGATGTTGTACTTGCGGCCGTCGAGCGCGGTCGAGCGGGTCAGGCCGAGCACGGCGTGCTTCGAGGCGGTGTAGGGGGCCGAGTTCGGGCGCGGCATCACGGCCGAGATCGAGCCGTTGTTGATGATGCGGCCGCCCATCGGGTCCTGGTCCTTCATGATGCGGAAGGCGGCCTGGGTGCAGAGGAAGACGCCGGTGACGTTGGTGTCGATCACGGCCTTCCACTTGGCGACGTCGAGGTCCTCGATATTGACCGGCGGCGCGTTGACGCCGGCATTGTTGAACAGCACGTCGAGGCGGCCGAAGCGCTTCTTGATCTCGCCGAAGAGGGCGGCGACCGAGGCCTCGTCGGTGATGTCGGCCGGCAGCGCGACGGCCTTGCCGCCCGATTCCTGCACGACTTCCTCGAGCGGCTCGGGGCGGCGGCCGGTGATGACGGTGGTGTAGCCGGCGGCGACCAGCGCCAGCGCGACGGCCTTGCCGATGCCGGTGCCGGCGCCCGTGACCAGGGCGATCTTGCTGTCAGACATGCGTTTTCCTTCCGGGATATCGTTCGTTATTGGGCGAGGAAGCCGCCGTCGACCGGCAGCGTATGGCCCGTGATCATCGAGGCGCCGGGGCTCGCCAGGAACAGGATCGCGCTCGCGACCTCCTCCGGGTCGGCGAGGCGGCGGAGCGGCGTCATCGCCTCGATGCGGGCGACCAGTTCCGGGTCGGCGACCAGGCCGGCGATGAAGGGCGTGCGCACATAGGTCGGCGCCACGGCGTTGACGCGGATGCCGTTCGGCGCCCATTCGACGGCGAGCGCGCGGGTCATGTTGACGATCGCGCCCTTGGTCGTCTGGTAGGAGATGTTGGGGTAGAGCCCGCCGCCGGAGAAACCCATGATCGACGAGACGTTGACGATCGCGCCCTTGGTGCCGGCGGCGATCATGTGACGCGCGGCGATGCGCGAGGCGAGGAAGGTGCCCGTCATGTTGACGTTCACCACCGTGTCCCAGTCGGCGACCGAAACTTCCACCGCCGGGCGGCGGATCGCCGTGCCGGCGCTGTTGACGAGGATGTCGATGCCGCCGGCGCGGGCGATCACCGCATCGAAGGCCGCTTCGAGGCTCGCCTCGTCGGCGACGTCGGCGACGACGGTGAAATGCTCCGCCGCCGTGCCAAGGGTGGCGAGGACATCGTCCGCCACCGGATTGCGGTCGAGAAGGACGACCCGGGCGCCGGCCCTGGCGAGCGCCTGCGCCCCCGCCAGGCCAATGCCGGAGCCGCCGCCGGTGACCGCGGCGACGCGGCCGGTCAAGGAGAAGGGATCGCTCGCCATCGGTCGTTCTTCCGTTTGCAGGTCAGGAGTGGCTCAGCCGCCGATCTTGCCGCCGAGTTCATCCTCGACATGGGCGCGGATGATCTGGTCGAACGAGGTCTCGGCCTTGAAGCCGAGAGACAGGGCGCGGCTCGTGTCGAAATCGCGGGCCCAGCCGGCGACGATGCGGTCGATGGTCTCGTCTTTCTCGTGGCGGATCAGCTTGACGGCCTTGTCGCCGGCGACCTGGCGCAGCGCCTCGATCTCCTCGCCGACCGTCGCCGAGAGGCCCGGCATGTTCAGCGTGCGGCGCGGGCCGACCTTGTCGAGGTCGAGCGTGCCTGCATGGACGAGGAAGCCGACCGCCGAGCGCGGGCTTGCAAACCAGTGGCGCACGTCCGGCGAGACCGGCAGCACGGCTTCCTGGCCGACCAGCGGCTCGCGCAGGATGTTGGAGAAGAAGCCAGAGGCGGCCTTGTTCGGCTTGCCGGGACGAATGCAGATCGTCGGCAGGCGGATGCCGATGCCGTCGAAGAAGCCGCGGCGCGAATAGTCGGCGAGCAGCAGTTCGCCGATCGCCTTCTGGGTGCCGTAGCTGGTCAGCGGCGTCTCGAAGAACTCGTCGCCGATCTTGTCCGGGAACGGCGCGCCGAACACGGCGATCGACGAGGTGAAGACGACGCGCGGCTTGTAGCCGCTCTTCGCGTTTTCGAGGCGGATCGTGTCGAACAGGTAGCGGGTGCCGTCGAAATTGATGCGGTAGCCCTTGTCGAAATCAGCCTCGGCCTCGCCGGAAACGATGGCCGCGAGATGGAAGATCACGTCGGGCCGATTGGCGATCAGCGTCTGCGAGGCTTCCGGCGCCGAGAGGTCGATCGTCAGCGCATCGACCGGACCGGTGAAGCCCTTGGGCGCATCCGGGGCGACGACGTCGGCGAGCGTGAAGCGGCTGATCTCCTTGCCGCCCAGATGACCGTCCGCGACGAGCTTTTCCGTCAGCTTGCGGCCGACCATGCCAGCCGCGCCGATGATAAGGATATGCATAGTACAACCTCGAATAATAGAACGATATCAGGACAGTCGGAGACGAGCTACCGCGTATGGCGTCAGCACGAGCGTGCTGTTGTCGAAAGGTTTGGCAAGCGTGTCGATGGCATCCGGATCCCGCGTTGCAGCGACAAAACTGTCGGCGTCGAGCAGGAACAGGTCGCGCGGCGCGCCGGGCAGGGCGACAGACTGTTCCGTGCCCGTGCGGTTGGCAAGCCAGAGTTCGACGCCATCCCCCGTCTCGGCGGCGATCGCCTCGATCGTGTCCGGCGTCGTCACCGCCCTGAGCGGCAGACCCGTCAGCCGGGCCATGCCGCGCAGCACGTGGTAGGCGGGGAAGACGCCGCCGGCCTCGTCGAAATAGGGCTGCGGCCAGTCGTGCCGCACGGAGACAAGGCCGAAGGCGCCGGTGGTGCCGCCGAGCGTGATCGTCGAGGCGCCGCCGGCCGCGAAGCGGGCGAAGAAGCCGAGCGCCCAGGCGGCGCCGAGCAGGCCGCGCTGGCGCGGATCGTTGAAGTTGATCGCCTGGCGGATGTTCTTCGGGTTGGCGAAGGGGGCTTCGCCATAGGGGTTCATGCGCATGCCGATGGCGCTCGGGCCGACCGCATAGGGCTTGTCGCCGGCGATCGCCGAGGCGGAGAGCGCGACCGAGGGCAGCGTTTCCAGTGTCTCGGTGACCGAGATGTCGTCGCCGGCATGCAGCATCGCCGTCGTCGTGAACGAGACGAGGTCTATGAGGTCGACCGGCGGCCGCTTGCGGTTCATCTCGGTGAAGAGGCTGAACATGCCGCCGCCGATGCGGGCGTTCGGGAAGGCCCTGCGGGCGACCTCGAAGAAATCGCGCGGCGGCGGGGCGGGCGGCCAGACGCTGCCGGGCAGGGTGCATTTCAAATCCGGCAGCGGCGAGAGCAGCACGGTCTTGAACGGTGAGCCGAGGCCGGCAACGGTCTTGCCGAGCGCGGCGATTTCGGCCGCGAAGCCGTCGACCGATTGCACCACGGCCTCGAGCCAGGGTTCGGCGTCGAGCGCGCGCGCCGCCTCGACGATGCCGGCGAGAGTCGCCTCGTCATGGCCGAGCGACGGATCGTAGTAGCCGACAAGCACCCTGGCCCCGACGCGGCGCAGCCGGTCGCTCTGGGCGATCGTGTCGGCGGTCTCCGTGGGGTCGAGACCGAGGCCGAGCGGCGGCGCCGTTCCGATGCGCTCGCCGAGCGTTACCGTGCCGGCGGTCGCTCCGCTTGCGGCGGCGGCGAGTGTGCCGGTGACGGTCAGCCGCACGGCCTGCTCGATGCGCTCTTCCGGCGGCAGCGTGTAGGGCCAGGGCAGCGCCAGCGGGCGGACATAGGTCTTGTACGAGGCGTCGGTCCAGTTGCGCTGGTCCTCCATCTCGTAGGTGTCGCCCTCCATCCGGCAGGTGACCTTCAGCCCCGGCGCCGCCTCATGCGTCAGCGCGCGCAGCTCCATCATCGGCTGGATCGGGTTGATGATGTCGGGGAAGCGGCTTTCGACGATGGAGCCGTCGACATGCTCGATCGTCACCGGATGGCCGGAGACGCCGGCGATCGGATGCAGCACGACAAAGCCGGTGCGGTTAGTCAGGAAGGCATTTTCCGCGCTGCCCTCGGCGGTAAAGGCGAGCTTGCCGTCGGCAGATCCTTCGATGCGGGCGGAGTAGCGGAAGGCCTGGTTGTCGTCGAGCGCCAGCGCCTTGTAGGTGACGGTGAAGCCGTCGGCGCGTTCGTCGACGACGAGGTCCGAGATCACCGGATTGTAGGTGCCCCAGTTCCGGTCGCGCACGATGAAGGAGATGGCGCGGACGATCTCGACGCCGGCATAGCGGATGTGCCGCAGATTGCCGGTGTCGAGCTCGGCGGTGAGCGCCCCCGCCCTCAGGATGCGGAGCGGCGCGACGGGTTCGTCGGTGCCGAAGAGCCGGACGGCGAGAGAGGGGGCGTTGCTCATCGGCTGACCCTCGAGGAAACCAGACGCTCGACCAGAAGGGCGAGGATGATGATGGTGCCGATCGCGGTGCCCTGCCAGAAGGGCGAGACGCCCATCAGGTTCAACCCGTTGCGGATCATCACCATGATCAGGACGCCGATCAGCGTGCCGAACATCGAGCCGCGGCCGCCGAACAGGCTGGCGCCGCCGATGACGACCGCGGCGATCGCGTCCAGCTCCATCCCGTTGCCCATCAGCGGATCGGCGGAAAGCAGCTGGCTGATCGAAAAGGTGATGGCGACCGCCGCGAAGGCGCCGGAGAGCACATAGGGCAGGATCGAATAGAAGGTGGTGTTGAGACCGGCGGCGCGGGCGGCTTCCTTGTTGGAGCCGACGGCGTAGATGGTGCGGCCGCCCTTGGTGTAGGTCAGATAGGCCCAGGCGGCGAGATAGAGCACGATCAGGAACAGCACGTTGGACGGGATGCCCAGCACGTTGGTGTAGACGATGTCCTGCATGCCCATCGGGATGTTGGAGATCGCCGTCTGGCCGGAGAAGATGTAGGCGAGGCTGCGGCCGATCGCCATGACGCCGAGCGTCACGACGAAGGGCGCCAGCCCGAACACCGTGATCAGCGTGCCGGAGATCAGGCCGATGAAGCCGCCGGCGACGACGGCGATGGCGATCGCCGGCACGATCGGCACATGCTGCAGCGACAGGCCGAGGATGATGCCGGTGAGGCCGGCGACCGATCCGACCGAGAGATCGATGCCGCCGGTCAGGATGACGAAGGTCATGCCGACGGCGACGATGCCGATCACCACCGACTGGTCGAGCAGGTTGAAGATGTTCGACTTGGTCAGGAAGTAGGGCGAGAGCAGCGACAGGCAGACCGCGATCAGCAGCGCCAGCAGCAGCATGCGCACTTCGAGCCGCTGCGCGATCTTCTTGATGGGCGAGGCCGGGGCCCGGCGGGTAAGGGTCTCTTGGACCATGGGCGAAGTTTCCTTGCTCACAGCGTTGCCGCCATGGTGTCGATGCGGGTTTTGATCGTTTCCGGTGCGGGCAACGGGCGGTCTATCGGCAGCGACAGCCCGACCCAGCCGAGGTCGTGGCCGCGCGGGCTGGTCATCGGCACCACCAGCGTGGTGCGCGAGCCGTCGGGTTCGGGCACGAAGATCGGTTCGCGCAGGCGGAGCGCCTCGGGAATGCGGGTAGCGCCAAGCTCGCGCGCCTCGCCGGCCTTGAAGCCGGGGTCGAGGGCCGGATTGCTGGCGACCGCGTTGAGGCAGATCAGCCGGTCGCCTTCGATCAGCCCCCAGAAGCCGGCGCCGTTGTGGGCGCGGGCGAGCTCGTTCAGCATCTCGGTGTTGCGCACCATCGAGGTGCGCGGCGCGGCGAGCAGCGTCAGGCTCTCCTCGTCGAGCACCGTGCTCGGCAGGTCGGCGGTGGTGCGGCCGTCGCTCATCACCACGACGCGGTCGGACAGGCCGAGCAGTTCCTCGAAGTCGGAGGAGACGACGACCAGCGCCACGCCCTGGGCGGCGATGTCGCGCAGCATGGCGTAGATCGAGGCGCGGGTGCCGATGTCGACGCCCTTGGTCGGCTCGTCGAGGATCAGCACCTTCGGCTCCAGCAGCAGCCAGCGGGCGATGATGATCTTCTGCTGCATGCCGCCGGAGAAGTTCAGCATCGAACTGTCCATCAGCCGGTCCTCGGGCATGCCGAGGCCGGCGAGCAGCTCCTTCACCTTCTTCTCGCGCGAGGCGTAGCTGCAGAAGAAGCCGCGATGGGCGCCGAGATGGGCGAGCAGCAGGTTCTCCTTGACCGAGAGGTCGGGCACGATGTTCTGCGTGCGACGATCCTCGGCGACGAAGCCGAGGCCGGCGCGGATCGCCGTCTTCGGGCTGTCGGCGAGGAGCTTCTTGCCGTTCAGGATCACCTCGCCGCCGCTGCGCGGCCGGAGCCCGAAGATCGCCTCGACGGTTTCCGAGCGGCCGGCGCCGACGAGGCCGCCGAGACCGAGGATCTCGCCCTTCCTGACGCTGAAGGAGACGTCGCGGACGGCGGGCGTCGAGCTCAGGTTGCGGACTTCGAGCGCCACCGGCGCATGGTTCTCGCGGGTATGGCCTTCCTTGCGCTCGTAGATCGCGCCGAGTTCGGCGCCGACCATGGCGCGGATCAGCTCGGCCTGCGACAGCGAGGCGGTTTCGCGGGCGTTCATCACCGTGCGGCCCTCGCGCAGCACGGTGACGCGGTCGGTGATGGCGAAGACCTCTTCCAGCCGGTGCGAGACGAAGACGAGGCCGTGGCCAGTGTCGCGCAGGCGCGCCATGATGTCGAACAGGCGCTCGGCCTCGCCGGGGCTCAGCGAGGCGGTCGGCTCGTCGAAGATCAGCAGCTTGGCGCGCACGCCGAGCGCCTTGGCGATCTCGACCAGCTGCTTCTGCGCCGAGGAGAGGCGGCGCACTTCCCAGTCGAAGGGCAGGCTGTCGCCCTGGCCGAGATCGTTGAGGATCTCCTGGCCGCGCTGGCGCAACTGGCTGTAGTCGAGCCGGCCGGGGCGGCCGAGCTCGGGCAGGAAGATGTTTTCGAGCACCGTCAGGTCGGGGACGAGGCTCGTCTCCTGCATCACGATGCCGATGCCGATGCGGAGCGCGTCGCGCGTCGAACGCAGGCGGATCTCGTGGCCGCGATAGGTGAGCTCGCCTGAATCGAGCGTGTAGTGGCCGGATATGACCTTGGACAGCGTCGACTTGCCGGCGCCGTTCGCGCCGAGCAGGCCGTGCACCTCGCCCTCGCGCAGTTCGAAATTCGCACCCTGCAGAGCCCGCGTGCGGTCGAAGGTCTTGGTGATGTCCCGCGCTGTGAGAAGGGTGGTGTGGCCCGTCTCCGCGAGGGGGGCAGTGTTGGGCTGCAACGGATCATGCTCCTGGGGACGGCCTCGACGCGATGCTGCGGCGCGGCGGGAGGACAGGGAGCCCCGTCGCACGGCGCGTGCCGCGCGACGGGGTCGCGATCAGACTGGCCGATCAGACTTCGTTGGCGAAGACGGTCTTGCGGATGGTCGGCAGTTCCTGCTCGATGTTCGTGCTGGTGATGGCGACGATCGGAACCGTGATTTCCTTCTCCGGCGTGCCGCCGTCGAGCACCTTCAGCAGCGCCTCGCCCGAGGTGGCGCCCATCAGGAAGGGCTGCTGCATGCCGGAGACGACGAGGTCGCCCGACTTCAGCAGGTCGACGAATTCCGGAATGCCGTCGAAGGCCGCGACGAGCACTTCGCCGTTGCGGCGGGCGGCCTTGATGGCGCGCAGCGCGCCGATCGCCGGCTGGTCGGTCTGGATGAACAGGCCGCGCATGTCCGGGTTGGCGGTCAGCAGGTCCTGGGTGAACTTGAAGGTCTCGTCGGCGGTGTAGCTCTGCATCTGCTGCATGCCGGCTTCCTTGCCGGTGAAGCCGCCTTCCTTCAGGCCGTCGAGGAAGCCCTTGGTGCGGGCCTGGCCGTTCTTGCGGGCCTGCGAGATGGCGACGATGCCGACCGAGCCGCTTTCCCAGCCCTTCGCCTTCAGGGCGGTGGCGAGCGCGACGCCGACGTCGTGGGCGCCCTTGTAGTTGTCGGAAATGATGAAGGAGGCGTAGTCGCCGCTATTGGTGCCGATGTCGCCGATGACGACCGGGATATTGGCCTTCTGGGCCAGCGCCAGCACGCTCGGCGCGGTCGAGGAATCGGTCGGCGAGATGACGATGCCGGCGACGCCGCGGGCGATCGAGTCCTGCGCGTTGCGGAGCTGGGTCTCGGCGCTGTTGTGGCTGTCGAGGGCCTGGAAATTGTAGCCCTTGGCCTTCACCGTCTCCTCGATGCCCTTCGACAGGTAGCGCCAGAAGGGCAGGTCGAGGCCCGGCGTCAGGTAGACGATTTCCTTGCTCGCGGCGGAGGCCGCGTTGATGCCGGCCATGCCGGTGCCTGCGAGCAGCGTCGTGCCGGCCGCGAGCTTCAGAAAAGTCCTGCGTTCCATAGTAGTCCTCCCAATGGTCAGCCACGATCGGCTGCGTCGAAAAATCCGTCTGCGGGCGTCGCGTTTCCTCGGTCGCGCCACCCGGATTGTCTCTAGTCGCCCCCTTTGAGGTAGGGCTGCGTCGTCGCGTAGATGCGGCCGGTATGGGCGGCGAACGCCTCGGCCGCGGCGTCGGGATCGCGCGCTCGGACGGCGGCGACGATGGCGACGTGGTCGGCATAGCTGGTGGCGATGGCGCCGGGGGAGGCCATCGCCTCGCGCCGGTGCTGCATCATGTAGGCGTAGAGATCGGTGCTGATGTCGGCGAGCAGCGGGTTGCCGGACGCCTGATAGAGCGCGACGTGGAACTCGCGGTCGGAGATCAGGAAGCGGACGGGATCGTCGAGCGCCTCGGTCTGCGCCTCCAGCAGCGCCTCCAGCACGGCGACGCCGGCATCGTCGATGTTTCGCGCCGCGTCGGCCACCACCTGGCGGTCGACCAGCAGCCGCGCCGCATGCACGGATTCGATGTCGTAGGAATTGACGGCGCGGGCCATGGCGAAGCCGACCGCGACCGGCCCGACCTCGTTGCTGCGCACCCGTGTGCGAGCGCCGTGCGAAATCTCGAGAATGCCGCGCGCCGCCAGCATCTGGATGCCGCCGCGCACGGCGTCGCGGCTGACGTTCAGGGCCGCTGCCAGCTGCCGCTCGCTCGGCAGCGCATCGCCGACCTGCAGGATGCCGGAGGCGATCAGGGTCGCAATCTTGTCGCTGATGACGGTCGTGATCGGGCGCTTGACGATCGCCTCCCGAAAGCTCGGGAGCTCGGCGATGAGCCCTGGATCACTGACTTTCGTCGAAACCGACATGGCACCTACTAATGGACTGATCGGACCAGCAGACCAGTTTGCATTAATCGCGTGGCGGCACCCGAGTCAAGCGCCGATGATGGCGCTGTCATTTCCTCCACCTTTCCGAGCGATGGCCGCGGTCGCTCGGCCGGAGCGGGTGACGGCCGGACCCGCAAAGCGGGCGCGCAAACGGCCGTCTGCGACGCGTGCGACGACCGGCGAAAACCCTTGGCGACGCTTCGGTGACGGGCCGCCGGGGTGGATTTTTGGGTCGCCCGCCAAAGCGGAAGCGAAGATTTCCGCGAGATTTTTTCCGGGAACGGAGCCGCGCCGGTCGCGTTGGGTCCCTGTCTTCGGTGGATGGCGATGCTTGGCCGAGCCCGCATCCTTCTTCCCGTCGAATGTCTGAAAAGCACGATCAAGGAGCGATTCATGACAATCGAACACGCATCCATGCGAACCGTCCGTAAACCCTGGGGCAGGAACGACCTCCGACCCTGGAACGACCTCCACGACGACCCGGACGCCGTCGGCGAGATCTGGTTCCAGCGCAGGGATCAAAAGGCTGTCGTGCCCGAGCTTCTGCTGAAGCTTCTCTTCACCAGCCAGCCGCTTTCCATCCAGGTGCATCCCGACGATGCCTATGCGCACCAGATGGGCCAGCCGCACGGCAAGACCGAGGCCTGGTACATTCTCTCGGCCGATCCCGGCGCGGCCGTCGCGGTCGGGCTGAAGCGCGAGATGGGGCCGGAGGAACTCCGCGCCGCGATCGAGAACGGCTCGATCGCCGACCTGGTTCAATGGCATCCGGTGCGCGTCGGCGAGGTTGTCTTCATCCCGGCTGGCACCATCCACGCCATCGGCCCCGGCCTGGTACTGGCCGAGATCCAGCAGCGCAGCGACACCACCTTCCGGCTGTTCGACTATGGCCGCAAGCGCGAGCTGCATGTCGATGCCGGCGTGGCGGTCGCCCATGCCGGGCCGTCGAAGCCGCAGCCGAAACCGCACCGGATCGGCCCGCAGCGGACCGTTCTGGTCGCCAACCCCTATTTCGTGCTGGAGCGCGTGACCCTGCCGCCCGACACGACGCGGGTGCTGAACGCCGCCGGCGAGACCTGGATTCTCGGCCTCGACGGCGACGCGACCGTCGGCCCGACCAGCGTGTCGATCGGCGAGGCGGTCTATCTCGACCATGCGCGCTGCACGATCAGTTCTGGCGATGCCGGCATGACCGCTCTCTGCGCCTATCTCGGCCCCGACCTCCATCGCGACCTGCTGGAGACGCCGGACAAGACCGTGCTCGACCTGGCGACGCTCCGCTTCGGCGCGCCCGGCCCCCACCCCAACGGGCAGGCTGGCGCCTCGCCCCGCTTCACGGAGGTTCGTTCATGACGATGGCAGACCGGAATGCGGCCACGCGGGTGGCCTTGATCGGCAACTCGCTCCCACGGCGCTGCGGGATCGCCACCTTCACGACGGACCTCCACCAGGCGCTCGCCTCGTCCGGCGCGGCTGACGCCGTCATCCTCGCCATGACCGATTGCGGCCGGACCTACGACTATCCGCCTGCTGTCGCGCTCGAGATCCACGAGAACAGCCTCGAGGACTATGTCGCCGCGGCGGATTATCTCAATCGCGGCGGCTTCGACGTCGTCTCGCTGCAGCATGAATTCGGCATTTTCGGCGGCGAGGCGGGCGGCGACATCACCGCGCTGCTGGCGCGGCTGGAGATGCCGGTCGTCACCACGCTGCATACCGTGCTCGCCGAGCCCACCGGCGCGCAGCGTCGCGTCCTCGATCGCATCATCGACCTGTCGGCCCGACTCGTCGTGATGGCGGAGAAGGGCAGGGAGCTTCTGCGCACCGTCTACCGGGTGCCGGCCGACAAGATCGACGTGATCCCGCACGGCATTCCCGACTTCGATTTCGTCGATCCCGCGCCCGCCAAGGCGAAGCTCGGCTTCAGCGACCGAACCGTGATCCTGACCTTCGGGCTGCTGTCGCCGAACAAGGGCATCGAGGTGATGATCGACGCGATGCCGGCGATCCTCGAGAGCCGTCCCGACGCCGTCTATGTCGTGCTCGGCGCAACCCATCCCAATCTCGTGCGCGAACAGGGCGAGCGCTATCGCGAGAGCCTGATGCAGAGGGCGCGAGAGCTCGGCGTCGAGGATCATGTCGTCTTCCGCGACCAGTTCGTCGATCGCGACACGCTGCTCGACTTCATTGCCATGTGCGACGTCTACGTCACGCCCTATCTGAATGAGGCGCAGATGACCTCCGGGACGCTGGCCTACAGTTTCGGGCTCGGAAAGGCAGTCGTGTCGACACCCTATTGGCATGCGAGCGAACTTCTGGCTGATGGCCGCGGCATGCTTGTGCCGTTCGGCGACTCCGGCGCCACCGGCGATGCGATCGCGCAATTGCTGACCGACCACCCGCGCCGCGAGGCGATGCGCAAGCGCGCTTATTCGAGCAGCCGCTCGATGATGTGGGGCAATACCGCCAAGCGCTACCTGACCGTCTTCAACGCCGCGCGGCGCAGCAACAGCCTGAAGCGGCCTTCCTTCACCGACGCGGCCGGTCTCTCGTCGGCGAACCTGACGCTGCCGCCGATCCGGCTCGGCCATCTCCACACCATGTGCGACGACATCGGGCTGATCCAGCATGCGGTCCATTCGGTGCCGGACCGGCACCACGGCTATTGCGTCGACGACAATGCGCGCGCGCTGCTCGTCGCCTGCGCGCTGAACCGAGGCGAGGAGCGGCTTTCCGAAACGATGACCGCCCGCTTCGCCGCCTTCATCCAGCACGCCTGGAACCCGGACACGCGCCATTTCCGCAACTTCATGAGCTATGACCGGCGCTGGCTGGAAGATCGCGGCTCGGAGGACAGCCACGGCCGCACGCTCTGGGCGCTGGGCGAGGCGTCGGCCAGCGATCCGAGCCCGTCACGGCGGCGCTGGGCGGCGTCGCTGTTTATCGCCGCGCTGCCGACCGTCGAGTGTTTCGGCTCGCCGCGCGCCTGGGCCTTTACGCTGCTCGGCCTCGATCCCTATTGCGCCGCCCATCCGGGCGACCCGATCGCCGAACGACATCGCACCCTGCTCGCCGACCGGCTGATGGCGCTTCTCGCCGAGGCCGAGACCGGCGAGTGGGCCTGGTTCGAGGACGGCCTCGCCTATGACAATGCGCGCCTGCCGCAGGCGCTGATCGCGACGGGCGACGCCAGGGGATCGGCGGCGCAGCTCCAAGCGGGCCTGCGCTCGTTGCGCTGGCTGGTCGGCATCCAGACTTCGCCGCAGGGGCGCTTCCGCCCGGTCGGCAGCGCCACCTTCGGCGAGAAGCGGCGTCCGCCGCTCGCCTTCGACCAGCAGCCGCTGGAGGCGACGGCGACGATCTCGGCCTGCCTTGCCGCCTGGCGGGCGGAGGGCGACCGCGCCTGGACCCTCGAGGCGCAGCGCGCCTTCGCCTGGTTCCTGGGCGAGAACGATCTTTCGATCCCGCTCGTCGATCCCGAGACCGGCAGCTGTCGCGACGGGCTGCACCCCGATCGCGCCAACGAAAACCGCGGAGGTGAATCCGTCGTGTCCTATCTTCTGAGCCTGGCCGAGATGCGCCAGCTCGCCCGCGCGAGCGGCGAGCGGACGAAACCGGAGCTGCGAGCGCTGCGTGCTTGAGCTCGACTCCCTTTCCGCCAGTCATGCCGAGGGTGAATTGGCCCACGTTAGTTCCCTGAGCCGCCAGGCGCTGTTCCTCCGCCCCGATCCGACCCGGGTCGTGGTGCGGCGGTTCAAGCCGGCGACCGAGCCGCGCGATCTGAACTCCAAGGAAAAGACGCGGGCCAATCACATCGTCGATCGCGTTCTCGGACTCGATTCGGAAACCGCCGCCAGCCAGCTGATCGACGTGCTGGAGAATTTCGACGGCCGTCATCGCAACCTGTTGCGGACGTTCGAGCTGCGCTGCGACGAGATGGAGGAGGCGTTCGATCCGCACCCCGTCTTCACGCGGATCCAGCGCCAGCTGATCGGCGCCTATTTCCTGCATGAATACTCGTTCGAGGCGGCGGCTCTGTTCAATCCCAGCATCGTCCCGCATCCGGATCAGCTGGGCGTTGCGCCGGACGAGAAGCGCTTCATCCTCAGCCTGCGGGCGGTGGGCGAGGGGCATATCTCGTCGCTGACGTTCCGCACGGGCACGGTGAGAGCCAATGGCGCGATCCATGTCGATCCGGCCGTCCGGCTCGCCTCGGTGCCGAAGGTGCTGGCGCGCGAGCCGCTGCCCGATGGCGAGGCGGTCGAGCTGACGTTCTCGCCGGACGAGGACATCAGCGAGCGGCTGATCTTCCCGGTCACGCCGTCGCAGTCGAACGGCATCGAGGATGCGCGCTTCGTCGAGTTCCGCGACGGCCCGCACCGGACCTACTACGCCACGTTCACCGCCTATAGCGGCAGCGCGATCCGTTCAGAGCTGATCGAGACGACCGATTTCCAGACCTTCCGGATGGCGCCGATGCGCGGCAGCGCCGCCCGCAACAAGGGCATGGCGCTGTTCCCGCGCAAGATCAACGGCCGCTACGCCATGATCGGCCGGCAGGACAATGAGAACCTCTACCTGATCTATTCGGACGATCTGTTCGCCTGGGACGGCGGCGTCGCCATCCTGCGGCCGCGCTTTCCCTGGGAGTTCGTGCAGATCGGCAATTGCGGCTCGCCGATCGAGCTCGACGAGGGTTGGCTGCTGCTGACCCACGGCGTCGGCGCGGTCCGCAAATATTCGATCGGCGCCGTCCTCCTCGACAAGGACGATCCCTCCAAGGTGCTCGCCCGCTCCAGCGAGCCGTTGGTCCGGCCGGAGCCGTCCGAGCGCGAGGGCTATGTGCCGAACGTCGTCTATACCTGCGGCGCCATGCGCCATGGCGACGTGCTGGTCCTGCCCTATGCGGTGTCGGATACCTTCTCCGCCTTCGCCACCATCCGGATCGACGCTCTGCTGCGCGAAATGCGCGACTGACGCGGGATCGCGCGCCGCCCGTTCCTCCTGCTGGAACGGCGGCGCGCGATGTCCTTCTGCCGGTGGACGCGCGCCCTCGGGTCGCGTTATGGCTTGTCCCGTTGTTTCTCGAGCGGGTGGGGCGGAACGCATTTCATGGCGACGGCGCAATCGGAACAGGGCGTGGCAACCAGGCTGGCCATCATCGTGATGGGGGTGTCGGGCTCCGGCAAATCGAGCGTCGGCGAGGGGCTCGCCGCCGCCCTCGGCATCGACTTCGTCGACGGCGACGGCCTGCACAGCCCGGAGAACGTCGCCAAGATGGCGTCCGGCACGCCGCTGGCCGACGACGACCGCTGGCCCTGGCTCGACCGGATCGGCGCCACGCTCGCCGACCGCGCGGCGCACCCGGCCGGCATCGTCGTCGCCTGCTCGGCGCTCCGCAAGATCTACCGCGACCGTATCCGCAACGCCGCCGGCCAGCCGATCCGCTTCGTCTTCCTCGATGCGCCGCAATCGCTGGTCCAGGACCGGCTCGGCGCGCGCAAGGGCCATTTCATGCCGCCGAGCCTGCTCGCCAGCCAGTATGCGACGCTGGAGCGACCGACGGCCGGGGAGCCGGACGTGCTGCCCGTAGCGGTCGACGTGCCGGTCGCCGAGATCGTGCGCGGCGCGGCGGCGCGGCTTACGGCCGATGCCGCCAAGGCCTTGAATTGACGACCAAGGCCTTGAACTGACGACGTTTTGCCGGCTCGGCGGAAAGAGGAACAAGAAACTCAGGCGGGCCGAAACTTGGGAACAATCCAACTCGCTTCTTCGGGTTGGTCCCCGTACTAGTTTCCACGCGACGGTCGTCTGGCCGTTGCCCTTCCTTGCTGCCGGTCCGCATTCGCCATGACGCAAAGCCCCCAACCGATCGCAGTCGCGCTTCGCGGCGTCGCCAAGAGCTTTGGCGGCCAGGTGGTGCTCTCCGGCCTGTCGCTGGAGGTGCCGCGCGGCGAATTCCTGGCGATCGTCGGCCCGAGCGGCAGCGGCAAGACGACCGCGATGCGGATCATCGGCGGCTTCGAGGCGCCGGACGAAGGCACTGTCTGGATCTCGGGTCGGGATGTCACGGCGCTGCCGGCCGAGCGGCGCGACGTCAACACCGTGTTCCAGAGCTACGCGCTGTTCCCGCATATGAGCGTGCTGGAAAACGTCGCCTATGGCCCGCGGATGCGCGGCGTCGGCCGCAGCGCCCGGCGCCGGAAGGCCGGCGAGCTGCTCGAACTGGTCCGCCTCTCCGATGTCGGCGACCGCAAGCCGAACCAGCTTTCCGGCGGCATGCAGCAGCGCGTGGCGCTGGCGCGCGCGCTTGCCAACGAACCGGCCGTGCTCTTGCTCGACGAGCCGCTCGGCGCGCTCGATCGCAAGCTGCGTGAAGAAATGCAGCGCGAGCTGCGCCGCATCCAGACCGAACTCGGCGCCACCTTCATCTACATCACGCACGACCAGGAAGAAGCCTTCGGCATGGCCGACCGCCTGGCCGTCATGCGCCATGGCGGCTTCGAGCAGATCGGCGATCCCGCGACGATCTACGACCGGCCGGTCAATGCCTGGACGGCGCTGTTCGTCGGCAGCGCCAACCAGATCCGCGCCACGCTCGGCGAGGGCGGGGCGCTCCTGTCCGACCTCGGCCCGGTCGCGGCCTCCCATGTCGATCCCGCGCTTGCGCCCGGCGATCCGGCGCTGGTGATCGTGCGGCCGGAGGAGACCCGCTTTCTCCGCGCTGCGGCCGATGCGCCCGCCGGCCCCAACCATTTCCCGGCCCGCCTCGTCGATGCCGTCGCGCTCGGGCCTTCGCTGCGGCTGCGCGCGGTGACGGCCGGCGGCCTCGCCTTCGAATCCGTCGAGCGCCGTGCCGGCGCGGCGGATGCCGCCGCCGAACTCCGCCCCGGCGAGGCGATCACCGTCGATTTCTCCCCGGCCGCCGCGCGCGCCTATCGCGACGAGCCCGATTCTCCGTCCGTCCTCCTGACAAGGAACCCGTCATGACCAAGCAGCAGCTTCCCAAGGGCTTTTCCAGAGGCGCGGGCTTCAGCCGCCGCTCCGTTCTCGGCCTGCTCGGCGCGGCGCCGGCGGCGCTCGCGCTGCAGTCGGCCTTTCCGGGCCGCGCCCTTGCCGCGGGCGGCGCGCTCAACGTCTATTCCTGGCCGAACTATTTCTCCAACGACAGCCTCGCCAATTACGCCCGCAAGTCGGGCGTGACGCCCAACATCACCTCCTATGATTCCAACGAGACGATGTTCGCCAAGCTGAACAGCCCGGCCGGCGCCGATTTCGACATCGTCATCCCGAGCTCGAGCTGGATCAAGCAGATGGCCGATCGCGGCCTGCTGCAGGAGATCGACCACAACCGCCTGAACTTCGGCTCGCTCGATCCGGCGCTGCTCAATAGGGACTACGATCCCGGCAACAAGTATTCGATCCCGAAGGACTGGGGCGTGCTCGGCGTCGTCTATGATCCGGAAGCGGTCGGCGGCGAAATCAAGACCTGGCAGGACTTCCTTGATGCCGGCGCCAGGCCGGGCGTCAGCGGCAAGGTGCGTCTCTCCGATTCCGGCTGGGAAACCATCGGCATGTCGCTCTGGACGCATGGCAAGGACTGGAACAAGGCGACCGAGGCCGAGATCCGCGCCGCCGGCGAGGAGATCAAGGCCTTCGCCAAGCATGTGAAGACCTTTGCCGGCCTCGACCCGAACCAGCTCGCCAACGGCTCGATCGTGCTGGCGCAGACCAACCAGGGCACGGCACGCGCCGCCATCGGCCTCAATCCGAAGCTGAAGTTCGTCGTCCCCGGCCCGATGAGCGAGCTCTGGGTCGACAACTACGCCATCCCCGCCAAGGCGCCGAACCTCGACCAGGCCTATGACTTCCTGGCCTACCAGCTCGAGCCGGACGTCCAGCTTTCCGAGACGCAGTATATCGGCTTCCCGGCGGCGCTCGCCGGCCTGCGCGAGAAGCTGCCGGCCGACACCAAGAACGCCGACCTGATCTTCGGCGGCAAGGATCTCGACTTCTCGAAGCTGACCTCCTTCGTCGTCGATCCGGCGACGATCGGCGTCTATCTGGAAGTCCAGACCGAGATCCAGGCGGCCGCCGGCGGCTGATCATCGGGTTCTGGCTGCAAGCAAGACCCCCACCCAACCCTCTCCCGCAAGCGGGCGAGGGCTTTCGGCCGGCGTGGCGTCGATCGGACGAGGTTTTTCCGCCGGCATGGCGCCAATCGGGCGACGATGTTCCGTCCGCCCCCTCTACCGCTTGCGGGAGAGGGTTGGGGTGAGGGGCTTCTTCGTGACAAGGTTCCCCAAGGAGCCGAGACGAGACAGAGACGGATGACGTTCGGAAGCCAGCCAACCAGTGCGATCGCGGCCCCGTCGGGCGGCGGCCGGGCCTCTCCGAAACGCGCGCCCCCGGCGCGCGCTGCCGACCATTTGTTCGCGGCTATCCCTACCGTCTGGCTCGCCATCTTCTTCCTGGCGCCGCTCGCCTTTACGGTAGTCTATTCGTTCGGAAACTCGCTGTTCGGCGCGGTCGAGATCGGCTTCACGCTGAAGAACTACCAGACCGCGCTGTCCGGCTTCTATCTCTCGACCTTCCTGCGCACGGTGCAGTTCGCCGTCACCGCCTCGGCGCTCTGCCTCGTCGTCGCCTTTCCCGTCGCCTATTTCATCGCGCGGCGGGCCGGGCGCTTCCGCAACCTGGCGCTGGTGCTGATCCTCATCCCGTATTTCTCCTCCTTCCTGATCCGCGTGATGTCGTGGCAGATCCTGCTGGCGCGCGGCGGCGTGGTCGAAATGGTGCTGAATTTCCTGCATCTGCATGACGGCCCGCTCGACCTGCTCGATACCAAGACCGCCGTCTTCATCGGCATGGTCTATGCCTATTTGCCGATCGCCGTCGTACCGCTCTTCGTCGTGCTCGACCGGATCCCCGCGCCGCTGCTCGAAGCCAGCCGCGATCTCGGCGCCAGCCGGTTCCAGACCTTCTGGGCCGTGACCCTGCCGATGGCGCGACCGGGCATCGCCACCGCCGTGCTTCTGACCGCCGTGCCGATGCTGGGCGAGATGGTGATCCCGAGGCTGCTCGGCGGCAGCCGCGGCGTGCTGATGGGGCAGGCGATCTCGTCGCAATATCTGCAATCGCAGAACTATGCCCTGGGCTCGGCCATGGCGGTGCTGGTGCTGGTCGCCGTCGCCGTGGTGGTCGCCGGGCTGGCGCGCCTCACCAAGGGCTTTGCCGAGGTGTCGGCATGAGCGTCCGCACGCTGGATGGCGTCGGCCGGCGCGCCACCCATGCCGGGCTGGCGCTCTGGTTCGGGCTCGCCATCCTCTTCCTGTTCGCGCCGCTCGCCGCCTCGATCGTCTATTCGTTCAATCTCGGCGTCGTCGGCAAGCAGACCTCGCAATTCACCGGCTGGACGCTCGACTGGTATCCGGCGGCGTGGAACGACCTGGCGCTGCGCCGCTCGGTCCAGACCAGCCTCTATGTCGCCTTCTGGGCGGCGCTGATCGCGCTCGGCATGGGCGCGTCGCTCGGCTATGCGCTGGTGCGCCATCCGAGCCCGAACGTGCGCAAATGGCTGTCGGGCCTGACCTATATCCTGCTGATCGTGCCGGAAGTGGTCATCGGCGTGTCGCTGCTCCTGTTCTATGCCGTCACCGGCATCCCGCTCGGCGCCGCGACCCTGATCGCCGGCATCACGCCGGCGGCGATCGCCGTGACGGCGCTGATCGTGCGGGCGCGGGCGCTGACGCTCGATCCAAAGCTCGAGGAAGCCGCGGCCGATCTCGGCAGCACGCGGCTGAAGACGCTCTGGTTCATCGTGCTGCCGCAGCTTTTGCCGGCAATCCTCGCCGGCGGGCTGATGTCCTATGCCTTCTGCTTCGACAATCTCGTCGTCGCCGCCTTCCTGACGACGCCGAGCGTGAACACGCTGCCGGTCTATCTCTATGGCAGCCTGCAATATGGCCCGGCGCCCTCCGTCTATGCGGCGGCGACGGTCGTGTTCCTGTTCACGGTCAGCCTGCTCGGCCTGGCGGCGCTCTGCTTCCGGCTGTCGCGGAGTTCGGGGCGGGTGAGATCCGGAGGTGGGCGGTGAGCGTGACGAGCTTTCTTCACCTCTCCCTCAGAGAGAGGTGAAGGCCAGCTTCCTCCCCCCGGACGTGGCCACAACAAGAGACCGAAATCGATGACCCAATTCGCCGCCGAAGACCTGCTCGATCCGCCTGCTTACCCCAATGTCGGCTATGCCGTGCTGGCCGACCGGATCGGCGCGGTGATGCGAAGCTTCGACGATGTCGTCTTCGTGCAGGCCGAGGCCGTCGTGGCGCTGGAAGCGGTGGCCGCCAGCCTCGCCAAACCTGGCCTCGCCGTCCTCAACGTCGTCACCAGCCTGTATGGCGAGTATTTCGCGACCTGGCTGCGCCGGGGCGGCGCGGTCGTCGAGGACGTCGTGGCCGGGCTCGGCCGGCCGGTCGAATTCGCGGCGTTCCAGGCGGCGCTCGATGCCATGGAAAAGGTCGATGTCGTCGTGCTCGTGCATGGCGAGGCGGCGAACGGTGTCCTGAATCCGCTGCCGGAGATCGCGGCCAGCGCCAAGGCGCGGGGCGCGCTGCTGGTGGTCGACGCCGTCGCCTCGATCGGCGCGCACGAATTCGAGGTCCAGACGCTCGGCATCGATATCGCCGTCATCGGCCCGCAGAAGGGGCTGGGCGGGCCGGCCGGCCTTTCCGCCATCTCGGTCAGCGAGGCCGCCTGGGCGAAGATCGCCGAGGAGCCGGCGCTGCGGCTTTCGACGCTGTCGCTGCTCGACCTCAAGGAAAAATGGCTGGATGTCGGCGCCGATGCGCTGCCCGGCACGCCGGCGCCGCTGGAATTCTGGGCCCTCAACGCGGCGCTCGACCGGATCGACGCGGAAGAGGATGGCGTCGAGACGGTGGTCGAGCGGCATCAGCTCGCGGCGAAGGCGACGCGCGCCGGTATTCGCGCGCTCGGCATCACGCCCTGGATCGAGGATGACGCCGCCGCCTCGGCGCTGGTGACGGCAGCGCCGATCCCCGCCGGCATCGAGGCGCAGGCGCTGGTCGCCGCGGCTTCCGAATTCGAGGGTTCGGCCATCAGCCCCGGCGTCGGCGGCGTCGAGGCGCTGCTGGTCCGGCTCAACCACACGGCGCTTCGCGCCGCCTACCGGCCCGTGCTCGCCAATGTCGTCGCCTATGGCCAGGCGCTGGCTTCGCTCGGCCACGCGGTCGACCTCGATGCAGCAATCGAGGCCGTCGCCAAAGCCTACCAGGACGCCGAGCCGGCCGGGTCGGCGGAGTGATGCCCTTCTTCACCTCTCCCTCAGGGGGAGATGAAGCAACGAGACAGCATTGGGAACCGCCCATGACCGCCCGAACCATTCACCTGAACGCCTTCGAAAACTGCTCGCCGGTCAACATCTCGTCCGGCCTCTGGCGCCATCCGGAAGACCAGTCGCACCGCTACAAGGACCTAAACTACTGGACCGAGCTTGCCGTCATGCTGGAAGGGGCGGGCTTCGACTCGATCTTCCTGGCCGACGTTCTCGGCATGCTCGACGTCTACCAGGGCAAGCCGGACGGGGCGCTGCGCACCGCGACGCAGGTGCCGATCAACGACCCGCTCTCGATCCTCTCGGCCATGGCGGCGGTGACGAAAAACCTCGGCTTTGCCGCCACCGTCTCGCTCACCTACGAGCAGCCCTACAGCTTTGCCCGCAAGATGACGAGCCTCGATCATGCGAGCGGCGGCCGCGTTGGCTGGAACATCGTCACCTCCTATCTCGACAGCGCCGCCCGCAATCTCGGCCGCGGCGAGCAGCTCTCGCACGACGAGCGCTATGATCGCGGCGACGAGTTCATGGCCGTGCTCTACAAGCTCTGGGAAGGCTCCTGGGAGGACGACGCCGTCGTCATCGACAAGGCGAGGGGCGTCTATGTCGATCCGGCCAAGGTGCATCCGATCGGCCATCACGGCCGCTATTTCAACGTCCCCGACGCCTTCATCGCCGAACCGTCGCCGCAGCGCACGCCGGTCCTGTTCCAGGCGGGATCCTCGGCGCGCGGCCAGACCTTCGCCGCCAGCCATGCCGAGGGCGTCTTCGTGCATGGCACGCGGCCGGAGGTGATCGCGCCCGTCGTCGCCAACATCCGCGCCGCCGCGGCGGCTGAGGGCCGTGATCCGCGCAGCCTGAAGGTCTTCGCCGTGACGACGGTCGTCGCGGCCGAGACGGATGGCGAGGCGGAGGCGAAATATGCCGAATTGCTCTCCTATGCCGATTACGAGGGCGCCATGGTGCAGTTCGCCGGCCCGCTCGGGCTCGACGTCTCGAAATATGATCCCGACCTGCCGCTGACCGAGATCAATCCGAACGCGGCGCATTTCACCCGCCATCTCTTCGCCGATGCGGACCCGGACACCGTCTGGACGCTGCGCGACATCGCCCACTACATGGGCGTCGGCGGCATGGGGCCGAAATTCGTCGGCTCCGGCAAGACGATCGCCGACGAGATGCAGCACTGGGTCGAGATCGCCGACCTCGACGGCTTCAACATCACCTACGCCATCCGCCCCGGCACCTTCGTCGACACGGTAAAATACGTCGTCCCCGAACTGCGCCGCCGCGGCCTGATGCGGGCCGGCTATGAAGGCTCGACCTTCCGCGAGAGCCTCTACGGCGCCGGCCAGAAGCAGCTTCGCGACGACCATCCCGGCCGGAAATATCGTCGGGGGTAGGGGCCTAGCCCTCTCCCGCCCGGTGGGAGAGGGAGCCGCACCGAGCTTGAGGACCGCCCATGTTCAACCTCTCCGACGCCCAGCGCTTCATGCAGGCCGAAGGCATCGATGCCTGGCTGCTCGTCGATTATCGCGGCAGCAACCCGCTGCTCTGGCACATTCTCGGAATCGTCCGGAACCCGACCCGGCGCGCCTTCCTGGTCGTGCCGCGAACGGGCCAACCGGTTCTGCTGATCCATACCGTCGACCAGTTCTTCTTCCACGACGTCGACATCGAGAAGCGGATCTTCCGCGGCTGGGTCGAGATGCGGGCGATGCTCCGCGACCTGCTCGGGCCGGCGAAGACTTTGGCGATGGAATATTCGGAAGAGGGCGGGGTGCCGACCGTCGCCTGGGCCGATGCCGGCACGGTCGAGCTGCTGCGGAGCTGGGACTACCGGATCGTCACCTCGGCCGACCTGTTCCAGGTCTCGGCCGCCGCCTGGGACGATTTCGCGATCGAGAGCCACAAGCGCGCCTGCGTCGTTGTCGCCGGCATCAAGGACGCCGCCTTCGATCTGGCGAAAACCGCGATCCGGGTTAACAGGCCGCTAACAGAATATGGGCTGCAGCAGTTCATCGTTTCCGAGTTCGAGCGCCTCGGGCTGGAGACGGAGGGCCAGCCGGTGGTGCAGGTCAACGGCCATTCCGGCATCGTCTCCTACGAGCCGAAGCCGGAGGGCTCGGCTCTCATCGGTGCCGGCGACTGGCTGCTGATCGATTTCTGGGCGCGCTATCCCGGCGAGCGCAACGTCTATTCCGACATCGCCTGGGGCGCCTATGCCGGCGATGTCATCCCGGAGAGGCTCCAGACCGTCTTCGACATCGTCCGCCATGCCCGCGACGGCGCGCTGCAGGCGATTGAAAAGGCTTGGCAATCCGGCGAGGTGCTGGAGGGCTGGCAGGTCGACGACGTGGCGCGCGGCATCATCGCGGCGGCCGGTTTCGGGGACAATTTCCACCACCGCACCGGCCATAGCATGGGGCCGGGCAAGCGGCTGCACGGGCTCGGCGTCAATCTCGACAACCTCGAGACCCACGACACCCGCCGCATCCTGCCGCGCACCGGCTTTTCGATCGAGCCGGCGATCTATCTGCCGGAATTCGGCGTCCGGCTCGAGATCAACGTCTTCCTCGATCCCCGCGCCGGCCCCAGCGTGACGACGCCGACGCAGACCGAAATCGTCAAGCTTGTCTGAGGCTTAGGCGCTGCGGCGCAGCAGGCTGCCATAGATCTCGTCGTCGCCGCAAAGGCCGGCCAGCCGTCCGTCCGCGTCAACGAAGACGATCGGATGGTCGGATTTCCGCTTCAGCGCGATCGCGGTCGCAAGCTTCAGCCCGACCGGCGCAACGATCAGGTCGCAGGGGGTGTCGAAGGCCGCGGCATTGCCGTTGACGCGGCCGAGGCTGCCCTCGCGGCCGGCGAGTTCGACGCCGACCGGCCGGTCGGCCGCGTCGAGCCGCATGCGCACCTGGCCGGCGCGATCGAGCAGGATGACGCCGTCGTCGCGTCGCAACTCGCTCGCCGGCGTCATCACCGAACCGCCGCGCAGCACGTGCAAAGGGTTGGTGTGCTTGACGAAATCGGCGACGTAGGGATTGGCCGGCCGCAGCAGGATGTCCTCCGCCGTGCCGCACTGGACGATGCGGCCCGCCTCCATGATGGCGATCTTGTTGCCGAGCTTCATCGCCTCGTCGAGATCGTGGCTGACGAACAGGATCGTCTTCTGGATGCGCTTCTGCAGGCTCAGGAGCTCGTCCTGCATCTTGTCGCGGATCAGCGGGTCGAGCGCCGAGAACGGCTCGTCCATCAGCAGGATGTCGGCGTCGGTGGCGAAGGCACGCGCCAGTCCGACGCGCTGCTGCATGCCGCCGGACAGCTCGTGCACGTTCTTGTCGGCCCACTGCGTCAGGCCGACCATGGCGAGCTTGTCGTCGACGATGCGCTGGCGCTCGGCCTTCTTCATGCCGCGGATTTCCAGCCCGAAGCCGACATTGTCGCGCACGGAGCGCCAGGGCAGCAGGCCGAACTGCTGGAACACCATCGAGACGGTGCCCGTGCGGATCTCGCGCAGGGTCGCCTCGTCGCAGCGCGTCACGTCGACCGGCTTGCCTTCATGGGTCACCAGCACGGCGCCGCGCGTCACCGGGTTTAGGCCGTTGACCGCGCGAAGCGCGGTCGACTTGCCGGAGCCGGAGAGGCCCATCAGCACGCAGATCTCGCCGCGCTCGACGGTCAGGTCGACGCCGGCGGCGCCGATGACGGCGCCGCTCCGGGCGAGGATTTCGTCGCGCGTCGCGCCCTGGTCCAGCTGTTCCAGCGCCTTTCCGCGGCGGTCGCCGAAGACGATGTCGACATTCTTGAATTCGATGGCCGCCATGGTCAGGGCCTCCCGGTCTTGCGCGCGGGGCGCTTGCAGACGCGATCGAGCACGATGGCGAGCAGCACGATCGCCGCGCCCGCCTCGAAGCCCATGCCGATATTGACCGAGTTGAGCGCGCGCACGACCGGCTTGCCGAGGCCGTCCGCGCCGACAAGCGCCGCGATCACCACCATGGAAAGCGACAGCATGATGCATTGGGTGACGCCGGCCATGATGGTGGGCAGCGCATGCGGCAGCTCGACCTTGTAGAGCAGCTGCCGGCGCGTGGCGCCGAAGGCCTGACCCGCTTCGCGCAGCTGCGCCGGCACCGAGGTGATGCCGAGATGGGTGAGCCGGATCGGCGCGGGAATGGCGAAGATCACGGTCGAGATCAGGCCCGGCACCGTGCCGAGGCCGAACAGGACCAGCGTCGGGATCAGGTAGACGAAGGTCGGGATCGTCTGCATCAGGTCGAGGATCGGGCGGATGCCGGCATAGAGCCAGGGCCGGTGCGCGGCGGCGATGCCGACCGGCACGCCGATCACGACGCAGACCAGCGTCGCCCAGATCACCAGCGACAGCGTCTCCATCGTCGGCTGCCAGTAGCCGAGATTGATGACGAGGAGGAAGGCTACGCCCGTGAAGGCGGCAAGCTTGAACGAGCGGTGCAGCGCATAGGCGATCGCGGCGAAGACGGCGACGAGCGCCAGCGGTGGCACGGCCAGCAGACACGCGGTCAGGCCGTCGATCATCGTGCCGAGGACGAGCGAGATCCAGTCAAACAGCCATTGCGCGTGCTGGTTCAGGAAGTCGACGACGGTCTTGATCGTGGATCCGAGCGGAATCTTGTGCTCGGTCAGCCAGCTATACATGAAGGGGTCTCCGCCGGTCCTGCCGGCCATCCGGGCGATCGAGCGATCGCCCGGTCAGGGTCTGCCCCTGCCGACGCCGGGACGGCGCCGACAGGGAGCGATCTTGTCGTCAGAGGCCGAGGCTCTTCTTCACCGCGTCGGCGCCGGGCTGGCCGTCAATGGTGCTGACGCCGGCGAGCCAGGTGTCGATCTGGCCCGGATTGGCCTTCAGCCAGGCCTCGGCGGCGGCGAGCGGCTCCTTGCCGTCATCGAGGATGCTGGCCATGACCTGGCCTTCGATCGGCAGGGTGAACTTCATGTTCTTCAGCAGCGCGCCGACATTCGGGCATTCCTCGACATAGCCCTTGCGGACGCTGGTCGAGACGGTCGCGCCGCCGAAATTCGGACCGAAGACGTCGTCGCCGCCGTCGAGATATTCCATCTTGAACTTCTCGTTCATCGGATGCGGCGCCCAGCCGAGGAAGACGATCGCGTCCTTCTTGCGGCCGGCGCGGTCGACCTGGGCCAGCATGCCCTGTTCGCTGGATTCGACCAGCTCGAACGAGCCGAGGCCGAACTTGTCGGACTTGATCATGTCCAGGATCAGACGGTTGCCGTCATTGCCCGGCTCGATGCCGTAGAGCTTGCCGCCGAGCTTGTCCTTGAACTTGGCGATGTCGGCGAAGGTCTTCAGTCCCTCGTCGAACAGGTAGCTCGGCACGGCGAGCGTGTACTTGGCGCCTTCGAGATTGACGCCGACGACCTCGACCGAGCCATCGTCCTGGTAGGGCTTCAGGTCCGCCGCCATCGAGGGCAGCCAGTTGCCGAGGAAGACGTCGATGTCCTTGTTCTTGAGCGAGGCGTAGGTGACCGGCACCGACAGGACCTGCAGCTTCGGCTCGTAGCCGAGGCCGGTCAGGATGCGCGAGGTCAACCCGGTCGTCGCCGAGATGTCGGTCCAGCCGACGTCGGAGAAGCGCACCGTCTTGCACGAGGCCGGCTCGGCCGCGGAAGCGCCGCCTGCGAGCGCGAGGACGCAGGCGGCCGCTGCCAGCGATCGCGAGATAACCGAGTTGAGCATTCTAGACGTCTCCCAAGCTGCGGCTCCGCCAGGATGCCGCCCGATATTCCAAAGCATAGCGCAGCATAGTGCGCGATGGGATGTCCTAACGACAGTTTTGGCCGAAGTCTGCGCGGCGATGTGTCCATCCCTGTTTTGTGGTGTCGAATGGATTATTTTCCCAGTTTCATTCTGGTCTGATTGAATGGTCGTTCAATATGTCGAAATAACCGGTTTATGCCGATATTATGACATTTTGATCTTGAAATCGGCGTTTCCGGGGTGGGTTATCCCGCGGTCGGGGGAGGGCTTTGATTGCTCGTTCAATCGGGCTACACCACAGGCGCAGGGAAGGTGGCGCAGGGATCGTCATGCGGGAAGCGAGTTCCGTTCGATTCGAGGCCGAGGATGTCCGGCGGCGCCAGCTGATCGAGGCGACGATCGAGTCGCTCGCCGATGTCGGCTTCGCCGCCTGCACGCTGATGGACATCGCCCGGCGCGCCGGAGTTTCGCCGGGCCTGGTCGCGCATTATTTCGGCGACAAGGAAGGCCTGCTCGAAGCCACCCTGCGTCATCTGGCCGGGCGCCTCAGCCGGCTGGTCGCGCGGCGGCTCGCCCAGGCGCGCACCCCGCGTGAAAGGATCCAGGCCGTCATCGACGCCAATCTGGCGCCGGAGGAATTCGATCGCCGCACCGCCAGTGTCTGGCTCGCCTTCTGGGGCCAGGTGATCCACTCCGTCCGCTTCAAGCGGGTGCAGAACGTCTATCAGCGCCGCATGCTCTCCAATCTGCGGCATGGGCTGAGGCGGCTCGTCTCGGCGCGTGACGCGGAGCGGACTGCGGTCGCCATCGCCGCCGTGATCGACGGGCTGTGGCTGCGCGAGACGCTGGCGGCGGAAGGCGAGCCGGAGAGTGCCGAGGCGCGCGCCATCGCCACCGCCTTCGTCGACGCGCAGCTGGCGGCGATCCGCCAGCGCGTCGGCGCCAGCGCCGAGGCCGAGGCCGAGGGCGCGGCCGAGCCGATCCTCCGGAGCTATGTCGGTGGCCGCGCGCATCCTGCCGTCGAGCGCGGCAGTTTCCCCACCTTCGAGCCGGCGACAGGCGCGGTCCTGGCCGAGATCGAGATTGCCGGCGAGGCCGAGGTAGCGGCGGCCGTCGCGAGCGCGAAATCCGGCCAGGGGATCTGGGCCGCTATGACCGCCAGCGAGCGCGGCAAGGTGATGGCCCGCGCCGCCCACCTGCTACGCGGGCGTGGGGATGAACTGGCACGGCTGGAAACGCGCGATACCGGAAGGCCGATCCGGGACACCGGGGCCGACGTCGCGGCCGCTGCCGATTGCCTCGATCGCTTTGCCGGGCTCGCCGCGACGCTCGCCGGCGAGCATGTCGATCTCGGTTCGCAAGGTTTCGGCTATGCGCGGCCGGAGCCGCTCGGCGTTATCGTGGCGGCCGGACGATGCGGCGATCCGCTCTGGAGCGCCTGCAGCCGCGCCGCGCCGGCGCTCGCCGCCGGCAATGCCATCGTTTTCCGGCCATCCGAACTGGCATCGCTGGCGGCATTGAAGCTGGCCGAGATCCTGTCGGAGGCCGGCCTGCCGGATGGCGTCTTCAACGTCGTGCTCGGCCCGGCCAGGACGGGCGATCTGCTGATGCGGCAACCCGACATCGCGCTGGCGGCCGGGGCGGCCGAACCGAGCGGTAAGCCGGCGCTGATCGTCTTCGACGATGCACCCTTGGACGATGCTGTCGCGGCTGTGCTGCAATCCTGCATTCTCGGGGCTGGGCGGGCCTCGGGCGCGGCGCGCGTTTTCGTGCAGGAGGCCATTCGTCCCGCTTTCCTTGACAAGCTCGCCGCCCGCATCCGCGGCGCCGTCGTCGGCGACCCGCTGGACGTCGCCACCGAGGTCGGCGCGCTGGTTTCGGACGCAGGCCTGCAGGACGTGCTCTGCCGGATCGAAGAGGCCGGGGAACAAGGCGCGAGGCGGCTTGTCGGCGGTCACCGTCTTGCAGAGGGCGGCCTGGCGAAGGGAGCGTTCCTTGCGCCTGCCCTCCTCGATGGCTGCGCTGACGATATGGCGATCGTGCGCGATCAGGTCCTCGCTCCGGTCGTGGCGGTGCTCGCGTTTGCGGCTGAGGACGAGGCGGTCGCCCGCGCCAATGCCGGCCTTCATGGCTGCGCCGCCTGCCTCTTCACGCGTGACCTGGCGCGCGGCCACCGCGTCGTCGCGCAACTGCGGGCCGATACCGGCTGGATCAATCGCGGGCCTTTGTCGCCAGCCGAAAGATCCGCTCCTGGAGCCGAGGATGCCCGGGCGGCGCTGCAGGCCCATCTGCGACGGAAGCGCGTCTACGTCCATCTTGGCGCCGACTAGCGCCGGCAATCCCTGGGTCCCTCGCCATTGCCCGGGAACGGATGTCGCATCCGTGCGTTGCAGGGCGAGACGGTGTGGAGGACGACGAGATGAAACCTGTATCCTGGCTGCTGGCATCCTGCGTGGCGGCGGCGTCGGTCGCGCCCTTTGTTCTGGCCGGGCCGGCCCGGGCGCAGGAGAAGGACATGACGTTCTTCGTCACCAGCGCCGGCTCCGGTAAGGGCGCCGATCTCGGCGGGCTCGAAGGAGCCGACACGATCTGCCAGACTCTCGCCGAGAAGGTTGGCGCGGGCACGAAGACTTGGCGCGCCTATCTCTCGACCCAGGCCGTCGGCGGCAAGCCAGCCGTCAACGCGCGCGATCGTATCGGCAAGGGGCCGTGGCAGAATGCCAAGGGTGTCGTCATCGCCAAGGACGTCGCCGACCTGCACGGGCCTGACAACAATCTCAACAAGAAGACGGCGCTGACGGAGACCGGCGAAACCGTGAAAGGCCGCGGTGACATGCCGAACACGCATGACATGCTCACCGGCAGCCAGGCGGACGGCACGGCATTCCCGCCCGGCGACGACAAGACCTGCGGCAACTGGACGAAGAGCGGCGAGGAGGGAGCGGCGATGCTCGGACACCACGACCGCGTCGGACTCAACGACAGCGCGCCGATGAAGTCGTGGAACTCGTCTCATCTGACACGCGGCGGCTGCAGCCCGGCAGCGCTGCAGGGCACCGGCGGGGCCGGCCTGTTCTACTGCTTCGCCGCGGAATGATCGTGCGCGGAAAAATCGCATGCGTGCAGGACGACCTGCCGGTCAGGCCAGCGGTCAGCCAGTTCGGCGAAACCCGATTCCCGGCCCGTTAACATGCCGATAACCACGCCGCTCGAACGCGAAAATCGGCAGGTGGCGATCGTTCCGGAAGGTGCTATCGAACTAGGAGTGAGCGACGGCGTTGCCGAGGATCTGGACCCGTTCGATCTTGGGGATGAGTTCCCGGTCGTAGATCTGGCGCTGGTCTTCGTCGAGCACCGCGACGCCGTTGTCGATCACCAGCTTGATGATCCGGTGCGCGTTGGAGCGCCGGCCTATCTGGCCTTCGTCCACGAGACGATCCAAGGCTGCGGTAAGGAAAATTCGTCGCGACATAATCCGACCACCCTGTCGAGAAGAACCACGACGAAGAATCTGCCTCCTTCGAGATTCGGTCAAGCGATGGTATGGAACCGCCCGGGGCGGCTCTTCCTCATCCACAACAAGTTGGGCGATTGCGTCGCATCGACGGTTGCCGGATTTTCGTGTCGAAGCCTCATGCGAACCTGTCATACGTAGGTCGGAACGAAGGATAATATCGATGAACAAGAAGCTGACGGCGCTCAGGGCGCGCCTGGTCGAAGCGCAGCAGAAGCTGATCACCCAGGCGGTCGAGGCCGGCGGTCTTCCGACCGATGGGGCGCTGCGCAAGATCTCCGATCTCGAGAACGCCATCATGGCCGTTGAGCACATGATGGAAGACATGGGTCACGCCAAGGGCTGACGCGGCGGGGGCGCCTGCCCCCGCGTCTCACGCCACACGGTCGGCGAGGCGTTTCGGCGCGACCAGGCGGTAGCTGCGGCGGAGGAGGGCCGACACCTCTTCCCAGTCGGGATTGTCGTCGAGCCGGATGCCGACCCAGCCCTTCGGGCCGACATAGGGCGGCGCGAAGAAGCGCGCGGGATCGGCGCCGACGAGGATCGCCTGACTTCCTTCCGGCGCCTTGATCCAGACCGACAGCCGTCCGTCGCCGCGCTTCGGCATGGCGAAGATCTTGCCGCGCACGCGGAAGGTCGGGTCGCCCCAGCTTTCCTGCTCGGTCGCTTCGGGCAGGTTCATGCAGAGAGCCCGCAGGCGGTCGATCGGTCCCTCGTTCGGCATGATGGACCCTCCGGTTCTGCGCGGCGTCAGCGTTCGCCGAGATAGCGGAACAGCGTCTGCTTCCACCAGTCGCTGCGCGTGCTGTCGAGCACGGCGACGTCGATGTCCTTGCGCAGCGGGCTGCCGAGCGGCAGGGCGATGCCGTAGTTCTGCGGATCGAAGACGATGTCGAGCACGTCCATCGTCGACGAATACTCCTGCAGCACATGCCAGGCGAGCAGCGGCTTGTCATAGACGAAGGCGTCGATCTGGCCGTCCTTCAACGCCTTCAGCCCCGCTTCGGCCGACGGATAGCCGCGAAACTTGATGCGCTGGCCGGTGAGGTAGTCGACGCTCGAGGAATCGGAGATCGCGCCGACGCGGACGCTCGCCAGATCGCTCGCATTGTTGACGAGCCCCTGAAGGGTTCGCGTGGTGAGCGCCGAGGTGACGCCGGCGGTGAACACCGCGATGGCGATGATCGAGACCGCCATCCAGAGGATGGCGAGGGTGCGGCCGGCGAGCGTGATCGGCGCGCGGACGCCGGTGCTGGCCTGGGTCATCGCCTCGGCCGACCACCAGATCGAGGTGCCGATGCCGCGGGCGCCGCCGAAATGCTCGTTGCGCCGCCGCTCGAACAGCCAGATCAGGATGCCGACGAGCAGGGCGAGGCCGACGAGGGCGCCGACCGCCTGCAGAAAGCCGAAGGAGAGGATGGTGTTGAGGATCACCATCCAGCGCGCGCCGCCGGTCAGCGAAACGGCGATGCCGAGGCCGGTATGGTAGAAGGGCTGGCTGAAATCGATGATTTCGGCGCGCGGGCCGGTGATGGTGAGCGCGGCCACGGCCGCGTCGTACTTGCCGGCGGCTGTGCCGTCGATCAGCGCGTCGACGGTCGGTTCCTCGACCAGCCGGTAGCGCAGATGCAGCGTTTCGGCGACGCGCTGCCAGAGATCGATGCTGATGCCGGTCCAGGTCCCATCCGGGCCCTTCATGGCGAAAGGCGGCGCCACCTTGGTGGCGACGACGAGCTCGCGGCTGGTGTCGATGGCGGGGGAGGGGTCGGCGAGAGCCGCCAGGCCGGACAGCGCCAGCATGAGGCCTGCCATCAGGACCAGAAGAGCCGCTCGCATCGCCTTGCCCACCATTCGTCGATGCCGGCGCGCCGCGCCGGCTTTTCGTCCTGGTCGCCTCCCGCGGAAACGACCAGGACCATCAACGCGTTGCGCTGCGCGAAAGCTTGCCCGGACGTCGGTGACGATCCGGGATCAAGCTCTAGCCGGCAAAGGTGTGCGCGGCAATCGACTCGGGCTTCATTTCGATGGAGAAGCCCGGCAGCTTCGGCGGCATGTAGGCCGCGTTCTGGATGTCGCAAGGCTCGATGAAGTGCTCGTGCAGGTGGTCGACATACTCGATCACGCGGCCTTCCTTCGTGCCGGAGACGACGAGATAGTCGATCATGGAGAGGTGCTGCACATATTCGCAGAGGCCGACGCCGCCGGCATGCGGCCAGACCGGCTTGCCGTACTTCGCCGCCATCAGCAGCACCGCCAGCACCTCGTTCAGGCCGCCGATGCGGCAGGCGTCGATCTGCACGACGTCGATGGCGTTGCGCATGATGAACTGCTTGAACATGATGCGGTTCTGGCACATCTCGCCGGTCGCGACCTTGATCGGCGCCACGCCCTCGCGGATCTTGCGGTGGCCCTCGACGTCATCCGGGCTGGTCGGCTCCTCGATGAAGTAGGGCTTGGCGAAGGCGAGCTGCTTGACCCAGTCGATCGCCGCGTCGACTTCCCAGACCTGGTTGGCGTCGATCATCAGGAAGCGGTCGGGGCCCATCACCTCGCGGGCGGCCTTCAGGCGACGGATGTCGTCCTCGAGATCGCGTCCGACCTTCATCTTGATGTGGTTGAAGCCCTGGTCGACGGCCTCCTGGCAGAGGCGGCGCAGCTTCTCGTCGCTATAGCCGAGCCAGCCGGCCGAGGTGGTGTAGCAGGGATAGCCTTCCGCCTTCAGCTTGGCGATGCGCTCGGCCTTGCCGATTTCCGCCTGCTTCAGGAGGGCGAGCGCCTCGCCGGGCGTCAGGCCGTCGGTCAGGTAGCGGAAGTCGATGATCTTGACGAGCTCTTCCGGGGTCATCTCGGCGACGAGCTGCCAGACCGGCTTCTTGGCTTCCTTGGCCCAGAGGTCCCAGGCGGCGTTGACGACCGCGCCGGTGGCGAGGTGGATGGCGCCCTTGTCCGGGCCGATCCAGCGCAGCTGGCTGTCGCCGGTGATGTGGCGCCAGAAGCGGCCGGGATCTTCCTTGATCCAGTCGAGCTCCAGCCCGATGACCAGGTGATCGAGCGCACGGATGGCGGCGCAGCAGATCTCGTTGCCGCGCCCGATGGTGAAGGTCAGGCCATGGCCGGCGAGCTCCGGATTGTCCGTGTCGAGGATGACATAGGCGGCGGAGTAGTCCGGATCGGGATTCATCGCGTCCGAACCGTCGAGCGATTGCGAGGTCGGGAAGCGCAGGTCGAAGACGCGAAGGCCTGTAATGCGTGTCATGGATCAAACTCTCGGCTGTCGGCACGGGCCGGAACGGCCCATCCGGACGTCACGGTGGGGGGCGCCGTGGTGAACGCGTCCGGCCCCGGAATAACGCAGCCTTGGCGGCGCGGCAACGGCGACGCAAAGGCAACGGATCCGACCGGATGGTCGTTTCCTGCTCGCCCATCAGAAAGCGATGCGGCATTATTGTGGCAGACGATTCGAGGCTAGGTTGCAACCTCGAGCCCTACCGGAGAATTTGCGTGCTGTTCCCTCGATTTCGCTCCAAGGAACGCGATGTTCGCAGCGATGTCGAACGCCTCACGACGATTCAGAATTCGATCTCCAAGGTGATCGGCGAGATCGAGCAGGAACTGATCGGACTGACGGCCCGGATCGAGGATGCGCGTTCGCGCGCCGCGTTTCTCTATGGCGACATGATCGAAGGCGAGACGGACGACAGCGCCCGCGACGCGGCGATCCTGGCCGACGCCGAGCGGATCCTCGTCCGCGGCGATCGCCGGGTCGAGGAAATCCACCACAATCTCTCTTTCCTGACCGATATGCGGCGGCGCCTCACGACCGAAGCCGACAGGCTGCGCGCCTACGTCGCCGAAGGCGAGTGACCACACGCCGATTCGCGCCGTGAACGGCGAGGGCGGCCTCCCGCTGCTTCCGTGAAGCGGCGAGAGGCGCCTGGATCAGTCGACGCGGCCGCGCGCCGCGACCTCGATCGTCTCGACGACATGGTCGCCCGAGACCAGATTCACATGGTCGAACAGGTTCGAGACCGGGCATGCGTGGTTCGGCAGGATGCGCAGACGCTCACCGACCTTCGGCTTCGTCGCCGAGGCGGTGAAGTCGATGTTGCCGTGCTCCTCGCTCAATCCGTAGATCACCGCGTCCGGATAGCCGAGCACCTGACCGTAGCCGGTCATGCCGAGCAGGTCGCTGGTCAGCGCCTTCGAGCCGGCGTCGATGATGGCGCGGGTCTCGGTCGGGCGGCTGACGACCGTGACGAGCACGTTGAGCGCGCAGTCCTCGACAGTCGCGACGCCGCGGGCCACCAGCGAGCGGTCGTAGTAGATGTAGGTGCCGGGGCGATACTCGGTGGCGATCGTCGTTTCATGGGCGCGCCAGATGTCCGGCGTGCCGCCGGTCGAGATCGTCTTGGCCGGCAGGCCGGCCTCGGCCAGCTTCTCGGCCGCCTCTTCCAGCCACTTGCGCGCGCCGGGGGCGTCGCCGGCCGGCGGATAGGTCATAAGGCCGCCGAAAACGAGGCCGCGCTTGCCGGCGATCAGTCGGGCGAGGGCGACGGCGGCATCCGGCGTCTGCACGCCGCAGCGGCCCGCGCCGCTATCGCATTCGACCAGCACGTTGAGCGGCGCATGGGCGCTGTCGGCGAAGGTCTCGGCGTAGCCATCGACGACGAAGGCGCTGTCGGCGGTGACGGAGAGCGTCACGCGCTTCGCCAGTTCCTTCAGCCGATAGAGCTTCTCCGGCGCGATGATGTTGTAGGGCAGGAAGATGTCCTCGATGCCCGCATCGGCCATCACCTCGGCTTCGCCCAGCTTCTGGCAGGTGATGCCGATCGCTCCCAGCTCCAGCTGCCGCTTGGCGAAGAAGGGCAGCTTGTGGGTCTTGATATGCGGCCTGAGGCGGACGCCATGGGCGTCGGCATAGTCCTGCGCGCGCTGGAGATTGGCCTCGGCCCGGTCGAGATCGACCAGGACGCAGGGGGTCTGGAGCGTATCGATATGTCTCGGCATGATGTCCTCGCCATGTCGCCGGGCGGCGAATGGAAGTTGAAGATGGGCCCCGGTTCCTCAGAACACGTCGCGGATGAAGCGCAGATTGCCGGCGGTCAGCCCGGCGTCGACGGGGAGGGCGACGCCGGTGATCGCGCCGGCGAGCGGCGAGGCCAGGAAGACGGCGGCATTGGCGACATCGGCCGGCATGGTCAGCCTGCCGAGCGGATAATGCGCCACGACCTTGGTCAGCAGGCCCGGATCCTTCTCGACGCGGTGATCCCAGGCCGGCGTGCGCACCGAGCCCGGGCAGATGCAGTTGGCGCGGATGTTGTGGCGGCCATTCTCGACGGCGATCGCCCGCATATAGGCGACGAGGCCGGCCTTGGCAGCCGCATAGGCGGGGTTTCCGTAGTGCGAGAGGGCGTTGACGGTCGACGTCATGACGATCGCGCCGCCGCCATTGGCGATCATCGCCTTCATGGTCGGGTCGATCAGGTTGAAGCTGCCGGTCAGGTTGATGTCGACTTCCTGGTCCCAGCTCTGGCGGTTGACCTGCTCCATCGTCTCGGCGCGGCTGAAGCCGGCATTGCTGACGAGCACGTCCGGCGTGCCTTCCTTGGCGACGATCTCGGCCACGGCGCGCTCGGTCGCCTCCGGTTCGGTCAGCTCGAACACGTATTTCGCCACACCCTCGAGCGGCTCGAGCAGTCCCGCATCGCGGTCGCAGGCGGTCACGCGCGCCCCGGCCGCCTGAAACGCGGCGACCAGCGATCGGCCGATGCCGCCGCCCGCGCCGCTTATCACAACATGCTTGTCGTTCAGTCCAAACATCGCCGTCCCTTCGTTCCAATCGAATACGGACCCTGGGCAAGGCTCGGCCGGATCGGCGGACAAAGCAACCGGCGGGATGGCGGATTTTGCCGCTTTCCTGTCGATAATCGGAACGATTTCCTCTAGCTTCGCCGCCGCTACACAGCGCTGGTCCATCGCCCGCCCGGCGGGCGTTCCACAATGCAGAAGGGGCTTGTTTCATGAGCAAATTGAAGACCGTCTACGGCGCCTCGCATGTGCCGCTCTCGCCGGCCGTGCGCGCGGGCGATTTCGTCTATGTCTCCGGCCAGGTGCCGACGGATTCGACCGGCACCGTCGTCGCCGGCGGTATCGAGGCGCAGACCCGGCAGACGCTCGAGAACGTCAAGGCCGCGCTGGCGCTCGCCGGCTGCACCATGGACCAGGTGGTGAAGACCTTCGTCATCATCACTGACGCGCGCGACTTCGGCGGCTTCAACAAGACCTACGCCACCTTCTTCCCGACCGAGCCGCCGGCCCGCACCACCGTCGAGGCGCGGCTGATGATCGACATCAAGGTCGAGATCGAAGCCATCGCCTACGCTCCCCAGAGCTGACATCGAACCAGGCTCCGGCTCCGCCGGGGCCTTTTTTCTTTCCCGATCGCGCCGGGATCGCCGATCCCGCGCCCATGAGCCCGGATCTCTCCAGTCATGCGCATCTTCGCCGCTTCGCTCGCGACCGAAACCAACACGTTCTCGCCCGTTCCGACTGACCGGGCCAGTTTCGAGATGGCGTTCTATGCGGGACCCGGGCAGCACCCCGAGACGCCGACGCTCTGCTCGTCGCCGATCGTGGCGCTGCGCCGCCGGGCGAAGGCGGACGGCATCGACCTCGTCGAGGGCACCGCGACCTGGGCCGAGCCGGGCGGCCTGCTGCAGCGCGCCACCTTCGAGGGACTGCGCGACGAGATCCTCGACCAGCTGCGCGCCGCGATGCCGGTCGACGCCGTCGTGCTCGGCCTGCACGGCGCAATGGTGGCGCAGGGTTATGACGACCCCGAGGGCGACCTGCTCGCCCGCATCCGCGAGATCGTCGGGCCGGACGTGCTGATCGCCGCCGAGCTCGACCCGCACAGCCACCTGACGCCGAAGCGGGTGGCGAACTCGAACATCCTCGCCGCCTTCCTCGAATTCCCCCACACGGACTTCTACGAGCGCGGCGAGCACGTCGTCGATCTCGCCATCCGCGCGCTGCGCGGCGAGATCAAGCCGGTGATCTCGACCTTCGACTGCCGCATGATCGACGTGTTTCCGACCAGCCGCGAGCCGATGCGCTCCTTCGTCGACCGGATGAAGGCGATGCACGGTAGGGACGGCATCCTGTCGGTGTCGCTGATCCACGGCTTCATGGCCGGCGACGTGCCGGAGCTCGGCACCCGCATGCTGGTGGTGACCGACGACCGCAAGTCCGAGGGTGACGCGCTGGCCGAAAAGCTCGGCATGGAGATCTTCTCGCTGCGCGGCAAGACGATGATGCCGCAGCTCGGCATCGATGCTGGCCTCGACAAGGCGCTGGAGCTGGTGGCGGCGAAGCCCGGCAAGCCGGTGGTGATCGCCGATACCTGGGACAATCCGGGCGGCGGCGTCGCCGGCGACGGCACGCTGATCCTGCATCGCATCCTCGAGCGCGGCATCGACAACATCGCCGTCGCGACGATCTGGGATCCGCTCGCCGTCACCTTCTGCCTGGCGGCAGGCGAGGGCGCGCAGATCCAGCTTCGCTTCGGCGGCAAGGCGGGCCCGGACGGCGGCGCGCCGGTCGATGCCATGGTCGAGGTGATCCGCGCGGTTCCGGAAAGCTGGCAGAGCTTCGGCGCCAGCCGCGTGACGCTCGGGCCGACAGCCTGGGTGCGCCTTCTCGGCACGGAGATCGACGTGATTCTCAACACCAACCGCACGCAGACCTTCGAGCCGGACGTTTATTCCAATCTAGGCCTCGACCCGCTGAAGAAGGACATGCTGCTGGTCAAGTCGACCAACCATTTCCACGCCGGCTTCCTGCCGATCGCGGCGGAAATCCTCTATATCGACGCCGGCGCGCCCTATCCTTCGAACCCGCGCGTCACCGACTATCGCAAGCTGAACCGGCCGATCTGGCCGCGTGTGGAGAACCCGCACGGCTGATGCGCGAACGGGGAGCGGCGCGATTGTCGCGCCGCATTCCGCTTGTGCTCGCCGGCCGAAAGCGCGATGACTCAGGGGTTCGATGTGTCGCCGGCTGGCATCACGTCGCCTTTCGTCCTCTCCTGCGCCGTCGGCCGGCATGACCTCCGCCCCATCCCAGACCTCGACCCATAGATCGACATGGATCGCCCTGCTCGTCGCGGGAGCGTTCTTCATGGAGAACCTCGACGGCACGGTCATCGCGACCTCGCTGCCGCAGATGGCGCATTCCTTCGGCGTCGCGCCGGTCGATCTCAACATCGGCATGTCGGTCTATATGCTGACGCTGGCGATCTTCATCCCGGCGAGCGGCTGGATGGCGGACCGGTTCGGCGCCCGCACGGTGTTCGCCTCGGCAGTCGCCGTGTTCACGCTCGCCTCGGTCTTCTGCGCCTTGAGCGACTCCGTCCTCACCTTCGTGCTGGCGCGCACGCTGCAGGGCGTCGGCGGCGCGATGATGGTGCCGGTCGGTCGCCTGGTCGTGCTGCGCAACACCTCGAAGAGCGAGCTGATGCGGGCGATCGCGGTCCTGACCTGGCCGGCGCTGTCGGCGCCGATCCTCGGTCCGCCGCTCGGCGGCTTCATCACCACCTACGCGTCCGGGCACTGGATCTTCATCCTGAACGTGCCGATCGGCATCGTCGCGCTGGCGCTCTCCTTCTGGCTCATTCCGAACGAGCGCGGCGACGCCCGCCAGGGCTTCGACTGGATCGGCTTCCTTTTGACCAGCGTCGCCTGCGCCGGGCTGATGTACGGGCTCGACCTGGTCGGCCAGAGCCATGTCGACTGGGTCGTCGGCGCCGGCATTCTCGTCGCGAGCGCGCTGTTCTTCTGGATCGCGCTGCGCCATTCCGGCCGCCACCCGCATCCCCTGCCGGACCTCTACGGCCTGACGATCCAGACCTTCGCCGTCACCATGAAGGGCGGGTCGCTGTTCCGAACCGCGGTTAGCGCCGTGCCGTTCCTGCTGCCGCTTATGTTCCAGCTCGGCTTCGGCCTCGATCCGTTCCAGGCCGGCCTCTATGTGCTGGCGCTGTTCGCCGGCAACCTCGCCATGAAGCCCTTCACGGGCCTGGTGCTGCGGACCTTCGGCTTCCGCAACACGCTGATCGGCAACGGCCTGTTCTTCGTCGCGACCCTGCTCGGCTGCGCGCTGCTGACGCCGGCAACGCCGTGGCCGGTGATCATGGTGGTGCTGTTCTTCAGCGGCGCGGCGCGTTCGATGCAGTTCACCGCCATCGGCACCATGGCCTTCGTCGACGTGCCGCAGGATCGGATGAGCGGCGCCAACATGCTGTTCAGCCTGGTGCAGCAGATCACCTTCGGCCTCGGCATCGCGCTCGGCGCCATCGCCCTGCGCCTGTCCGATGCCTGGCTGACGCCCGACATGGAGGGGCTGACGCTGCGGGATTTCCACGTGGCCTTCCTGATCGTTGGCCTTGTCGGCTTGGTCGGCCTCTATGACAGCCTGGCGCTGCCGCATGACGCCGGCGCGCCGGTCAGCAAGCACCGTGCGCGGGCGCGCGCCTGAGCCCGCCCGTCGGAGCCATCGACTTCCCCTTCGGTCCGCCCGGGCGGACCGTTCGAACGAAAACGAAGAGCGGAGTTTCTGCCATGACCAAGTTGAACAAGGACCCGTCGCTCACCCACGAGCAGAAGCTCGACCGGCTGGGCGAAGTGGCCGTGCGCGTCGGTCTCGGTCTGCAGCCGGGCCAGGAACTGGTGATGACCGCGTCGCTTGACGCCTTGCCGCTGGTGCGGCGGATCACCGAGCACGCCTACAAGGCCGGCGCCTCGCTGGTGACGACGCTGTTCTCGGACGAGGAGGCGACGCTGATGCGCTATCGCCACGCGCCGGACGGCAGTTTCGACGTCGCCTCGGGCTGGCTGTTCGACGGCATGGCGTCCGCCTTCCGCAACGGCGCGGCGCGGCTCGCCATCGCCGGCGAAAACCCGTCGCTGCTCGCCGGTCAGGATCCCGACAAAGTGTCGCGCGCCAACCGCGCCCGCTCCAAGGCCTACATGCCGGCGCTGGAACTGATCGCCGGCTTCGACATCAACTGGACGATTGCCTCCTTTGCGTCGCCTGCATGGGCACGCGCCGTCTTCCCGAACGAGACCGAAGAAGTCGCGGTGGCGAAACTCTGGGATGCGATCTTCGCCGCCTCGCGCGTCGACCTCGTCGATCCGATCTCCGCCTGGGGCGAGCACAACAAGGCGCTGCATGCCCGCACCAAGCTCCTGAACGACAAGCGCTATTCGGCGCTTCGCTTCGTCGGGCCCGGCACCGACCTGACCGTCGGCCTCGCCGACGACCATGAGTGGGAAGGCGGCGCCTCGACGGCCAAGAACGGCATCGTCTGCAATCCGAACATCCCGTCGGAAGAGGTGTTCACCACGCCGCACAAGAACCGCGTCTCCGGCCATGTCACCAGCACCAAGCCGCTCTCCTACCAGGGCACGCTGATCGAGGACATTTCGGTGCGTTTCGAGGAGGGCCGCATCGTCGACGCGACCGCCCGCAAGGGCAGCGACGTGCTGTCGAAGGTGCTGGACACGGACGAGGGCGCGCGCCGTCTCGGCGAGGTGGCGCTGGTGCCGGATTCCTCGCCGATCTCGGCCAGCGGGCTGCTGTTCTACAACACGCTGTTCGACGAGAACGCCGCCTGCCACATCGCGCTCGGCCAGGCCTATGCCAAGTGCATTCGCGGCGGCGACACGATGAGCCCGGAAGACCTGGCGGCGCGCGGCGCCAACAAGAGCCTGATCCATATCGACTGGATGATCGGCTCGCGCCACATCGACATCGACGGCATCGGCGCCAATGGCAGCGTCGAGCCGATCATGCGTCAGGGCGAGTGGGCCTGACGCCCGAGGTTCTGCGCGTTCCG
>NZ_JAPKNK010000013.1:0-147617 GCF_026343855.1 Kaistia nematophila | reverse complement strand
GAGGAAGAGCCGGATGACGATTGACGTCGCTCATCAACGCGGAGCCGTGTCCGCTCCGCCCCTGCGCCGCAGGCCCAATCTGCTGAGGCGCATCCTGCTCCACTGGAACGACTACGCCTATATCGCGCCCGCGCTCGTCGTCATGCTGCTGGTGATCGGCTATCCGATCTACTACACGGTCGAGCTGAGCTTCTTCAAGACGCCGGCCAACCTGGCGATGAGCCAGAAGATCTTCGTCGGATTCGACAATTACTGGGCGATCCTGACGTCGAAGAGCTTTCACGACGTTACCTACAACACGCTGATCTGGACCATCGTCTCGACCTTCTTCGCCTATGTGCTCGGCCTCGGCGCGGCGCTGGCGCTGAACCGCGAATTCCTCGGCCGCGGCGTGCTGCGCGCCGTGCTGCTGGTTCCCTACGTGATCAGCGCCGTCGCCGCCTCCTATGTCTGGAAATGGCTCTACCATTCCGATTTCGGCGTCATCGGCGCGCTCTCGGTCCAGTTCGGCTTCACCGACGAACCGATCAACTTCCTCGACAACATCTACACCGCGCTGCCGTCGCTGATCGTCGTCAACATCTGGAAGGAGTTCTCCTTCGCGATGATCATGCTGCTCGCCGGCCTGCAGACCGTGCCGGACCAGCTCCTGCGCGCCGCCCAGGTCGACGGGGCGAATGCCTGGCAGCGTTTCTGGCATGTGACGATGCCGCATCTGAAGGGAGTCTCGATGGTGACGATCCTGCTCCTGATCGTCACCAACCTGAACTCGTTCATCATTCCCTGGATCATGACCGGCGGCGGCCCGGCCGGCGCCACCGACATCTGGATCACCCAGATCTACCAGATGGCGTTCGGCCGGATCCGCTTCGGCATGGCGTCCGCCTACTCCGTGATCCTGTTCATCGTGATGATGGCGCTCGGCTACTTCTACGTGAAGGCGCTGACGCGCGGCGACGAGGCGAAATCCGAATGAGCACCCCGACCCGCATGTCCACCGTGACGATCGCCCCCGCCCCGGCTCGCCGCCGCTCGAAAAAGCCCGTCGGCGGCTGGCGCTGGGCCGGCCGCGGCATCCTCGTCTTCCTGCTCCTGTTCACCGCGCTGCCGATGGTCTGGATGGTCATCACCTCGCTGAAGACGCAGCTCGCCGCCCTGCAATACCCGCCGCAATGGTGGCCGGAGGAAGTGACCTTCGAGAACTACGTCCAGCTGCTGTCGCCGAGCAACGCCATCGGCCACGAGTTCCTGCAGTATTTCTGGAACAGCCTCTACGTCTCGATCCTGTCGACCATCCTCGGCGTCGCCGTGGCGGTGCCGGCCGCCTACGCCTTCTCGCGCTTCCGCTTCCCCGGCCGGCAGGCGCTGTTCTTCTCGGTGCTGCTGCGCAACATGTTCCCGGCGGTGGTGTTCCTGATGCCGCTGTTCCTGATGATGAAGTGGCTCGGGCTGGTGAACACGCATGGTTCGCTGATCCTGACCTACCTGACCTTCGGCCTGCCGCTGTCGATCTGGCTCTTGAAGGGCTTCTACGACAACATCCCCGTGCAGCTCGAACAGGCGGCGCGCATCGACGGCGCGACGCGTTTCCAGGCCTTCTTCCACATCGTCATGCCGCTGTCCTCGCCCGGCATCATCGCCACGGCGATCTACGCCTTCATCATGGCGTGGAACGAATATGTCTACGCGCTGACCTTCCTGAACGCGAAGGAGAAGCTGACGCTTCCCGTCGGCCTGCAGCGCTTCTTCGCCGAATACGCCACCAACTGGCCTGGCCTGATGGCGGCGTCCTTCATCATGAGCGTGCCCGTCGTCGTGCTGTTCCTGGTGCTGCAGAAGTATTTCGTCCGCGCGCTGACCGAAGGCGCGGTCAAGTCCTGACCCGCCTCCCCCGGTACCAAGAGGAATTCCCGATGGCTGAAGTCGTTCTCAACGAAGTCGTCAAGACCTACGGCAACATCTACGCGGTCAACCATGTATCGCTGACCGTCGCCGACGGCGAATTCGTGGCGCTTGTCGGCCCTTCCGGCTGCGGCAAGACCACGACGCTGAGCCTGATCGCCGGGCTGAACGAGATCTCGGGCGGCGAGATCCATATCGACGGCCGGCTGGTCAACGACCTCGACCCGAAGGACCGGGACATCGCCATGGTGTTCCAGAACTACGCGCTCTACCCGAACAAGACGGTGTTCAAGAACCTCGCCTTCCCGCTGCAGATGCGCAAGCTGTCGAAATCCGACATCGAGGCGAAGGTGCTGTCGGCCGCCAGGGTTCTCGACATCACCCATCTGCTCGAGCGCAAGCCGCGCGAGCTTTCCGGCGGCCAGCAGCAGCGCGTGGCGCTCGGCCGCGCCCTGGTGCGCGACCCGCGCGTCTTCCTGATGGACGAGCCGCTCTCCAACCTCGACGCCAAGCTGCGGGTGCAGATGCGGACCGAGCTGAAGCGCTTCCACCAGGACCTGCAGGCGACCGTCGTCTACGTCACCCACGACCAGCTCGAAGCCGTCACCATGGCCGACAAGATGGCGGTGATGCATGGCGGCTTCCTGCAGCAATACGACTCGCCCAAGAACGTGTTCGACAATCCGGTGAACATGTTCGTCGCGAGCTTCGTCGGCAGCCCGGCGATGAGCCTGGTGCCGCTGGAGGCCGTCAGCCATGGCGGCGCGGTCGCGCTGCGCAGCCCCGAAGGCTGGGAACTGCCGCTCTCGCCGCGGAATTCGCGCAAGGCGCTCGGCGCGAGCACCAACAAGGTCGTGCTCGGCGCGCGCCACAGCACCGTGAAGCTCCACCGCGAAGAAGCGCCCGGATCGGTTCCCGGCGTCGTCTACACGGTCGAGCCGACCGGCGACATCACCTTCGTCCAGGTCTTCCTCGGCGACGCGATCGTGATCGTCAGCCTCGATCCGAGCATCACCGTACATCCCGACCAGAAGGTCTGGATCGAGTTCGACCAGGACAAAATCCATCTCTTCGACGGCGCCACCGAGATGGCGCTCGCCACCGCCTGAAGCCCGTTTCCATCGACCTCCAGAAAGCTACCAGAATGAAAATCACGAGCGTGCGCACCGCCGTCATCGACGGCAACTTTCCCTGGGTTCTGGTGCGAATCGAAACCGACAAGGGCGTCAGCGGCCTTGGCGAGGCCTATTGGGGCGCCGGGGTCGCCGAGCTGGTGCATCGCGCCGCGCGCTACATCATCGGCCAGGACCCGACCAATATCGGCAAGCTGATGTTCATCATCGAGCGCGTGCTCTCCGGCGAAGGCGCGCAGGGCGGCACCACCGTCACCGCCATGTCCGGCATCGAGATCGCGCTCTGGGACCTGATGGGCCGCGCCCACCAGCTGCCAATCTCGACCTTCTTCGGCGGCCGCTTCCGCGAGAAGATCCGCATCTATGCCGATTGCCACGAGGGCGACACGCCCGACCCGGCCGAATATGCCCGCCGCGCCAAGGAAGTGGTCGCCGACGGCTTCACCGCGATCAAGTTCGACCTCGACAACGAGAACCCCTACACGCTCGACGTCACTGACGACACCTATCCGAGCCGGCAGTGGGTCGAGCCCTATAACCGCGTCATCGGCTCGCAGGAGCTCGACTGGATGGTCAGCGTCGCGACTGCCGTGCGCGAGGCCGTCGGGCCCGAGATCATGGTGGCGATGGACGCGCACTGGAAGTTCGGCGTCAACGACGCGATCAAGCTGGCGCAGCGGCTCGAGCCGCTCGATCTCGTCTGGCTCGAGGACCCGACGCCGCCGCACAACATCGATGCGCTTGTGCAGGTCACCCGGTCGACGAAGACGCCGATCCTGACCGGCGAAAGCCTCTACACCAAGTGGGGCTATCGCGACCTGATCGAGAAGCAGGCGGCCCGCATCATCTCGCCCGACATCCCGAAGATGGGCGGCCTGTCGGAATTCAAGAAAGTCGCCGACCACGCCGACATGTACTACATCGCCATGGCGCCCCATAATGTCGCCAGCCCGATCGGCACCGTCGCCTGCGGCCATGTCTGCGCCGCCGTCAGCAATTTCCTCGTCATGGAATACCACGCCCACGACGTCGAATGGTGGGGCGACCTGGTCGAGGGCGGCAATCCGCTCGTCGACGGCTTCATCCCGCTCAACGACAAGCCCGGCCATGGCCTGACGCTCAACGAGGACGTCGCCAAGGCGCATCTCAAGAAGGGCTCCAGCTATTTCGGCGAGACGCCCTACGCCTGAGCGACAGACACGATCGAAACGCGCGTCGCCCCGGCGCGGCGCGCCTCACACCGACATGCGTTGACGGCGGCGCGCGCCGCCAGAGGAGGAGACAACCATGACGACCAACCAGGACATCAAGGACATCAAGCGGCCGCCGAAGGCGCAGATCGAGGCGCTGAAGAAGATCGGCGCCGCGACGGTGGCCGGCACGCTCGGCCACATGGGCATCCGCAACCCGCACATCCAGGGGCCGGTGAGCTGGCACAAGGGCCGCGTGATGGTCGGCCCGGCGCTGACGCTGCAGTTCATGCCGAAGCGTGAGGATCTCTACGGCGAGGGCGAATATGCCGACCCGGAGAAGCAGTTGCACCGGCACGTGCTCTACAAGACCCAGCCGGGCGACGTCGTGGTGGTGGACGCGCGCGGCGACATGACCGCCGGCGTGTTCGGCGAGATGATGATGACCTATTTCAAGGGCCGCGGCGGCGCCGGCCTCGTCATCGACGGCTGCATCCGCGACTATCCAGGCCAGATCGAGCTCGACATGCCGATGTGGATCCGCGGCCTGACGCCGAACTTCCATACCCAGACCGGCCTGATGCCGATGGACTACAACATCCCGATCGCCTGCGGCGGCGTGACGGTGATCCCCGGCGACATCATCGTCGCCGATGACGACGGCGCCGTCGTGCTGCCGGCCGCGCTGGCGGAAGAGGTGATCGCCACCGCCTCCGAGCATCACGAATGGGAGGAGTTCTCCAAGATCAAGCTGCTCGAAGGCGGCGCGCTGCAGCGCTACTATCCGCTGCATCCCGACGCGCAGGGCGAATACGAGGCCTGGCGCAAGCTGAACCCGATCAAGCGCTGAGCCATTCCGCTTCGGATCGAGGCCGGCCGCGGTTCATGCCACGGCCGGCCTTCGCGCGACCGCGACCCGCCATGGCGACGCGGAGCGGCGGATGTCACGATATCGCAACATCCGGCCCGTAAGGCTCCCGCTCTTCCGGAACCCGGCAGGCGCCCCCCAAAAAACGGCGACGCGCCTCCCCTCTCGACATGTGGCTCCCATGCAGACCGTCCTCGCCAATTTCCAGATCGTCACACCGGACGAGATCCTGCCCGGCACCGTCGTGCTTGCCGGCGGGGAGATCGAAGCGGTCGATGCCGGAACCAGCCGGCTTCCCGGCGCCATCGACGGCGAGGACGACTATCTCATCCCCGGCCTGATCGACGTGCACACCGACAATCTGGAGCGCCATTTCGCGCCGCGCCCGGCCGTCGCCTGGCCGTCGGCGATCGGCGCCGTGCTGGCGCATGACCGCGACATCTTCGGCGCCGGCATCACCACCGTCTATGACGCCATCTCGTTCGGCGACTACGAGAATGGCGGCGAGCGCCGCGCCATGATCGAGAAGAGCATCGAAAGCCTCGACGTGGCGCGCGCGCACGAGTTGCTCCGGGCCGACCACTTCCTGCATTTCCGCTGCGAGGTGTCCGATCGCGGCGCGCTGGAGATCTTCGAGCGACATGCCGGCCATCCGCGCCTCGGTGTCGTCAGCCTGATGGACCACACGCCCGGCCAGGGCCAGTGGAGCGACCTCGCCATCTACCGCGCTTTCCGGCGCAAGAAGAACGGCCGCGTCTGGACCGATGCCGAATTCGACGCCTATATCGACCAGCGCCGCGCCGATCGCGAGATCTATGCGACGCCGCAGCGCGAGACGATCCGCCGGCTGGCGAGCGAACGGCGGATCCCCCTCGCGAGCCACGACGACACGACGCTCGCCGATGTCGACCGCGCCCGCGACGAGGGCGTCACCATTTCCGAGTTCCCGACCACGCTGGCGGCCGCCGAGCAGGCCCGCGCCTACGACATGAAGATCGTGATGGGTGGCCCAAACGTCGTGCTCGGCCGCTCGCATTCCGGCAATGTCGGCGCGGGCGAACTGGCGTCGCGCGGCCTGCTCGACGCGCTGACCTCCGACTACGTCCCGACCAGCCTTCTGGAGGCGGTGTTCGTGCTGTCGGCAGGCGGGATGGCTCTGCCCCAGGCGGTCGCCACCGTGACGGCGACACCGGCCGCGATGCTCGGGCTTTCCGATCGCGGCCGCATCGCGCCGGGCCTGCGCGCCGACCTGCTGCGCGTCCGCGTGGTCGCCGGCGTTCCCGTCATCCGCGCCGCCTGGCGCGGCGGGCAACGGCTCGCCTGAACGGCGCGTCGAACGGTTTCCGGGCCAGCCAGACGGCCGGCCCGGGATAGGATGCCTACCAGCGCTGGTGGACGTGCGGCTTCACCAGCCGGTCATAGATCTCGACGATGCGGGCGCGGTTCTCCGGCGAGATGCCGGCGAGGTCGCTGGCGGCGGCGTTGGAGCGCGCCTGCTCCTCGTTGCGGGCGCCCGGGATGACCACGGAAACCGCCTGCTGCAGCAGGATCCAGCGCAGCGCGAAGGTCGACATGGCGACGCCGGCCGGCAGCAGCGGACGCAGTTCGTCGACCGCCTGCAAGGCGACCTCGAACGGCACGCCGGCGAAGGTCTCGCCGACGTCGAACGCCTCGCCATGACGGTTGAAGTTGCGGTGGTCGTCGGACCGGAAGGCGGTGTCGCGGGTGATCTTGCCGGAGAGCAGGCCGGAGGCCAGCGGCACGCGGACGATCACGCCGATGTTCTTCTTGATCGCCTCGGCGAAGAAGAGGTCATGCGGGCGCTGGCGGAAGATGTTGTAGATGATCTGGACCGTGGCAACGCCCGGATATTCGATCGCCTTCAGCGCTTCCTCGACCCGCTCGACCGAGACGCCGTAATTGCGGATCTTGCCCTTGGCGACGAGGCCGTCCAACTCGCCGAAGAATTCCGGGCGGTAGTAGACGTCGGTCGGCGGACAATGCAGCTGCACCAGGTCCAGCGTGTCGACCTCGAGGTTCTTCAGGCTGCGGTCGATAAAGGCCTCGATATTCGCGCCCGTGTAGCCGTCGGCGACATGCGGGCTCAGCCGGCGGCCCGCCTTGGTGGCGACGAAGGGACGATCGCCGCCGCGGCTCTTCAGCACGTCGGCGATGATCTTCTCCGAACGGCCGTCACCATAAACGTCGGCGGTGTCGATGAAGGTCACGCCGGCGTCGAGCGCCGCGTTCAGCGCCTTCTTGCCGTCCGCCTCGCTGACATCGCCCCAGGATCCGCCGATCTGCCAGGCGCCGAAGCCGATTTCCGAGATCTGGGCGCCCGTGCGCCCCAGCTGCCGCTTCTTCATGTCTTGTTCTTTCATTTCACCGGCCGGGCGGCCGGTACGCGCGCTGCCGCGCTTGCTCCCGAATTCGTTCGTCCGGGACCGGCCAGGGGGATTTCCGCGCTCGCGGCGACAAGGTCGCCCGCTGCGGCGCGACGGCCGGTCGACGCACGCCTTAACCTTGCGCGACTTGGCGCCGGAAGCAAATGCATTGCGGCGGCGGACCGGAGCAAACAAACAAAAAAGCAGGCCGGCTTGCGCCGGCCTGCATGGCCCGGTTCGAAATGCCGCCCGGCTTCTGCGGCCGGTCGGCTACGCGTTACTTTTCGACCGGGAAGAACCAGAGATTGCGGTCGGTGTAGCCGAATTCCTTGATGATGGCGGACATGGTGCCATCAGCGCGGATTTCGGCGAGGGCGCGCGAGATGGCGCTGTTCAGGTCGACGTCTTCCTTGCGCAGCGCATAGCGGGCATAGCCATATTCTTCCGGCAGCGGCTTGTAGTCCGCAACCAGCTCCATGGCGGCGTCCGGGTGCTTCTTCAGGAACTGGCCGACCTTGATGTCGTCTTCCATGCCGACGTCGAGACGGCCGGCGATGATGTCGGAGAACTCGGCCTCATTGCTCGTGTAGAGCTTGAGCTCCTTCAGGTCGGTCCGCTTCTCGAGCAGGCCATGGTTGACGGAGCCGCGCAGCGTGCCGACCGTCTTGCCGGCGAAATCGTCCCAGCTGTGGATGTTGAGCGGGTTGCCCTTCGCCACCGTCACGCCCGAGCCGTACCAGTAGGACGGGCCGGTAAAGGCCAGCACCTTCAGGCGCTTCTCGTTCTCATGCAGGTTGTCGACGATGACGTCGCCGCGATTGGCCAGCAGCGTCGGCACCATCGCGTCAAACGGGATAAGCTGCCAGGTCACCTTCTCGATGCCGAGGCGCTTGGTGATCTCGCGGAAGATGCGGACGTCGGTGCCGTCATATTCCTTGGTCTTCTCGTCCTGGTAGGTGTTCGGCGGATCGGCGGCTATCAAGAGCGTGATGCCCTCCTCGCGCGCCCGCTTGTAGGAGCCGTCGCCGCCATCATAGGTGGCGTTGCCGACGCCGATGTCGCCGGCCCAGGCGGCGGATGCCGACATCACGCCCGCAATCACGGAAGCATAGACAAGACTGGTCAGTTTCACTGGTATTCCCCTCGTTTTCTTGTTCGAAACGTCTATCGGCCGGCCGCGCTCATTTCCTTGTTGCGTTCGAGCACGGATCTCAGGAAGTCCCGGGTCCGCTCCTGCTGCGGGGCGGAGAACAGCTCGTGCGGCTTGCCGCTCTCGACGATCCGGCCATCGGCCATGAACACGACGCGGTCCGACACCTCACGGGCGAAGCCCATCTCATGCGTCACCACGACCATGGTCATGCCCTCGTCGGCCAGCGCCCGCATGACGCGGAGCACCTCGCCGACCAGCTCGGGATCGAGCGCCGACGTCACCTCGTCGAACAGGATCGCCTTCGGCCGCATGGCGAGGGCGCGGGCGATGGCGACGCGCTGCTGCTGGCCGCCGGAAAGCTCGTGCGGATAGGACTGCGCCTTCATGGCGAGGCCGACCTTTTCCAGCAGCCCCAGCGCGATATCCGTCGCTTCGCCGCGCGAACGGCCGAGCACATGGATCGGCGCCACGGTGATGTTCTCCGTCACCGTGAGGTGGGGGAACAGGTTGAACGACTGGAACACCATGCCGACCTTGGCGCGAATGGCCTCGATCTGCTTCTCGCTGTCGACGACGAGCTTGCCGTCGCGCTCGTAGCGATAGACGGGCTGGCCATCGATCGAGATCGTGCCGCTGCCGATCTCCTCCATGTTGTTGATGCAGCGGAGCATCGTCGACTTGCCGGAGCCGGACGGGCCGATGACGCAGACGACCTCGGCCTTGTCGACCGTCAGCGACACGTCCTTCAGGACGTGATGGGCGCCGTAGTGCTTGTTGATGCGATCGAGGCGGATCATGACTTGGTGCTCCCTTCGACCGCTTCAGCATTGGCAAGGGGGACGACCTCGGTCGGGACGACGGCCGGACGGCGCGCGCCGATCGCCATGCGCTTCTCCAGGTAGCGGACGAAGAGCGCCGCCGGATAGGAGAAGAACAGATAGATCGCACCGATGATGGTGAAGACGGTGAAATACTGGAAGTTCGTCGACGAGATGATCTGTCCGGTAAAGATCAGCTCGCGCACCGTTACGATCGAGACCAGCGACGTATCCTTGAACAGCGAGATGCAATAGTTGCCAAGCGGCGGAACGACGACGCGGATCGCCTGCGGCAGGATGATCAGGCGCAGCATCTTGCGGCGCGACATGCCGAGCGCCTTGGCGGCCTCGACCTGGCCATGCGGGATGGCGGCAATGCCGGCGCGATAGACCTCGGCGAGATAGGCGGAATAATTGATCGACAGGCCGATGACGCCGGCCATGAAGGGATCAAAGCGAATACCGAAGGCCGGCAGGACGAAGTAGATGTAGAACAGCTGCAGCAGACAGGGCGTTCCACGCACGACCTCGATGTAGAACGAGGCCGCGATGCGAATAATGCGCGATCGTCCGATCTTGGCGAGGGCCAGCAAGAGCCCGAGCGGCAGCGCGATCAACATGACGCAGAACGTAAGCTGCAGGCTGATCAAGGCACCGCGCATCAGATCCGGGAAATAGTCCCCGACGCCTTCGAAATTGAAAAGATTGATGAATGTCGTCAGCACGGGACGCCTTCCGTCTCAGGAACCATTGCGCGCCGGCCTGTCGAGACAACCAGCCGCCGCAGTACTCGCGCAGAAAATCCTGCGCGCCCCACCCAGTTTATTCTGTATTGCAGAACATCGTTCTGTAATCGAATGCTATGTTTGCTGAAACCGAATGTCAACGCTCGGATCCCCGAGCGTAAGGCCTTCGGACATTAGTTTTCGGTTCGATCTATTCTGGGCGCAGCGCCCGGAAATCAGTCAAACCGCCTCGAAATCAAGCATTCGGCGGGCAGCCGTCACCGGCCACCCAACCGAGTTCACGGCAGAGCGAAGGGAGAAAGCGTGATCGCCGTCGCGATCGCGGAACCGGGAGCGAGGACCATCATTCCCGTGTCGTTGCGGCTGGTTGAGAGGTTGAAGGCGTCGGTGCAGTTGCTGACCGGCTCGGCGCAGAAATGGCCGGCGCCGGGCGGCGTGTAGACGACGAGATGGCGCAGCGGCGCGTCGGCGACCATGCCCAATCCCGCGCCAAGCTCCGGCCAGCGAACCGTCGCCACGCCGTCCCAGCCCGCAAAGGCGGTATCGAGCGAAACCTGCCCGACCGGCAGGCGCGCGGCATCGCCCCAGAGCTCGGCGGCAGGGCCGAGGCGAACCGGCATCACCTCGCCGTCGACATGCCATACGGTCTCGACCCGCGCCTCCAGCGTCGTCTCGGGCGTCGCCGGGAAGAAGGGGTGCAGGCCGAAGCCATAGGGCATCGGCTCCCTCCCGCGATTATGGGCGGTGAGACGGATGCGCAGGCGGTCGCACATCAGTTCGATGGTCTGCATCGCCGCATAGGGAAACGGCCACGCATCGCCGGCATGCTCATAGCCGAGCACGATGCGGTCCGGCTCGCTGGCGACGACCTTCCAGGGACGCTGCCAGCCATGGCCATGCTCGACATGCGGCCCCGGCGTGTTGCGCGGCATGCGGATGTCGCGGCCTTCGAAGGTGAAGCGTCCATCGCGCAGCCGGTTGGAAAAAGGCGTCAGCGGGAAGCAGCCGGCCTCCTCGTCGCCGTCATGGGGCGACGACATCGGCCGGATCAGATCCAGCCAGCGCCCGGCCGGATGCCGCCACTGGCAGGCGGCGATGCGGCCACCCAGTTCCGGCAGCAGCGTCAGGCGGAAGCGCTCGGTCGCCAGTTCGACAGCGTCTCCCGGCGCCGTCACAGCCGCGCTTCCGTCAGCGGCCGCAGCGCCCAGGCTTCCTGCGCCGAGGGGCCGCCCAGCGCGCGCGAGATCAGGTCGGCATGGCGGACCAGCGGCTCGGCGATGGTGGGGACCTGCTCCAGCGGCAGCAATTGCTTCAGCGTCGTGACGCTGATGGCGCCGAGCGTCTGGCCGCCGCGGCCGAACACGCCGGCGGCGACGCAGATGATGCCTTCATGGTCCTCTTCGTCGTCGATCGCATAATGGCGGGCGGCGATGCGATCGAGATCATCGCTGAGCGCGGCGATCGAGGTCAGCGACTTCGGCGTCCGCGCCGGATAGCCGACGCGTTCCAGCAGCGAGAGCGCGGCGGGCCGCGGCATGGCGGCGAGCAGGACCTTGCCGACGCCGGAGCAATGCGGCTTCTCGCGGCGGCCGAGCGCGGCGTCGAAGCGGATCGCCCCCGGCGCATCGACGCGGCCGATCACCACCGCGAAGCCGTCATCCATCATGGCGACGCGCGAGGTCATGCCGATCTCCTGCGTCAGGTCGCGCAGCACGGGAAGCGCGACATCGGCGAGGCCGGTATTGGCGACGGCGAGATCGCCGAGCCGCAGCAGCGACAGGCCGAGCCGGTAGCGCCGGGTCATGCCCTCGCCGATATCGGTGACCACGCCGCGCGCCCTGAGCGTCGCCAGGATGGCATAGGCGGCCGGCTTCGACAGGCCGATGTCGCGGGCAAGGTCGGTCAGCCGCGCGCCGGCCTGACCGCTGTCGGCGATCCGATCCAGCAGGTCGAGGGCGCGCCCGAGGCTCTGCACCCTGTATCGCTCATCCGTCATGGTCCGTTCGCCCCTTGGTTGGATCGCCATGCCGGCCAGCGCAGCCGACAGCATGGCGTAGCAATAACAAACATATTTTCACAATACAGAACTTTGTATCACAGCAGCAATCGGGCGACCGGTTCACCGGCAAAGCCGGGGCGCGCCGCGCTTCCGCCCTTCCGAAGCGCCCGGCCGGCGCGAAGCGAGCCACATTCACAGCCTGTGCTCGGCGCCCCAAACGGCTCCACAAGCGGATTGACTCGTATCAGGAAAGGACTAGCATCCTGTAATACAAAATATTGTTCTTCAATAAAAAACAAAATCAGGGGCATTCATGGCAGACGAGCCACGCAAATACCGCTCGACATCCTGGTTCGGAGGAGCCGGCAAGAATGCCTTCATGCACCGCAGCTGGATGAAGAACGAAGGCCATCCGCCGGATGTCTTCGATGGCCGCCCGGTGATCGGCATCTGCAACACATGGTCGGAGCTGACGCCGTGCAACGCGCATCTGCGCACCATCGCCGAGCATGTGAAGCGCGGCGTCTATGAGGCTGGCGGCTTCCCGCTCGAATTCCCGGTGATGTCCCTCGGCGAGAGCAACATGCGCCCGACGGCGATGCTGTTCCGCAATCTCGCCTCGATGGATGTGGAGGAATCGATCCGCTCCAACCCGATCGACGGCGTCATCCTGCTGGTCGGCTGCGACAAGACCACCCCGGCCCTGCTGATGGGTGCCGCGAGCTGCGACCTGCCGACCATCGCCGTCTCCGGCGGCCCGATGCTGAACGGCAATTTCCGCGGCAAGGCGATCGGCTCGGGCACGCATGTCTGGAAGTTCTACGAGGACGTGAAGGCCGGCCGCATGTCGGTCGACGACTTCCTCGCCGCCGAACAGGGCCAGAGCCGCTCGGCCGGCAGCTGCATGACCATGGGCACGGCCTCGACGATGGCGTCGATGGTCGAGGCGCTCGGCATCGGCATGCCCGACAACGCGGCGATTCCCGCCGTCGATTCCCGTCGCGCCATCCTGGCGCAGGAATCCGGCCGCCGCATCGTCCAACTGGTGCGCGAGGACGTCCGGATGTCGAAGATCCTCGTCCGCGAGGCCTTCGAGAACGCCATCCGCGTCAACGGCGCCATCGGCGGCTCCACCAACGCCGTCATCCACCTGATCGCCGTCGCCCGCCGCCTCGGCCTCGACCTGTCGCTCGACGACTGGGACAAGTTCGGCCGCGACGTGCCGACCATCGTCGACCTGATGCCGTCCGGCCGCTACCTGATGGAAGACTTCTACTACGCCGGCGGCCTGCGCGCGGTGATGCGCGTGCTCGACGAGCACGGCCTGCTGCACGGCAGCGCGCCGAGCGTCGCCGGCCCGACCATTGGCGAGATCGTCGCCGACGCGCCCAACTATAATGGCGAGGTCATCCGCTCCTTCGAGGAGCCGCTGACGCCGCAGGGCGGCATCGCCGTGCTGCGCGGCAACCTCGCCCCCGGCGGCGCCGTCATCAAGCCGTCGGCGGCGACCGAGGCGCTGATGCAGCATCGCGGTCGCGCCGTCGTCTTCGAGACCATCGAGCACTATTACAAGCGGATCGACGATCCCGATCTCGACATCGACGCCAGTTGCATCATGGTGCTGAAGAACTGCGGCCCGAAGGGCTATCCCGGCATGGCCGAGGTCGGCAACATGCCGCTTCCCGCCAAGCTGCTGCAGCAGGGCGTCACCGACATGGTGCGCATTTCCGACGCGCGCATGAGCGGCACCGCCTATGGCACCGTCGTGCTGCACACGGCGCCGGAAGCCGCCGCCGGCGGTCCGCTCGCGCTCGTTCGTGACGGCGACATGATCGAGCTGGATGTTGCCGGACGGCGGCTGCATCTCGACGTCTCCGACGCCGAGCTGGAAGCGCGCCGCGCCGAGTGGGCCCCGCCCACGCATGACGGCGTCAACGGCTACCAGAAGCTTTTCGTCGAGCATGTCCTGCAGGCCGACGAGGGCTGCGACTTCGACTTCCTGCTTGGCAAACGCGAAGCGGGCATCCCCCGCCATTCCCATTGAGGCGCTGATGGAACAAGATTTCCCCTACGCGGTGTATCCGAGCCTGGACGGCCGCGTCGTCTTCATCACCGGCGGCGGCAGCGGCATCGGCGAAAGCCTGGTCCGGCATTTCTGCGCGCAAGGCTCGATCGTCACCTTCATCGACATCGCCGAGGACGCTTCGCGCGCCCTGGTCGAGAGCATCAAGTCCGAGGGTCACCGCGCACCGGACTTCATTCCCTGCGACCTGCGCGACATCGAGGCCCTGCAGGCAGCGATCCGCGCGACGCAGGAGAAGCACGGCGCCATCCGCGTCCTGCTCAACAATGCCGGCAATGACGACCGCCACCGCACCGAGGACGTCACCGTCGCCTATTGGGACGACCGCATGGCGGTCAACCAGCGGCACCAGTTCTTCGCGGCGCAGGCCGTGCGCCCGATGATGCGCGACGCTGGCGGCGGCTCGATCGTCAATTTCGGCTCGATCACCTGGATGGTCGGCGATGCCGATTGCCCCGCTTATGTGACGTCCAAGGCCGCCATTACCGGCCTCACCCGGGCGCTGGCGCGCGAGTTCGGACCGGAGCGCATCCGCGTGAACTGCATGATCCCCGGCTGGGTCATGACGGAGCGGCAGATGCGCCTCTGGCTGACGCCGGAGGGCGAGCGCCAGATCGCCGAACGCCAGTGCCTGCAGGACCGCGTGCAGCCGTCCGACATCGCGCGCATGGCGCTGTTTCTCGCTGCCGACGACAGTCACATGTGCACGTCGCAGCATTTCATCGTGGACGGAGGTTGGGTTTGATGGTCGGCGTAGAGACAAGCCGGACGAGGCTGGTTCAGTACAAGTCGGAAGCCGGCGAGCGCAGGGTCGCCGTCGTCGGCGCCGATGGCGAGACGCTGCTGCCGCTTCAGGGCTTTTCGACCGTGCACGAACTGGCGTTGCGCAGCCTGGAGACCGGAACCGGCCTCGAAGCGCTGGTCGCTGCGACGTCGCGCGAGGCCGCGCTCGACTATGAGGCGGTGCTGGCCGCCGGCCGCGTGCTGCCGCCGCTCGATCATCCCGAGCCGGCCCGCTTCCTGATCACCGGAACCGGCCTGACGCATACCGGCAGCGCCACCGCGCGCAACCGCATGCACATGGACACCCATGGCCCGGACGCGATCGAGTCCGATTCGATGAAGATCTACCGGATGGGTCTCGACGGTGGCAAGCCGGCCGAGGGCGAGATCGGCATCCAGCCGGAGTGGTTCTTCAAGGGCGTCGGCACCTGCGTCGTGCCGCCCGGCGCGCCGCTCGACCTGCCCGGCTTCGCGCTGGCCGGCGCCGAGGAGGCGGAGATCGTCGGCCTCTACATCGTGGACGCAGCGGGCCAGCCCCGCCGGATCGGCTTCACGCTCGGCAACGACTTCTCCGACCACATCACCGAGGGCAAGAACTACCTCTACCTCGCTCATTCGAAGCTGCGCGAATGCTCGCTCGGCCCGGAACTGCTGCTCGGCGAGCTGCCGCAGGAAGTCACGGGCAACGTCCGCATCATCCGCGACGGCAAGGTGGTCTGGGACGAGTCGTTCCTGTCCGGCGAGAGCCACATGTCGCACTCGATCGGCAATCTCGAGCACTACCACTTCCGCTATCCGATGTTCCGCCGGCCGGGCGACCTGCACGCCTACTTCTTCGGCGCGGATGCGATGAGCTACGCCTCGAACATGAAGACCGAGGCGAATGACGAGTTCGAGATCGTGTCGCCGACCTTCGGCAAGCCGCTGCGCAACCGCATGGTGGCCGGCACGGAGGAGAAGCTGGTCACGGTCACCCCGCTCTGAGCGGGACGACGGCCAACGGGTTCAAGAAAGCCTGAGAGAGCGCCAGCCGAGCCACGGTGAAGGCGCTCCTCCCACACCACCAGAACACCCATCCAGAGGAGAAGTGTGATGACGAGTTTGAAAGCTGTGCTGGGAGCCGCCGCGCTGGCGGCCGGACTCTGGGTCTCCGCCGCTTCGGCTGAGACGCTACGCGTCCTCGCCTGGGAAGGCTATGCCGACCCGGACTGGGTCAAGGACTTCACCAAGGAAACCGGCATCGACGTCGACGTCGTCTTCGTCGGCAGCGATGACGAGATCTGGGCCAAGATCAAGGGCAGCGAAGGCAAGGACTTCGACGTCATGGCCGTCAATACGGCGCAGCTTCAGCGCTATATCGACGCCGACCTGGTCAAGCCGTGGGATCTTTCCAAGATCCCGAACCAGAAGGACGTGCTGCCGCGCTTCCAGGACCTGTCCAAGATCAGCGGCGTCACCCGCGACGGCAAGGCCTATGGCATTCCGTTCTGCTTCGATTCGATCGGCCTGATCTATGACACCGACAAGGTGAAGCCGGCGCCGACCTCGATGTCCGTGCTCTGGGACCCGCAGTACCAGGGCAAGGTGCTGGCCTATGACAATGGCGAGCATAATTTCTCGTTCACCGCGCTGACGCTCGGCATCGAGAACCCGTTCCACCTCTCGGACGACCAGTTCGCGGCGGTCAAGGCCAAGCTGCTGGAGCTGAAGCCGAACGTGCTCAGCTTCTATACGACGGCCGACGAAGCCCTGCAGATCTACCAGAACAACGACGTCGCGCTGATCTGGGCCAATTACGGCCAGCAGCAGCTGAAGGCGATGCAGAAGGTCGGCGCCCATGTCGCCTATATCGCGCCGGCGGAGGGCTCCCTCTCCTGGCTCGACAACTGGGCCCTGACCAGCGGCGCCAAGGATCCGGACGCGGCCGCCAAGTGGGTCAACTTCCTGCTCGACAAGAAGATCGGCGCCGAGCTCTCCGAGCGTACCGGCTTCGGCAACACCGCTGTCGCCAGCTCGAACGCCAACGACAAGGACAAGCTGGTCTGGCTCGAGAGCGTCGAAGACCCGTTGAAGCGTTCCGACCTCTGGAATGAAATCAAGGCCTCGCAGTAGCGCCGGCTCTCGACAACCGGATGGAGCCAAGGCTCCATCCTTTCCTGTCTCGACCCGCGCCGCCGCGCGCGGGGCCCTTTGTCGATGGTTCGGGGTGGTAATGAGCGAAGCCGGTATCCTTCTGAAACTGCGGTCGGTTTCGAAAAGCTATGGCGCGACCGCCATCCTGCACTCGATCGATCTCGACGTGCATGACGGCGAGTTCATCACCATCCTCGGCCCGTCCGGCTCCGGCAAGACGACGATCCTGCGCCTGATCGGCGGCTTCACCCAGCCTTCCGGCGGCCAGATCCTGCTCGACGGCAGCGACATCGCCGCCATGCCGATCAACAAGCGGCCCTTCAACACGGTGTTCCAGGACTACGCCCTGTTCCCGCACCTGACTGTGGAGGCGAATGTCGGCTACGGCCTCGCCGTGCGCGGCACGCCGCGCGCCGAGACGGCGAAGCGCGTCGCCGACGCGCTCGAGCTGGTCCAGCTCGGCCATCTCGGCAAGCGCTTCCCGGCCCAGCTTTCCGGCGGCCAGCGCCAGCGCGTGGCGCTCGCCCGCGCCATCATCTGCCGGCCGCGCCTGATCCTGCTCGACGAGCCGCTCGCCGCCCTCGACGTCGAGCTGCGCCGCCACATGCAAACCTTCCTGAAGTCGATCCAGACCGAGATCCGCACCACCTTCCTGTTCGTCACCCACGACCAGGAAGAGGCGATCGCCATGGCCGACAGGATCTGCGTGATGAGCGCCGGCCGCATCGAGCAGATCGGCTCGCCGCACGAGGTCTACTATCGGCCGGGCACCGAATTCGTCGCCAAGTTCTTCGGCGAGAACAATCTCGTTCCCGGCACGCTCGGACCGGTCGACGGCGCGACCCGCGCGATCGACACCGCCATCGGCCGGCTCGTCTGCGCCGTCGACGGCCAGCCGCAGATCGCCGCCCTTCCCGCCGGCAGCCCGGCGCTTGCCGTGTTCCGGCCGGAAGCGGTCGGGATCGGCAATGGCGCCGGCGACGGCAACCGGATCGCCGCCCGCATCGCGCAGGTCGCGTTCGGCGGCGCCTCGACCATGGTGAACGCCGCCGCCATCGACCAGCCGCAGCAGGTCTTGAAGGCGCGCCTCCAGAGCCGCCCGGACGGCACGGCGCTCTCGCAGGGCGAGACGGTCGCCTTCACCGTCCCCACCAGCGCCTGCCGCCTGGTGCCGGCATGAGCGACAGCGCCGCCTCCGCCAGACCGAGCCGGCTGACGCCCTGGTTCGCCACCTTCGCCGCCTTCGTGGTGCCGTTCGGTTTCGTGCTGGCGCCGATGGCGCTCTTCCTCGTCTATTCGTTCTTCAGCGTCGACCATGGCAGCATCGTCTTCTCGCCGACGATCGCCAACTATGTCCGCTTCTTCACCGACCCGGTGTTCCTGCCGATCTTCTGGCGCACCTGCCTGCTCTGTCTCGCCGTCGCCCTGCTCTGCGTGCTGTTCGCCTTCCCGGTCGCCTATTTCCTGACGACGCTGCGCGGGCGCAGCCGCTACATGCTGCTGGTGCTGCTGCTCGTGCCGCTGCTGATGAGCTACGTCATCAAGATCTACGCGGTGCGCAGCATCCTCGGCGGCAATGGCGTGCTGAACCGCGCCCTGCTCGCGACCGGCATCATCGACAAGCCGTCCATGCTGTTCGTCTTCAACCTGAACGCCGTCCTGCTGACGCTCACCGTGCTGCTGATCCCGTTCGCGGTGCTGCCGATCTTCCTGTCGCTGGAGCGGATCCCGAAGGCGCTCCGCCATGCCTCGGCCGATCTCGGCGCCACCAACGCCCAGACCTTCTGGCGCGTGACGGTGCCCCTGAGCCTGCCCGGCACGCTGTCGGCGATGAGCTTCGTCTTCGTGCTGGCGATCGGCGATTTCCTGACGCCACAAATGGTCGGCGGCCAGTCCGGCTTCACCTTCGGCCGCATCATCTACAGCCAGTTCGGAACCGCCTTCAACTGGCCGTTCGGCGCGGCGCTCTCGGTGATCCTCGCCGCCGTCGTGATCCTGGCGATCCGCCTCGGCGGCCGGGTCGAAAGCAGCCGCGGGAGGATCCAGTGATGCGGCTCGCCGACAGGGCGGCCCCGGCGCTGCTCGTCACCCTCACCGCCTTCGTCTTCATCCTGCTCTACGGCCCGCTGCTGGTGCCAATCGTCTCGTCCTTCTTCAGCGTCAGCCACGGCATGGTGGACTGGTCGCAGCCGACGACCTCGGCCTATGCAGACCTGACGCGCAACGAGAGCGTGCTGTCGGCGCTCTGGACGACGCTGATCGTCGGCGCCGGCGCCGTCGTGCTGTCGGTCGCCCTCGGCACCGGGCTGGCGCTCTACTATGCGTCACCCAACGCTCGCGGCCGCCAGTTCCTGCAGTTCATCATCTTCCTGCCCTTCCTGATGCCGCCGATCATCACCGGCCTGGCGCTGCTGATCTTCTTCCGCCAGGTCGAATTCGAGCGCTCGCTGCTGACCATCATCATCGGCCACACCGTCTTCGTGCTGGCGCTGGTCTACCGCACCATCCTGACGCGGCTGCAATCGCTGAGCGGCAGCCTGGTCGAGGCGTCCTACGATCTCGGCGCCAGCGGCTGGCAGACCTTTCGCCTGGTGCTGCTGCCCAACCTCTCCAGCGCCATGGTCGGCGCCGCGATCCTCGCCTTCGCGCTCTCCTTCGACGAGACGATGATCACGCTGCTCGTCACCGGCACGCAGAGCACCCTGCCCGTGCGGCTCTGGGCGATGATGCGGCTCGGCTTCACGCCCGACATCAATGCGCTCGTCGCGCTGGTGCTGCTGTTCACGACCGTGCTCTGCCTGATCGCCGTGCGCTACCTGATGCCGGCTTCCGCCGTGGCGGGATCGGACGACAACTAGGCTCCAACCGATCGCGCCTGCCATGGCGCGATCGGCACCGGCTGCCCCAGGCAACCCGGCGACTTTCCCCGGCATTTCTTCGCGAGCGGCTTGCCGCGAACCGCCGACGCGTCCTGCGCGACCGTGGCGGCGCGATGACGCATGCCTTCCTTCCGGCCGACTATCGATAATCGTTGGATAGCGCCCGCTTCCGCGCCTCGGCGCGGGTGGCGGCGCTGCGTCGCGTGGAGTGGCGCGGCCCGCCCGTCGCTCCGCGAGCGAAGATAATATTCCATGATATGGAATGAAGATGTTTCGTATTATCCAGCGGAATGCTGCAGAGCTCTTCACCTGCCGCATGCCTATTGCATTTGCGCGGGATCCTATTCAAACTGCTCCAGACTAGCATGATTTTTCATTCTACATTGTAGGACGAAGTCTTGAGCAAGAGAACCGGGGCGAGGCGGAACGACACGGTACTGCGGTGGGATCGACGGATCCATACCGCATCCGGGCACGGCGCCCGGGCCTTCGAGACATCGCAATAGATCCGTCCGCCGCAGCGTGGCGGACACGGCCCGTCATCCGGCGCTGGCTGCCGGCCATCGGGCCAAGACGAGTGTGGCAAGTGACACGTCAGATCACGCCACAACGAGACGTTCGAACGTCCGGTACTTCCAGAAGGGGAATTGGGACATGCAGGGAAAACTGAATTCGATCACCAAGCGCCTCGGCCTGCTGACGGCTGCCGCGGCGTTCTTCGCCGGCGCCCTCGGGGGCCTGGCCCCGACGGCAGAGGCCGCCTCGCCGCGCGCGGCCGAAAACAAGATGATCCTCGTCGCCCGGCAGGATCCCGGCACGCTCGACTTCGTCAAGAGCAACCTGACCGCGATGCGGCTCTGGATCCCGGCCAACGTTGTCGAGCCGCTCGTCTATTTCAACAAGGACGGCAGCGTCGAGCCCGGCGTCGCAGAGAGCTGGACGATCAGCGACGACAAGCTGACCTACACCTTCAAGATCCGCGACACGACGTTCTCGAACGGCGCGCCGGTGACGGCCGACGACGTCGTCTTCTCGCTCAACACCATGAGCAAGAGCCCGGTCGTCGACTACGCCGCCGCCTATGAAGCGGTGAAGTCGATCGAGAAGCTCGACGACCACACGGTCAAGGTCACCCTCTCGCGGCCGAGCCAGAACTTCTGGCAGGGCATGGGCACGATCTCCAGCCTGATCCAGCCCGAGGCGAACGCGGCCAACATCGCCACCAACCCGATCGGCACCGGCCCGTACAAGCTCGCCAACTACACCACCAACAGCGCCTTCGAGTTCACCGCCAACCCGACCTACTGGGGCAAGAAGCCGGCGATCGAGAACGTCACCGTCCGCATCATCACCGACGGCACGGCCGGCCTCAACGCGCTCGAGGCGGGCGAGGTGGATTCGCTCCCCGTCATCACGATCGACCTCTGGGAGCAGCTCTCCAAGCGCGAGCTCGACAAGAAGTACACGCTCGTCACCTATCCGCAGGTGGGCGAGCCGACCTATGCGGTGCTGAACCAGAAGCTCGACAAGGGCCTGCGCGAGACCATCGCCAAGACGCTCGACCGCCAGTCCTACAACGACGCCTTCGGCGCCGCCTGGGGCGCGGAGAACACCTGCACCTTCGCGCTGCCGAACCAGGTCTGGTACTCGCCGGAAAACGCCGAGACCTGCCCGTTCCCCTATGACATGGAAGGCGCGATGGCGACGATCGCCGAGAAGGGCTACGCGAGCACGCCGCTCGAATACGCCTCGCTTAGCGACGTGCCCGACCTGTCGCTGCCGGCCGATATCATGGTTCCGGCCATGCAGGCCGCCGGCTTCAACGTCACCCGCAACGCGATCGACCTCGCCCGTTATTCGCAGCTGATCTTCCAGGGCCGGCCGCCGCAGTTCGACGTCACCATCATGTCGGGCGACGCCAACCCGGTTCAGTTCGCCTGCCCGGATCCGTCCAAGGCCGGCTGGAGCACATATTGCTCGGCCGAATATACCAAGGCGCTCGCCGATGCTGACGTCGCCCTGACGCAGGAAGACTATGTCGCGAAGATGAAGCAGGCCGCCGACATCCTGCGCAAGGATGCCGTCATCATCCCGCTGATCGCCAAGAAGGGCGTCGGCCTGTTCAATCCCGACCTGAATGGTTTTGAAGAGCCGCGCGTCAACGTCGCGATCGAGCTCAACAAGCTGCACTGGTAAGCCAGCCAGTCCAAGACCGGCCGTCGCCCGCCTGCGGGCCGGCGGCGGCCGCATCCGACGATCCTCTCCGGGAAAGCTTGATGGCGATCTACGTCCTGCGCAAACTGGTGTTCTTCCTGGGCGCCATCTTCATCGCCTCGGTGGCGATCTTCCTGCTGATCCGGGGCGCCGGCGGCAATGTCGCCGCCGTGGTGCTCGGCAAGGGCGCGACGCCCGAGGCGATCGACGCGCTCGCCCACACCTATGGCCTCGACCGCCCGCTCTTCGTCCAGTATTTCGACTGGATCGGCAACATGCTTTCCGGCGATCTCGGCCGCTCCTTCCGCACCAATGAGCGCGTCTCCGACCTCGTCACCGCCCGCCTTTCCGTCTCGATCCCGCTGGCGCTTTCGGGCCTGATCCTCGGCCTCCTCATCGCCATTCCCGTCGGCACCTACGCCGCGCGCAATGTCGGCACGCCGTCCGGCGCCATCCTCGCGCTGGTGAGCCAGGTCGGCGTCGCCGTGCCGGTGTTCTGGGCCGGCATCCTGCTCTCGCTCCTGTTCGGCGTCCGGCTCGGCTGGCTGCCGACCGGCGGCTGGACCGACTGGTCGGTCAGCCCCTGGGGCGCCATACGCTCGCTGGTGCTGCCGGTGCTGTCGCTCGGCCTGATCATGGCCGCCGTGCTGATCCGCTATGTCCGCTCCGCCGTGCTCGACGTCATGAACCAGGACTATCTGCGCACGGCGCGCGCCGTCGGCATGACGCGCACCGAGGCGCTGCTGAAAGTCGGCCTGCGCAACGCATCGCTGCCGCTCGTCACCATCGTCGGCCTGCAGATCGCCGAGCTGATCGGCGGCACGGTGATCATCGAGACGGTGTTCTCGCTGCCGGGCCTCAGCCGCATGATGCTCGCCAACGTCGCCGCCCGCGAGGTGATCGTCGTGCAGTCGACGGTGATGCTGATCATCATCTTCGTCATCGCCGTGAACCTCCTCGTGGATCTCCTCTACGGCATCCTCGACCCGCGCGTGCGGTCGAGCCGGTGAGCGGGAGAAGCCCAACATGACCATGAACCAGCCCTCCCCCATGCCCACGCCGGCCGGCGTGCCGATCTCGCCGCCACAGCGCAAGCCGCGCCGCAGGCTGCCGCGCAACGCGTCGCTCCTGATCGGCCTCGTGCTCACGGCCCTGTTCCTGGCGATCGCGCTTGTCTCGTTCTTCTACCTGCCGTCGAACCCGAACATCCCGGTGATCCGCAACCGCCTCCTGCCGGCCGGCACGCCCGGCCACTGGCTCGGCACCGACGTGCTCGGTCGCGACATCATCGCGCAATTGATGGTCGGCGCGCGCACCTCGATCCTCGTCGGCGCCGGCGGCGCCACGCTGAGCCTGATCCTAGGCACCATCGCCGGCCTCGCGGCCGCCGCCTCCGGCAAGATCGCCGACGAAGCGATCTCGCGCGGCGCCGACATCATGCTGGCGATCCCCGGCATGGTCACGGCGCTGGTGCTGGCAGCCACCATGGGCTCCGGCGCGCTCACCACCATCCTGGCGCTGACGGCCTTCTTCACGCCGTCCTTCACCCGCGTCATCCGCTCCGCCGCGATGGGCGTGCTGAACGAGGACTTCATCACCGCCGCCAAGCTCTATGGCCGCGGCAAGGTCTTCGTCCTCGCCCGCCACGTGCTGCCCAACATCGCCGGCGTGATGATCGTCCAGTTCACACTCTATTTCGCCGCCGGCATCCTGACCGAGGCCGGCCTCTCCTATCTCGGCGTCGGCGTGCACCGGCCATCGATCTCGTGGGGGCTGATGCTCAACGAGGCGCAGCAGCAGGTCGGCGTGTCGTCGCCGCTCGCCATCTGGCCCGGCCTCGCCATCGTGCTGATGGTGCTCGGCCTCAACCTGCTCGGGGACGGCCTGCGCGACGTGCTCGACCCCAAGCTCGCCCGGAGGGCCTCATGACGAAGTCCCCGATGGAGCGCCCGAACGCGCTCGAGGTAACGGACCTCGTCGTGCACAACACGGTGCTGACCGCCGTGCGCGGCATCGACTTCACGCTTCCCGCCGGCGGCCGCATGGGCCTCGTCGGCGAATCCGGCTCCGGCAAGACGCTGACCGCGCTGTCGCTGATGGGTCTGCTGCCGATGGGCTGGCAGGCGAATGGCAGCATCCGGCACGACGGCGTCGACCTCGTCACCCAGTCCGACAAGGCGCTCTCCAGCCGCCGCGGCCGCACCCTCTCGATGGTGTTCCAGGACCCGCTCTCCTCGCTCGACCCGGTCCGCCGCATCGGCTTCCAGGTCTCGTCGGTGATCCGCCGCCATACCAAGGCGAGCAAGCAGGAAGCCGAGGCGCAGACGCTCGAGCTGTTCCGGCAGATGTCGCTGCCGCGGCCCGAGCAGCTGATGCGCGCCTATCCGCACGAGATCTCCGGCGGCCAGCGCCAGCGCGTCATGATCGCCATGGCGCTCGCCTGCTATCCGCAGCTGATCATCGCCGACGAGCCGACGACGGCGCTCGACGTGACCGTGCAGAAGCAGGTGCTGCGCATCCTCAACAAGGCGGTGCAGGAGCGCGGCTGCGCGCTGATGATGATCACGCACGACCTGCCGATCATCGCGGCGATGTGCGACACCGTCGCCGTCATGTATGCCGGGCGCATCGTCGAGATGGGGCCGGTCGCGGAAGTGTTCCGCTCGCCGTGCCACCCCTACACCAAGGGGCTGCTCGACTCGCAGCCGACCATGGACAACATCGCCCTCGACGGCAGCTCGCGCCTCGCCTCGATCGCCGGCATGGTGCCGCCGCTGCACAGCCTGCCCAGGGGCTGCGCGTTCCATCCGCGCTGCGGCGCCGCGACCGAGCGCTGCCGGACCGAGGTTCCGCAGCTGGAGAAGGGCACGCGCCGCGCCGCCTGCTGGCATCCGATCGCCGCAACGGCCGGGGCCGCCGTCCAAGCCGGAGTGAGCGCGCCATGAACCGCCGCGTCGACGAAACCCATCTGACGCCGCCGCTGCTCGAAATGCGGCAAGTCACGCAGACCTATGCGCTGAGCCGGAAATCGCTGATCGGCGCGCGGCCGACGCTGACCGTGCTCGACAAGGTCAGTTTCGACGTCCGTCCCGGCGAGGCCGTCGGCCTGGTCGGCGAATCCGGCTCCGGCAAGACCACGCTCACCCGCATCCTGACCGGCATGGAAAAGCCGAAGCAGGGGCACGTCTTCTACAACGGCGCCGACATCTGGGCCGGAGACGCGGAGCGCTGGCGGAATTTCCGCCGCTCGGTGCAGGTCGTGATGCAGAGCCCGCGCTCGTCGCTCGACCCGAGGATGCGTATCGGCCTCTCCCTGCTGGAACCGCTGCGGTCGCTCAGGATCGAAGGCGACCACGTCGCCCGCGTGCACGAGGTGCTCGACCAGGTCGGCATGAGCCGGCAGGCGCTGGAGCGCTATCCGCACGAATTCTCCGGCGGCCAGCTGCAGCGCATCGCCATCGCCCGCGCGCTGATGCCGGCGCCGAAGGTGCTGATCGCCGACGAGCCTGTCTCCGCGCTCGACGTCTCGATCCAGGCGCAGGTGCTGAACCTGCTCAAGGACCTGATCAGCGAGCTCGGCCTCAGCCTCGTCTTCATCGCGCACGACCTCTCTGTCGTCGCCTATACGACGAGCCGGGTCTCGGTGATGTCGGCCGGCAAGATCGTCGAGGTCGGCAAGCCGCTCGACCTCTTCACGCGCCCGCAGGCGGAAGCGACGCGAAACCTCGTCGGCGCCATCCTGACGGTCGAGGCGGGCCTGGCGGGCAACGCGCTCGCATAGGATCACCGCCCCGTCATCCCTGCGGAAGCAGGGATCCATGCGGCCGGGCCCTCGGACGCTTGGCGTCATTCCCGATAGCGAGGCGCGGAGGGATGGATCCCGGCTCGGAGGCCGGGATGACGGCGAGCGTGGGGCGGAGTCCTCCGGCCCAGGGCAGCAGCTTGCACCGCACCTCTCCCTCAGGGAGAGGTGAAGAGACCTCCGCCCTACGCCTGAAACCTTGCGGCAAAACTGTGCGTCGCGGGCGGGCGCTGGCGGTCGGCGAGGTTGGCCTCGATCGTCGGCAGGATCTCCGCCATCCATGGCGCGCTGTCGACGACGAAGCCCGGGCCCTTCTGGTCGAGCAGGAAGGGATAGATCCGCGCCGCCGGCGAAATGGCGCGGATCAGGGGTCGCCAGCTCTCATGCACATGGCCGCAGACGACGTCCGGCCGCACGCGCTCGACGGCGGACCGCAGCGCCCCCGTATTGCCGACATCGATCTCCTGGTTGACGGCGACGATCTCGATCGCCTGCGGCGCCGGAGCGCCGGCCGCCGCCGCGCGGAACGCCGCGAGCCGCGCCGCCTGCTCGTTCGAGCCGATCTCGGAATCGAGATAGAGGAACTTGAGCCGCGCGCCACCGAGGGCAGCGAACATCGCGGCAAAGGCGGGGCCATAGTCCAGCCGGTAGGTGTGAAACCGGCTGCCGTCGAGGCTGGCGTCGATCAGGCTGACCTGGCTCGTGGTATCGGCGAGCGCCTCCAGCCGGGTCTCGCGCGTGAAGCCGGTCAGCACGACGGCGTCGAGCGCGTCCCACATGCCGACCGGCATGCGCGCGTCGGTGAACGAGCCCATGACGAATTCGTGCCCGGCCGAGACGATGCCTTTCTCGAACGCCATCACCAGGCGCGTGTAGAAGGCATTGTCGAAGATGCCGCCGCCGACGATGTCGCGATTGTAGAAGAAGCCGATGCGCCGGTGCGCCTCGGCCCAGGGCGTGGCGACGAGGAAGGAGCCCTTGCCGACCTGGCGGCGGATGACGCCTTCGCTCTCGAGATCCTTCAGCGTCTTCACGACGGTGATCAGAGAGAAGTCGCAGAAACGCACGATCTCGTTCTGCGACTCGATCCGATCGCCGGCCTTGAGCCCGCCCGTCTTCCAGCGCCGGAACAGCATGTCGCGGAGCTGGAGATGGCGGGGCGAGGCTTCGAGGTTCAAACCGGCGGTTCCCACGTCTTCTGGATGGCGAGGATGCCGCCATCGACGAACAGCATCTGGCCGGTGATATAGCCTGCCGCTGGCGACGCAAGGAAGACCGCCGCGCCGCCGACATCTTCCGGCTGGCCGACGCGGCCGAACGGGATCTGGGCGTTCAGCGACTTGCGCACGCCCGGCACGTCGAGGCCGCGCTTCGTCAGCGGCGTCTCGACGATGCCTGGGCCGATGCCGTTGACGCGGATGCCGCGGCCGGCGAGCGACACGGCGAGGGATCGCACCATCATCAGCACCGCGCCCTTCGAGGCGTCATAGGCGACGCTGTGGCGCTCGGCCATCACCGAATTGGTGGAGCCGACCAGGAGGATGCTCGCCCCCTCCTGGCCCGGCGCCAGCTTGCGCACGAAGGCCTGCGAGGCGAACACATAGGCCTTCACGTTCAGATTGAAGGTTCGGTCGAACAACTCCTCGGTGAGCTCGTCGAAGGGCGTATCGAGGAAGGTGCCGGCATTGTTGACCAGCGTATCCAGCCGGCCGAGCGTCGCATGCGCCTTCTCGACCAGCTCGACGGCGCCGGCGGCGGTGGAGAGATCCGCCTGGATGAAATGGCACTCGGCCAGCGCCTGCAGCTTCGCCAGCGCGCCATTGTCGGGCAAGTGCGAGTTGATCACCAGCCGCGCGCCCTGGCGGGCGAACGCCTCGGCGATTCCGTAGCCGATGCCGTGGGTCGAGCCCGTCACCAATACGCAGGGCTGCGTCATCTCTTTCTCCTTGCCGAACCAGATTAGTTTGTTAGCATGATAACATCATAACGATGGAAAATCCGATGCCCGTCAAGCAGAGATGGTCTGATGTCACAATCGTCACGCCGGAGGGACAGCAGGCGAGCGACCTGCTGATCGACGGCGGGCGCATCGCGGGCCTCGTGCCACGCGGGACGGTCGTGGGCGAGGACTGGCAGCCGGTCGACGGCAAGGGCGCGATCCTGTTCCCCGGCCTCCTCGACCTGTTGCAGCACGGCTTCGGCGAACACCTCTATTGCGACGTCGATGCCGGCGCCGTCGCCACCAATTCCCAGGTGATGCTGCGCCACGGCGTCACCGGCTTCCTGCCGGCGATTCCCTGCCTGCCACCGGCCGGCATGGAGGGCGTGCTCGCCCGTCTCGCGGCGCAATGCGGCGAGGCCAGGGGCGCGCGGGCGCTCGGCGTGCATAGCGAAGGCCCCTGCTTCGGCTCGCCGGGCGCCCATAATCCCGAAAACATCCTGGCGCCCAGCGCCGGGCTGGCGGAGCGGATGCTGGCCGCCGCGGATGGCAGGCTCAAGGCCGTCACGGTCGCGCCGGAGCGCGAAGGGGCGGAAGCCTTCATCGCCGTGCTGAAGCGGGCCGGCGTCTCGATCCATCTCGGCCACAGCCTGGCCCGGCCGGAGCACATTCCGCGCTATGTCTCCTGGGGCCTCGACGCGGTGACGCACATGTACAACGTCATGCCGACCTATCCGCCGGGCGGCATGGGCGTGCACGTCGTGTCGCTGACCGATGCCCTCATTGCCGAGCCGACGCTGGCCCTCGGCCTGATCGCCGACGGCATCCATGTCGACCCGCAGCTGATCCGCCTGCTGGCGCAGCTGCCGGAGGATCGCGTCTTCCTCGAGACCGACGCGATGAAATATGCCGGCACGCCGGGCAAGACCTTCGAGTTCTATCCGGGCTACGTCGTCACCAGCGCTCCCGGCAAGGCCGTGCGCGACGCGAATGGCGGGCTCTGCGGCTCGTCGCTGGCGCCGGACGAGGCGATGCGCAACTATCTCGCCTTCTCGGGCAAGGATCTCGTCCGCGCCGCGCACGCGACCAGCCTGGTTCCGGCTCGCGTACTCGGCATGGACCAGGAGATCGGCAGCCTCGAACGGGGCAAGCTCGCGGATTTCGTCGTGCTCGACCCGGCGACGCTGGCGGTCAAGGCCACCTATGTCGGCGGCGAGCGGCTTTACGGGAGCGTGTGAGAATGGCGACCGCAACAGGCACGATGCGCTACGAGGAGGACGGCAACGTCCATCTCGATTTCCATGGCGCCACCAACACGACGATCGATTTCATCGTCGAGCGCTTCGGCGTCGAAGCCATGGACGAGATCTTCCGGAAAGTCGGCCGCGACGTCTATGCCAGCATACGCGCCGACCTGATCGCCGGCGACACGCGCCAGCTTGTGCGGCACTGGCGGCACTTCTTCGACCGGGAAGGCGGCGACTACGACGTCGCGATCGGCGAAGACGCGGTCGTGCTGACGGTCCGCCGCTGTCCGGCCTGGCACCATGTGAAGGCGCTGACCGGCAGCGTCTCGCCGCATTTCTGCGACCAGACCCGCCGCACCAACGAGGCCATGGCCGAGGGCTCGCCCTTCGCCATCGACACCGAATTGACCGGCGAGGGTTCCTGCCGGCAGGTCATCCGGAGGCTGGCATGATCCCTAGCGACCACTTCACGCGCTTCTACAACGAGGTGTTCAAGTTCCTCGAAAGCCAGGGCGAAGACGCGCTCGAAGCCTACTGGCTGGCTATCTCCGGGAACCAGGAGCGGCATATCCTCGACCTGATCCAGACCCGGGGCCTCGCCGGCATGCACGAGTACTGGTCGCACATCAAGATCGAGGAAAACTGCGACATGGACCTCGATCTCGACGCGGACCGGCTGGAGCTGCGCATGAATGTCTGCCCGAGCCTGTCGAAGGTGATGGACAATGACGCGGAGCCGATGGGCCGCTATTGCGACCACTGCGCCGGCTGGATCGGCCCGATCATGGACAAGACCGGCTACCACATGGTCTACGACGTGATCGACCGCCGGGAACCGCATTGCGTGCTCCGGATCTTCAAGGATCCGGAAAAGGCCCGCGCCGCCGAGAAGGACGCCAAGCTGCTGATGGGCTGGCCCGGCCACAAGGTCGGCTGACGGGAAACGCAAACCGCAACGGCGCCGGCGCGCCGGATCGCGCGCAGGAGAGACGGAATGAGACGCGGCGTCGCCGGGTTGAACGAGCCCCTGATCGGCCTTCGCAACGGCCGCCCCCGGCTGGAGACGCCGGCGCTGATTCTCGACGCCGACGCGTTCGAGGCCAATCTTCAGGCCCTGACGGGCATGGCCCGCACCGCCGGCCTCGGCCTTCGCCCGCATGCGAAATCGCACAAATGCGCCGAGATCGCCCGCCGCCAGCTCGACGCCGGCGCGCTCGGCATCGCCTGCGCCAAGGTCGGCGAGCTCCTCGCCCTGTTCGAGGCCGGCATCAACCCGCTGATGCTGACCGCGCCCGTCGCCAGCCGACTGAAGATCGACCGCCTGACCGAGGCGGCGCAGCGCGGCGCCGTGCTGACCGTCGTCGTCGACCGGCCCGACCTGATCGCCGACTATGCCGACTCGGCACGGGAAGCGGGCGTGAGCCTCGACGTGCTCGTCGAATGCGACGTCGGCCAGCGCCGCACGGGCGTCGCGACGCCGGAAGGCGTCGTCGCGCTCGCGCGCCAGGTCGCCGACGAAAGCTCGCTCCGCTTCGTCGGCGTGCAGGGCTATGCCGGCTTCGTGCAGCACATCTTCGATCATGAGGCGCGGCGCACCGAGAACCGCCTCGCCATGGGGCGCCTGCTCGCCATCGTCGAAGCGCTCGACGCGGCGGGCCTCTCCCCCGCGATCGTCACCGGCGGCGGCACAGGCAGCCATCTGCTCGATTTCGAGGACAAGGTCCTGACCGAGGTGCAGGCCGGCTCCTACGTGTTCATGGATGAGGACTATCGCCGCGTCGACCTGCACGGCACCGGCGCCGACGTGTTCGGCACCGCCCTCTTCCTCACCGTCACGGTCATCGCCCACAACATCCGCGGCGAGGCGATCATCGACGCCGGCAGCAAGAGTTTCGCCGTCGACGGACCGGCGCCGCGCGCCTATCTCGACGGCCGCGAATTCGGCTCCATCGCTTTCGTCGGCGACGAATTCGGCCGCCTCGACACGTTGCCCGGCAAGCCGGTGCCGTCGATCGGCACACGCCTCGAATGCAGCGTGCCGCATTGCGACCCGACCGTGAACCTGCACGATTTCCTGCACGTCGTCCGCGCAGACAAGCTGGAGGACATCTGGCCGATCGAGGCGCGCGGCCTCTCGGATTGATTTCCCTTCACCGCTCCCTGCGGGAAGAGGCGAAGGAAGCCGCTCAAGCCTCCGCAGTGCCGGCCCCAATCACTGGAAACCCGCCATGCGCGCGACGAAGAGATTGTCGATGTCGAGCGCCAGGCCGCCGACCCTGGGAGAGGCGACGATCAGGCCGGTGTCATAGGAATTGGTCGGGATGGCGAAGGCATCGGTGACGAGGACGCGGTTCAGATTGTCATAAGCCGCCTTCACCTCGGCCGGGTCCGACGTCGTGTTCACCCGCTCGATCGCCGCGACATAATCGGGATGCGGGTCCTTCAGCACCGGATTGTTGACGACGCGGTAGATGCTGTTGGTGGCGACGCGGGACGGGAATTTCTGCACATTGCCGACAGCGCCGAAGGTGGCGTCGAAATCGCCGGCGAGCAGCGCCTCAGTATATTCCGCGCCCTGGAGGATATCGAGCTCGATATCGATGCCGACCTCGGCCAGCGCGCTCTGCAGGATCTGGCTGACGACGATGGTCGGCTCGTCATCGCCCCCGACCAGCATCTTCCAGTCGCTCTGTTCGGCCGGCGTCAGACCGGACGCGGCGAGGAGTTCCTTCGCCTTGTCGAGATTGTAGGCGAATTCGTCGGCATAGGTTGCGTCGAAGGCCGGGCTCGCCGGCGCCCAGGGCAGCGCCGCCACCTCGCCAAGGCCGGCATAGCCGACCCGCAGCATGCCCTCGCGGTCCATCAGATAGTTGAAGGCCTGACGGAAGCTTGGATTGGTGAAGGGCGCGCGGGTCGAGTTGATGCGGAAGACCTGGACCAGCGGCCCCGGTCCGCGCAGCACCTGATAACCGACATCCTGCAGGCGAACGGCGCTGCGTGCGGAGCTACCATAGATGATGTCGACGGCGTCGGATTCGAGCGCCGCGCTCGCCGAGACGTCGTCGCTGAAAATGGTGAAATCGACCGCCTCGGTGACCGGTTGGCCCTGGCGCCAGTAATGCGGATTGGCCCTCAGCCTCAGCCCCTGGCCGACGGCGCGGCTATCCAGCATGTAGGCGCCTGTGCCGGCGGGGACCGTCTCGACGCTGGCGATGCCGGCAGCCTCGATCGGCATGGTGAACTGCAGCAGGTCGGTGATCTGGCGCTGCGGAGCAGGCGCCTTGAAGTGGATGACGATCGTCCTGTCGTCCGGCGTCGTCCAGTTCGTGACAATCGACATGGTGGCATAGACGTTCTTGCCGCGCCCGGGATCGGCGGCCTTGGCGAGCGTTGCCGCCACGTCGGCCGAGGTGAGCTTGGCGCCGCTCGCGAAGCTGACGTCGTCGCGCAACGTCACCCTCACGGACTGGTTGTCGGGCGCGATCTGCCAGGCGGTCGCCAGGCTCGGCACCGCCTCTCCCTCGGGCGTGTATTCGATCAGGCTGTCATAGAGGTTCTTGATCAGGTGGAAATTCACCGCCGAGAACTGCTGCGGATCGAAATTGGTCATGTCGGTCAGGATGGCGACGCGCAGCGTGCCACCCCTGAGCGCCGGCTCCTGAGCATGGGCCGGCGCCACCAGGCTGACGCCGGCGACGGCGACCGACGCCGCCGCGGCGAGAACCAGGAAGACGAGCCCCCTGAGCGCCCGGAAGAACTGGCACGTCATGAGGCCCCTCCGCTCCCGTTCGCAGGGGATCGATCGGCCAACCTCAAACCTTGGCGAGGCCGCCCGGCTGCGAAGAATGGGCACGCCAGTCGTCGAAGGTCTCGATCGGATAGATCGGGCGCGGAATCCGCTTCCAGGGCAGCGTGAAGACATCGGACTGGCCCGGGCCGCGCGTGTCGGCGCGCACCACGCCGGTCGAGATCGGCGCGAAATACTGGAAGTTCGAAGCCGTCTTCAGGACGGCGATGCCGTAATCCGTCGGCTCGACGCCCATCGCCCGGTAGACGCCGGGGACATTGCCGGCGACGCCGCGCAACGTCGTGATCATCAGCGTGACCGGCCCGACATCGAAGATCACGGACGGGCCGAGATCGACCTCGCTCTGGTGGTTGTAGCCCTCGATCTTCAGGAGTCCGCCGCCGACGGTGCGGACCGTGCCGGTGACCGTGAGCGGGGTGAAGAATTCCGTCGCCGCGTCGCCGCCAAGCTCCAGCGTCACCGTCGCGCCCTCGCCTGCGGCGACCAGCTTCGCGGCGGCTTTGGGCGAGATCAGCGGCACCAGCGCCCGCTTCTTGATGCCGAGACGGAGCATCGCTTCGAGCAGCAGGTTGCTGTCGCCCGCGGCGCCGCCGAATACGGTGTCGCCGGTATCGCTCAGCATGACGAGGCCCGGCGCCGCATCGGCCTGGCGCACGGCGTCGTCGACCGAGACCGACTCGCGGAGCTGGAAATCGTCGCGCAGCGACCAGCAGAGATCAGCCAGCTCGTCGGCGATCTGTTCGGCCAGCGCCTGGTCGTTGTCGGTGACGACGATGGTGGCCCAGCCGCCCTCGGCGACGTCGAGCCAGGGCTGCATCGGGTAGTTCGACGCCTGCAGCACGCGCGGATCGGATTCGGCGGCGCGGGCCGCGTCGAACCACACCTTCATCGGTCCCTGCGAGGTCAGGAACTGCTCCTGATGCGAGACGAGCGGGATCTTGCGCCAGGCGGTGGTCGGCTTCAGCCCCTCGGTCAGGATGCGCAGCAGCAGCTTGGTGCCGATGACGCCGGTGTCGTAGACGTCGTGCGGCTGGGTGCGGTGGCCGACGATTGCGGTCGCGTTGTCGATGATCTTCTGCGTGACATTGGCATGATGATCTAGGCCGAGCACGATCGGCACATCGGGGCCGAGGATCTCGCGGCATAGCGCGATCTGCTCGCCCTCGACGTCGTCGACGCCCTCGGCCGAACAGGCGCCATGCAGCTGCAGCGCCAGCCCGTCGATCCTGCCCGCCACCTGCAGGCCGGCGCGGATCTTGTCCTGGAAGAACTGGAAGGTCTCGGCCGAGAGGCGGCCGCCCGCCGAGGCATAGCCACGGATGATCGGGATCTGCTCGATCTCGAGGCCGGATTCCTCGACCACCTGCAGATGACCGCCGACCTGGCCGAAGCCGCGCAGCTTCTCGAAGATCTCGGCGCCCTCATAGATGCCGAAGCCGGCATAGTCGTCCAGCGTGGTCAGCACCGGATTGAAGTCGTTGGTTTCCTGCGAAATGTGAATGACGGCGATACGCAACGCCAATCTCCATGAGATCTTGTTTCGAACTCGGGCGAATAGATTTTCGGCGCACAGATCCTGCGACGAAACGGCCGCGAGACAGGCACTACAAGTCTGGCCCCGATCCGGGCCACGTCCGGAAATGACAAGGCAAGCCGATCGACAGGCAGGCTATTAATCGAGAAATTTCATGTCAACGCCGTCCGGTTTCGCCCGGTGGAACAACTCGGATAGTCCAGCAGAAACAGGATCGGCCCGCCGCGCACCTGCCGGCGGCGGGACGAGGCTCAGAAGAACGTCTTCAGGCCGCGCGTGACCCGATAGTCCTCATCGACCAGATAGAGCAGCGACCACTTGTCGAAGGTGGTGCAGGGATGGCTGATGCCGAAGCCGACGAGATCGCCGGTCCTGAGCGGGCTGTCGAGCGGCGTGATCATGTGGCAGTGCTGGTCGTTGAGCGCGACGACCGAATGGCCGGCGGCTATTTCCGCCGGCGCCGTCATGCTGCCATCCGGGCGATACCAGCGCAGCGGCACCGGCAGGCCGGCATCGTGACTGACGTCGCGCTTGCCCATGGTCAGCATGGTGCGGCCGCCCTCGGGGCGTGACTGCACCATCGCCCAGACCTCCAGCGCCGGCTCGAGCCCGCCCTCCGGCAGCTTCAGCGAGGTTTCACGGACGATGCGCTCGAACGCCGTCGCATAGGCGATGACGTCATGCGTCAGGTAGCAGCCGGAGCGCAGCACGCGCAGCACCGGCAGCGGAAACGCGACGCTGTCGAAACGCTCGACCACCCGGTCGAAGAAGGCCGAACCGCCGGCGCTGATGACGACCGGCGCATCGGAGCGGAACAGGCCCTCCTGCATCGCGGCCAGCGCCATGGCGGCGACGTCGTCGATCAGGCCGTCCGCCGTCTCCGCCGTCGGCAGCATGCCCTCGAAGCATTCGAAGCCGGCAAGCTCCAGCCCCGGCGCGGCGGCGATGGCGCGCGCCAGTTCGAGCGCGCCATTGCGGGTGCGGACGCCGGTGCGCCCGCCGATGAAGCCCATCTCGACGAGGATGCGCAGCGGGTTGCCTCCCGGCGGCGGGTTGCGGCGCGCGCCCTCGGCGAGCATGGCGACGCCGTCCGGATTGTCGGCGAGGCAATAGAGTTCGATCGCGTCGTCGCCCTTGAGCGCGCGGAAACAGGCATCGATCGCCTGGGTGCCGACCGGCTGATTGGCGAGCAGCACCCGCCTGACGCCGAAGCGCTGGCAGACGCCGACCTGCTGCAGCGTCGCTGCGGTGATCGCCCAGGCGCCGTCGGCGATCTGCAGGTCGAACAGGTGCGGCGACATCGTCGTCTTGCCATGCGGCGCGATGACGACGTCGTTCTGCGCGGTGAAGGCGCTCATCCAGGCGCTGTTCGCCGCCAACGCCTTCTCGCGGATGACGGCGACGGGCAGCGGCAGGTCGCCGTCGAGCAGGCTCCAGCCCTGGCGTCCGACCGCGCCGACGGTCAGGCGCGGCGCGTCATAAGGAAGCCCCTTGGTCGAAGGATCGAGTTCAAGCGCATCGAGCGCCGCGATGTCGAGGCGCGGAATCAGAGCCATGGAATGGGGTCCAGTAGTGAGGGGACGGCGTAGGATTGGGCGGCATGGGATTGGTCGGACGGCTTCAACGAGAAAGCCCTCGTCCCGGCCGCCTGAGACGCCACAAATACCCGCATTGTCGCCCCCCGCTCGCCAAGACCGAACCCCATGGCGCCCAATATTCTACATCATGGAACAAAAATTTGGTTGCCTGGTTGAAACTTAAGCGGCCGCCCCACCTTTCTGTCAACACCGTTTCCAAAGTTCAGCTGCGAAAACCGGACGTTCGGCTTGCACCCCTGCGGGACTTGATGTCTTAATGAACGGACGAGGACCGCCTGAATGTTCCACTATATGGAACATAAGGCCTTGCGACGTCTCGATTGCCGGGGTTGGAAACAGCATGTCGAAGCCTGAGTACGAGCCGAGCGGCGCCGCTGCCGTTGCGGCGCGAATCCAATCCGTGGCCCGCGCCAAGGCGCTGCTCGACGCGATGGCGAGCGGCGATTTCGTCTCGCTGCGTGAACTCGCCGCCCGCACCGGGCTCGCCAAGACCACGGCCTTCAACCTGGTGACGGCGCTCGTCGACGTCGGCCTGGCCGAGCGCGACATCAAGGGCGGCGCCTATCGGCTCAGCCTGCAGCACCTCGTCTATGGCAAGGCGGTCGAGCGGCGGCTCGACATCGCCGCGCTCGCCCAGCCCTATCTGGTCAAGCTCTGCGCGGAGACGCGCGAGACGGTCAACCTCGCCCTGCCCGGCCCCACCGACGCCGTCATCGTCGAGAGCCTCGAGGGCAGCCACACGCTGCGCGTTTCGTCCTATTCCGGCACCCGCGCCGCCTACCATTCGACGGCCTGCGGCCGGGCGCTGCTCGCCTATCAGCCGCTGTCGTTCCGCAAGATCATCTACAATCTCGGCTCGCTGCCGGCCGCGACCGACCGCACCATCACCGACCCCGAAGCGCTGGAAGCCGTGCTCGAACGCTGCCGCAGCGTCGGCTGGACCACGGAATTCGAGGAGAACGAGATCGGCGGCGCCTGCGTCGCCGCGCCGATCTTCGCGCCCGGCGGCGAAGCGGTCGCCGCCGTCTCCATCGCCGGCCCTTCCGCCCGCTTCGAGCCGGAAGCCATCGAGCGGCTCGGCCGGCTTCTCGTCGCCACCCTCGCCGAGATCACGGCGAACATGTCCCGCAACAGGTAGCCTTCCATGACCACCAAGCGCCCTCGCATCCTGCTGGCCGGGCTCTATCACGAGACCCATACCTTCGTGGACGAGATCACCCGGCTTCCGGATTACGAGATCCTGCGCGGCGCGGCGCTGCTCGCGCGGCGCGGCGACGGCTCGACGGTCGACGGCTTCCTGGAAGTGGCGGAGACCGAGGGCTGGGATGTCGTGCCGGTCGTCGAATATTCGGCCCTGCCCTCCGGCACCACCGACCAGGCCGTGTTCGAAGCGTTCTGGCGCGAGCTTGAAGCGGGCCTCCGCGCCGCGCTCGACAATGGCGGCCTCGACGGCATCTGGCTGGCGTTGCACGGCGCGATGGTGACGACGGAGAGCGTCGATCCGGAAGGCGAATTGCTCGCCCGCATCCGCGCCATCCCCGGCGCCGCGACGCTGCCGCTCTATGCCGTGTTCGACCTGCATGCGACCTTCACCGCCGCCATGGCCAAGGGCGCCAACGGTCTCGTCGCCTATCGCGAGAACCCGCATACCGACGCGCGCGACTCCGCCGTCCGCTCGGCCGAGCTGCTGGCGCGCGCGCTTCGCGAGCATGCCAGCCCCGTCATGCATGCGCGCAACGCCGCCATCATCTGGGCGCCGCCCGGCACCGGCACCGCCGACCGGCCGATGCGCGATCTCGAAGCCCTTGCCCGAGAGATCGAGGCCGAGGACGCCGAGATCTGGGCCGTCAACATCATCGGCGGCTATTCCTTCTCCGACGTGCCGGATGCCGGCGTCGCCTTCTCGCTGATCACCACCGGCAGCGCCGAACGGGCGGAGGCCGCGCTCGACCGGCTGGAGGCGCTGGCGGTCGAGCTGCGCGAGCTCGGCCAGCCGAAGGAATGGGACCTCGACACCGCGCTCGCCGAGATCCGGACGCTGGAAGGCGGGCCCTACATCGTGGTCGAGCCGGCCGACAATATCGGCGGCGGCGCACCCGGCGACGACACGGCGATCCTGCGCGGCTTCCTGCGCCATGGCATCCGGAATGCCGCCGTCGCCATCGCAGACGCCGAGACCGTGAAGGCGTTCGCCGACGCGGTTCCCGGCGAAGTGCGCACCGTGCGCCTCGGCGGCAAGGCCAGCCGGCTCGGCGCCGGCCCGCTCGAAATCGAGGCTGCCTTCGTCAGCCGCAGCGACGGCGAATTCACGCTCGAGGACCGCAACAGCCACCTCGCCGCCATGCAGGGCATCCATATCAGCATGGGCCCCTCGGTCGTGCTGGAGGCGGACGGCGTCAGGATCCTCGTCAACAGCCGCAAGACGCCGCCCTTCGACCTCGGCCAGCTGCGCTCGCAGGGCATCGTTCCGGAGGAACTGACGGCGATCGGCGTCAAGGCGGCCGTCGCCCATCGCCGCGCCTACGACCCGATCGCGGTCCGGAGCTACACGGTCGCGACGCCGGGCCCCTGCACCAGCGTGCTGACCTCGCTGCCCTATCGCCGCCTGCGCAAGCCGGTCTTCCCGCTCGGCTGAGCACGGAGGGAAATCCAGCCTCCCTCACCTCTCCCCGGGGGAGAGGTGAGCACATCCGCCATGATCACGGAGACCCGCATGATCGAATATCCGAGCGAGCCCGATACCCCGCGTTCGCACCTGCCCTTCAGCCCGTCGACCAAGTTCGGCGATTTGATCTTCGTGTCCGGCCAGGCCTCGGTCGACGCCACCGGCCAGATCATCTCCGACACGTTCGAGGGCGAGATGCGCCGCTCGATGGAGAACATGCGCAAGGTGCTGGAGACGGCCGGCAGCGACTTCAAGCACGTGCTGCAGACGCGCAACTACGTGCAGGATCCGGCCGACATCCCGCTCTTCAACAAGCTCTATCGCGAATATTTCAGCGAGCCGTTCCCGGCCCGCACGACGATCACCAACTGCCTCGGCGCGGCGTTGCGCTACGAGGTCGAGTGCATCGCCATCGCCAAGCCGAAGGCCTGATCGGTCCGAGTTGCCGAGAACGAAAAAGGGCGGCCTCTTCCGGGGCCGCCCTTTTCGCATTTGCTGCTGAAAACTTACCCGAAGCGGTATTCCGTCACCTGCCGGTAGATCTCGCCGGGGCGCAGGATGGCGGAGGGGAAGGTCGGCTGGTTGGGGCTGTCGGGGAAGCGCATCGGCTCCAGGCAGAGCCCGGCATGGGTCCGGTGGCCGACGCCGTCGAGGCCGCGCCAGTCCGGCGCCAGGCCGGCGCCGTCATAGAAAACGATGCAGGGTTCCGTGGTGTGGACCTCCATGGCCAGGCTGCCGTCCGGCGCCTCCAGCCGCGCGGCGCGGACAAGCCCCTCGCCGTCGCGGTCGACCACCAGACAGCAATCATAATCGAAACCGGCGTCGCCGGCCGGATCGGCGATCGGGCGGATCGTCCGGAAATCATAAGGCGTGCCGGCGACGTCGGCGATCTCGCCGCTCGGCACCAGCGCCGGGCTGAACGGCGTATAGCCGGACGCGGCGAACTGCAGCTTGTGCTCGCGGCTGGTCGTGCCCGGAAGCAGCGAGAAATAGGAGTGGTTGGCGAGGCTGACCACGGTCGGCGCGTCGGTCGTGGCCGTCAGCGTGATGTGGATCGTGCCCGGCGCCAGCAGGCGATAGGTGCAGCGCACGTCGAGCTCGCCCGGATAGCCGTCGTCGCCATCCGGCGAGATCAGCCCGAGCGTCACCGATTCCTCGTCCGATTCGAGGATGCGCCAGGGCTTGCGCGAGAAGCCGGTGACGCCACCATGCAGGTGGACGCCGCCTTCGTTCAGCGACAGCTGGTATTCCCTGCCGTCGATCGCGAGGTGGCCGTCGCCGATGCGGCTGGCGTGGCGGCCGGCGGTGACGCCGAGATAGCGGTTGTTTTCGAGATAGCCGTCCAGCGTCTCGAAGCCGAGCACGACGCGGCGCGGCTCTCCGCCCTCGACCGGGACGACAAGGTCGCGCAGCGCCGCGCCGAAGGTCAGCACAGAGGCGGTGGCGCCGCTGGCATTCGCAAGCCGGATCTCGGAAATGGCGGTGCCGTCGGGCAGCCGGCCGAAGAAATGGATCGACACGATGTCTCCGTAAAGCGCGATATTGCCGCCTGGTAAGCCGGCTCAGGGATTGAGACTACCAGAGGGTGTAGCCACCATCTATGACATAGGCGGCGCCGGTGACATAGGAGGCGGCGGGGCTGGCGAGATAGACGGCGAGCGGCGCGATCTCCGGCGGATTGCCGGGCCGGCCCATCGGGATATGGGCGACGATCGCCTCGATCACGTCCGGCCGGCGCTCGTTCCAGCTCCGGTTGGTGTCGGTCATGAACAGGCCGGGGCAGATCGCGTTGACGGTAACGCCATGCGGCGCCCAGTCGGCGGCGGCGCAGCGGGTGAAATGGATCACCGCCGCCTTGCCGGTCTCGTAGTCGCGCCCGCCGATGCCGCGATTGGCGATCAGGCCGCTCATCGAGGCGATATTGATGATGCGCCCGCCCTGCCCGCGCTCCAGCATGGCGGCGCCAAAGATCCTGGTGCCGAGGAAGCAGCTGGTCAGGTTCATGTCGAGCGACTGCTGCCAGGTCTCGAGCGTCTCCTCGACGATCGGCATGCTGGCGATGCGGTTGCCGACATTGTTGATCAGGATGTCGACCGGGCCGTATTCCCGAAGGATCGCCTTGCAGGCGGCCTCGCATTGCACGGCCTCCGACATGTCGGCCATGACGCCCCAGGCCTGTCGGCCGAGCGCGCGAATGTCGGCTACCGTCGCGTCGAGCGTTTCCTGCGTGCGGCCGGTGATGATGATGTCGGCGCCCGCTTCCGCCAGCGCCAGCGCCATTTCGCGCCCCAAGCCGCGGCTCGCGCCGGTGACGAGCGCCCGCTTGCCCTCAAGCCCGAACCAATCCTTCAGTCCCATTTCGGTCTCCGGTTTCTTCTGGCGTGTCGGAAGCGGCGGGCCGGAGCCCGCCGCCGATTTCAGGTGTCTGTCTGGAGGCTACTTCACGGCGCCGACCGTCAGCCCGCTGACCAGCGAGCGTTGCAGCAGCGCGAAGATCACGGCGACCGGCACGCTGGCGACGAGCGTCGCCGCCATGACATGGTCCCACTCGACCTGGTAGCGCCCGCCGACCAGCGAGAAAGTCTGCAGCGTCAGCGTGCTCTTCTCCGGCGTCCGCAGCAGCGTCATCGCCAGCACGAACTCGTTCCAGCAATAGATGAAGATGAACACGGCGGTGATGCCGATCGCCGGGATCGCCAGCGGCAGGAATATCCGCCAGAGCCGCTGGATCGCCGAGGCGCCGTCGAGGGTCGCCGCCTCCTCCAGCTCACGCGGGATGGTCTGGAAATAGGCCTGCAGCATCCAGACCGAGAAGGCGAGGTTGAAGGCGACATAGGCGAGCACCAGCGCCGGCAGCTGGTCGACGAAGCCCATCTTCGCCATCAGGCGGAAGATGCCGAGCACCAGCACAATCGGCGACAGCATCTGCGTGACCAGCAGGAACTGGCGGAACAGCTTGCGTCCCGTGAACTCCATGCGCGCCGCCGCATAGGCGGCCGGTATCGCGACCAGCAGGCAGAGGACCGTGGCGGTGATGCTGACGATCAGGCTGTTCAGAACCGCCGGGCCGAGACGCGTCGCCTGCCACATGTCGACGAAGTTCTGCAGCCGGATCTCCGACGGGAACCAACTCGGCGGATACATCAGCACCTCGACCCTCGGCTTCACGGCCGTCGAGATCATGACGGCGAACGGGAAGAGGATCAGGATCACCAGCGGCGACAGGCAGAGCCACATCAGGATGGATTTGCGGACCGGATTCTCCATCAGACGGTGCTCCGCTCGTTGCGCATGGCCAGCGCCGCGTAAGTGATCGTCAGCGCCAGCAGGATCAGGAACATGACGATCGACAGCGCCGAGGCGATGCCCAACTCGCCATAGCGGAAGGCGAGCTTGTAGAGCCAGGTCACCAGGATGTCGGTGCTGTTGGCCGGGTCGCCCTGCGTCATCACCCAGATCAGCGGGAAGGAGTTGAAGACGTAGATGAAGTTCAGCACCAGCACGATGTTGAGGAACGGCCGGATCAGCGGCAGCGTCAGGTAGCGGAAGCGCTGCCAGCCGCTGGCGCCGTCGATCTTCGCCGCCTCGAAGACATCCGCCTGCAGCGAGGCGAGGCCGCCGAGGATGACCGTCACCGTGAACGGGATCGAGACGAGGATGCCGATGGCGATCAGGATCGGGAAGGCCGTCGTCGAGGTCGCGAGCCATTCGACCGGCGCGCTCAACACGCCGATCTCGCTCAGCGTCGCGTTGACCATGCCGAACTGGCCGTTCAGCGACCAGCGCCAGACGATGCCGGTCATGGTCAGCGACACCGCCCAGGGCAGCATGATGATGATGCGCGCCAAGGTCCGGCCGTAGAACTTCTCGTTCAGGATCAGCGCGATCGGCACCGAGAGCAGCACCGTGCCGCCGACGACGAACACCGTCCACACAAGTGTGCGGATCAGGCAGCCGATGAAGAGCTGGTGTGAGAACAGCCGCTGGTAGTTGGCGAAATCGTTGAAAGCCGCCGTCTTGCCGAACCGATTGACCGCGTGAACCGACATGTTGGCCATGTCGTAGATCGGATAACCGATGATCCAGAAGGCGAACAGGATGGAAGGGAGGATGAGAAGATAGGGCGCGCTGGCGCGCCCTATCTTGCCGTTGGAGGACGCCGAGACGCGGCTTTTCGCGCGTCCGACGCCCGCCTCGGGTGCCTTGCCGGCGTTACTGCTGGATAAGGCCATCGATCGTCGCCGCGGCTTCCTGCAGGGCGGCTTCCGGCTGGGCCTGACCGATATAGACCTTCTGCAGCGAAGCGATCACCGCGTCGACCATCTGCTCCCAGTTCGCCACCGGCGGGGCGAAGCGGGCATAGGGCAGCATGTCGGTGAAGGCCTTGAGCTGCGGGTCATTGGCGAAGACGGGCGCAGCGGCCTCTTCCTTCATGACCGGCAGGAAGCCTTCCTTGGTCGAGAACTCGATGCGCCATTTCGGGCTGAAGGCCGTTTCCGTCAGGAACTTCATGGCGAGTTCCTTGTTCTTGCTCGACTTGAAGACCATCAGCGTGTCGGTGACGCCATAGGTCGCCTTGGTGGTGCCCTCGGGGATCGACGACAGGCCGTAGTTCAGCGTCGGGGCGTCGGTCTTGATCTGGCCGCGCAGCCACGGGCCGGTCAGGATCATGCCGATGCGGCCCTGCTTGAACAGGCGCTCGATGTCCTGGCGGTTCAAGCCGCTCGGATCGGGCTCGGTCAGGCCCTCGTCGATCATCGACTTGTAGAGGGTCAGCGCCTTCACCGCCTCGGGGCTGGCGACGCCGGACTTGCCGTCCTTGATGATGTCGCCGCCATGGCTCCAGAGCGAATAGTACCAGTAGGCGTCGGTCTCGATTTCCTTGCCCTGCAGCGCGAAGCCATAAGCGTCCGAACCGAGCGCCTTGATCTTCTTCGCGGTGTCAACGACGCCGTCCCAGGTGGTCGGCGGCTCGTTGACGCCAGCCTTGGCCAGCAGGTCCTTGTTGTAATACATGGCGCGCGCCGAAGCGGCGACCGGCAGGCCGTACATCTTGCCGTCGAAGGTCGAGGGCGAGAGGAAGGCGTCGATGAAGCCGCCCTTGAATTCCGGCGTCATGTAGCCGTCGAGCGGCTCGGCGATGTCGTTCTTGACGTAATCGACCAGCCAGCGCGTGCCGATCATCGAGATGTCCGGCTCGGTGCCGCCGGCGATGTCGGTGGTCAGGCGCTGCTGGAGGTTATCCCACTGGATGACCTCGATCTTGACCTCGTCGCCCGGATGCTTGGCCATGAAATCCTTGGCCATGCCTTCGAACAATTCCTGGGTCGCGGCGCTGTAATAGCCGAGCACGACGCGGATGGTCTCTGCCTGCGCGCCAGTCGACGCGCCGAGCATGACGGCTGCGCCCGCCAGAAGACCGAGAACCCTGCTTTTCTTGATTTGGTACATTCAGCTGATCCTGCCGTATTCACGTTGTGAATCTTGAACGAACTAGGTAGAGGCTCATGTAACCTTGCATTCCACAGCGGCTGGCCGGCGCTATTGTTTTGGTTCCCCGCGCAACCGTCCCTGCAGAATGAAACGTCATCCCCTCGGGATGACCTCGCGGCGAAGTCCCGCTTCGCCGACGATTGACGAGCCGAAGATGCGGCCCGTGCGGTAGCCCACCCCTCCTCTGCTTCCCCCGGACGAGCCGGGCCATGCACTTACCGGCGCGGGAAAGAACGTGTCCCTGGGGCCTCCAAGGCATCCGCCGAAGGCCGCTCCCGCGTCTGGTTCTCGATCATGTGTCGCCCGGACGGTTTCTGCCAAGCGATTTCTTTCTTCTTGGCAGAGACGATGAGAAATGCCCGATAGACCGGCGCTCGCTGAGAATTATTTGTTCAGCAAAACTAAATCCGGGCAGCGTCTGCCGTTGATCTAGCCGCCTGCGGCCGGCGCGGCCGGAAGGCGCGCCGGCGGTCCGCCCGCTCAGTTCGAATGCCACCAGCGGCCGGCGACGACGACGCCATCGGCCACGATTCGCTCCTTCGCAGCGATGATCCCGCCGCGCGAATCCTCGAGCGGGAAGCTGCCCTCGCGGATCGAGAGGATGCTGGCGTCGCCGGGGCTGCCCGGCTTCAGCGTGCCGAGCTCGGGCCGGCCGAGCGCCCTGGCGGCATTGAGGGTCGAGGCGGCGATCACCTCGCCGAGCGGCATGCCGAGATGGAGGAATTTCGACAGCGTCGTCACCTGGTCGAACGCCGGCCCGTTGATGCAGAGCGCATGGACGTCGGAGGAAATCGTGTCCGGCGCGAAGCCCTGGTCGAGCATGGCGCGCGCCGTCTTCCACGAGAACGAGCCCATGCCGTGGCCGATGTCGAAGATCACGCCGCGCTCGCGCGCCGCGATCACTTCCGGCTTGATCGCGCCCCTGCCGGTGATCGGCGCGTTCGGGAACGGACGGAAGCAGTGGGTCAGCACGTCGCCCGGCCGGAGCCGGTCGACGACGGCTTCATAGGAAGGCGGTGGCTCGTCGATATGCACCATCATCGGCATGCCGAGTTCGTCGGAGACCTGCAGCGCGATGTCGAGCGGCGCGATGCCGCTGTCGCCGCTGGCATGACGGCCGATTCGCACCTTGATGCCGACGACGACGTCGCGATTGGCGTCCGCCACCTCGACCGCGTCCTGCGCCGCCATCAGGCGCATGTCGTGGCTCTCGCCGACCATGATGCGGTTGGAGAAGGCATAGATGCCGGCAAAGGAAACATGCAGGTAGGCGAGGATGCGCACCGCGCTCGGCTCGATCACATGCTTGCGGAAGCCCGGGAAGTTGCCTGGCCCGGCGCTGCCGGTGTCGACGGACGTCGTCACCGCGCTCCGCCGCGCGTAGTCCTCGGCATCGACGCCGAGCGAGGTGCCGCCCCAGTAGACATGGGTGTGCAGGTCGATCAGGCCTGGCGTGACGATCTTGCCGGCGACATCGCGCCGGTCGACGCCGACAGCGGCGAGATTGTCGCCGATCGCCGCCACCTTGCCGTCGGCGAAGGCGACGTCGGTGATGCGGTCGATCCCCTGCGACGGGTCGATGACGCGGCCATTCGCCAGGATGAGATCAAACGCCACGGCGTGCACCCTCCGCAAGCGCCATCTCCCCGCCTGTCGCCGCCGACTGCCTGGCCGTCATGATCCGGATTCCCCGATTGCCCCGATGCACTGACGATTGCACAGCCGATGCGGATGCGGAAGCCTCGTCGAACAGGCGGCGCAGGCCTGCCGGTGTCGCCCGAGGGCGGGGCGAGCGTCAGACGCTGCCCCGGCCCCCGATCCGGCATCTCCCCCCGAAAACACCGGAACAGCGCGCCTTTTCAGGGGCGCGCGGGCTTGGCCGGCTACGGACGCTCACAAAGAAGGAACTGTCCCGCACCGGCGGATCGCAAACACATCGTCGACCCGGGCGACGGCGCGCGCAGAATGGTCGGAGTTGGCCACGCGTGCAACATCATTCCTTCGTAAGGCATTTAATCCATGCCGTGACGGAATGACCGGCCGCCGGTTGTTCACACGAAATAGGAAGTCGGCGAAACGACGTGGGTGGCGCGGAAGGCAGCGAGACGCTCGGCCGCCTTCTCGCTCGAGGCCAGCAGATGCGCCTTCAGGAGATGTTTGGCGGCGGCGACATCGCGCCGGCCGATCGCCTGCATGATCTCCAGATGCTCCTCCATGAACGAATCAAAGAAGGGCTGGCGCTGCAGCGCCACCTGGAAATGCTTGCCGGAAACGAGGATGCAGCGGGTGCGCTTCAGCGCCTCGACGATCTCGGGATTGCGGCCATAGGAGAGGCAGCCGATATGCAGCTCCTCCTCCAGCACGTCGAGTTCGGCGATGCCGGCGTCGCCGGCGTGATGGATGCCGTCCTCGAGCCGGCCGGCCATCGCCGAAAGCACCGAAGGCGGGATCGCGCCGACCGCGGTTTCGAGCGCCGCCGGTTCGAGCAGGATGCGCAGGTCGTAGAGGTCCTGGAAGCGCGCCTCGTCGAGCGGGATGATCCACCAGTGCGATTTCTCGCCCTTGGCGACGATGCCGACCTGCTGCGCATGGATCAGCAGGTCGCGCGCCACCGTGCGGCCGACGTCGAAATGGCGCGCCAGCGCCAGCTCGTTGACGCGGAAGCGGCCGAAGACGGAGCGCAGGATCACCTCGCGCTCGAAATCGTAATAGAGCGACTGCCAGGCGAAATGCTTGGCGGCCGGCATGGCGGCGGCGTCGAGATCGAACATCTCGGCCGTGATCTTCAGCCGCTTCGGTTCGCCCGTCGCGCCGACCAGCAGGCCGCGACCGTCGAAGCGGCGAAGCAGCCCCTCCTCCTCCAGTTGGGCCAGCGCCTGCTTCACCGGCGAGCGGCTGGACCCAAAGATCGACGCGAGCGGCCCTTCGAGCAGCACCGCCCCTTGCGGCAGGCTGCCGCTCTCGATGCCGAGCCTGAGCCGCTCGGCGATCGAGGCATAGGCGGGGGTGCGGTCCACGCCGCCCCCGCCCGCATTCCGTCCGTTTCGCGCGACCTTCAGGTCACCGCGCCGATTTGCCATGGCACGAACTCATTGTCCCCAAACCCGAAATCTTCGCTGAGGGTATACTGGCCCGACGCGGTGGCGATGACGGCTTCGAAGATGCGCTGACCGGCCGCCTCGATCGTATCCTCGCCCGTGACGATGCCGCCGCAGTTGACGTCCATGTCATCCTGCATGTGCTCGTACATCTCGCTGTTGGTGGCAACCTTGATGCACGGCGCAGGCTTGAACCCGGAGACGGAACCGCGACCCGTCGTGAAGACGATGACGTTGCAGCCGCCCGCGACCTGCCCCGTTACCGCGACGGGATCGTAGCCGGGCGTATCCATAAAGACAAACCCGCTCTGGTTGATCGGCTCGGCATATTCATAGACCGCCTCGAGGGGCATGGTGCCGCCCTTGGCGACGGCGCCGAGCGACTTTTCCAGGATGGTGGTCAGGCCGCCCGCCTTGTTGCCATGCGAGGGATTGTTGTTGAGTTCGGCGCCGTTGCGCTCGGTGTAGTCGCGCCACCAGTCGATCCGGTCCATCAGCTTCTGCGCCACGGCCGGGGTGACGGCGCGGCGGGTCAAGAGGTGCTCGGCGCCGTAGATCTCCGGCGTCTCGCTCAGCACGGCGGTGCCGCCGTGGCGGACGATCAGGTCGGCCGCGTAGCCGAGCGCCGGATTGGCCGAAATGCCGGAATAACCGTCCGAGCCACCGCATTGCAGCGCCAGCTTCAGCCCCGAAAGCGGCACGGTGGTGCGCCTGGCGGCGTTGGCGATCGGCAGCATCTCGCGGATGATCTCGGAGGCGATCTCCACCGTCTTGCGCGCGCCGCCGAGGCGCTGGATCGTCATGGTGCGCAGCAGCGGCCCCTCCTCCAGACCGAAGCGCTCGAGGATCGGCTCGATCTGGTTGGTCTCGCAGCCGAGCCCGATCATCAGGATGCCGGCGAAGTTCGGGTGCTTGGCGTAGCCGCTCAGCGTGCGGGTCAGGTAGGTGTAGCCCTCGGCCTTGGTCGAGATGGCGCAGCCCGTGCCGTGCGTCAGCGCGACGACGCCGTCGACATTCTCGAACGCGTCGAGCGCGCCGCCGCGATTGAAGGCGTCGGCGATGGCGCGCGACACCGTCGCCGAGCAGTTTACCGAGGTGATGATGCCGATATAGTTGCGGGTGCCGACCTGGCCGTCGGCGCGGACATACCCCTCGAACGTCCGCCGCTCCGCTTCCGGCAGCAGCGGCGTCGGCCGCGCGTCGGCGGCGAAATCATGCGTCACGTCGCTGTCCTGCATGGCGAGATTGTGCAGGTGCACGTGGTCGCCCGGCTGGATGGCGGCGCTCGCCGTGCCGATCACCTGGCCATATTTCAGCACCGGGTCGCCGGCCTCGATCGGCTGGGTGGCGATCTTGTGGCCGGAGGGAATCTCGTCCCGCGCCACGACATTGCTGCCGGCGAGCACGGTGCCGGCGGGAATGACCGCGCGCGCCACACTCACATTGTCTTGCGGATTGAGTTGGATCGCAGGGGATGACGGCGTCGGCAGCGACATGATCATTTCCGTTAAAATGGTTATTGCGTGCATCAATCAATCATGTTAGACCTGCTCTAGTCAACAGAAAAACAACAATAATATTCCGGATATGGGAGCACTGTCGGCACGCCTGTGCCGCCAGAGATTGGATCTTCACGTAGATCTCGATCCAGGACGCACCAGTTCCAAACTTAAATTCCAGATATACGGGTCCGTTTCGATGCCTCATCGTTACGGAATGTGCGGGGTTGCGCCTTGTCATATGAGTTCGATTTCTCGTTCCTGAACGACTATCTGCCGGATCTGTGGCATGGAATCTGGCTGACGCTGGGAATGACCGTCGTTTCGATCGTTCCCGGCTTCGCGCTCGGCACCGGCTGCGCCATCGGCCGGCTTTATGGGCCGCCCTGGGTGCAGCGGATCGTGACCATCTATGTCGAGGGCATCCGCAACACGCCGCTGATCATCCAGGTGTTCTGGCTGTTCTTCGGGCTCGCCGTGCTGCAGGTGCGGGTCGGGCCGTTCCCGGCCGCCGTGATCGCGCTCGTCATCAATGTCGGCGCCTATACGGCCGAGATCATGCGCGCCGGCTTCCAGAGCATTCCGAAGGGCCAGATCGAGGCGGCGGCCTGCCTGGCGCTGAAGCCGAGCCAGAGCCTGTGGTCGGTGCAGCTGCCGCAGGCGGTCGAGCGGGTCTATCCGGCGCTCGTCAGCCAGTTCGTGCTGATGATGCTCGCCACCTCGATCATGTCGCAGATCTCGGCCGAGGAACTGACCGGCGTCGCCTACATGATCCAGTCCTTCACCTTCCGCGGCTTCGAGGTCTACCTCGTCATCGCCGGCGTCTACCTGGTGATGGCCTGCCTGCTGCGGCTGACGCTGCTCGGCGTCGCCCAGGTCTCGTTCCCGCGCCGCCGGCGCCTCGGCACGCCGCTCTAGCGCCGCCGAACCCGCTCCCTCCTCGACGCACGGATCCCGCCCATGTTCGGACTGACCATCGAGCAGATCGCCTTCCTCTTCCGCGGCGCCGGCTGGACCATCGTCCTGTCGCTGCTCGGCTTCGTCGGCGGCACGGTCGTCGGCCTGCCGGTGGCGCTGGCGCGCGCCTCGCGCCGCCGTGGCCCCAGGCTCGCCTCGGCCGCCTTCGTCCAGCTGGTGCAGGGCATCCCGCTGCCGGTCATCATGTTCGTCGTCTATTTCGGCATCTCGATCGGCGGATATGACGTGCCGGCGCTGATCGCCGCCGGCGCGGCGATGACGCTCTATTCCAGCGCCTATCTCGGCGAGATCTGGCGCGGCTGCATCCAGGCGGTGCCGAAGACGCAATGGGAAGCGGGCGAGTGCCTGGCGCTGACCAACACGCAGCGCTTCGTCTACGTGATCCTGCCGCAGGCGATGCGCATCGCCGTGCCGCCGACGGTCGGCTTCCTGGTCCAGATCGTCAAGAACACGTCCTACGCGGTGGTGATCGGCTTCTTCGACCTCACCTACTCGGCCAAGGTCATCAACAACTCGACCTTCATGCCGTTCACCGTCTTCACCATCGCCGCGCTGATCTATTTCGCCATCTGCTTCCCGATGTCGGTCATGGCGCGCCGGTTCGAGCGCCGGCTGAACCGGAGCTGAGGAGAGCCTCATGAACATCGCCGCCCCTTCGACGAAACATGCGACCGAGATCCCGAGCATGACCCGATCCAACGTCCCCCTCGTGCGCTTCCACGGCGTGCGCAAGAGCTTCGGCGAACTGGAAGTGCTGAAGGGGATCGACCTGGAAGTCGCCCCCGGCGAGGTGGTGGCGCTGATCGGCCGCTCCGGCTCCGGCAAGAGCACGGCGCTGCGCTGCGTCAACGGGCTGGAGCGGATCAATGCCGGCGAACTGACGGTCTGCGGCCGCGAGCTGCATGGCGGTAAGGTCGACCTGCGCGAACTGCGTCAGGACGTCGGCATCGTATTCCAGAGCTACAATCTGTTCCCGCACCTGACCGTCGAGCAGAACGTCACGCTCGCCCCGCGCAAGGTGCACAAGATCGGCGCCGGCGAGGCGCGCGACCTCGCCGCCCGCGTGCTGGCGCAGGTCGGCCTCTCCGACAAGGCGCAGAACTATCCCGAGCAGCTTTCGGGCGGCCAGCAGCAGCGCGTCGCCATCGCCCGCTCGCTCGCCATGCGTCCCAAGCTGATCCTGTTCGACGAGGTGACGTCCGCCCTCGACCCGGAGCTGACCGGCGAGGTGCTCAGGGTGATCGAGCAGTTGGCCTCCGAGGGCATGACGATGATGCTCGTCACCCACGAGATGGCCTTCGCCCGTTCGGTCGCCGACCAGGTGGTGTTCATGCACCAGGGCCGGGTCTGGGAGACCGGAACCGGCGACATGCTCGCCAATCCGCAAACGCCGGAGCTGCGCCAGTTCGTCGGCAACGGTCTCTGACCGGCGCCCCGGCGCCGGCACGATTTCTACCCAGTGGAGGAAGACCTATGAACATGAAACGTCTCGTCGGCGGCGTCGCCCTGACCTTCGCGCTCTGCGCCGGCGCGGTCTCGGCCCATGCCGACACGCCCGAGCAGATCAAGACGCGCGGCACGCTGCGCGTCGCCGTCGACATCAGCCATCCGCCCTACGGCATGCTCGACCCGCAGGCGAAGGCGATCGGCTCGGACATCGAGACGGCGCAGTTGCTCGCCGACGATCTCGGCGTGAAGCTCGAAGTCGTGCCGGTCTCGGGCGCCAACCGCGTGCCGTTCCTGCTCGCCAACAAGGCGGACATCGTCATCGCCTCCTTCTCGATCACCGAGGAGCGCAAGAAGGTCGTCAATTATTCCAAGCCGTACGGCGTGGTTCCGGTCGTCGTCTCGGCGCCGAAATCGGCCACGCTCGCCTCGACCGCCGACCTCGCCGGCAAGAACGTCGCCGTGGCGCGCGGCACCACCGCCGACATCGAGCTGACGCGCGCCGTCAAGGAAGCCGGCGCCGCCGCCAACATCGTCCGCTACGAGGACGAGGCGACCGCCAACACCGCCATCGCCACCGGCCAGCAGGACGTCCTCGCCGCCGCGCTCTCGACCGCCAATTCGGTCGCCGAGCAGAGCCCCGACAAGAACCTCGAGGTCAAGCTGACGCTCGCCGCCTACCCGATGGCGGTCGGCCTGCGCAAGAACGATCCCGAGCTCAAGGCCTGGATCGACGAATGGGTCGGCGCCAATCTGAAGAACGGCAAGCTGAACCAGATCTACGTCAAGTACTTCAACCAGAACCTGCCGGAATCCATCCCGGAATAAAGAGGCGATGCGGAGGGGCAAGCGCCCCTCCGCATTGATCCGGAGCGCAGCCGGCCGCCCGCGTCGCCGGCTGCCCACAGCAAGACAAACAGAGACAGCGACCATGACCCAGACCGGAGAGATCACCGGCACGACCCGCGTGCTCGGCATCCTTGCCGACCCGATCGCGCATGTGAAGGCGCCGCCCGGCATCAACCGCATCGCCCGCGCGCGCGGCCGCGACGCCGTCATGGTCCCCTTCCAGGTCGCCCCCGGCGATCTCGCGGCCTTCGCCGACGCGCTGCGCACGCTGAAGAGCTTCGACGGCGCCATCGTCACCGTGCCGCACAAGGGACCGATGGCCGCGCTCTGCGACGCGATCAGCCCGAGCGCGCGCGCCATCGGCGCCATCAACGTGATCCGCCGCGAGCCGGACGGCCGGCTGGTCGGCGACATGCTCGACGGCCACGGCTTCGTCGCCGGGCTGGCGGTCGCCGGCATTTCGATCGAGGGCCGCCGCGCCTATCTGGCCGGCGCGGGCGGCGCCGCCAACGCCATCGCTTTCGCACTCGTCGCCGGCGGCGTCGCGAGGCTGACGATCGCCAACCGCACCCGCGCCAAGGCCGAGGCGCTGCGCGAGCGCATCCTGACGCTGCACCCGCAGGCGACCATCGTCGTCGGCGACGACGACCCGAGCGGCCATGACCTTGTCGTAAACGGCACCTCGCTCGGCATGAGGCCGGACGATGCCGCGCCGCTCGACACGACACGGCTGACCGCGGACATGATCGTCGCCGAAGTGATCATGCAGCCGGTGATGACGCCGCTCCTGCAGTCGGCCGAGGCGGCCGGCAGCCGGATCCATCTCGGCAAGCCGATGCTCGACCAGCAGCTCGAGCTGATGGCCGATTTCCTGGGGCTGTGAGGCGCGGGCTGGCTGGGACGCTAGCGGGCGGGCGAGCGCCGGACGATCGGCGGCCGCTCCTCGAAATAATCGGGATATTGCTCGCGTATGCTGTCGAGGCGCGGCAGCAGGTCGCGAACATGCACGCGCATCGCCTCGCGCGCGTCCTCCGGGCGATGCTCGCAGATCGCCTCGACCACCGTCGTATGCTGGGCGACGACCCGCCGCGACGTGTCGAGCTCGGGCAGCGTCAGGTAGCGCACGCGGTCGAGATGGCCGCGCGCCTGCTCGACCGGACGGCCGAGACCGCGCAGGCCAGCCATCTCGCAGATCAGCCGGTGGGTCTCCTCGTCGAGCAAGTGGAATTCCGGCCATTTCTCCGCCTGCAGCGACGCGGCATGGCGCGCCAGCACGGCGCGCAGGCGGATGATGCCGTCCTCGTCGATGATGCGCGCCGCTCGCTCCGCCGTGGCGCATTCGATCGCCTCGCGAAGGAACTGCGCTTCCAGCAGCGCCTCCATCCGGATCGGCGCGATCACGGTGGTAAGCTGCGGATAGCTGATCAGCAGCCCCTCCTCCGCCAGGCGGATGAACGCTTCGCGCACTGGCGTCCGGCTGATCGAGAGCCGGTTGGCCACATCCTGCTCGGATATGGGCCGATTGGGCTTCAGCTCGAGCGAGATGATCGCCCGTCGCAAAAGTGCATAGACCTGAAGTGATGCCCGCCGTTCCCGACTGAGACTGGCGTCATCGAGAATCGCTCCGAGCGACTGGTTTGCCAATTCCATCTGCGTCCCGCCCTAATTTTTTTATTCGGCTTTTCGCGTCCCCGCCTGGCTGGATACGACGAATCTTAGAATGAAACCAAACGTTTCCGCCGTTCCTGCCGCGGAGGCATGCCGATTGTGCCCGCATATTGTCAATGTCAGTGGACTAGAATACTAGTGCCGAGACGCACAAAGAGGCAAACAGCGGCCCAATTGGCAGCCGGATCCGAGCGGTCCGGAGGTCATGGCAGAGGTCAGGCTGCGCGAAAATTCGCGGCGGCCGATCCGGCGGCTCTTCAACGCCCGCGCGCACCGGTCCCGGCCGGAGCATCCAACTCATGCCTCCGGGAGGAGGTCTTCGACCAAGGCGATGGAATGAACACCACACATCCTATGGCTCTCGCGACGGAGCGCCCGGTCCAGAACCGGGCATCGATCGGGACCCTTACGAACCCGACCATGTCGGATTGCCACAGCCAGGTGGTGTTGCGGTCGCGGCCGGAGGGGAATATGCCGCCTTCGACCGACCCGGCCGCTGCCGTGCCATGACGCGCCTCGCCATGACGCGCCACGCCGCCTCGACGATCCGCGCCCCGTAGCAGCCAGCCGCCGCTCCGCGCGATCTCGCCCTCCTACAGAGCCCACCAACAGCAGGCGACGGGATGATCTCATACTCGTTTGACTTCTCATTTCTCCTGGACACCTGGCCCGCCTTCCTGCGCGGCGCCTGGCAGACGATCCTGCTCGCGGGAGCGTCGATCGCCATCGGCTTCGTCGTCGCCCTGGTCTGCGCCATCATCCGTTCCGGCAAGAACAAGTGGGCGTCCGCGCTCGTCGGCGCCTATGTCGAGGTGATCCGCAACACGCCCCTGCTGGTCCAGATCTTCATCGTCTATTTCGGCCTGCCCAGCCTCGGGCTGCGGCTTTCGGCCGAGACCGCCGCCGTGATCGCGCTGGTGATCAACACCGGCGCCTATGGCAGCGAGATCATCCGCGCCGGCATCGAGTCGATCGCCAAGGGCCAGCTCGAGGCGGCGGAATGCCTCGGCCTCAACAAGCTGCAGGTCTACTGGCACATCATCCTGATCCCGGCCGTCGAGCGCGTCTATCCGGCGCTGTCGAGCCAGTTCGTGCTGCTGATGCTGTCCTCCTCGATCACCTCGCAGATCTCCGCGCAGGAGCTGACCGCCGAGGCGAACATGATCCAGTCGGAGACGTTCCGCTCGTTCGAGGTCTACCTGATCGTCGCGGCCGTCTATCTCGCCCTCTCCGTCCTCTTCCGCGTCGTCCTCTGGGCCATCGGCGAAGTCGCCTTCGTCCGCCGCCGCAAGCTGCGCACGTGAGGTGAGGTGAAGTCATGATCACGTTCTCCACCACCCATCTCATCTACCTCATCGAGGCGGCGCGCTGGACGCTGCTGCTGTCGGTGATCGCCTTCATCGGCGGCGGCATCGTCGGCCTGGCGCTGGCGCTCGGCCGCGTCTCGCAGTTGAAGTGGCTGCGCTGGATCTCGGCCGCCTACATCCAGATCATCCAGGGCACGCCGCTGCTGGTGGTGCTGTTCCTGGCCTATTTCGGCCTGTCGATCCTCGGTCTCGATATTCCGCCGATCGTCGCCGCCGGCCTGTCGCTGACGCTCTACACCTCCGCCTTCCTCGGCGAGATCTGGCGCGGCTGCATCCTGTCGGTGCCGAAGACGCAGTGGGAAGCCTCCAACTGCATCGGCCTCAACCGCATGCAGCAATATCGCTACGTGATCCTGCCGCAGGCCTCGCGCATCGCCATCCCGCCGACCGTCGGCTTCATGGTGCAGATCATCAAGAACACGTCGATCACCTCGATCATCGGCTTCGTCGAACTCGCGCGCGCCGGACAGATCGTCAACAACTCGACGTTCGAGCCGTTCATCACCTTCGTCTTCGTGGCGATCATCTATTTCGCCATGTGCTACCCCCTCTCCCTCGCCAGCAGACATTTCGAAAGGAAGCTCAATGTCGGTAAGTGAAGCAGCCGGCACGCGTCCCCGGAACGAAGCCGTTCCGGTCGCCGAGCCGATCATCGTCGTCGACAACGTCTCCAAGAGCTTCGGCCCGCTCCAGGTGCTGCATGGCGTCTCGCTCACCATCGAGCGCGGCACCATGGTCGCCATCGTCGGCCGCTCCGGCTCGGGCAAGAGCACGCTCCTGCGCTGCATGAACGCGCTGGAAGAGATCAATGGCGGCACCATCCAGGTATGCGGCAACCGCGTCGCCATGGAAGACCGCGCCTCGGTCAAGCGCCTGCGCTCCGAAGTCGGCATGGTGTTCCAGAGCTACAACCTGTTCCCGCACCTGACCGTGCTGCGGAACATCACGCTGGCGCTGACGGTCGTGCAGAAGAAGTCGCGCGCCGACGCCGACGCGATCGCCCACAAGGTGCTCGGCCTGGTCGGCCTCGCCGACAAGGCGGAAGCCTATCCGGAACAGCTCTCCGGCGGCCAGGCGCAGCGCGTCGCCATCGCCCGCTCGCTGGCGCTCTCGCCCAAGGTGCTGCTGTTCGACGAAGTGACCTCGGCGCTCGATCCGGAACTGACCGGCGAAGTGCTGAAGGTGATGGAGGACCTCGCCCGCGACGGCATGACCATGGTCCTCGTCACCCACGAAATGGCCTTTGCCCGCCGCGTCGCCGACATCGTCGTCTTCATGCACCAGGGCAAGGTCTGGGAGGCTGGCCCGCCCGCAGAGATTTTCGCGGATCCGAAGACACCGGAACTGCGGCAATTCCTGAGCAGCGGTCTCTGAGTTCTAACTGGAGGTAACAGAATGAAGTTCCTGACCCGCGTCGCGCTCGCCGCGACCATGGCGCTCGGCGTTGCCGGCGTCGCCAAGGCCGATCTCCTGGCCGACATCAAGGCCAAGGGCGAGATCGCCATCGCGATCGACCTCGGCGCGCCGCCATGGGGCATGACCGACGCCAACCTGAAGCCGGCAGGCGCCGACGTCGAAGTCGCGAACAAGCTGGCCGCCGACCTCGGCGTCAAGATGAAGCTCGTCGAAGTGACCGGCCCGAACCGCGTGCCGTTCCTGCTGACGAACAAGACCGACATCGTCATCTCGTCCTTCGCGATCACCCCCGAGCGCGCCAAGGTCGTCGACTTCGTCCCCTACTCGGTCAACCGCCTGATCGTGTTCGGACCGAAGGGCGTCGAGATCAAGTCGCTCGAGGACCTCTCCGGCAAGCGCGTCGGCGTCGTCCGCGGCAATTTGCAGGACACCGAGCTGACCAAGAAGGCCCCGGCCGACACCAAGCTCGTCCGCTTCGACGATGACGCGACCACCATCACCGCGCTGATGTCCGGCCAGGTCGACGCCATGTGCGCGCCCTACGGCATGTACCTGACGCTCGCCGAGCGCTACCCGGCCAAGGAGCTGGAGCCGAAGGCGGACGTCGTCCAGCAGCCGCTCGGCATCGGCCTGCGCCAGAACGAGCCGGAGCTGAAGGCCTGGCTGCAGGACTGGGTCAAGAAGGGCGCCGCCGATGGTTCGCTCTCGACCATCTTCGAGAAGTACATGGGCGCCAAGCTCGACCTGACCCCGTACCTCGCGGAAGCCAAGTAAGCGCGCCAGCGCCGCTAGGCACGAATCAAGAGGCCGCCGCGCATCCGCGTGGCGGCCTTTTTTTCATTTAGGACCGCCCCTGCCATCCTCGATCCGCATCATCCTGAGGCGCCGCCGCAAGGCGGCCTCGAAGGACGCAGAAAACCGGCTGCCGTCAGAGGCAAAAGCTCAGTTGACCAGGCCAGATCCCGGGCCGCAACGGCAGGCGAGGCGGACGCCGGGGCCCTCCCCTTCGGCGGGAATGAGGCGCACGCCGCCCCCCTCGAAGGCCCGCACCAGCAGCGCCTCGGTGGCGCGGTGAATCGCATGGCGATTGCACTCGAAGTCCTTGATTGTGCTGCGCGACACACCCGCGACATTCGCGAGATGCTCCTGGGTCCAGTTAAGCAGTCCCCGCGCCGCCCGACATTGCTCCGGAAGCAAATTCATCGTTTCAAAGCCTTGCCTAACCTCCCCCAAGTCAACCATAATGGGTGAGATCAGGCAATGGGGCCTGTGTAGGCGCGGGCCACGGCAGGTATGACGGACGACACATCGCTCATCTTGATGGTCGGCCTGCCATTTGCCGGAAGCTTGCTAGCGGCCCTGCTGCCCACCCATGCCCGCACCGCAGCGGCGGGACTGGCCGGGCTGGTCACGCTGATCTGCCTCGCCTCCGTGCTGATGCTCTATCCGCACGTCGCCTCGGTCAGCGCGGTCCGCAACGAGATCGAGTGGATCCCGGCGCTCGGCCTCAATTTCTCGCTCCGGATGGATGGCTTCGCCTGGATGTTCGCGCTGCTCGTCAGCGCCATCGGCCTGCTCGTGGTCATCTACGCGCGCTACTACATGTCGCCGGAAGACCCGGTGCCGCGCTTCTTCTCGTTCTTCCTTGCCTTCATGGGCTCGATGCTCGGGATCGTGCTCTCCGGCAACCTGATCCTGCTCGTCGTGTTCTGGGAACTGACGAGCATCTTCTCCTTCCTGCTGATCGGCTACTGGCACCACAATGCCGGCGCCCGTGACGGCGCGCGCATGGCGCTGACGATCACCGGCATAGGCGGCCTCGGCCTGCTCACCGGCGTGCTGCTGATCGGCCACATCGTCGGCAGCTACCAGCTCGACACGGTGCTCGCGTCCGGCGACCTGATCCGCTCGCACCCGCTCTATGTGCCGACGCTCTGCCTGATCCTGCTCGGCGCGCTGACCAAGAGCGCGCAGTTCCCGTTCCATTTCTGGCTGCCCAACGCCATGGCGGCGCCGACGCCGGTTTCGGCCTTCCTGCATTCGGCCACCATGGTGAAGGCCGGCGTCTTTCTGCTGGCGCGGTTCTGGCCGGTGCTCGCCGGAACCTATGAATGGTTCTGGATCGTCGGCTTCGCCGGCATGATGTCGTTCCTGCTCGGCTCCTATTTCGCGATCTTCCAGCAGGACATCAAAGGCCTGCTCGCCTATTCGACCATCAGCCATCTCGGCCTGATCACCCTGCTGCTGAGCCTCGGCAGCCCGCTCGGCGCCGTCGCGGCCATCTTCCACATGATGAACCACGCCACCTTCAAGGCGTCGTTGTTCATGGCCGCCGGCATCATCGACCACGAGACGGGCACGCGTGACATGCGCCGGCTGAGCGGGCTGTTCCGCTTCATGCCATTCACGGCGACGCTCGCCATGGTGGCGAGCGCGGCGATGGCGGGCGTTCCGCTCCTGAACGGCTTCATCTCGAAGGAAATGTTCTTCGCCGAGACGATCGAGACACATGCCAACTCGATCCTCGATACCGTCGCACCCTATGCCGCCTTCGTCGGCAGCGCCTTCGCGGTCGCCTATTCGGTCCGCTTCATCCACTCGACCTTCTTCGGCCCACCACCGACGGACCTGCCGCGCACGCCGCACGAGCCGCCATTCTGGATGCGCTTCCCGATCCTGCTGCTGGTGCTCGCCTGCCTCGTCGTCGGCGTCATTCCGGGCATCACCATCGGTCCATATCTGCACACGGCCGTCACCTCGGTGCTCGGCGCGCGCACGCCGGTATACAGCCTCGCCGTCTGGCACGGCTTCAACCTGCCGCTGATCATGAGCCTCGGCGCGCTCGCCGTCGGCCTCGTCCTGTTCGCGCTGCTGAAGAACTACCTCGCGACCTCGGAGGAAGGCCCGCCCTATTTCCGCCGCCTCAAGGGACAGCGCATCTTCGAGCGCGCCATGGTCACGGTTTCCTGGCGCTGGGCCCGCTTCCTCGAAGGCTGGCTCGGCACCCGCCGCCTGCAGCCGCAGCTTCGCTGGCTGGTGCTGGTGGCGCTGTTCGCTGCGATCTGGCCCCTCACCGTGCTCGGCTTCAACCGGGACAAGCTGACGCTCGCCGGCGCGGACCCGGCCTTTGTCGGCCTCTGGGCGATCGCCATCGTCTGCGCCATCGGCGCGGCATGGCAGGCCAAGTTCCATCGCCTCGTCGCGCTGACGCTGATGGGCGGCGCCGGCCTCGTCACCTGCCTGACCTTCCTGTGGTTCTCGGCGCCCGATCTCGCGGTCACCCAATTGCTGGTCGAGGTGGTGACGACGGTGCTGATCCTGCTCGGCCTGCGCTGGCTGCCGAAGCGCTCGCAGGAGATCGTCAACGGCGACGTCACGCTCGGCGCCAAGCTCCGCCGCTATCGTGACCTCATCGTCGCCGTCGCCGCCGGCGTGGGCATGATGCTCGTCTCCTATGCGATCATGACGCGCGCCGCGCCCGACACGATCTCCGACTTCTTCCTGCAGAAGGCCTATTCGGAAGGCGGCGGCCGCAACGTCGTCAATGTCATCCTGGTCGATTTCCGCGGCTTCGACACGATGGGCGAGATGACGGTTCTCGGCGTCGTGGCGCTCACCGTCTATGCGCTGCTGCGCCGCTTCCGCCCGGCCGCCGACAGCGTCGAATCGCCGGAACAGCAACGCATCCAGAACGCCGATGACGACGCGCGGCCCGACCGCAAGCTCGGCGACACCGTCAGCGACTACCTGCTGGTGCCCGCCGTCATCATGAAGTGGCTGTTCCCGGTGATCATCGTCTTCGCCGCCTACCTGTTCATGCGCGGCCATGACCTGCCCGGCGGCGGCTTCGCGGCCGGCATCGCGATGGCGGCCGCGTTCATCCTGCAATACATGGCCGCCGGAACGGTGTGGGTCGAGGACCGGCTGCGCGTGCTGCCGGTGCGCTGGATCGCGATCGGCCTCCTCCTCGCTGCCGTCGTCGGCTGCGGGTCCTGGGTGTTCGGCTATCCGTTCCTGACCTCGCATTCGCAATATGTCGATCTGCCGCTGATCGGCGCGGTTCCGTTCGCCAGCGCCCTGTTCTTCGATCTCGGCGTGTTCTCCCTCGTTCTCGGCGCCACCACCCTCATGCTGATCGCCCTCGCCCACCAGTCGATCCGCCGCCTGCGCGCGCCGCGGACGGCCCCGGCCACCAGCGAGGAGGCCGCCTGATGGAGCTCGTTCTCGCCATCGGAATCGGGGTCCTGATCGGCTCGGGCGTATGGCTGCTGTTCCGGCCGCGCACCTACCAGCTCATCATCGGGCTGTCGCTGATCGCCTATGGCGTCAATCTCTTCATCTTCTCGATGGGCCGGCTGAAGGTCGCCGCGCCGCCCGTGCTCGCCTCGGGAGCGCCCGTGAATCCTGCCGACTATGCCGACCCCATCCCGCAGGCACTCGTGCTGACCGCCATCGTCATCGGCTTCGCCACCGCCGCGCTGTTCCTCGTCGTGCTGCTGGTTTCGCGCGGCCTGACGGGCAGCGACCATGTCGACGGCCGGGAGCCCAACTGATGACGTGGCTCGATCATCTCGTCATCGTCCCGATCCTGCTGCCGCTCTTCACCGGCGCGCTGCTGCTGATGTTCGACGAACGGCGCCACCAGGTGAAGGCGGCGATCAACATCGTCTCCACCATCTGCCTCGGGCTGGTGGCGCTGACGCTGCTCGAAATGGCCGACACACCGACCGCCACGAACCAGGCGGCCGCCAGCGTCTACCTGCTCGGCAACTGGCCGGCGCCGTTCGGCATCGTGCTGGTGCTCGACCGGCTTTCCGCGCTGATGCTGGTGCTGACCGCGCTGCTGGCGCTGCCGGCGCTGATCTATTCGCTGGCGCGCTGGCACAAGAGCGGCCCACACTTCCACACCCTGTTCCAATTGCTGCTGATGGGGCTGAACGGCGCGTTCCTGACCGGCGACCTGTTCAACCTGTTCGTCTTCTTCGAGGTACTGCTCGCCTCGTCCTATGGGTTGATGCTGCACGGCTCCGGCCAGGCGCGCGTCAAGGCGGGCCTGCACTATATCGTCATCAACCTCGCCGCCTCGTCGTTGTTCCTGATCGGCGTTGCCATGATCTACGGCGTCACCGGCACGCTCAACATGGCGGATCTGGCCCTTCGCGTCGCCGCCGTGCCGTCCTCCGACCGGATGCTGCTCGATGCCGGCGCCGGCATTCTCGGCATCGCCTTCCTGGTCAAGGCCGGCATGTGGCCGCTCGGCTTCTGGCTGCCGACCGCCTACAACGCCGCCGCAGCGCCGGTCGCCGCCATCTTCGCCATCCTCTCCAAGGTCGGCATCTATGTGCTGATGCGGCTGTCGCCACTGCTCTTCGGAGCCGGCGCCGGCGATTCGACCGGCGTCGGCGACAACTGGCTTCTCGTCGGCGGCATGGTGACCATGGCCTTCGGCATCATCGGCGTGCTGGCCTCGCAGGCGAAGGGGCGGCTCGCGGGCTATTATATCCTGGTCTCGTCCGGCACGCTGCTCGCCGCGATCGGCATGGCCAATGCGCCGACCACGGCCGGCGCGCTCTACTATCTCGTCAGCTCGACCCTCTCGGTCAGCGCCTTCTTCCTGCTGATCGAGCTGGTCGACCGCGTGCAGGATCCGGCCGCCAACGTGCTCGCCGTCACCATGGACGCCTATGGCGACGACATGGAAGAGGAAGAGGCGGAGGAGGAGATCGGCGTCGCCATTCCCGCCACGCTCGTCATCCTCGGCATCTGCTTCGCGAGCTGCGGCCTGCTGCTCGCCGGCCTGCCGCCGCTCTCCGGCTTCATCGGCAAGTTCGCCATCCTGACGGCGGTGTTCAACCCGAACGGCCTCACCCAGGGCAGCACGCTCTCGCTCGCGAGCTGGGTCTTCGCCGGCCTGCTGGTGATCTCCGGCCTCGCGGCGATGATCTCGATCACCCGCTCGGGCATCCAGACCTTCTGGGCGCCGATCGAGGGCCGCGTGCCGCGCGTGCTGCTGATGGAAATCGCGCCGGTCGCCTTCCTGCTGGCGCTCTGCGCCGGCCTCACCATCTATGGCGGCCCGGTGATGACCTACATGGAGCAGACGGCGCAGTCGCTGCATTCGCCGCAGACCTATATCGAGGGCGTGATGCGCGCGCCGCGCGTCTTGCCGCCGGCGGCGGAGGTCGCGCCATGAGAAAGGTCCTGCCCTATCCGCTGCTGACGGCGTCGCTACTGCTGATGTGGCTGCTGCTCAACAAGTTCTCGCTCGGCCACCTGCTGCTCGGCGCCGTAATCGCCTATGGCGCCTCGTGGGCGATGACGGCCCTGCAGCCCTCAAAGCCGCGCATCCGGCGCTGGGACCTGATCCCTCGCCTCTTCTTCCTGGTGCTCGGCGACATCTTCCGCTCCAACATCGCGGTTGCCACCATCATCCTCAATGGCAAGCGCCGGCCGCGCAATCCGGGCTTCCTCACCATTCCGCTGCAACTGCGCGACCCGACCGCGCTGGCGGTGCTCTCCTGCATCCTGACCGCGACGCCCGGCACGGCCTGGATCGAAAACCACGCCGACACCGGCCGACTGATGATCCATGTGCTCGACCTGGTCGACGAACAGGCCTGGGTCGACCTGATCCGCAACCGCTACGCCCGGATGCTGTCGGAGATTTTCGAATGAGCGCGACGATCCTCCTCTGGTCCGTGACGCTGTCGCAGTGGATGCTGGTGGCGGCGATGGGCTGCGCCGCATTCCGCGTCATCCGCGGCCCGCGGGCGCAGGACCGCGTGCTCGGCCTCGACGCGCTCTATGTCGCCGCCATGCTGCTGATCCTCACTCTCGGCATCCGTTCCGCCAGCACGATCTATTTCGAGGCCGCCCTGGTGATCGCGCTGCTCGCCTTCGTCTCGACGGCGGCGCTCGCCAAGTTCCTGATGCGCGGCGAGGTGATCGAATGACCGGCCTCGACGATTTCCCGCTCTGGGCGGCGATCCTCGTTTCGCTGCTGCTGCTGCTCGGGTCCGGGCTGACGCTGCTCGGCACCATCGGCCTCGTGCAGTTCAAGAGCTTCTACGAGCGCATCCACGCGCCGACGCTCGGCACCACCTGCGGCGCCGGCGGCGTGCTGATCGCCTCGATCCTGTTCTTCTCGGTGCTGCAGTCGCGCCTCGCCCTGCACGAACTGCTGATCACCGTCTTCGTGACCGTGACGACGCCGGTGACGCTGATGCTGCTCGGCCGCGCCGCGATCTACCGCGACCGCATCGAGGGCAAGGCGGGTATGCCGGAATTCGACACCGGCGCGCCGCCGCCCCGCGACGAGGCGGTCGAGAAGGGCTGAGCGCGCGGCACAGCCGACACCCGGCCTGGTAGCAGGGTTCAACTCTGCGTCATCTTGACGTGCATCAATGCCGACCGACGGCGCTTGCCGTTAGCCTTGGCCCGTCCATCGGGTAGCAGGAGGTCCAGATGCCACGCATGAAAGCCGCCATCTTCGTCGAACCGGGGCGCATCGTCCTCGACGAGAAGCCCATTCCCGACGTCGGCCCGCGCGACGCGCTGATGCGCATCACCACGACGACGATCTGCGGCACCGACATCCACATCCTGAAGGGCGAATATCCCGTCGCCAAGGGCCTGACCATCGGCCACGAGCCGGTCGGCGTGATCGAGAAGCTCGGCTCCGCCGTCGAGGGCTACACCGAGGGCCAGCGCGTCATCGCCGGCGCGATCACGCCGAGCGGCCACAGCTATGCGTGCCTCTGCGGCTGCGGCTCGCAGGACGGCCCCGGCACCAAGCACGGCTTCAAGACCACCGGCGGCTGGAAGTTCGGCAACATCATCGATGGCTGCCAGGCGGAATACGTGCTGGTTCCGGACGCCGCCGCCAATCTGAGCCCGGTCGCCGAGGGGCTTTCGGACGAAGAGATCCTGATGTGCCCCGACATCATGTCGACGGGTTTCGCCGGCGCCGAGAGCGGCGGCGTCAGGATCGGCGACACGGTCGTCGTGTTCGCGCTCGGCCCGATCGGCCTCTGCGCCGTCGCCGGCGCCAAGCTGATGGGCGCCACCACGATCATCGGCGTCGACACCGTGCCGGAGCGGCTCGCCGTCGCGAAGAAGCTCGGCGCCGACATCGTCGTCGACTTCAAGAAGGGCGACCCGGTCGAGCAGATCATGGCGCTGACCGATGGCCGTGGCGTCGACGTGGCGATCGAGGCCCTCGGCACCCAGGGCACCTTCGAATCGGCGCTCCGCGTGCTGCGCCCCGGCGGCACGCTCTCCAGCCTCGGCGTCTATTCGAGCGACCTGAAGATCCCGCTCAGCGCCTTCTCGGCCGGTCTCGGCGACAACAAGATCATCACCTCGCTCTGCCCGGGCGGCAAGGAACGCATGCGCCGGCTGATGAACGTCGTCGCCTCCGGCCGCGTCGACCTGAAGTCGCTGGTCACCCACCGCTTCAAGCTCGACGACATCGAGGCGGCCTACGACCTGTTCGGCCACCAGCGCGACGGCGTGCTGAAGGTGGCGATCACGCCCTGAGCCCTGAGGCGGGCGTCCCCTCCGTCTCGGGTCGCCCGTCCCTTTTTAGCAGACCTTGACGGTGCGGATGCCGAGGAGCTGGCCGAGCTTCTCGATCCGGTCGGCGATGTGGCCGACGCCGATCGCGCAGTGATGCGCCGGGCATTCGGCGTTCCACGTCTCGACGAACTTCCGTGCGCCGATCGAGAAGCGATAGCGGCTGTTGGTGTTGCCGATCTCGAGGATCGGGCCCGGCACCGATTCGGCTTCGGCCACCACCAGCTTCAGCCCGCCGGCGCCGTCCTCGGCGACCGAAAGCAACGTCACCGGGCCATGCTTCACCGACATCTCGACGCTGACGCCCGAGCCGACCTTGCCGTGATAGACCTTGAGCGGCCGGACCTTGGTCTTGCCCTCGGCGATCCTCGTATGGCCGGGGCCGTCATGGCCCATCAGCACGATGTCGTCGTTGAAATCGATGCCGTAGTACTCGGTGAACGAACCGCCGATGCCGAACGTATCGAGGATCTTCATCGCCTGGGCGTTCTTCACCTCATACTCGCCCGCCACCGGCACGCCCCGCGCCGTCAGGTAGGAGCAGCCGAGGATGACCGAGGAGATGACGTCCTCGTGGTCATGGCCGGGCGTCGATTCGTAGTAATAGGCGAGCGAGCCGAGCTTGTGCTTCGCCACCAGCCGGTCGAGCGCGACAGACGTCCGCGCCGCGCGAAGAAGCTCGGCCGGGTCGCAATCGGGCTGGATGTCGAATTCGGCGCGGAACGCGTCGACGCGGGCGGCCGCCTCCAGCTCCGTCACCGATTTCCGCAACGCCGCCAGCTCGTCGATCTCGACGATTTCGAGATGGCCGCCGAAGGTCGCGACCTGCGCCGTCGTGTCGGAATAGATGTCGAGCATGCCGTTATAGTAGCGGCCCATCAGGCCGAGGCGGTTGTGCGACATGACATAGGCGACGCGCGCCGCCTCGATCCAGGCCTCGATCTCGCGGTCGACATGCGGGTCGCCGTCGAGCACGCCGGTCACCTGGTGGAAATCGATGCCGGCGCGGCGGAAGACGTTGGCGATCTCCGGCACCGGGCAGGCCGCGCAGAAAGCGAGCCATTCGCCGGTCATCTTGGTGCGGTCGTCGAGCGCGTTGAAGGTCGCATAGTCGATCGCCGCCTCCGGCTGCAGGTTCAGGATGACGACCGGCACCTTGGCCCGCTGCACCACGGGCAGCACGGTCGAGGAGACGGCATAGGTCGTCACGTGCAGGAAGATCAGGTCGACATCGGCGGCCCGCAGCTGGTGGCCGGCATCCATCGCCTTTTCCGGGTCGTCGATCAGGCCGAGATTGACGATCTCGACGCCGGGACGCGCCAGCTTTTCCGCCACCCGCTCGATATAGCCGCGCAGGCGCGGCTCAAGGCCGGCGAATTGCGGCCAGTAGGCGTTGAGGCCGATGCCGAACAGGCCGACCTTGAGCGTGTCATGCGCCATTTCTTCTTCCTCAATCCGCCAGCAGGGACCGGACGCGGTCGGCAAGCGCCTCGCCCAGGATGCGATGCGCTTCCGCATCGAGATGAATGCCGTCGACCTCGCTCGAGGTGATCACCGAGCCGGCGTCGAACAGCGCGACATCGCGGGCCGCCGCGGCGCGGGCGAACTCGCCGGCGAGCTTCCGCGACTTTTCCGTGCCGCCATCGAACATTTCCTTCAGCCAGCCGAGTTTCGAGATCGGCGCCGGCACGACGAGCAGCACCCTGGGCGCCCTGCCCTGCGGCCCCGTCGCCGAACCGAGCACGATATCGGCGAGGCGGCCCGCGCCGTCGGCGATGTCGCCGGCCTGCATCGAAAGCCGCGCCTTCAAATCGTTGGTACCGAGCTTGATGATGACGAGGTCGAGCGGCATGTGCGTCTCGATCGCCACCTGCAGGAAGCGGGCGCCGTTCTTGTGATGCCCCTCGACGGGGTCGTCGACGCAGGTGGTGCGGCCGTTCAGCCCCTCGGCGATCACCTGCACGCCGTCGCCAAGCGCCTTCTGCAGCACGCCCGGCCAGCGCACGTCTGGCGCGAAGCGGCCGCCGACGCCGCGCTCGGGCTGCGGCTCGGCGCCCCAGCTGTTGGAATCGCCATAGACGAGAACGGTTTTCATGGGGGTTTCCTCGGCACCAGCCATCTCAATTCTCACCTTCAATTCTCAAGAGGGAGACTCAATAAATCTGCGAAACCGGGCCTGAATGCGTGCCTCGGGCCCTGCCTCCGACCTCTCCCCACCCTCGCCGTCATCCCTGCGAAAGCAGGGATCCAGACGGCCGGAAACCAGGAACCCTATCGTCGGAGGCTTCCGCTGCATGGATCCCTGCTTTCGCAGGGATGACGGAGCATTGGCGCCCCACGTTCAGTCTCTCCGGCGGCGAAGAAAGCTAAGAAAGCCCCTCACCCCACCCTCTCCCGCCGGCGGGCGAGGGCTTTTCCGGCGGCGCGGCGGAGGCGGCGAGACCGGCTCGACCTGCCCCCTCTCCCGCTCGCGGGAGAGGGTTGGGGTGAGGGTCTACCCGCCGTCCGCGCCCTCAGTTCGCCCGATACCGCGCCAGCACGTCGGCGCGCGGCTCGGCGCCGTGGCCGGGACGGTTCGGCGCCGAGATCAGACCGTTCTCATGCCAGAACGGCTCGTCGATCAGCTCGAACTGCATCGGCCCCGGCAGCGGCTTCAATTCGAACAGTTCCGCCGTCTTCGATGCGAGCGAGAGATGCAGGCTGGCGCCGGTCAGCACCGCCGTGCTCCAGGCATGGGCGTTGACCACCTTGCCGGCCGCCTCGATAACAGCGGCCGCCTTGCGGAAGCCGGTGACGCCCTCGATGCGGGCCGGATCGAGGCCGAGCACGTCCGCGGCGCCCGTGTCGAGCCAGCGCTGGTAGCCGGCGACCGTGAATTCGCGCTCGCCGACCGCGACCGGCGTCGAGATCGCCGCCTTCAGCGCGACATGATCGGCGACCCGGCTCGGCAGGAACGGCTCCTCGATCCAGGCAATGCCGGACTCTTCCAGGCGCTTCACGGTTCGGATGGCGGTGTCGAGGTCCCATTTCGTGCCGTTGCCGGCATCGACCATGATGCCGGCTTCCGGCCCGATCGCCGCGCGCAGCGCCGCGACCAGCGCGACGTCATAATCGGGATCGCGCCCGGCCCTCGACAGGCCGCGCTTGGCAAGGCCGAGCTTGGTGGAGCGGAAGCCGCCGGCGATGTGGCCGGCGATGTCGCGCACGCTGTCCTCGATCGTCGCCTGGTTGACGTGCAGGCTCGCGCAGACCGGCAGCGACTGGTGATGGCGGCCGAAGAGATCGACCAGCGGCTTGCCGGCTTCCTTCGCCTTGATGTCCCAGAGCGCCATGTCGAGCGCCGAGATCGCCATCGAGGCGATACCGCCCTCGCCATACCACCAGCAATGGTCCTTCATGGCCTGCCAGCAGCCCTCGACGTCGGCAAGATCGCGCTCGGCCAGCAACGGCAGCAGCCCGTCGCGGATCACCGTCTCGGTGGCCCGCAAGGCTTCCGGCCACATGGCGATCGCCTCGCCCCAGCCGGAAATCCCGGCCGTGGTGTCGAGGCGGACCAGCAAGGTCATCCGGTCGTGATTGAAGTCGTTCGGCTCTGGCCAACGCAGCACAAAGCACTCAGCCCCGCCGAGGCGCATGCGATTTCCTCCCATGGTCGCGCTTGCCGCGCGATCGATTGCAGCAAGGCTAAATTCAAAACCGGGAGGCCGTCAATCGAATTGGTCAGGCCAATTATTGCAAAGTGACCCTTGCGTGATCCGGAATGTCGTGCCAGTTTTGCCGCCAAGAAATTGGCCTTACCAATTCAAAACGCTCTTTGAGGGAGGAGACTTTTCAATGCACGCTCGGACTCCGTTCCACGCCATGCGCCGCGTCGCCAGCTTCGCGGTCATGTCGCTTTTGCTCGGCAGTGCGGCCTATGCCGAGGATTTCCACGGCTTCGACCCGGCGAAATTCGACGGCGCCATGCTGAGCGCCGACCAGCTCAAGGCGATGGTCGCCGACGCCACCGCCGCCCATAAGCCCAACAACGGCAAGAACCTCGTCCTCGGCTTCGCCAATCTGCAGCGCGACGTGTCGTTCTGCCTGAAGGTCGAGAACGGCATGGTCGAGAACGCCAAGGCCGCCGGCGTCGACCTGCAGATCACCGACAACCGTCTCGACGGCGCCACAGCGCTCGCCAATGCGCAGAGCTTCCTGCAGCGCCAGGTCGACCACGTCACCGAGTTCCAGACCGACGCCAATTTCGGCGCCACCATCATGCAGCAGATGAACGAGGCCAACACCAAGGTGGTGGCGATCGACATCCCGATGCCGGGCGCGACCTTCTTCGGCGCCAACAACCCGCGTTCGGGCTTCATGGGCGGCGCCTATCTCGGCCAGGCCGCGATCGCCAAGTTCGGCGCCGACAAGGTCAAGCAGGGCTTCTTCGTCGTCGGCGAGCTGCCGCAGTCGGGCGCGATCCCGGCCATGCGCACCGGCGGCCAGGTCGCCGGCTTCAAGGCCGCCGTCGAAGGCTTCTCGGACGATCACGTCATCAAGATCGACACCAAGAACACGCTCGAAGAGAGCTTCACCCAGATGAACAACGTCATCGGGCGCATTCCCGAAGGCGCGCCGATCATGGTGACGGCGATCAACGACCAGGCGGCGACCGGTATGCTGCGCGCCGTCAAGCAGGCCGGCCGCGAGGCGGACCTGATCGTGGTCGGCATGGGTGCCGACGAAATCCAGACCATGATCGACGAACCGGCCTTCGTCTCGTCGGTAGGCTACTTCCCCGAGCGCTATGGCAACTACCTGATCCCGCTCGCGCTGATGCAGCTGGCCGGCAAGGAAGTGCCGGACACCGTCCTGGTCAACCACGTCATGGTCACCAAGGACAATGTCTGCAAGTTCTACGACAAGTTCGCCTGCGCCGATGGCAAGGACCCGATCCAGTTCACCTTCCCGCAGGAAGCCTTCGAGAAGCATCTGGCCGAGATCCGCACGCTGCCGGACCTCGCCGACTACCAGAACCTGATCCCGACCAACTGATCGGCTGGCGGGCGCCCCCGGGCGCCCGCCTTCATCTCACCCTCTGCAGGAAGGGCCGCATGGCGACCACCGTTCCCCGCCTCGGCATGCATGGCATCGGCAAGTCCTTCGGACGCGTTCCGGTGCTGACGGATGTCGATCTGACCGTCGACCCCGGCGAAGTCGTCGCGCTGCTCGGCTCCAACGGCGCCGGTAAATCGACGCTGATGAAGATCCTGACTGGCCTCTACACTCGCGACGGCGGCTCAGTCCGCATCGATGGCGGCGAGGTCGACTTCAAGGATCCGGCCGCCGCCGTCGCCGCGGGCGTCAAGCTGCTGCCGCAGGAAATCTCCGTCATGCCGGACATGACGGTGGCCGAGAACATCTTCTTGGGCGACATGCCGCTGAAACGCCGCTTCGGCATCCTGCAGGTCGACAAGGACACGATGCGGACGCGGTCGCGCGAACTGCTCGACCAGCTCGGTTTCGCCAACATCCTGCCCGACATGCTGGTGAAACACCTTTCCGTCGCCGAGCAGCGCATCGTCGAGATCGCCCGCGCGCTCGCCGGCAAGGCCAGCATCCTCGTCATGGACGAGCCGACAGCGGCGCTGACCGAGCAGGAAGCGAAGATGATCTTCAGGATCATCCGCCGCCTGAAGGAAAACCGCGTCTCCGTCATCTATATCTCGCACTACCTGTCGGAAGTGTTCGAGATCTCCGATCGCATCGTCGTGCTGCGCGACGGCCGCAATGCCGGCACCTTCAACACCGCCGACACCAAGCGAGGCGAGGTCCTCGCCGCCATGCTCGGCAACACGGTCGACGATCTCTACGATGTCGGCGCGCCGGGCGTCGCCGGCGCCGAGATCCTCGCCGTCGAGAAGCTTACCATCCCGCGCAAGCTCGAAGACGTCGCCTTCAGCCTGCACCAGAACGAGATCCTCGGCATTTTCGGCCTGGTCGGCTCCGGCGTCGAAGTGCTCGGCCGCGCGCTATATGGCGCGCTCGGTCCCCTCAAGACGGCCGAGGTCCGGCTGGGCGGCCAGAGCTACCGGCCGATGAGCGCCCGCGACGGCAAGCTCGCCGGCATCGGCTTCGTCGCCGCCGAGCGCAAGAAGGAAGGCATCATCGCCGACCTGACCGTGCGCGAGAACATCGCCCTCCCCTTCGAGGAGCGCTTCGAGCGCGGCCTGTTCATGTCGCAGGCCGAGGAGGCGCAGCACGCCATCCGCTGGATCGGCGAGCTCGGCATCCGCACCCGCGGCCCCGAGCAGAAGATCCGCACCCTTTCCGGCGGCAACCAGCAGAAGGTCTGCATCGCGCGCTGGCTGGTCGAGGGCGTCAAGCTGCTGATCCTCGAGGAACCCACGCGCGGCGTCGATGTCGGCGCAAGGCGCGAGATCTACGGCAAGCTGCGTGAACTCGCGAACCGCGGCTATGCCGTGCTGATCCTCTCCTCCGACGTCGAGGAAGTCGCGGGGATCAGCGACCGCTCGCTGGTGCTCGACCGCGGCCGCGTCGTCGGAACCTTCGAACGGGGCGCCAAGCCCGCCGAACTCATGGCCGCAACCGGCAACGATCCTGCCTTTTCGGCACCCTGAAGGACCCATTCCATGGCCCAATCCATCGAAACCCACTCCGCCGGCGGCGCCAGGGAACAGATGCTCTCGCTGTTCGGCAAGCCTTGGTCGGGCGTCGCCATGCTCGGGATCTTCTATCTGATCCTGATTGCGGTCTTCTCCGTCCTGTCGCCCTATTTCCTGACGCTCAGGAACATGCTGCAGATCGGCGGCAACGTCGCCTATATCGGCCTGATGGCCGCGGCCGGCACGCCGCTGATCATCGCCGGCGGACTCGACCTCTCGGTCGCGGCCATCGCCGGCCTGACCGGCGTCGTCATCTCGATGCTGCACGGCATGGGCTTCCCGATCTGGATCGGCGTGCTGCTCGCGATTGCTGTAGCTGGCGCCATCGGCGTGGTTAACGGACTGTTTACAACCCGTCTGCGCCTGAACCCGCTGATCGTGACCCTCGGCATGATGAGCATCATCTCCGGCATCGCCCTGGTGCTGACCGGCGGCCTGACCCGGCCGCTGATGGTGCCGGGCTTCAACTGGGTCGGTTCGGGCCGCGTCGCCGGCATCCCGATCCCGTTCGTGATCATGATGGTCACCTTCGTCGGCCTCTGGATTGTCATGACGAAGATGCGCTTCGGCCGCTACATCTACGCCGCCGGCGGCAATGCCGAGGCGTCGCGCCTGATCGGCATCCCGCTCGAGAAGACCGTCATCATCCTCTATGTGATCTCGGCCATCTCCGGCGCCGTCGCCGGCACCATCCTGGGCGCCATGCTGGGCGCTGCAGGCCCGACCGCCGCCGGCTCGCAACTCCTGACCGTCATCGCCGCCATCATCCTCGGCGGCACCAGCCTCAACGGCGGTCGCGGCAGCGTCTGGGGTACGCTGCTGGCCGTGCTGATCCTCGGCACGCTCAATAACGGCCTGACTTTGCTCAATGTTTCCAGCTTCTGGCAGGACGTGACGCGCGGCGTCGTGTTGATGCTTGCAGTCAGCCTCGACCAGATCCGAACCCGCGCGCTGGGGGAATAGGATGGCGGAAATGATCCCGGCCGACTTCGAACCGATCGAGCGCAGCTCGGTAGCCGAACAGGTTGCCAAGAAGCTCCTCGACCTGGTGCGGACGAAGAACCTTCGGCCGGGCGACCAGCTTCCGCCCGAGCGCGAGCTGGCGGCCGCCATGCAGGTGAGCCGGCCGAGCGTGCGCGAGGCGCTGCGCGGCCTGCAGATCCTTGGCGTGCTCAAGGTCCGGCAGGGCGGCGGCATCTATGTGTCATCGCTCGAAGCCTCCGACCTGCTCGGGCCGCTGCAACTGCTGATCACGCTCAACGAGCACAACGTCAATGCGCTCTACGAGTCGCGGAAGCTGATCGACGGCGGCATCGGGCGCATGGCGGCCGAGCGGATCACGGCGGAAGACCTGACGCGGATGAAAAACATGCTGATCGTCCAGCGCGGATTGATCAACGATCCCATAGGCTTCCGCGTCTCCGACGTCGAGTTCCACCGCGTCCTCTCCGACGCGACGGGCAACCCGTTCCTCGTGCGCGTCTCGACCTCGCTCTACGTCCTCGGCATGGAATACCGGCGGATCGCCGCCGAGACGCCGGGCGTCCTCGGCCAGTCCTTTAGGGATCACGAGCTCATCGTCGCGGCGCTGGCGGCGCGCGACCCCGACGCCGCCGAGGCCGCGATGGTCCAGCACATGACCAACGTGCACCTCTCGACGGTCAACGCCATGGATATCACTCCCTGATGGAACGAAACTCATGAAGCGCGCCAGGATTGGCATCATCGGGACCGGATGGTGGGCGGTCGAGAACCACATTCCGGCGCTCAGGGACAACCCGCATTGCGAACTGGTCGCCGTCAACCGGCTCGGCAAGGCGGAGCTCGGGCAGATCCAGAGCCGCTTCGGCATCGAGCACGGCTATGAGGACTATGCCGCGATGCTGCGCGAGGTGCCGCTCGACGGCGTCATCGTCGCCTCGCCGCATGTGCTGCATCACGAACATGCGCTGGCCGCGATCCAGGCCGGCTGCCATGTCCTGGTCGAGAAGCCGCTCGCCACGACCGCGTCCGACGCGCGCGAGATCGTCGCGGCGGCGGCGGAGCGCGGTCGCGAGATCGTCGTGCCCTATGGCTGGAACTTCAAGCATTTCAGCGCGCGGGCGGCCGAGCTGATCGCCTCGGGCGCGATCGGCCGGGTCGAGCACGTCGTGCTGCAGATGGCCTCGGCGCTCGGCGACCTGATGGCCGGCGAGCCGATGAAGGAGACCGAGGGCGCGATGTTCCGCCCGCCGGCCTCGACCTGGGCGGATCCGAAGCGCGCCGGCGGCTATGGCTGGGGCCAGCTCGTCCATGCGCTCGGCCTGCTGTTCAAGATCGCCGATATCGAGCCGGAAGAGGTCTTCGCCATGGTCGGCCGCTCGCCGGCGGGCGTCGACTACTACGATGCCGCCGTCGTCCGCTTCGCCAATGGCGCCACCGGCTCGCTCTCCGGCTCGTCCACCGTGCCGAAGCATCGCGGCTTCCAGATCGACCTGCGCATCTTCGGCTCGGAAGGCATGCTGCTGCTCGACATCGAGCGCGAGCGGCTGGAAGTGAGCCGCCGCGACGGCACGGACGAGATCGTGCCGATCGCCGCCGGCGCCGGCGCCTATAGCTGCATCGAGCCGGTCAACCTGCTGGTCGATATCTGCCGCGGCCTGCATCCGCGCAACGAGTCGCCGGGCGTCGTCGGCATGCGCGCGGTCGAAGTGCTCGACGCGCTCTACCGCTCGGCCGAGAGCGGCCGCGTCGAGAAGGTCTGACGCGGATGAAGCTCTCGCTCACCACCTGGTCGCTGCGCGGCCTGACGCTGGACGAGGCGGCCGGGTTCTCGCGCGTGCTCGGAATCGGCGCGCTCGACCTCGGCTATTTCTACAAGCCCGGCCTCGACAGGGAAGCGCTGATCGCCGATCCCGACGGCATGGCCGAGCGCGTGCTGAAGCTCGGCGTCGCGCTGCCCAATCTCTACCACCTGTTCGGCGGCTCGCTGTCGGACCGGAACCTGGCCGATCCCCGCCATCGCGCGCAGAACGAGGCGGATTTCCGCCAGGTCGTCCACTTCGCCAGGAGCGCCGGCCTCGGCAGCGTCTTCGTGCTGCCCGGCGTGGTCAATCCCGGACAGGACCGGGCCGCGGCACTCGTGGAATCGGCGGAGAGCCTGCGCCGGCTGGTGGCGATCGCAGCGCCGGAAGGCATCCAGCTCACCATCGAGCCACATGTCCATTCCTATCTCGAAAGCCCGACGCTGGTGCTCGACCTGCTCGATCGCGTGCCCGGGCTGGAGCTCGTGCTCGACTACGCGCATTTCGTCTGCCTCGGCTACCGGCAGGAAGAGATCGACGTGCTGGCGCCGCATGCCGCGCACGTGCATCTGCGCCAGGCGCGCATGGGCGTGCTGCAATGCAAGCTGTCGCTCGGCACGCTCAATTTCCCGGCGATGCTGGGAACGCTCAGGGCGGCCGGCTATGACGGCTATCTGGCGATCGAATATGTGCATCAGGACTACATGGACGGGCTGCACGACGACGTGCTGACCGAAACCATCGACATGCGCGACTGCGTGAGGGAGTGGCTGGCGTGACGGAAAAAGGGATTGCGCTCGTGACGGGCGGCGCGGGCGGCATCGGCGCGGAGATCGTGCGCCGGCTGGCTGGGGACGGCTACCACGTCGTCGCCGCCGATCACAACGAGGCGCTGGCGGCCGAGGTCGCTAGTGGTGTCGGCGGCAGCGCGGTCGGCATCGACATCACCGACGCGAACTCGGTCGACCAGGCATTCGAGACGGTCCTCGACCAGCATGGCCGCCTCGACATCCTCGTCAACGCCGCCGGCATCCACCTGCAGAAGCTCGTCGTCGACACGACGCCGGAGGAATGGGACCGGATCCAGAGCGTCAATGCGCGCGGGCCGTTCCTGACCTGCCGCGCCGCGGCGCGGACGATGATGCGGGCCGAGCGCGGCCGCATCGTCAACATCATCACCCGGCTCAACTTCGGCAATCCCTATTCCAGCGCCTACATCTCGTCGAAGAACGCGCTCTGGGGCCTGACCCAGTGCCTCGCCGTCGAGCTCGCCTCCTACGGCATCACCGTCAACGGCGTCGCGCCCGGCCATGTCGGCCCCGGCACCGGGATGGAGAAACAGTTCCGCGAGAAGGCCGACAAGCTCGGCCTCTCCTGGGAGGCGTTCGAGGCGCAGGTCTTGAAGACGATCCCCGTCGGCCGCTGGTGCCGACCGGCCGATGTCGCCGCCGCCGTCTCCTACGTGGTCTCGCCGGAAGCCTCCTTTGTCACCGGCGAACTGATCAACGTCACCGGCGGCTTCGTCGGCTACGGCATCGCGCCGCCGAAGGAAGCCCGCTTCGGAAGGGACGCCGACTGATGAGCAAGGATCTGCGCAATGGCGGCCTCGACCGCCTGTCGGTCGACGACATCCTGAAGCCCGGTTTCTCGACCCCCTGGGACGCGCCGATGGTGCCGCCCTATCCGTTCACCTTCCGCAATGTCGACGTGCTGACGCTGGTCTGGCGCACGACGGAGGCGGCCGTCGCGCGGCTGCTGCCGCCGCCGCTGGAGCCGACCAGCGACATCGTCATGGCGCATATCTACAAGATGAACGACACGGAGTGGCTCGGCCCCTACGGCGAGAGCAACGTCTCGCTCGGCTGCCGCCTGCCGGGCGTCGCCGAAGGGTCCTACTCGCCCTATCTGTTCCTCTCCTCCGACGCGGGCGTCGTGCATGGCCGCGAGTTGCACGGCCAGCCGAAGAAATATGGCGAGCCGAAACTGGAGCTGCGCGGCGATCTCGTCGTCGGCACGGTGGCGCGGAACGGCATCGACGTCCTGACCGGGACGCTGCCCTACAAGCAGCGCACCGACACGCTCGCCAGCCTCAACAAGCATTTCGACTTCGCCGAGAACATCAATCTGAAGGTGATCGACCACATCGACCAGCGCCCGGCCATCCGGCAGCTGACGGCGCGGCGGCTCGCCAATGTCGTCGTGCATGAATGCTGGGGCGGTCCCTGCACCGTCGAGCTGCGGCCCAACGCGCAGGCGCCGATCCACCGCCTGCCGGTGGTCGACATGCTGGACGGGCTGCACTGGAAGGCCGATTTCACGCTGGTGCCCGGCCGCATCGTTCACGACTATCTCGCCTGAGGGGAAATCATGGGTCACTACGCCTGGGTTCTGGAAGTCCGTCCGGGATGCGAAGAGGAATACAAGAAGGCGCATGACGAGATCTGGCCGGAGATGCTGGAGACGCTGAAGGCGGCCGGCATCCGCAACTATTCGATCTTCCGGCTCGGCCTGAAGCTGATCGGCTATTTCGAGACCGATGACCTGCAGAAGACGATCGCCTATCTCAAGGATGATCCGGTCAACAAGCGCTGGGGCGAGGCGATGGCGCCGATCATGAAGCTCGAGGGCGACCCGCGCACCGGCTTCGCTTATCTTCTGCCCCTGCAATGGCACATGGATTGATCGGACCCACCATGCTCGACGGAGAAATCGCCCTCGTCACCGGCGCCAAGGGCGGCATCGGGGCGGCCGCCGCCAAGGCGCTCGCCGAAGCTGGCGCCCGCGTCATCGTCACGGCGCGGCGGCTTGCCGACGCCGAGGCGGTCGCAGGGCAATGCGCAGAGGGCCGAGCGCTCGGCCTCGCCTGCGATGTGGCGGACCCGGAAGCGGTCCGCGCCGCCGTCCGCGAGGCGACCGCCCTGGTCGGCGCGCCGACCCTCCTCGTCAACAACGCCGGCACGGTGCAGCCGATCGGCCTGCTGCACGAGACCGACGCCGACGCCTGGGCCGCCAACATCAACGCGACGCTGATCGGCGCGGCGGCGATGGCGCGGGCGGTCCTGCCCGCCATGCTCGACCGGGGCGGCGGCGCCATCGTCAACCTGTCCTCCGGTGCGGCGCACCGCGCGATGGAGGGCTGGAGCGCCTATTGCGCCGCCAAGGCCGGGCTCGCCATGGTGACGAAGTCGCTGGCGCTCGAATATGGGGCACGCGGCATCCGCGCCTTCGGCTTCGCGCCGGGGATCGTCGATACCGGCATGCAGGTCGAGATCCGCGCCTCCGGCATCAATCCGGTCAGCAAGCTGCCGCGCGAGGCGCTCGCCTCGGTCGATGATCCGGCGAAGGCGATCGTCTTTCTCTGCACCTCGGCGGCGGGCGATCTCGCCGGGCTCGAGGTCGACATCCGCGAAGCCTCGTTCCGTGAACGGGCCGGGCTGCCGGCGCTGCCCGCCGCCTGATCAACTTCGCAAAACGGGTCGTTCCGGCGCACGAAGGTCTGGAACATTTCAGATTTTCGTGCGTTCCTTCTGAGAGGCGGCAGGGGGAGTGCCGCCGGTTGGGAGGGTAAGATGGAGCTTCGTCACTTCCGTCAGCAGCCCAATATAGGGCCGCGCGATACCGCCGGGCTGCCGAACCATGTCCTCGAGAAGATTGCGGCCGGCGAGCAGCCGTTGAAAGCCATTCGTGAATGGCGCTGCATCAGCCAGACCGACCTGGCCGACCGGACCGGCGTCGCCGTGACGCAAATCATGCGCTGTGAATCCGGCTGGCTGATTTCCAAGGAAGCGCTGCGCCTGCTGGCGCGTGGATTGCGCGTGCACGACGAGTTGCTCGTCGACTAGCACTGCCTGGTTCGCTGAACGCGACCGAACACCGGAGCCCTGCCCGCCCGTCGCCGCCTTGCGCGGCACGGGGAGCGTTGCCTGTCGCATAAGGAGAAAAACGATGGATCCGAAGAAGCCGATCCCCGATCCGCTGCAGCCCGACCCCTCGGACCTTCACCGGGTGCCCGATGTCGATGACCGCGCCAACCAGGCTTTTCTCGACGCGCTGATCGATACGGATGGCCGGCCGATGCGCGACGCGATCGACATGCCGGAAGACGACGAGGAAGACGAAGACGAAACCGACGAGGACGAGCCCTAGCGTCTCGGGGCCTCTCGAAGCTAGGCGACGGATGCACCGCCGCCCGGCAAGCGGCCGAATTATCCTCTTTACACCTTGCCGCCCAAGGCGCTGAATCGATCGACTGGAAGCGTGAAGGCGTATCGATCTTGATCGCGATCATCCCTTCTCCGTCAACCCAGAGGCCTGTATTCGCGGCCCGTCGTTGTTTCACCGACGCCTTCCTCGCGGTGGCCCGGCATGATTGATCTCGTCACTGCCCCCTACGCCATTCTTCTTCTGCGGATCAGCCTCGGCATCCTTTTCATCGCCCATGCCCTGCTGAAGTGGCGCGTCTATACGATCCCCGGCACGATGGCCTTCTTCCGGTCGCTCGGCCTGCCCGGCTGGTTCGCCTATGTCACGATCACGGTCGAGCTCGGCGGCGCGGCCTGCCTGATCCTCGGCATCTGGCCGCGCATCGTGGCGCTGCTTTTGATGCCGCTGATGATCGGCACCATCGTGACGGTCCACGGCAAGAAGGGCTGGCTGTTCAGCAATCCGGACGGCGGCTGGGAATATCCCGCTTTCTGGACCGCGACGCTCTTCATCCTCTTCCTGCTCGGCGATGGCGCCGCCGTCCTGCTGCACTCGCCTTCGCTCTTCGGTTCGTGATGAGCGCGGCAAGGCGACTTCGATAGAATAGCCTCGACACAAGTTCGTCTCCGCCGTCGAGCCGTCGCAGGCTGGAGTTTCGACATGGGACCACACCACATCCCGCCGACTTCCCCGCCCCTTGCGATCGATGCCCCGCCCGATCCGCTTCGGCGGGCGCTTCTGGTCGGCTTCGGAGCGACCTATGTTCTCTCGCTCCTTCCCTTCGCCCTAGCGCAGGAGGTGCCCGACGCGGCGATGGCGCCGTTCATGGCGCTTTCGGCGCTACTGGTCGGACGTACGTCGCTCGATACGGGACAGGCCAGGCGCCTGCATGACGCGCTCGCCGCCAACGATGCCGGCTTCGCGGACAGGACCCGGCAGCTGCTCCAGTTGATCGAGCAGCGCAAGATCGACCCGATGCAGTTGCAGCAAACGTTGAATGACGAGAATTCGCCGTTGAAGGACCTGCCCGGGCAGATCGTGACGGCCTGGTATCTCGGCATCGTCGGCAGCGGTGTGCGCGCGCGCTGCATCGCCTTCGAGACGGCGCTCAACGCCCAAATCGTCGCCGATGTCCTGAAGCCGCCGACCTATGCCTATGGCGGCTACGGCAGCTGGTCCCGCAATCCGGCCGAGGGTCCCGACCATGGCTGACACCCTGTCCGCGGATTATGTCGTCATCGGCTCCGGCATCATCGGCTCGCAGGTGGCGCGCAAGCTGGCGTTGGCCGGTGCCTCGGTGATCATCCTCGAGGCCGGGCCGCGGGTCACGCGCGGCGAGATCGTGGCGCGCTTTCGCAACTCGCCGCGCCGCAGCGACTGGATGTCCCCCTATCCGCCGGTCGACTGGGCGCCGCATCCCGTCTACCAGCCGACGGACAATGGCTATCTGATACAGGGTGGTCCCTATCCCTACCCTGCGGAATATATCCGCCAGGTGGGCGGAACGACCTGGCACTGGGCGGCGCAGGCGTGGCGCAACGTTCCCAACGACTTCCAGATCAAGAGCCTGTACGGCGTCGGCGTCGACTGGCCGATCCGCTACGAGGATCTCGAGCCCTTCTACCAGGAGGCCGAGGAAATCATGGGAGTTTCGGGCGCGCCGAACACCGGCTCGCCACGGCAAAAGCCCTTTCCGATGGAGCCGGTCGCCGAAGTCTACGCGATGCGCCGGCTGCGCGAGCGGCTCGCCTCCGACTTTCCGGTGGTCTCCAACACGACGGCGCGCAACAGCCGGCCCTATGACGACCGCCCGGCCTGCGTTGGTAACAACAGCTGCCAGCCGATCTGTCCGGTCGACGCGCAATATCATGGCGGCCTCGCCGCCGCCGCGGCCGAAGCGGCAGGCGTACAGCTGATCCCAAACGCCAATGTCTACAAGCTGGAGCATGACGAGCGCGGCCGGGTCGCCGCCGCGCTCTACTACGACCCGGACAAGGCCTCGCATCGCGTCACCGGCAAGACCTTCGTCGTCGCCGCCAACGGCATCGAGAGCCCGCGGCTGCTGCTGCTATCGACCAGCGACAAGTTTCCCAAGGGCCTCGCCAACGGCTTCGACATGGTCGGCCGCCATCTGATGGACCATCCGAGCACATCGCTGACCTTTGACGCGGACGAGGATGTCTGGCTCGGGCGCGGACCGCAAAGCCCGAGCTCGATCAACACGATGCGCGACGGCGCCTTCCGCAGCGAGCATGCGCCCTATCGGCTCGACTTCACCAATATCTCGCGCGTCGACGGCGCCACCACCTCGCTCATCAAGCAGGGCGTCTTTGGGCCCGAACTGGAAAAGCGCCTGCGCCACAGCGCAGCCCGCGAGATGAGCGTCAAGAACGTTCTGGAGGTGCTGCCCAACCCCGATCACCGGATCATGCTGAGTTCGGAAAAGGATGCGATGGGCATCCCCAAGCCGGAAACGCACTACTCGATCGAGGACTATACCCGCCGCGGCGCGGAGCGCTCGCAGCAGGACTTCCGCCGCATCGCCGAGCTGATGGGCGGCACCAACCTGCGCTTCAGCAAGGATGGCGACTTCGCCAACAACCAGCATATCTGCGGCACGCTGAGCATGGGCAGCGACCCCAAGGTCTCGGTCTGCGACGAGTGGGGCCGCACGCATGACCACGAGAACCTGTATCTCGCCGGAACCGGCGTCCTGCCGACCTCGGCGACCTGCAACTCGACCGAGAATGCGCTTGCCGTCGCCCTGCGCGCCGTGCCGCACATGCTGGCGCAGCAGGGGGCGGCCTCCACCCCGCCGCCGCGCGACGCCGCCGAGCGGGTGCCATCGTGAGACGGCCGCGTCGCCGCGCGGCCGCGCCTGCCTGGCTGGCGCTGGCGCTTTCGGGCCTGATCGGCGCCGCCGCTCCCGGGCCGGCCCACGCCGCCGACGCCGACACCATCGCGCGCGGCAAATATCTCGCCATCGCCTCGGATTGCACGGCCTGCCACACCCTTCCCGGCGGCAAGCCGATGGCGGGGGGATTGCCGATCGAAACCCCGATCGGGGCGATCATCGCCACCAACATCACCCCGTCCAAGACGGCCGGCATCGGCAATTACACGCTCGACCAGTTCAGCGCCGCCCTTCGCAGGGGCGTGCGACGTGACGGCCAGCTGCTCTACCCGGCCATGCCCTACACCGCCTATGCGAAGCTCTCGGACGAGGACGTCGCCGCGCTCTACGCCTATTTCATGAACAGCGTCGAACCGGTGGACCAGAAGCCGGCCGAGACCAAGCTGCCGCTGCCGTTCAATATCCGCCTGTCGATGGCGGCGTGGAATCTCCTGTTCCTCGACGGCAAGCCGTTTTCATCGGACCCGTCGCAGAGCGCCGAATGGAACCGCGGCGCCTATCTGGTCCGCGGGCCGGCGCATTGCGGCACCTGCCATACTCCGCGCAACCTGCTGATGGCGGAGCAATCCTCGCGTGAGATGGCCGGCGGCGATATCGGCTTCTGGCACGCTCCCAACGTGACCTCCGACGCGAACAGCGGCATCGGCGGCTGGAGCATCGACGAACTCGTCGCCTACATGCGCGACGGTCATGCCAGCGCCAAGGCGCAGGCGGGCGGCCCGATGGCGGAAGCGGTGGAGAACAGCCTGCGCTTCCTGACCAACGCGGATCTTCGCGCAATTGCCGTCTACCTGAAATCCGTGCCGGCGATCCACGATCCCGCCGACACCAGGCCGACCTATCTCTGGGGCAACCCGACGGACGATCTCGCCAAAATCCGGGGCGTGCCCTTGCCAGGGGATCACGACCAGTGGAGCGGCGCGCAGATCTATGACGCCTATTGCGCGAGCTGCCATCAGGACAAGGGCCAGGGCAGCTTCGACGGCAGGCTGCCGTCGCTACTGCACAACACGGCTCTCGGCACGACGAACACCAACAATGTCGTGGCGGTCATCCTGCAGGGCCTCCGCCGGCAGCCGGACGTGCTGATGCCGGCCTTTGCCGATGCGCTCTCGGACCAGCAGGTGGCCACGCTCGGCGCCTACCTGATCGAGAATTTCGGCAATCCGGCCGCCAAGGTGACGGCCGATCAGGTCAAGGCCATCCGCGCCGGGGCGGCCGCCCCGAACTCAACGCTCATCCTCGGCGCGCAGATCGCGACGGTCGCCGCCCCTCTGGTCGTGATCGCCCTGCTGCTCGGCTGGATCGGCCGGCGGCGGAGCCGGGGGGAAAACGCCTCCGACATGGGATAGGCCCCGACGCCAAGGGTCGGGCGGTGCCTTTCCATCCTTCCGCTGCTACCCTGCGGACCAGCCCTCCCCACCACGCACGAAACGCCCGCGACATGCCCTCGACGCAGCCCACATCAGTCCTTCCCATACCGCCGCCGCCGCCGCGCAGCACGCTGAGCCTCGGCATGATGTTCCGGCTGCGCGATGCCAAGCGGCGATGGCCCTTCGCGATGCGCGCCGCGCTCTGCATGGGCATACCGGTGGTGGCGGGCTGGGCTCTCGGCGACACATCGGCCGGGCTGATGGCGACGACCGGCGCCTTCACCGCCCTCTATGGCAGCGACCGGCCCTATCTCAACCGCGCCTATTATCTCGCCCTGATCGCGCTGGCGTTCACGATCGCCGTCAGTCTCGGCGTCTGGGCGCAGGCGACGCCCTGGATGGTGGTGCCCGCCGTCGCGCTGATGGCGATGGTCGCGACCTTCCTCTGCAACGCGCTGCGCGTGTCGCCGCCCGGCGCCTACATGTTCACGCTCGCCTGCGCCGCGGGCACCGCGATCCACGCACCGCACCTGACCGTCGGCCACACCGCGCTGCTAGTCTCGGCCGGCGGCGCCGTCGCCTGGATCGCGCACATGATCGGGGCCTTCTTCTGGCCGCGCGGGCCGGAGCGAAAGGCGGTCGCCGCCTCCGCCGAGGCCGTGGCCCGGTTCATCGAAGCGATCGGAACCCCGGCTCAGGACGCGGCCCGCCACAATGCGGCGCAGTCGATGCAGGAATCCTGGACGACGCTCGTCAGCTTCCAGCCGCCGCGGCCGCGACCGGACGGCACGCTGAGCCGGTTGCGGGCGATCGGGCGCGAGCTTAACCAGCTTTTCGCCGAAGCGATGAGCGCGACCGGACCGCTGCCGGCCGCCGCCATCGACCAGGCGCGAGGTCTCGGCACGGAGGCGCTGAGCCCTCAGCCCGGCGCCGAGCGGACGGATCCGGGCCATGTTCCGCTCGGCCATCATGGCGTCGTCGACTCGCTGCGTGAAAGCCTTGCGCCCTGGTCGCCGGCGCTGCTCGTGACCGCGCGCGTCGGCGTCGCCACCGCGGTCGCCGGAACGCTCGGCGCCATGCTCGGTCTCGAACGCGCCTATTGGTGCATCGCCGCCGCCATGCTCATCCTGCACCAGGGTCTCGACTGGGCCCGCACACTACAGCGCGGCGTCGAGCGCATGGCCGGGACCATGGTCGGCCTGCTGCTGGCCGGTTCGATCCTGGCCCTGCAGCCGGGCGGCCTCTGGCTTGCCGTGACGCTCATGTGCCTGCAGTTCGTCATCGAGATGATCGTCATCCGCAACTACGCGCTGGCGGTCGTCTTCATCACGGCGGCGGCCCTCACCATCGCCTCGGGCGGCCATCCGGTGCCCGATGTCGGCCATCTGCTCTGGGTGCGCGGCATCGATACTGTCATCGGCTGCGTCGTCGGCCTCGGCGTGTTCGCGCTCTCCAATCCGCGCGTCGCCACGGCGCGGATTTCGGCCGAACTCGCCCGCACGCTCGAAGCCGTCGCCGCAACGATCCGCCACATGGCGAAGGGCGACGTTTTGACGGCGGAAGCGCGCGAAGCGCGGCGCGACCTGCAGCATCGCGCCCTCACGCTGCTCGGAGCCTATGACCGCAGCGCCGGCTCATCGCCCCGCTACGGCGCCGAAGCCGAGCGGATGTGGCCGGCCGTGGTCACGACCCAGCGGCTTTGCTACCGTGTGCTCTCGACCTGCTGGGCGATGGAGAACAGCGACCCGGCGGCGACAGCCGAGACGACCCGCACGCTGTTCGGGCCTGGCGGGGAGCGGGCGATCCTCGCCGCGCTGGCCGATCTCGAATGGGCCGTCCTGCACGACGACAGGCCGCAGCAGACGGCGCCGCTGCCGGCCTTCGTCGCGACCGAGCTTCAGAACCTGCGGGATTCGCTGGTTCCGGAAAGCACTTGAGCGGCACAGGGGGCCCGGACTGCGACAAAAGTTGCCGGCTACATTTCGTCACCTCGTTCGCGGCAAGGAGAACGGCTAGATTTTGACCACGAAGATCGAAAGCTAGGCATTGGCGACCCGGGAACTCTGCTTTCCCGCGCGCAGGCGAAGTCTTTCGGAAGGCAAGCCGTTGCCATTCCCGGCCGCCGGCCTGCTGCGAACCAGACCAGAGGATCGCCATGAGCGAAACCGAATCCAGATACCACCTCGCCTTCAAGCTCGGCGTCGCCGGCCGCTGCCCGCGCTGCCAGTCCGGTCACATCTTCAGCGGCTGGCTGAAGCTAGCGCCGCGCTGCGAGGTCTGCGGACTGGACTTCTCTTTCGCCGACCCGGCCGACGGCCCCGCCTTCTTCGCCCAGTTCGTCGGCTGTATCCCGGCCGTGATCCTGGCGCTCTGGCTGCAGGTCAAGTTCGAGGCGCCGCTCTGGGTCCACCTCTTCACGACGCTGCCCATGCTGCTGCTGCCGACCCTGCTGCTACTGAGGCCGATCAAGGGATGGCTGGTCTGCTCGCAGTACCTGCACCGGGCCGATGGCGGCGCGGAACTGACCCGGATCGACAAGTAGCGAATTCCAGACTGCATCGCAGAGATGAAAAAGGCCGGGTCATCCACCATGACCCGGCCCTTTTTACATTCTGGCTCGCGAGCCCCTACAGCGTGGCAGCGACCTCGTCGACGGCCTTGACGGTGGCGGCGACGACGATATCCGCCTCTTCCCGCGTCAGGCAGAGCGGCGGTGCGAATCCGAGGATGTCACCCTGCGGCATCGCGCGACCGATGACGCCCTGCCCCAGCAACGCCGTCGAGATGCGCGGGCCGACCTTGTCAGCCGCGTCGAAGAAGATCCGGTCGTCGCGGTCTCTGACGAACTCGACCGAGGCCAGAAGCCCTTCGCCGCGCACGTCGCCAACGATGCGATGGCCGCCGACGGCATCTGCAAGGCTCCTGCGGAAATAGGCGCCGACATCCCGGGCATTGTTGACGAGATCAAGCTCGTCGACGACTTCGAGATTGGCAACGCCGGCCGCCGTGCAGAGCGGATGGGACGAGTAAGTCCAGCCATGGCCGATCGGCCCGAACGTATCGGAACCCTGCTCCAGGATCCGCCACAGCTTTTCCGAGACGATGACGCCGGAAAGCGGCGCATAGGCCGAGGTCAGGCCCTTAGCGATGGTGATCAGATCCGGCTTCATGCCGTAGTGATCGGAACCGAACATCGAGCCGAGGCGACCAAACGCCGTCACGACCTCATCGGCGATCAGGATGATGTCGTACTTGTCGAGGATCGCCTGGATCTTCGGCCAGTAGCCGGCCGGCGGCGGCACGATGCCGCCCGTGCCCAGAACCGGCTCGCCGATGAAGGCGGCGATGGTCTCGGGCCCTTCGGCCAGGATCATCTCCTCCAGCTTGTCGGCGCAGAACTGCGAGAACTGCTCCTCGGTCAGGCTGCGGTCCTCGCGGCGATAGAAATACGGCGATTCCGTATGCAGCACCGGCGCACGCGGCAGGTCGAACAGATTGTGGAACGCGGCGAGGCCGGTCAGGCTGCCCGTCATGACGCCGGAGCCGTGATAGCCGCGCCAGCGCGAGATGATCTTCTTCTTCTCCGGACGGCCGAGCACGTTGTTGACGTACCAGACCAGCTTGATGTTGGTCTCGTTGGCGTCGGAGCCGGACAGGCCGAAGAAGACACGGCTCATATGCGCCGGCGCGCGGTCGATCACCATCTTGGCGAGCCGGATCGACGGCTCCGAGGCGTGGCCGACATAGGCATGGTAATAGGGCAGCTGCGATGCCTGCCGGGCGATCGCGTCGCTGATCTTGGTGCGGCCATAGCCGACATTGACGCAATAGAGGCCGGCGAACGCGTCGAGGCTGCGCTTGCCGTCGACATCGGTGATGTAGACGCCCTCGCCGCCGGCGATGATGCGGTTCGGCGTCTCGCCACGGGCATGCTGGGCCATATGCGTCGAGGGATGGAAGAAGTGATCCCGGTCCCAGGCGTGGAGTTCATTGTGCGAGAGCGTCGGCTGTTCTGACATGTCGATCTTTCGAAACCTGCGGGTCGAGCCCGGCATCCAGGGTGGGGGCGAGACGAAAGCGGACCGCCTCGCCCGAAGCGGTTCAGGCGGCGGCGACCGCTCGGGCGGCGGCGATCTCGGCGATCACCTCGTCGGTGGTGCGGGTCCGGCAGTAATGGCCGCGCATCGACTCGATCGACGTGGCGTGGTTTTCCGGCGTGTCGGCCGCGCAGCAATCCTCGACCTGGGTGACCAGGAAGCCGCGGTCGGCGGCGTCGCGGATCGCCGATTCGACGCACTGGTCGGTGACGACGCCGTAAATCACCAGATATTCGATGCCGAGATTGCGCAGCACATATTCGATGTTGGTGCAGTTGAAGATGCCGGAGGCCGTCTTCGGAATGACGATCTCGTCACCGCGCGGGCCGACCGCCTCGATCGGCAGCGCTTCCCAGGAGCCCTTCGGCACGTTCAGGCCGGAGATCTTGTGGTCCAGGCTGCGGTCGCGACCATCCTGCGTCAGACTCTCGATGACGGTGAAGATCACCTCGATACCGGCGGCGCGGGCGGCTTCCTGCAGGCGCGCCTGGTTGGGGATCAGCGTGTCGGCGATCCGCTCGTAGAAGGCGCGCTTCTTCGATTCCGGCGTGCCGTCGACGCGGGCCAGCGCCAGCAGTTCGGCGTTGAACTCGCCGTTCTGCATGTCGACATTGAGAAGCGCCGTGCGCGCCGGCACGAAATTGCGTTCACGATAGGCGCCATGCGGGGCGTCGATTGGCGGTAGTGTGGTCATCTGGCATCTCCGGCGAAGCATCTGAATGCGCGCCGACACTGTAATGAGAATTACGGTTCTGGGAATATGCTGCCAGAATGTTATTGAAATATTCAATCTCGAAAACAGGAGAAGACATGATCGACGAGACTGAGCCGACCGAAGGAGCCGCCCCCCGCTCCGGCAAGCCGACCCTCGCCGATCGCGTCACGGCCAGCATGGCCTCGTTGAGCGAGGCCGAGCGGCGGGCAGCGCGGGCCCTGCTCGCCCGCTATCCCACCACCGGCATGGAGACTGTGGCACTCTTCGCCGAGCGCGCCAAGGTCAGCGCACCGACCATCCTGCGCTTCGTCGCCAAGCTCGGCTTCACCGGCTACGCCGATTTCCGCCGCGCGCTGCGCGAGGAGATGGAGGCGCAGGCGGAATATCCGCTGACCCGGCCACATGCCGACGGCACCACGACCGCGGTCTCCGCCTTCACCCGCAGCCTCGTCACCACGGTCGAGAACTCGCTCGCCATGGTGAGTCAGGCGGATCTCGAGGCGCTAACCGACCTGCTGATCGACGAACGCCGGGAAATCTTCCTGCTCGGCGGCGATTTCACCGACCCGGCCGCGCGCCATCTGGAATTCCACCTGCGCAAGATGCGCAGCCGCGTCCGCCTGTTCTCGCAGGCGCTGCCGCGCCGCGCCGACGAGCTTGCCGACATCCGCAAACGCGACGTCGTCATCCTGTTCGATATCCGCCGCTACCAACTCGACACCATCCGCACCGCCGAAATCGCCAAGCAGCGCGGCGCGGTCGTCGCCCTCTTCACCGACCGCTGGATGTCGGACGTCGCGCAGGTGGCGGACATCGTCATCCGCGCCCAGGTCGACCTGCCCTCGCCCTGGGATAGCCTGATCGGCCTGATCGCACTGGTCGAGACGCTGGCGCTGTCCATCGACGCCCGGCAGTGGCCGATCGCCCGCACGCGCTTCGAGGCGATCGAGACGGTCCGCGCCAAGCTGATCCCCTGACATCCGACTGCGTGCCATAAATTACAGCTTCGCTGCCTATTTGGGCGGCTTGTAAAATTTTCGTCACGCATGCTAGCGTCGAGCCCTGCCGGACGAAGGCGCGGAACGCGGGCGCCGGCACGCAGTCGTGGTACATCGGGGGAAGAATGGCGATCGAGCGTGAAACGATCGTCACAGTCTGCTGCAGCGACATTGCTGGGCAGGTTCGTGGCAAGGGCTTTCCGGCCCGCGAACTCGAAAATCGGCGCCGCTTCGGCGTCGGCTGGACGCCAACCAACATCATGATCAACTGCTTCGGCCGCATTCCGGCGACGCCGTTCGGCGCCGAAGGCGACCTGATGCTCGTGCCGAGCCCGGAGGGCGACATCACGCTCGATTATGGCGACGGCTCGCCGGTCGAGCGGATCGTGCTCGGCGACATCCTGACCATGGCGGGCGAACGCTGGGAATGCTGCCTGCGCGGCTTCCTGAAGAACGCGCTCGACCGGCTGGAGGCCGAGACCGGGCTGCGCGTGCTCGCCAGCTTCGAGCACGAATTCTGGATCGACGGCGGCGAGGAACGGCCGGGCGATTCCTACGCCGCCAGCACGCTGCGCGGCCTCGAGCCCTTCATCGGCGATTATGTCGGCGCGCTGCGCGCCAACGGCCTGCAGCCGGACACCTTCCTGCCGGAATACGGCCCGCGCCAGTACGAGATCACCGTCGACCCGGCGCTGGCGCTCCAGGCGGCGGACGAGGCGGTCAAGCTGCGCGAGATCGGCCGCTCGGTCGCCAGGAAGCACGGCTACCACCTCTCCTTCTCGCCGGTGGTGACGCGCGGCATTGTCGGCAATGGCGTCCACATCCATTTCAGCCTGATCGACAAGGACGGCAATCCCGTCATGTACGATCCGGCCGGCCCCGGGAAGCTCAGCCCGGTCGGCGCATCCTTCGCCGCCGGCATCCTGAAGCATGGCCGCGCGATCTCGGCGATCGCCGCGCCGAGCGCCATCTCCTATGAGCGGCTGAAGCCGCATTCCTGGTCGGCCTATTACCTCAACCTCGCCGATCGCGACCGCGAGGCGCTGCTGCGCATCTGCCCCTACCCGGAAGTCGAGGGGGTGAATGTCGCCAAGCGCTACAACATCGAGTTCCGCGGCGCCGACGCCACGGCCAGCCCCTATCTTCAGCTCGCCATGCTGATCCACGCAGGCCTCGAAGGCATCCGCGCCAACCTGCCGGCACCCTATCTCTCCAGCGGCGACCCCGGCACGCTGTCGCAGGCCGAGCGCGACGCGCGCGGCATTGGCGACCTGCCCCGCAGCCTGCCGGAGGCGCTTCAGGCGCTGGAGGAAGACAGCGTCGCGATGGGCTGGCTCGGCCCGGTTCTTTCCAAGGCCTACCTGATCCACAAGCGCGGCGAGATCTCGATGTCGGAAGGCATCGACATCGACGAACTCTGCCGCATCTATGCGCGAGCCTATTGAGATGAGCCAAGCCCTCGGCAAACCGAACGAACTGCTCGGCCCCGACGATCCCGAGCCGGTCGGCATCATCGACCGGGGCGATGCCTCGCCCTTCGTGCTGATCTGCGACCATGCCGGCAATGCCGTTCCGGCCGTGCTCGACGGCCTCGGCCTCGAGCCCGCCGAACTCAACCGTCACATCGGCATCGACATCGGCATCCTCGGCGTATCCGAGCGGCTGGCCGAGCAACTCGGCGCCTCGCTCGTGTTCCAGCGCTATTCGCGCCTCGTCGTCGAATGCAACCGCCGCGTCACCTCGCCGGACAGCATCGCGCTCGTCTCCGACGGCACCGTCGTGCCGGGGAATGCCGATCTTACGCCGGCTCAGCGTTCGTTGCGCCTCGACGAGATCGTCGTGCCCTATCACCGGCAGATCGAGACGATCCTCGACCGGCGCGCCGAAGCCGGCATCCCGACGATCCTCGTCTCGATGCATTCCTTCACACCGTCGCTGCGGGCAAGGCCATTCCAGCGTCCGTGGCAGATCGGCCTCTGCTACGGCGCCGACACGCGCTTCACCACGCCGGTGCTGGAGGCGCTCGACGACGAGACGGATCTCGTCGTCGGCCGCAACGAGCCCTATGGCGTCGACCTGAACAAGGACTACTCCATCCCGGTCCATGGCGAGGAACGCGGCCTTCCCTATGTCGAGTTCGAGATCCGCCAGGATCTGATCGGCGAGGCGAGCGGCCAGGCGGAATGGGCAACGCGCCTCGGCCGCGTGCTGCCCGCCGCCCATCGCCGCTTCACGGTCGCCGCATCATGACCCGGGCCGCCCCGCTCGACCGACATTCGCCCATCGACCCGTCACGGACCGCCATCCTGTTCATCGACACGCAGGACGGCATCTTCCACGCCGGCGCCGAGACGGCGCGGCCGTATTTCTTCAGGAGCGCGCGCGACGTCGCCATCCCCGGCATGGCCCGCCTGCTCGAAGCCGGCCGCAGCGCGGGGGCGGAGATCGTCTTCACCGTCATCGAGAGCCTGACGCGCGACGGCCGCGACCGCAGCCTCGACTACAAGCAGACGAACTTCCATTTCGCGCCCGGTTCGCCGGAGACACGCGTCATCGAGGCGCTGAAGCCGGGCGACGACGAGATCATCCTGCCGAAGACGTCATCGAGCCTCTTCAACTCGACGATCTTCGAATACCTATTGCGCAACATCGGCATCGACACCGTCATCGTCACGGGGTTCCTGACCGACCAGTGCGTCGACCATACCGTCCGCGACGGCGCCGACCGGGGCTTTCGCATGATCTGCCCGACCGATGCCTGCACGACGGATAGCCGCGAACGACATGACGGCGCCCTGTCCGCCTTCAAGGGTTACTGCCGGCTGACCGATTCCGATACGCTGATCGAAGAACTCAAGGCCGCGCAACGATCGAAACTTGAACAAATTTGATCGCAAACGCTTGACACTCCGACTATCAGCTCCTTGAATACGGTCGATATGCGAAATATCGATCTTAGAACGACAAGATGCGACGAAAAGTCGTCAAATAAAAATGGGAATTCCGCAGATACAACTCTACGGAAACAGAGAATACGCGAGCATCTCTTGAGGGGTCGAGTTTGGCATTGCGGGAAGGCAGATCGGACGAGCAGGTTCTGCTCAAGACAACGGGGCTGACCAAGTCGTTCCGTGGCCTCGTCGCTTTGCGCGACCAGGCCATCACGCTCCGGGCGCGGGAAATCGTGGGGGTCATTGGCCCCAACGGTTCCGGCAAGAGCACCTTCTTCAACCTGATCACCGGCTTTTCGCAGCCGAATTCCGGCCAGATCGAATTCAAGGGCCGTTCGATCGTCGGCATGCGCACGTCGCGCATCGTCGCGCTCGGCATCGCCCGAACCTTCCAGGGCTCCCGCCTGTTCGGTACGCTGACCGTGGCCGAGAACGTGCTGGCGGCGGCGCAGTTGCGCCAGCCGATCGGCCCGATCGCCTCGGTGGTGCGCGGCTCGCTCTACCAGCGCCGGGTCGCCGCCGCGCAGGAAGTGGCGACCGAACTCCTCGACCTGATGGGGCTGACCAGCCAGGCCCACCGCCTTGCCGCCGACCTGCCCTACGGCGACCAGCGCCGCCTCGAGATCGCCCGCGCGCTGGCTACCAAGCCGGAGCTGCTGCTGCTCGACGAGCCGGCGGCGGGCCTCGATTCCCACGAAACCAAAGTGCTCGCGAGCCTCATCCGCACGATCCGCGACCGCTACGGCGTCGCAGTGGTCGTCGTCGAGCACGACATGGACCTGATCATGGGGCTCTGCGAACGCATCCAGGTGCTCGCCACCGGCGAGGTCATATGCGTCGGCACGCCGGAAGAAGTCCGCAATCATCCGCGCGTGCGGGAGGCGTATCTTGGCCACAGCTGATCCGCTCCTGCGCATCGACAATCTCGAAGTGAGCTTCGGCGCCGTGCGCGCGCTGAAGGGCATATCGCTCGACGTCCGCGAAGGCGAGGTGATCGCCCTGGTCGGCGCGAACGGCGCCGGCAAGAGCACGACGCTGCGCAGCATATCCGGCCTCGCCCGCGCCAAATCGGGCACGATCACCTTCGCCGGCACGGTCATCAACAAGCGCACCGCGCCGCAGATCGTCCGCCTCGGCATCGCGCACAGCCCGGAAGGAAGGCGCCTGTTCGGCGGTCTTTCGGTTGCGGAAAACCTGCGCCTCGGCGCCTGCACGCGCACGGATCCCGATGGCGTCGCGCGCGACACGGAACGGATGTTCGTGCTGTTCCCGATCCTGCGCGAGCGCTGGCGCCAGCTCGCCGGCACGCTTTCCGGCGGCGAGCAGCAACAGCTGGCGCTCGCCCGGGCGCTGATGGCGGCGCCGAAGCTGCTGCTGCTCGACGAGCCGTCGCTCGGCGTCGCTCCACTCCTGGTGCGCCACATCTTCGACGCGCTCGCCGAACTGAAACGCCAGGGCATGACCATGCTTCTGGTCGAACAGAATATTGCCTTGGCGCTGGAACTCGCCGACCGCGCCTATGTCCTGCGCACCGGCAAGGTGGCGCTTTCGGGCATCGCCTCCGAGCTTCGGAGCGATGACCGCGTGGCTCAGGCCTATCTGGGGGCGGCGGAATGAGCCAGCTTGAATACATCATCCAGCAGGTGATCAACGCCATCAGTCTGGGCAGTCTCTACGCCCTGGTGGCCGTCGGCCTCTCGATCGTCTTCGGCGTGCTGAAGCTGACCAACTTCGCCCATGGCGACGTCATGATGGTGGGCGCTTTCACCACGGTCCTGCTGATCGCCGCCGGCATGCCCTTCGTCCCGGCGATGATCTGCGGCATTGCCGCCTCGGCGATCGCCGGCTTCCTGATCGAGCGCATCGCCTACCGGCCGATCCGCAACGCTCCCGATGTAACGCGGCTGCTGACCAGTCTCGCGGTCACCTACATCCTGGAAAACCTGGGCATCCTGCTGTTAACCTCATCGCCGCGCAATTTCCCGCTGCCCGATCTCCTGAACAGTTCCTGGCAGCTCGCCGGCGGCGCCATAACCTTCACCAACATCAACGTGCTGACGGTGGCGCTCACCTTCGTGTCGCTGATCGGGCTCGGCTGGTTCATCACCCGAACCACCATCGGCCTCGGCATGCGGGCGGCGGCCGAGGACATGGCGGCGGCGCAGCTCGTCGGCCTCAACGTCAACAAGGTCATCGTCGTCGCCTTCGTGGTCGCCTCGGCCTATGCCGGCCTCGCCGGCGTGCTCTGGGCGGCGCAGGCCGGCGTCGTGCAGCCGCAGATGGGCTTCACGCCCCTGCTGAAAGCGTTCGTCGCGGCCATCATCGGTGGCTTCGGCTCGATCTCGGGGGCCCTGCTCGGCGGCTACATGCTGGGCGCGCTGGAGATCTTCATCATCGCCTTCCTGCCCGACACGGTCGTCCCGTATCGCGATGCCATCGTCTTTGCGCTCCTGATCGCCTTCCTGCTGTTCCGGCCGGGCGGTCTTCTGCAGCCGAACCGGGAGATCAAGCTGTGAAGACCGATCCGCGTATTCCGCTCGTCGTCGGCGCAGCGCTCGTACTGGCCGCCGTGGTCGCCTTCGGCGCACCGCATGTGGTCGGCGACTATTTCGTCCGCATCCTGCTCCTGATCGCGCTCAACAGCATCCTGGTGCTGTCGCTGTCGCTCTCGAACGGTTTCACCGGCGTGTTCTCGCTCGGCCATGTCGGCTTCATAGGCGCCGGCGCCTATGCCGCCGGCATCCTTTCGCTGACAGTGCAGCAGAAGAAGGCGCTACTGCCGCACCTGCCGGACCTGTTGAACTGGTTCAGCCTGCCCTTCCTCCCGGCGACGCTTGCCGCCGGCCTGTTCGCGGCGATCCTCGCCGTCATCGTCGGCTATCCGCTGATGCGGCTCTCCGGCTATTTCGTCTCGGTCGCGACGATGGGCTTCCTCATCATCGTCAACGTCGTCCTGATCAACGCCTCCGACTTCACCCGCGGCGCCCGGACCTTCACCGGCGTGCCGCTGGCGACGACCCTGCCATGGGTGCTCGGCTGGCTTGCAATCACCCTGCTGGTGCTGGCACGGCTGGTCTATTCGCCCTTCGGGCGAAGAATGAAGGCGGTGCGCGACGACACCATCGCCGCCAGCGCCGTCGGCATCAGCGTGCTGCGGGCGCGCCTGCTCGCCTTCGTCATCGGCGCCTTCTTCGCCGGCGTAGGCGGCTCGCTCTACGCCCACTATCTCGGCTCGTTCTCGCCCAACACCTTCTACTTCGCGATGACGATGAACCTGATCGCCATGCTGGTCCTCGGCGGCATGGGCTCGCTTTCCGGCGCGATCATCGGCGTCATCTGCGTGTCGATCCTTTCGGAACTGCTGCGCTCGGTCGAGCGCGGCTTCACGATCGGCGACATCACCGTGCCTGCTCTCTTCGGAGCCAGCCAGATCGTGCTCGGCTTCCTGTTCATCCTGATCATGATCTTCCGGCCGAAGGGGATCATGGGAGACCGCGAGCTGACATTCGGTCTCTCCGGAAGATCGGCGACCAATAATCATAAAGAGGGAAAAGACAGATGATGAAGCTCTCACGACGGGCGGCCATCGGCCTCGGGCTTGGCGCCGCCTTTGCCTTCTCGACCTCGGCCGCCTACGCCGCCGATCCGATCAAGATCGGCTTCCCGGCCAATGTCACCGGCATCCAGGCCTCGCTCGACGGCCCGATGCTGAACGGCGCCAAGCTGGCCGTCGCCGAGATCAACGCCGCCGGCGGCGTGCTCGGCAGCCCGATCGAACTCATCACCTATGACTCGAAGAGCGACGCCACCGTCATCTCGACCGTCGCCTCGCAGCTGATCGACAGCGACAAGGTTGTCGGCATCATCGGCTTCGCCGACTCCGACAGCGTGCTGTCGATCGGTCCGCAGGTCGACAAGGCCAAGATCCCCTTCATCACGCCGGGCGCCACCTCGCCCAAGCTGCCGAGCCAGCTCGGTGACCAGGTCTTCCTCGCCGCCTTCGGCGACAACGTCCAGGCCGCCGTCGGCGCCGAATTCGCGCTGAACAAGCTCAATGCCAAGACCGGCTACCTGCTGACCGACATCGGTTCCGAATACACGACCCTTCTGGCCGACTATTTCGTCTCCGCCTACGAGCATGGTGGCGGCAAGCTGCTCGGCAAGGACACCTACAAGATCGGTGACAAGAACTTCACCGCCCAGATCGCGAAGATCAAGGCGCTGCCCGAGCAGCCCGCCTTCATCTATGCCTCGTCCAACGCCGAGGAAATCGGCCTGATCCTGAAGCAGCTGCGCCAGGCCGGCATCAATCTGCCGGTTGTCGGCGGCGACGGCTACGATACGCCGCTGCTGCTCGAAGTGGGCGGCGCCGCCGCGAACGACGCCTACTTCACCACCCACGCCTTCATGGGCGAAGGTGGCAGCCCGGCCGTCGTGGCCTTCAGCGAGGCCTACAAGAAGGCGACCGGCAACGCTCCCGAGAACTCCTTCGCGGCGCTCGGCTACGACGCCACCAAGCTGATGGCCGACGCCATCAAGCGCGCCGGCTCGCCCGATCCGGCCAAGATCCGCGACGCCCTTGCCGCGACCCAGGGCCTCGCCGGCGTCACCGGCACGATCAGCTACCGCCCGGGCGTCGCCGTTCCGGACAAGTCCGTCTCGGTCATCGGCGTCAAGGACGGCAAGCTCGTGCTCGCCGGCGAAGCCGCTCCGACCTTCGTTCCGGAGCCGTAGGAACCATGAACGGCAGCAGCAGCCTCTGGGATCTCTATCGCACCCTTGCCGATGCGACCTTCACGGACCTCACTCACGCCTTTCATCCGGGCCAGCCGCATTTCGCGTCATTCCCGGACGAGGAACGTGAACTCCTGTTCGATTTTGCCAAGGGTCATGGATTTCAAGTCCATCGCTACAGCATTCCCGGGCAGTGGGGGACCCATGTCGATCCGCCCGTCCACTTCATCGAAGGTGGAAGGACGCTCGACGAGATCCCGGTCTCGGAGATGCTGCTGCCGCTCGTCGTCCTCGACATCAGCGAACGCGTGGCGGCGGATGCCGACGCCACGCCGACGCTCGATGACGTGGCAGAATGGGAGGCGCGCAACGGCCGCATCCCCGAGAAGGCATTCGTGGCGCTCCGCACCGACTGGTACAAGCGCTGGCCGGATTCCGACCGCTTCTACAACCGCTCGACCGATGGCATCGTCCATACGCCCGGCTGGAGCCGCGAGGTTCTCGAGCATCTGTTCACCGAACGCGGAATCACCGCGGTCGGCCATGAGCAGATCGACACGGATCCCGGTCTCTCCACCTCGGCCGGCATCTACGCGCTCGAACACTACATTCTCTCGCTCGACCGCTGGCAGATCGAGCTGATGAACAATCTCGACAAGGTGCCCGAGGCCGGCGCGCTGATCCTCGCGAGCTGGCCCAAGGCCCGCGGCGGTTCCGGCTTCCCGGCCCGCGTCGTCGCCATTCATCGCTGAACCAACAAGAACAAGAGAACGGGAGAGCGGCCATGGCCGATTCACGCCTGGATATCGACGCCATACGCCATGAGTTTCCGGCGATCGCCAATCGCGGCGACGCCGCCCCCGTCTTCTTCGACAATCCGGCCGGCACCCAGGTGCCGCGCCGCGTCATCGACCGCATCAACCACGCGCTGATCGAGGACAACGCCAATCTCGGCGGCTATTTCGACACCTCGCAGCGCGCCGTAGCCCAGGCGCAGGAGGCCCACAAGGCGATGGGCGACCTCTTCAACGCCAATGACTGGCACGAGGTGATCTTCGGCCAGAACATGACCACCCTCACCTTCTCGATGTCGCGCGCCATCGGCCGCACGCTGAAGGAAGGCGACGAGATCCTGCTGACCCGCATGGATCACGACGCCAATGTCGCACCCTGGCTAATGCTGGCCGAGGACAAGGGCCTCGTCGTCCGCTGGATCGACTTCGACCCCGAGGCCTTCGAATTCGACCTGACCCAACTCGACGATGTGATCACCGACAGGCTCAAGGTGGCGGCGATCGGCTATGCCTCGAACGTCACCGGCACCATCCACGACGTCAAGGCGATCACCAAGGCTGCAAAGGCCGTCGGCGCGCTCGTCTATGTCGACGCCGTGCAGTTCGCCCCGCATGGCGTCATCGACGTGCAGGATCTCGGCTGCGACATCCTCGTCTGCTCCGCCTACAAGTTCTACGGACCGCATCATGGCGTGCTCTGGGGACGGCGCGACGTGCTCGACCGGCTCGAGGCCTACAAGGTGCGCGCCTCGTCGACGATCCCGCCGGGCAAGTTCGAAACCGGCACCACCAATCGCGAGTCGCTGGCCGGCGTGCTCGGCGCGATCGAGCATTTCGAATGGATCGGCACCACTTTCGGCAACGCCTCCAACGCTGCGACACGGCGCGAACGCTTTGTCGCCGGCATGCACGCCGTCGACGCGCATGAGCGCGTGCTGACGGCGCGCCTGATCGAAGGGCTGCAATCCTTCCCGAAGCTCAAGATCCAGGGCCTGACGGAGAAGCAGGCGCTGTCTCGCCGCGTGCCGACGGTCTCCTTCACCTATGAGGGCACCGACCCGGCCGATATCTGCAAGGCGATGGCCAGGAAGAACATCTCGCTCTGGCACGGCCACAACTACGGCATCGAGCCCACGACCCGCCTGGGCCTGATGGACAAGGGCGGCGTGGTCCGCGTCGGCCTCGCCCAATACAACACGGCAGAAGAGGTCGACCGCTTCATCCGCAGCTTTGGAGAATGGACGACGGCAGCAGGTTAGGCCTGCCGAGCCTCGTTGCCCGCCCATTGTCCCGGGACGGGCAGCGAGATTCACGCCTGGTTCGGGGCCAGCCAGACACAGGAACCGCCCACGCCTGGCCGTCATCCCTGCAAAGGCAGGGAGCCATGCATCCGCAACCCTGATTTCGCTTGGCCCCTGCCCCTTGCTTACCCCGACGGCGGCTGCATGGATCCCGGCTCGGTGGCCACGATGACGGAGGGCGGGCGGCAAAGGGCAGAGCAAGGCGCCCCTTCCCCTCAAGCGGAGAAGGGAAAAACACCTTCAAAGCTCGATCACCGCCGCCTGCTTGCCCAGCACGGCGACGGCTTGTTCGGCGACGTGAAGGTGGTGCGAGAACACGATCACCTGCGTCACCGCGCCGAGCTCGGCCAGAAGCCGGAAGCCTGCTGCCGTGCGCTTCTCATCGAAGGTGATGAAGAGGTCGTCGGCGATGAAGGGCAGCGGCGAGGCGCGGCGGGCATGCTCCTCGATCGCCGCGATGCGCAGCGCCAGGAAAAGCTGGTCGCGCGTCCCCTCGGAAAGCGTCTCCGGCGAGAAATGACCGCCGTCGCGCATGGCCGCAAGGCGCGGCGGATCCTCGTCATAGTCGATGCCAATTCCGCTCCACTGCCCGTCCGTCAGCATCTGGAAGGCGGTGGAGGCGCGTTCGACGATGGGGTTCTGGTGTTCGGCCCGGTAGCGCTCGATCGCCGCCGACAACAGGCGCGCCGCGACATGATCGCGACTGAAGCGCTCGACCGCCTCGGCGATCTCGGCCACCGCATCCTGTTCGTCCTGTGCCGCCGCAGCCGCGCCCTCGCGTCCGTCCAGCGCGGCGAGCGCCGACCGGGCCTGCGTGTCCGACTCAATCGCCGCGTCGCGGGCGATTCGCGCCTCGGCATGCGCCGCCTCGGTCTCGGCCGCCGCCATCGCCAGCCCCGCGTCGTCGCGGCCGTCGATCGCGGCGCGGATCTCGTCCTCGCTCCGCCCATCGCCGAGGCCGGCAAGCCGCTCGCGCGCCTCCGCGATGCGTCCGGCACGGATTTCCGCCTGGTCGAGCCGGTCGAGCAGCGGCGCCAGCATCGCCTCGTCGGCGCAGCCCGCGGCTGCGAGCAACTCGGCCATGGCCGCCTCGGCCGCCTCAAGCGCCTCGGCCGCGACCGCGAGGGCGCGCTTCCGGGCCTCGACCGCCTCATCTACGGCGTCGGCCCGCGAACGAAGCTGCCGCGCCCTGTCGAGACGGCCGCGCAGCTGTCTGGCCGCCGCAAAGGGATCGTCCTCGGCCGCGGCGCCCAGTTCTTCCAGCAGCGCCGCGACGCGTGACGCGAACTGATCGCGGTCGCGCTCGATGCCGGCGATGCGGCGCTCGGCCATCTCAAGTTTGACATAGAGCTGCAGCGCATCCCGCCAGAGATCGATCGCCGCGCGCGCCTCGCCGGCCGAGGCCTCGGCGCGGATTGCGAGACGCGCAAAGACCTCGTCCGCCTCGGCGACAAGTCCCGCCAGCACGGCGGCGGCAGCCTGTTCGCGTGCCGCCAGATCGACCTGCCCCTCGTCCAGCTGCCGCAGGTCACGTTCATGATCACGCGCCTTCAGGAAGCGCGCCTCGGCGACAGCGATTGCGTCGCGCAGATCCGCCATCCGCAGCGGCGCCTCGCCGAGCGCCGGCAGGTCGAGCTGGGCGCGCAAGCGGTCGGTCTCGGCCCGCTCGAAAGCGATCGAATCGCGCTGCGCCGCGGCTTGCGCCGCCTCTTGACGCAGCTGATCGCGCGCCTGGCGGATGCTCTCGACCTCGCGCAACAGCGCAAGCGCGCGGTCATCGGCCGAAAGCTGCAGCCCCGACAGCGCCCACAGCCCCGACCAGTCGCGCAAGACGGCCCCATGCCGCGCCGTCGCCTCGGCCAGGCGCTTGCGCGCCGCGTCCTGGCGCACGGCGAGATCGGCAAGGTCGCGCTCGGCCTGGGCCAGTTCGGCAAGGCGTTGCGTCTCGACCTGCCGCTCGTCGGCGAGCTGATCGGCCGCGACCAGCGCCCGGTCCAGATTGACGACGCTTTCGACATCGCCATCGCGGCGCCCCCGCTCGCCGAGCGCCAGCGGCCGGAGCGCCGACCAGGCGATATCCCGGTCGCGGCGGGCCGCCGAGATCGCCGCATCGGTCGGGGCCGGACGCCCGGACTTCAGCAGCGCCAGTCGCGCCTCGGCCTGGCCGGCCTGCTCCTCTAGCGCGGAGAAGGCCTCGTGCAGCCGGCCGAGGGCATCGTCGACCAGGCGGAGATCCCGCAAGGTCGCCTCGGCGGCGCCGAGCGACGGCAGCGGCAAGGCGGCGAGCGCATCGGCGTCGGCAAGCCCATGACCAAGCCGGGCCACCCGCTCGCCGAGCTGCGCCCGCTGCGCATCGAGCCGGTGCTCCAGCTGACGAAGCGCCCGCTCACGTTCCTCGGCGCCGTCGAGCAGCGCCAGGCGCCGCTGCAGCGGCGTCGGGTCGGCGACATGGCCGAGCCCCGCCCGCGCCGTCTCGGCAAGCTGCCGGTCCGCGAGTTGCCGCGACCGTTCGCGCGAAAGTGCCTCCGTCGTCGCGGCGGCCATCCGTTTGCGGTCGGCGAGATCCTCGGCCCGTGCCAGGAGTGGCAGGTCCGGCAGCGCGGCGAGCAAGCGCGCCACGTCGGAGAGGCCGAGTGACTGGGCGATGCGTTCGAGCGCGGCACGGGCCTCGCCCGCCTCCACCCGCCGGTTGGGCAGGCTGAGCAGTTCCTTAGCGACGGCGGTGCGCTCGCCATCGACGGCCTCCACCGTCTCGGCAAAAGGCAGGATCCCGTCATCGAGACCGATGCCCGCGCGCTCCGCGTCAACACGCTCCACCTCGTCGGAGGCGAAGCGATGCCGCTCACGCGCCGAGGCGAGATGCTGCAACGCATCGCGCGCGCCGGCGACAAAACCGGCGGCGACGACCGGGAGCTCCCCCAAGGCCGCGAGCGCCAACGCCTGGCCATCAAGAAGGCGAAGCTCGCGCGCCGCCTGCACCAACGCGCGCGCCCGCGCCAGCGCCGCGTCGGCTGCCCGCTCGGCCATCTCCGTATCGCGCCGCGCTCCAGCCGCCCGCTCCGCCGCCTCGCGCAGCTTCTTCACCTCGTCGACGCGAAGTTCCTGCTCGCGGACGGCCTTCTGCGCCTGGGTCCTCTTGTCGACCGCGACGTGGAAGGTGTGGCTGGCCGTCCTGCGGGCCGGGTTGAAGATTTTTGCCGCACTCTCCTGGAAGCGGTCGCGCAACGCGGCCACCTGTCCGAGGCCTGGCGCCGCCGCCAGCAGCGTCTCGGCGAGATCGCCGCCGCCGGCGAGCAGCTTTTCGCCGCCCTCGCGCAAGCGCCGCTGGTTCAATCCGAAAATGTCGAGAAAGGCCTGTCGGTCATGCGCGCCCAAAAAGGCCGCCAGAGAGTCGTCGGCGAGCGGCGTCTCGCTCGCCGGATCGATCAATGTCGCGTTCTGCCGCTTCAGCCGGGCGAAGGAGAGCGAGCGCCCATCCGGCGCCTCGACCGTGGCGGCGAGCCGCATCGCCTTGTAATCATGCAGGAAGTTGTAGCGCGAGCGCGTCTCGATGCCATAGAGCGCGTCGGCGACCGCCGCCAGCGCGGTCGTCTTGCCGGCCTCGTTGGCGCCGACGATCACCGTGACGCGCGCCTCGGGATCGAATTCGAGAACGCGGCCGGTGAAGCGGCCATAGCGCTCGAGGCCCAGCGAACGGAGCTTCATCGCGTCCCCTCCGTCTCGCCGCCGACCTGGCCGAGGCCGGCGAGGATGGCCTCCGCCGCCATGTCGATCGTCGCGCTGGCCAGGGCGTCGAGATCCGAGTTCTCCGCGTCGATGAGGGCCAAGGCATCGGCAGGCGTGCGGGCGCGAAGATCGCCCAGCGTCCTGGCGATCTCGGCGCGAAAGCCGGGATCGGCGGCGACGTCGGCGAGAATGGCGTCGAAGCCGAGCAGCGCCGAAAGACGGGTCCCGTCCGCCCTCGACGTCGTCTTGTCACGCACCTTCTCGATCAGGACGTCGGCACCCGCCTCCCAGGCCAGCGCCTGCATCTCCTCGCGGACCTGCTCGGCCTGGACCGACAGATAGTCGTGCAGCGCGGTTTCGCCGGAAAGCGTCAGCCGCAGCGCCAGCGGGCGACCGTCGGCGCCGTCGCGCGCCGCGGCGATGACCCGGCGGGCCTCGGCTAGCAGGGCTGCCGGCTCGGTCATCCCGGAAGCATCGATCTCGACCGCCTCGAACCGCGCCGCGTCGAGCGTCAGGGGCTCCAGGCTTTCGATCCGGCCATCGGTGACGGTGACCAGCGTCGCGCCTTTCGGACCGGTCTCGCGCGCATGCCGCCCCTGCAGATTGCCGGGGAAGACGATCGCCGGATCCTGCGAAACGACCTCGCGCTTGTGGATGTGGCCAAGCGCCCAATAGTCGTAGCCGGCGGCTTTCAGGTCCTCGACCGAACAGGGCGCATAGACGTCGTGGCCATCGTGGCCGGTCAGCGAGGTGTGCAGCACGCCGATGTTGAAATGGCCGGGCACGGCCGGCGGATAGGTGCGCGCGACGTTTTCCGGCACATGGCGGTTGGCGAAACCACGCCCGTGCAAGGCGACGTCGAGCTCTGCGATCACTTCGGTCTGCACCGCGCGGACCGAGAAGCTGAAGACGTTCGGCGGCAGCGTCAGGCTCTTGCTGATCACGGAATCGGCGTCGTGGTTGCCGCGGATCAGGAAGACGCGGATGTTCTCGCGATTGAGCCGTCCCATCTCGCGAACGAAGAACTGGCCGGTCGCATAGTCCTTCCAGTCGCCGTCATAGACGTCGCCGGCAATGACGAGAAAGGCGACCTTCGCATCGATCGCCGCCTGCACGAGGTTTTCCAGCGCGCGGCGCGAGGCCTCGCGGAAGACGCCGGCCAGTTCGCCGCGCCGCGCCAGGCCGCGCAGCGGGCTGTCGAGATGGATGTCGGCGGCGTGAATGAAGCGAAACGTCATGGATCCCCGTGGCCTTGTCGCCGGCCCGGCGATCCGGTCGGGCACGAGAAGATCGGCGCGACTCAGGCGCGTTTGGCCAGCTTCCGCCGTCAGCATAGGGCCCGGACCGAGGCTTGTCGCCATCCGGCCCCGCGGCACGCTCCCGCGCCCGGTTCGAGACGCTTCGCCGTACCGGCTGCCGCCCCTTCGCGCCGCCCCCCAGACCGATCGTGAAAGACTCAGTTGACTACCATGGTAGCCTACCGTTAGATGCCACGGCTCGCGAGCAAGCGCCCGAAAGCGGCGCAACGCGACCGCCACCCCAGGGGCGCGCCAAGCGCCGGACAGACACGCAGAGACGGATGGATTCCATGGAACAGACCTGGCGCTGGTTCGGCCCCAACGATGCCGCCACGCTCGCCCATGCGCGCCAGGCAGGGGCCACCGGCATCGTCACCGCGCTGCACGACATTCCCTATGGCGAGGTCTGGCCGCTGGAGGCGATCCTCGAGCGCAAGGCGATGATCGAGGCCGACCCGTCGCTCGGCCTCACCTGGAGCGTCGTCGAGAGCGTGCCGATGCATGACGACATCAAGCTCGGCCGCGGCGATCTCGACCGGCTCTACGGGAATTTCCGCCAGACATTGCGCAATCTCGGCCAGGCCGGCGTGCGCACCGTCTGCTACAACTTCATGACCGTGCTGGACTGGACCCGCACCGATCTCGCCGTGCCGCTGCCGGGCGGTGCGCGGGCGCTGAAGTGCAACATCCACGAGGTCGCCGCCTTCGATTGCCATGTGCTGCAACGCCCCGGCGCCGAGCGCGACTATGGCCAGGACGTGCTGCAGCGGGCCAGCGAATGGATGGACACGACGCCGCCCGAGGCGAAGACGAAGCTGCTCGCCAACATCATGGCCGGCCTGCCGGGCGCCTTCAAGCGCTACGGCATCGAGGAACTGCGGGACGTGCTCGCCGAGCAGGCCGAGATGAACCACCCGAAGCTGCGCGCCAACCTGGTGCGGTTCTTGGAAAACGTCCTGCCGGCGGCGGAAGAGGCCGGCGTGGTGATGTCGATCCATCCGGACGACCCGCCGCGCGACCTCATGGGCCTGTCGCGCATCGTCAAGAACGCCGACGACATCGATTTCATCCTGAACGCCGTGCCGTCGTCCTCGAACGGGCTGACGCTCTGCACCGGCTCGCTTGGCGCCAATCCGCAGAACGATGTCGCGGCGATCGCCAAGCGCTTCGCCAGCAAGATCTTCTTCGTCCACCTGCGCAACGTGACCAAATATCCGGACGGCTCGTTCATGGAGGCCGAGCATCTCGGCGGCGATGTCGACATGGTCGCCGTCTGCGACGTGCTTCTCGCTGAACAACAGCGTCGACGCGATGCCGGGCTGCCGAATTCTCTGCTACCGTTCCGGCCCGACCATGGCCACGAGCTCATCGACGATGTCACCCGTCCCACCCATCCCGGCTATCCCGTCATCGGCCGCCTGCGCGGCCTCGCCGAACTGCGCGGCGTCATGGCGGCCCTCGCCCACCAGCGCGGCTATGTCCTCTAGATGAGCCGCCCTCCCCGCATCCTCTCCGTCGGCGCGCTGACGCAGGACACGATCTACCGGCTGGACGACCTGCCGCGCGGGCCGGGCAAGTTCATTCCGATCGAAGCCGTGCAGAACGCCGCCGGCATGGCGTCGAGCGCCGCCACCGCCGCCAAGCGTCAGGGCGCCGAGGTGGCGCTCTGGGCCAGCGTCGGCGACGACATGCTGGGCCAGGAACTGATCGCCGAACTGTCGGCCGAGGGCATCGACTGCTCCGGCGTCCGCCGCGTCGCCGGCGCGCGCTCGGCGATCGCCACCATCCTGGTCGACGCCCGCGGCGAGCGGATGATCGTGCCCTTCTACGACCCGCGCGCCACCACGGCGCCGGAATCGCTACCCTTCGACATCGCCGGCTTCGACGCCGTTCTGGCGGATGTCCGCTGGCCGGCCGCCGCCACGATGGCGCTGCGGGCAGCCCGGGACGCCGGCGTTCCCGCCATCCTCGATGCCGATGTGGCGGCAAGGCCGGTTCTGGAGAGCCTGCTGCCCTTCGCCAGCCACATCGTCGCCTCGGAACCCGCCGCCGCGATCCTCTGCGGCGACGAGATTTCCGCGCCGGAGGCGGTGCAGGCGCTGCATACCCGAACCGGCGTGTTCGTGGCCGTGACAGCCGGCGGCGACGGCACCTTCTGGCTCGATACCGAAGCCGGACGCATTCGCCATACGCCCGCGCCGAAGATCACGCCGGTCGATACGCTCGCCGCCGGCGACGTCTTCCATGGCAGCTTCGCCATCGGCCTCGCCGAAGGCTGGGACATGGAGCGAACCATCCGCTTCGCCAGCGCCGCGGCGGCGCTCAAATGCCTGAAGTTCGGTGGCCGCCTCGGCGCCCCGAACCGGGCCGAAACGCTCGCCATGCTGGAAGGACAGGTCGCCTGATGACCCCGGATATCCTCGAACCGAAGCTGCGCCGGGCCGCGATCATGCCGATCGTGCAGCCGCGCTCGGTCGATTTCGTGCTGTCGCTGGTGGCCGAACTGGCGGCGGGCGGCGCCGAGGCGATCGAGATCGTCATGCGCAGCGAAGCGGCGCTGCCGGCGATCGAAGCCTGCCGTCGCGCCTTCCCGGAACTGCTGATCGGCGCCGGCACCATCCTGACCAACGAACACTACGACGCCGCCGTCCAGGCCGGCGCGCAGTTCGGCATCAGCCCCGGCTTCCTGCCGTCCGTCTGCGCGCATGCCAGCAAGGGGCCCATCACCCTGGTCCCCGGCGTGCAGACGGCGAGCGAGGTGATGGCCGCGCAGGCCGCGGGCTTCGATCTCCTGAAGTTCTACCCGTCCGAGCCCGCCGGCGGCACCGTCGTGCTCGCCGACTTCGCCAACATCTTCACGTCGGCCACCTTCATGCCGAGCGGCAAGATCCAGCTTTCGCATCTCGCCGGCTACGCCAGGCTTCGCAACATCACCTCGGTCGGCGGCTCCTGGATGTATGCCGAGGGCTCGACCGAAAGCGTGCGCGACCGGATGGCGGCATCGCTCGCCGCCATGCACAGCGTCCGCGGCTGACAAGACATCCGGCCGGCCAGCGATGGCCGGCCGCTTCCAATGCCAGAATCCGCCCATCTGACTACCATGGTAGTCGAATGAAGCGAACGAATGAGGGGAACGCCGCATGACGGCAGCACAGCAACAACGAGCCCTGGTTACGGGCGCCGCCATGGGCATCGGCCGCGCCGTCGCCGAAAGGCTGGCGCGCGAAAAGGCGTCCATGGTCCTGCTCGATCTCGCCGCCGAGCCGCTGCAGGCGCTGGCTGGCGAGCTGCGCGAGCAGGGATGCGACGTGCATGTAGTCATCGGTTCCGTCGCCGACCGCGCCGTCTGCGAACAGGCGGCTTCCGTCGCCAGGGAGGCATTCGGCGGGCTGGACCTGCTCTCCCACAATGCCGGCATCCAGCGCTATGGCACGGTCGAGACGACGGACGATGCGCTCTGGGACGAGGTGATGAACGTCAACCTCAAGGCGGCCTACCTGATCTCGCGCGCCTCGATGCCGATGCTGCGCGAGAGCCATGGCGCCATCGTGCTGATGTCGTCGGCGCAGGGCCTCGCCAGCCAGGAGGGCGTGCTCGCCTACTCCGTCGCCAAGCACGGCCTGATCGGCATGACGAAATCCATGGCCGTCGACTACGCGCCGTTCGGCGTTCGGGTCAACGCCGTCGCGCCCGGCGCCGTCAACACGCCTATGCTGCGCGACGCGGTGGCGCTGAACGACGACCCGAAGGCGCTCTGGCGCGTGCTCGACGGCATGCATCCGCTCGGGCGCACGGCGCGGCCGGAAGAAATCGCCGAGGTGGTCGCCTTCCTCGGTTCGAACGCCGCCTCCTTCGTGACGGGCGAAGTCGTCCGCGTCGATGGCGGCCTGCTGTCCCGCATCGGCGGCTCCCCGCGCAAGGATTAAGCCCGTGTCCAACGTCACCCTTCGCGAACTGGTCAAGGTCTATGGCCGCCAGGTGGCCGTCAAAGGCATCGACCTCGAGATCGAGGCCGGCAGCTTCGTCGCCTTCGTCGGCCCTTCCGGCTGCGGCAAGTCGACGACGCTCCGGATGATCGCCGGCCTCGAAAGCGTCTCGCATGGCGACATCGTCATCGGCGGACGACGCGTCAACGACGTGCCCTCGCGCGACCGCGGCATCGCCATGGTGTTCCAGTCCTATGCGCTCTACCCGCACATGACCGTCTACGAGAACATGGCCTTCGCCCTCAAGGTGGCGAAAGTCCCGCGGGAGGAAATCGACCGCCGCGTCCGCCACGCCGCCGACATCCTGCGCCTGACGGACTACCTCGACCGCCGCACGACGGCGCTCTCCGGCGGCCAGCGCCAGCGTGTCGCGATGGGCCGCGCCATCATCCGCGAGCCGCAGGTCTTCCTGTTCGACGAACCGCTCTCCAATCTCGACGCCCAGTTGCGCTCGGCGATGCGGGTCGAGATCAAGCGGCTGCACCAGCGCCTCGGCACGACGGCGATCTACGTGACGCATGACCAGATCGAGGCCATGACCATGGCCGACAAGATCGTCATCATGCGCGATGGACTGATCGAGCAGGCCGGCGCGCCCCTCGACGTGTTCGAGCGCCCGGCGACCCAGTTCGTCGGCCAGTTCATCGGCTCTCCCGCCATGAACATCCTCGCCGGCCGGATCGCCCGCGATGCCGACGGCAAGGTCGCCGTCGCTGTCGACAGCGGTCCGGTGATCGCGATCGACCCGGACGGCTTCGCGCCGCTCGAACCCGGCCACCCGGTCTCGCTGGGCATCCGCTCCGAGGACATCGTGCCGGAAGGGCACGGCATGCCGCCCGACAGGGCGCACCGCTTCGACGCGCGCGTCACGCTGACCGAGTCGCTCGGCAACGAAACCCTGATCTTCGCCGAATTCGGCGGCACGGACGTGACCAGCCGGATGCAGCGGCCGAGGCCGGTCTCCGAGGGCGAGACCCTGACCTTCCTGCTGAACACGGAACGATTGCACCTCTTCGATGCGGATACAGGCCGCTCGTTGCGCAGATAACAGAACGAAAACGCAAACGCTCTGGAGGAGAGCCATGCAGAAGAAACTGACCAAGCTCCTGGCCGCGGCGGCCCTGGGCCTCGCCTTCACGGCGACGGCCGCTTCGGCCGATCCCGTCACGGTCTTCCACGACAAGCCGTTCTACCAGTCCGGCTGGGACGGCCTGACCGCCGCCGCCAAGAAGGACGGCATCGACCTCAACTTCAGCGCCTACGCCACCGACCAGTTCCAGGCCTATATCCAGTCGAGCCTGATGTCGGGCGAGGCGCCGCAGGCCTTCACCTGGTGGAACGGCACCAAGCTGAAGGAAATCGTCGACAGCGGCCAGTTGGCGCCGCTCGACGACCTCTGGGCCAAGAAGATCGCATCCGGCGAATATGACGCCTCGAGCGCCGCGCCGTTCACCGTCGACGGCCATATCTACGGCATGCCGACCGGCCTGAACCGCTGGGTGGTGCTCTACAACAAGGCGCTGTTCGAGAAGGCCGGCATCGCCAAGCCGCCGGCGACCTGGGAGGAACTGATCGCCGCCGCCGACAAGCTGAAGGCCGCCGGCATCACGCCCTTCAACGCCACCATCCAGGACGGCTGGCGCGGCTTCGTCTGGTTCCAGGAGCTCCTGATCCGCACCAATCCGGAAGCCTATGCAGCCCTCAACCAGGGCAAGCTCAAATACACGGACGAGCCGGTCAAGAACGTCTTCAAGATCTGGACCGACTTCTACCAGAAGGGCTACTTCACCGACCCGACCAGCCAGGAGGAGCCGCTCGACTTCGCCCGCGGCAAGGCCGGCATGTACCTGTTCGGCGACTGGGTCATCGGCCTCGTCGAAAAGGGCGGCGTGAAAGCCGGCACCGATTTCGGCGCCTTCATCATGCCGAACGTCGATCCGTCGCTGCCCAACTCCGTCATCGTCGAAGGCGCGCCGATCGTCATCACCAAGGCCGGCATGGAGAACCCCGACGTCGTCAAGTTCGCCGACTGGTACATGGGCGAGAACGCCATGAACAGCTGGGCGACCGATCCCGGCCTCTACGCGGGCAACCTCAAGGCCAAGACGCCGAACCCCATCATCACCGACCTCGCCAAGATCGCGACCGACGGCAAGTACAACTCGATCACCCGCTACTGGGAGGCCTCGCCGTCCGAGATCGTCCTGCCGGCGGTCGAGGAGTTCAACCGCTTCATGACCAACCCGTCGCCGGAACAGGCGGAGAAGGCCATGGCGAACATCGAGGCGATCGCCTCGCAATACTGGGCCAGCCACCAGTAACCGACGATCCCCGGCAGGACCGCCCCGCGCGGCCCTGCCGGTACCTGCAGGGGAGACACGACGTGACGCGAGATCCAAGAGCCTTTGTCCTGCCGCCCGGCGCACCGTCGATCGACACGATGATCGCCGCCGAACGCCGCCGCGCCCGCAAGAGGCTCTGGACGGCGCTCGCCTTCATGGCGCCGGCGATCGGCTTCGTCGCGATCTTCCTGCTGCTGCCGGTCGTCTTCAATCTCTACGCGTCGCTGACGCAATGGGCGAAATTCTCCGGCCTCAACCAGTTCGCGGGGCTCGCCAACTACCAGCGCCTCGCCTCCAACCCAAAATTCTTCGACGCCACCTGGAACACGATGATCTGGGTCGCCGTGTCCTTCGTGCTGCCGGCCACCATCGGCCTGTCGCTGGCCATGCTGGTGCGGGGCGTGAAGGGCGAGGAGACGTTCAAGTCGATCTTCTTCCTGCCGCGCATGTTCTCGGCCACGGCCGTCGGCGTCGTCTGGTACTACGTCTATGCCAATGAGGGCATCATCAATTCCGGCCTGCGCGCCGTCGGCCTCGGCGGCCTCGCCAATCGCTGGCTCTACGAGAGCCACCTCGCCACCCCGGCGATGATCGTCACCCATATCTGGCAGCAGGTCGGCCTGATGATGGTGCTGCTCCTGATCGGCCTCAACGCACTGCCGAGCGAGCCAATGGAGGCGGCCAAGGTCGATGGCGCCTCGCGCGGCCAGATCTTCCGCCACATCATCCTGCCGCTGCTGATGCCGACGCTGATCATGGTTACCACCGTCTCGGTGCTCGCCGGCTTCACGTCCTTCGACCTGGTCTGGGTGATGGGCCGCGACTTCCCCAACCGCTCGACGCTGACGCTTTCCGTCAACCAGTACTGGGAATCGTTCCGCGCCGGTTACTGGGCCTATGGCTCGGCCATCGCCGTCGTCCTGGGCATCATCGCGATGAGCATTTCCTGGTCGCTCGGCGCGCTCCAGCACCGCCTCGACAAGCGCTGAGGTTTCTCCATGTCCGCAACGACCTTCGACCTCGCCAGCCTCGACTTCGACGCCATCGCACGCCGTAGCGACCAGGCGCGCTCCCAGCGCGTCGTGATGTTCGCGATCACCGCCATCTTGGCGCTCGCCTGGGTGACGCCGTTCTATTACCTCGCCATCTCGATCTTCAAATCGAACGCCGAATACGGCATGGGCAGCCCGCTCGCGCTGCCGACCTCGTTCGCGCCGGTGCTGGAGAACGTCGCCGAGGCCTGGACCAAGGCCAAGATGGGCTCGGGCATGCTGAACTCGCTGCTCTACGGCGTGGTCGGCGGCGCGGCGGCGATCTTCATCGCGGCGCTCGCCTCTTACGGGCTGACCCGGATCGATTTCCGCGGCAAGGGCTTCTGGTTCATGCTGATCTTCTCGGGCACCATCTTCCCGCTGCAGATGTACCTGATCCCGCTCTTCATGGGCTACAATAAGCTCGGGCTGACCAATTCACGCCTCGGCATGATGCTGTTCTACACCGCCGTCTGCATCCCCTTCCCCGTGCTGGTGCTCCGCAACTACATGGCCGGCCTGCCACGCGAGATGGACGAGGCGGCGCGCATCGACGGCTGCTCGGAATTCCGCATCTTCCGCTCGATCATCCTGCCGAATTGCTGGGCGCCGATGGCGACCCTGTTCCTGATCCAGTTCACCTGGATCTGGAACGACCTGATCTTTTCCATGGTTCTCACCAACCGCGAGGATGCACGCTCGCTCATGAACGGGCTGATGGTGCTACAAGGCAGCTATGCCAACACCACGCCGAACGTCGTGATGACGGCGACCCTGCTCGCCAGCCTGCCCAGCGTCCTGCTGTTCCTGCTGCTGCGCAGGCACTTCATGAATGGTCTGAAACTGCAGAGCCTGTAGGATCCCGGAAATGGCGCGAGACAGCGTGGCCCGACCCAGTTCGGTCTTCTATCCCGAGACGACGGCTGCCGGATCCGTGGCGCAACGGACCTTCGACATCCTGCTCGACGAGATCATGGCGTTCCGCCTGAAGCCGTTCGAGTTGATCTCTGAAAAAGGCCTGTCAGAGGCGCTGGGGGTCAGCCGCACGCCGGTGCGCGAGGCGCTCGCCCGGCTGGCGAGCCTCGGCCTGATCGACATCTACGCCCAGCGCGGCAGCGTCGTCGCGCCGCTGCGCCTGGCCAACCTGCGCAAGTCGCAGTTCCTGCGCGAGGCGCTGGAGGTCGGCCTGATCGCCCGCGCCATCGAAAGCCCGGAGCGCGACGAACTGGTCCGCAAGCTCCGGAACGAGCTGGCGATCCAGGACACGCTGCTGCAGATATCCGACGACCAGCGCTTCTTTCGCTCCGACGAACTGTTCCACCAGCACATCGCCGCCTATGCCGGCTTCCCCGGCATCTGGGCCGACATCAGCGCCGCCAAGCTGCACATGGACCGCTTCCGCCATCTGAGCTTTCCGCGCATGGACAGCGTGGCCGAGGTCATCGAGCAGCACCGGACCATCGCCGCCGCCATCGAGCGCGGCGACCAGCAAGCGGCCGAGGCGGCGATGCGCCACCATCTGCGCCGCGTCTTCTCCGTGCTCGGCCGGGTCCAGGAACGCTACCCGGAGTATTTCTCGGCCTCGAACCAGCCCGAACCGTCGCGCATCCAGCGCTTCGAGGGCGAGATCCGGGTCGGCGAACCCGTGACGTCCTGACGTTCCTTCCGTCCCGAGGCCGCCTTGAAACGGCGCCCCGGCGCTCTCTTTAAGGAGAAGCCGGGCCACGTTCCGGCGTGCAGCAACACGTCTTCCATCGGGATGGATCATGAAAACCTACAAGGTCGGCTACTTCATCGGCAGCCTCGCCAAGGGCTCGATCAACCGCAAGCTCGCCGGCGCGCTGATCAAGCTGGCGCCGCCGAACCTGCAGTTCACCGAGATCTCGTTCAAGGACCTGCCGCTTTACAGCTATGATTACGACGCCGATTTCCCCCCGGTCGCCAAGGCGTTCAAGGCGGCGATCGCCGAGAACGACGCGCTGCTGTTCGTCACGCCGGAATACAATCGCTCGATCCCCGGCGGCCTGAAGAACGCCATCGACTGGGCAAGCCGGCCCTATGGCACCAACTCCTTCGCCCGCAAGCCCTCGGCGGTGATCGGCACCTCGCCGGGAGCCATCGGCACCGCCGTCGCGCAGCAGAGCCTGCGCAGCGTGCTCTCCTTCTGCAACGCGCCGCAGATGAACGCGCCGGAGGCCTATATCCAATTCAAGCCGGGCCTGATCGATGACCAGGGCGAGGTCACGGACGAATCGACCGAGACCTTCCTGCGCGGCTACATGGAATCCTTCCACATCTTCATCGCGCGGGTAATGCAGGTTCTGCCGCGCGACGCCTGATCGCCCCCTGCCGCACCGCGCGACCGGCCTACCCAAGCCGGACGAGGTGGCGCGGCAAATCGTTCAGGATCTCGATGCCGGTCTCCGTGACGAGGAGGCTGTCCTCGATCGTCAGCGCGCCGATGCCCTTGCCGTAGAACGGCGTCTCGAAGGCGAGCGTCATGCCGGGTTCGAGGACGACATCGCTGTCGGCGGCGAAGAATGGCCACTCCTCGGAACCGACGCTGGCGCCGATCGAATGGCCGTAATGGCCGCGCCGATAGCCAGGGTAGCCGGCGGCGCGCATGGCGCCGACCGTCGCCTCGAAGACGTCACGCATCAGCGCGCCCGGGCGGATCGCCGAAAGCCCGGCCTCGTAGGCGGTTTCCAGCGCGGCATGGACGTCGCGCGCGATCCGGTCCGGCTCGCCGTACACGAAGCTGCGCGCCGTATCCGAATTATAGCCCTCGACGATGCAGCCGACATCCGCCTTGAGGATGGCGCCGGGGACCACCGCTCCGCCGCCGCTCCATGGATCGGGGCCGACCGACATGTAGTCCCAAAGGCCGGTCAAGCCGGGCTCGCCACGCGCCAGGACGGCCGCGGCGACGCCATCGCGCCAGAGCCGGGTCATGTCCTTCGGCGTATGGCCGGCCTCGATCCCGGCGGCAAGCGCGTGGAAGCCCGCGTCCGACAACGCGCAGGCGCGGCGGACGCAATCGATCTCCCGCGCCGACTTGACCATCCGCAACCGGCGCAGCACCTCCGAGCCATCGACCCATTCGATCTCCGGCACCGCTTCCTTCAGGATGGCAAAATCGGCGGCCGGCATGAATTCGAGATCGACGCCGATCCGCGCCCGGTCGAGCCCAATTTCGCGCAGCAGGTCGCCCAGAACGGCGAAGGCCCCGGAAGCGGAATAGGTGGTCGGACGAGGCGGGAAGCTCGCTTCGCCGCCATTCTCGAGACGATAGGCTTCCGTCACCAGCGCCGCCGTATCGACGCCGGCCGGGTCCAGGCCTTCGATATCGACCAGATCGATCCAGAGCGGATGGGTCCGCAGGGCGATCTCCGGCGCACGGCGCGCCAGCACGTCGGCATTGAGATCGCCGACCACGGCGCCGATCCGCGCCGCCGGATCGGACGGCACCAGCGCCGTCGCACCACCGGCTCGCCGCCACATGGCGGGCACCCCGGCCGGCAAGCCGGTCGCATAGGTGAAATTCTCCGGCTGGGTCAGCACCAAGGCGTCCAGCCGGCGCTCGTTCAGGAGGCGCCGGGCGCGTTGCCGGTCAAGGTCAGCCATGATCAGCCCTCCCCCTCATAGCCATAATCGGCGCGCGCCGCCTCGGCCGAGATGAAGCCATCGCGAAGATCGTCGCGGATCTTGGCTGGATCGCGGCCGGCGGGATCGCCATGGCCGCCGCCGCCCGGCATTTCCAGGATCAGCCGGCGGCCGGCCGGGATCGTCTGGTTGCCCTTCGAGCGCAGCACCGTGCCGTCGTCGAGACGGAGCAGGCCGCGCCGCCCCTCCGCGCCGCCGTCGCGGCCGCGCGGACCATAGACGGTGCGGTCATAGGCGGCGTTGATGGCGAAGGGCTTGCCCTCGCCGTTCTCGATCTCGATCACCTGGCCGAGCCCGCCGCGCTGGCGGCCGGCGCCGCCGCTGTCGACCAGATACTCCTTGCGGCGGAACACCACCGGCGTGATCGTCTCGGTGATCTCGACCGGCACGTTGCGCACGCCGCTCGGAAACGCCGTCGCCGAAAGCCCGTCGGCGCGCGGCCGCGCGCCCGTGCCGCCATTGTGGAAGCTCGCGACGATGAAGCTGGTCGCACCGCGCAGTTCCTCGGCCGTGGCGTCGACGCGGCCGGGGCCACCGCTGAGCACGATCGGCCAGAGCGGCGAGGCGCTCTCGGCCGGCACGGCGAGGCCGGGCACCTGCGCGAGGCAGCCGATGACGAGATCGGGCAAGAGCTGCCCCAGTATGTGGCGCGACACCACGGGCGCGGGGCGCTGCACGTTCAGGATACTGTCGGCCGGCGCCGTGACGCGGATGGTCGCGAGCGAGGCGGCATTGTTCGGTACGGTCGGCGCGACGATGCACTTCACGCCGAAGGAGGCATAGGCCTCGGTGTAGCAGATCGGAACGTTGACGGCGTAGGGCGACGGCCCGTCCGTGCCGGCGAAGTCGACCAGGATCGCGTCCTCGGTGACGGTCAGCGCCGCCTCCAGCCGGATCGGCCTGTCGACGCCGTCGGCGGTGAGGCTGTGCCGCCAGGTGCCCTTCGGCAGCGCCGCGATCGCGGCGAGGCTCGCCTCGTGGCTGCGCGCGAAGATGAAGCCGCCGATCTCGTCGAGGTTCGCAAGGCCGTATTCCCGCATCAGGCCCAGCAATTGCCGGCCGCCGGCCTCGTTCGAGGCGATCAGCGAATAGAGGTCGCCACGCACGGCGACGGGATCGCGGACATTGACCGAGATCAGCTCGAACAGCGGCTCGACGATCGCGCCGCCGTCGACGATCCGCGAGATCGGGATGTTCAGCCCCTCCTCATAGACCTGCCGGCTCTCGATGGCCGTGTTGCGGCCGCCGATGTCGACGATGTGCACGGTCGCTGCGAAATGCGCGACCGGACGCCCGTCGAGGAACACCGGCGTCACCACCACGACGTCGTTCAGGTGTCCCGTGCCCATCCAGGGATCGTTGGTGATGAAGACGTCGCCGGGCTTCATCGTCGCGGCCGGGAAGCGCGCCAGGAAATGCGACACCGACTTCGCCATCGAATTGACGTGGCCGGGCGTGCCGGTGACGGCCTGGGCCAGCATCCGGCCCTCGACGTCGAACACGCCGGCCGAGAGGTCGCCGGCCTCGCGCGTCGCGGTGCTGAAGGCGGTGCGGATCAGCGTCTGCGCCTGCTCCTCGACGACCGAGATCAGGCGGCTCCACATCACCTGAAGCTGGATTTCGGAATGCACGGCCCGGCTCATGCTGCGGCTCCCGCTTGCTGCTTCGCCTTGAGGCGGATGTGGCCCGCGGCGTCGATCACCGCGTCGAAGCTGCGCGGCACGATCGTCGTCGTCTGCGCCTCTGTGATGACGGCCGGACCGGCGACCCGGTCGCCCGGCGCCAGCGCCGTGCGGTCATGCGCCGGCATGGCGACGAAGGCCTCGACGGCCGGGTCGAACACGTCGCGCGTGGCGGCCGGCGGCGGCGCTTCGCGCGTCGCGCCGATCGCAACCGGCGTCACCGCGCCCGGCTCGGTCGAGACGGTCACGGTCCAGGTCAGGATCTCGACATCGAGGCCCGGAATGACCCGGCCATAGAGCGCCTGGTAGTTGCGCTCGAACTCGGCGCGGAGCTCTGCCGCGTCGTCGGGCCCGAAATCGCGCACCGGCATGGCGACCACGACCTCGTGGCCCTGGCCGCGATAGCGCATGTCGGCGCTGCGCAGCTCGACCAGCCGCGCGTCCGGAGCGCCCTTCTGCACCTCGGCCCGCGCCCGCGCCGCCATGTCGGCGAGCGTGGCGTTGATCGGCGCGGCGTCGAAGGCGGAAAGCCGCGTGAACAGGCTCTGAACCAGTTCGAAGGCAATCGGCGCGCGCAGGAACCCGACGGCCGAGCCGACACCGGCCGAGGCCGGGATGATCACCTCGCTGATGCCGAGCTTCTCCGCGACGCGGCCGGCATGCAGCGGCGCCGCGCCGCCGAAGGCGATCATGGTGCGCGCCTCGAGGCTCTTGCCGCGCTCGACGGCGTGCACGCGGGCGGCGCTCGCCATGTTCTCTTCGACGACCTCGCTGACGCCATAGGCGGCGATCTCGGTCGACAGCGAAAGCGGCGCGCCGACCGCGCGGTCGAGCGCCTTCCCGGCCAGTGCCGCGTCGAGCGTCAGCCGTCCGCCGGCAAAACCCTTTGGCGCGATGCGCCCCAGCAACACGTCGCAATCGGTAACCGTCGGCTCCGCGCCGCCGAGACCGTAAGAGGCGGGGCCCGGCGAGGAGCCGGCGCTCTCGGGACCGACGGTGATGCGGCGCGCCGTGTCGACTGCCGCGATCGAGCCGCCGCCGGCGCCGATCTCGACCATCTCGATCACGGGGATGCGCACCGGCAGGCCGCTGCCCTTGGCGAAGCGGTAGCGTCGGTCGACCTCGAAGAAGCGCGACTTCTGCGGCAGGTGATCGTCGATCAGGCAGATCTTGGCGGTGGTGCCGCCCATGTCGAAGGAGAGTATTTCGGAGAGGCCGCATTCGGCCGCGAGCTGCGCCGCGAGGATGGCGCCGCCGGCAGGGCCGGATTCGACCAGCCGGATCGGGAAACGGCCGGCCGTCTCGAAGGTGGTGAGCCCGCCGCCCGAGGTCATCAGGAATTTCGGGCAGGTCGCGCCGGCGTCGTCCAGAAGCGCCTCCAGCCGCGCCAGGTAGGACGCCATCAGCGGCTGCACATAGGCGTTGGCGCTCGCGGTCGAAAAGCGCTCATATTCGCGGATCTCAGGGCAGACCTCGGCCGACAGCGTGATGCGCAGCTCCGGCAGGCTTTCGGCGAGGATCTCGGCGGCGCGGATCTCGTGCCGGGCATCGACATAGGAATGCAGGAAACCGATGGCGACGCTCTCGATGCGCTCGGCCCGGAGCACCGGCACCAGCGCCGCGACGGCCGCCTCGTCGAGCGGCTCCAGCGTCTCGCCGCGCGCGTTGATGCGTTCCGGCACGGTGAAGCGCAGGCGGCGCGGCACCAGCGGCTGCGGCTTGTCGATGAACACGTCGTACTGGTCGAAGCGATTCTCGTAGGCGATCTCGACGCTGTCGCGGAAACCGCCCGTCGTGATCAGCGCGGTGCGCGCGCCCTTGCGCTCGATGATCGCGTTGGTGGCGAGCGTGGTGCCGTGCACGATCAGCGTCAGCTCGGATGCCGCGATCCCCGCCTCGCCGAGCAGGAAGGAAATGCCCTCCATCGCGCCGCGCTCCGGCGCGTCGGGCGTCGTCAGCACCTTGGTCGAGAGCGCGCCCTCCGGTCTTTCGAGGACGACATCGGTGAAGGTTCCGCCGATATCGAAGGCAAGCCGGGCAAAGCGTGTCATGGCAACCGATTCCAGCCGCGACAGCGGCGCATGATGGGAGCCCGGACGGATCCGGGAGCCATGCCCGGACCGGGGCCCGAGCATGGACGATCGATCAGGCGGCGCGCGACAGCCGTTCCGCACGGGCGGCGCGGGTCGCCGCCTCGTCGATGGCGAAGTCCTCGCCGATCACCACGCCGTAGTCCGCGAACGCGCCATCCCGCGTGACATAGCCGTCGATGACGTCTTCGCGGACCGCCTCGGGCGGGCGCTCCATGGCCTCGCCCCAGCCGCCGCCGCCGCCGCGAATGGTGCGGATGGCGCCGCCGGCCTCGAGCGGGTGCATGAAGGCGTATTCGGGGATCTCGGTCTCGACGCCGTCGGGCGTCGCCAGGTAGACGCGGTTCGAGGCGCCGTGCTCGCCGCCGACCATGCCCTTGGCCGTATGGCGCACGCCCTCCATCATCACGCTGGTCTGGTTGGGAACCAGGTGCTGCGTGATCGTCTCGAGGCCGGGCGCGCCGCGCCAACGGCCGGCGCCGGTCGCGTCGGACACATATTCGTGCTTCAGGATCCGGGTCGGGTACTGGATCTCCGTCATCTCGATCGAAGGCAGGATCACGCCCGTCATCAGCGGCGGATAGAGGCCCCAGCCATCGGTCTCGTAGGCGGCGCCCGCACCGCCGGTGAAGCCGATGAAGTTCAGGAACACCCACATGCGCTCGTCGTCATAGCTGCCATAGGACATGGCGAGCGGCATCTTGTGCGCATTGACGCCGACGCGCTTGGGGGCGCATTGCGCCAGCGCCAGCAGCACCGCCTCGGTCACCTCGGCGCCGGCCGAGCAGGTGCAGGTGCCGACCGGAGCGGGCCGGTTCGGGTTGATCACCGTTCCCTCGGGCGCGATCACCGTCACCGGCGCCATGCAGCCCTCGTTGATCGGGATGTCCTCGTCGCAGCAGGTCGTCAGCCCGATGAAGATGAACGACATCGTGTTGGCGATCGGGCTGTTGATGAAGCCCTTCACCTGCGGATCGGTGCCGGTGAAATCGAGCGTCAGGTCCGATCCCTTGACGATCGCCTTGCAGGCGACCTTGACGTCGCGCTGGCCCTGGTAGTCGTGGTCGACGAAGGTCTCGGCGTAATATTCGCCGTCGGCCCAGCTCTCGATCTCGGCCCGCACGCGGCGCTCGGAATAATCGACATTCGACTGGATGGCGGTGCGCACGGTGTCGAGGCCGTAGCGGTCGAACAGCTCGCCGATGCGCCGGCTCGCCAGCTGGCAGGCGCCGATCATCGAATCGAGATCGCCGTTGATCCAGTGCGCGATGCGGTTGTTGGCGACGATGAGGTCGAACATGTCGGCCCGCTTCTCGCCGCGTTCGACGATCTTGACCGGCGGCATGACCAGCCCGTCCTGCCAGACGTCGCGGGCATGCGGATTATAGCCGCCCGCGACCGGCCCGCCGACATCGCCCATATGGGCGCGCACCGCCGGGAACAGGATCGGCTTGCGGTCGTGGAACACCGGCGTGACGATCACCAGATCCGGGATATGCGTGCCGCCATTGTAGGGGTCGGAGGCGAGGATGACGTCGCCCGGCTGCAGATCGTACTTGAACGCGTCGATCGCGCGGTCGACCGCCATGGCCACGGCGTAGAGATGCAGCGTGCAGCCCGGCGACTGGGCGACGAGACGGGACTTCATGTCCTTCATCTCGAAGATGGCGGTGGTGAAGTCGTGCGCCTCGTTGAACACCGGCGACCGCGCCGTACGCGTCACGGTGGCGCTCATCTCGTCGGCGATCGTGTTCAGCGAGCCGGCGACGACCTGCGACAGAACAAAGCTTCTCTTATCCATCGACGCGCTCCGCATAGGCCGGATAGACGAATTCGATCAGGCCGCCCGGCGGGATCACCACCAGCACGGCACTCTCCAGGACCCGGCGCACGCCTTCGACGACCAATGTCAGCCGGCCGCGCGGGCCGCCCTGGTCGCGCGGCACGAAGAAATTGCCCTCGAGCTCCGGCCCGTCATTGCGGATGACCGCGTGGATCAGGCCGTCATCACCGATCTCGCGGCTGACGAGGTTGAAGTGCTCGCGCGCCTCCAGCACCTCGGCCGACGGCATCTGCCGGCGACCGGCGAGCACCGGCGGTCCCCAGCCCTGGGCGGAGAGCGCGAAGCCGGGATCGAGGCTGATCGGCGGGTTGTCCTCGGCGCCGATCGGCAGGAAGGCGAGCACGGCCGGCTGCACGCCGTCGAGCCGAGCCTCGTCAGGGGCCACGCCGCCATGCAGCGCCGCGCGCACCAGCCGCACCAGATGATGCGCCGTCACCGCGTCCGAGAGCCCGGTCGCGGCCGGCATCACCGGATCGACCAGCGAACCCTTCGGCGCCGTCATGCTGACGAGCTGCAGATGGCCGTCGTTCAGCGTCGTCGTGTCGAGCGTCTCGGCGAGCGCCGCGACCAGCGCATAACCCTTCGCCTGGCCGGGCGTCAGGTTGTAGGGGCCGGAGCGGTTGGCGCCCGTCCCGGCGAAATCGAGCGCGAGCTGCCCGTCCGTCGTCCGGACATTCACGGCGAGATCGACCGCCTGGTCGGCGGAAATGGAGATCGGAGCCGTCTCGGTCCGGTCGACGGCGCCGTAGCGCTCGGTGATCTCCGCGGCGCCGAGCGCGCGGCTGTGCGTGATCGTGTAGGCGATGGCCGCCTCGGTCGCCTTGCGGCCCTTCTCGTCCATCAGCGCGACGAGCGAGGCCGAGGCGGCGCGGAGCGCCGAGACGATCGCCTCGATGTCGGCGCGGACCTGGCTCTCGGCGCGGCTGTTGCGCAGCATGAAGCGCAGCGCGTCGCGCTGCAGCAAGCCGTGGCGATAGAGCTTCAGCGGCGTGAAGCGCACCGCCTCCTGCCAGGTCTCGGACGCGAAGGGATGCAGCGATCCCGGGAACTCGCCGGCGAGATCCGCCATCTCGGCGCGGACGGCCGGGAACAGCACGAGCTCGCCCTCGTAGAACAGCGGCGCCGCGATGGTGAGCGCCTGCGGCGTCGAGCCGCCGCTATAGGGATCGCCGACAAGGACGATGTCGCCCTCGCCGAGATTGAAGGCGAAGCGGTCGAGCAGGGCCGCGACGCTGTCGCGGATCAGGAAGACGTGGCTGGCGTCGTACTGCGCCTGGGCTACGAGCTGCGGCTCGCCGGTCAGGAGGGCGGCGGCATAGCGCCGGCCCTCGGTCAGGCCCGGCGAGCGGGCGGTCCGGCCGACCGTCTCGGCCAGCTCCCGGGCGATCGCCGCGATGCGGCTGTAGATGATCTGCGAGCGGATCATCAGGCCGCGCGCTCCGCCGCGGAGCGCGCCTGGCCGATCTCGATGATCACGTTGCCATAGGCGTCGATCAGGCATTCATGGCCGGGATAGACGGCGATCGTCGTGCCCCATTGCTCGATGATGGCAGGGCCGGGAATGAAGCTGCCGGCCCTGAGCTTGCCGCCGTCATAGACCGGCACGATGGTCGGCTCGATGTCGAAATGCACCGGCCGCTCGCCCTTCTTCGCCGCCGAGGCATCCTCGTCGCCGAACTCCTGCGGGATCATGCGCGGCCGCTCACGCACGCCGATCAGGTCGAGGCGCAGCGTCAGGATCTCCACCGGCTGGCTCGGATCCTTGTGCGCGAACAGCCGCTCGTGCAGCTCGTGGAAATCGCCGAGCGTGGCGTCGAGGTTGAGCTTGGTGATGCGGCGCGTGCGCGAGCGGATCGGCACCGTCACCTCATGCACCTCGCCGACATAGTGCATGTCGAGGCTGCGCTTGATCTCGAAATTGCCGGCCACGGCCTGGCCGGCGAGGCGGCCGCGCGCCCGCTGCTCCATCTCCTGGAACAGCGCGTTCAGCGCCTCGAAATCGAGCTCGTCGACGCGGCCGATATGGGTGCGGCTCTCGCTGATCTTCAGATCCGCGACATTGTCGCCGAGCGCGCAGAACACCGGCGCCAGGCCCGGCACGATCACCGTGCGAATGCCGAGCTCCTCGGCCTGCTTGCCGGCATGGATGCCGCCGGCGCCGCCCGCCGCGACGAGCGCGAACTGCTGCGGGTCGCGGCCGCGCTTGGTGGTCACCAGGCGGGTGGCGTTGGCCATGTTGGAATTGACCAGCTCGATGATGGCGGACGCTGCCTCGATGACGGAAAGGCCGAGCGGCTCGGCCACCTCGCGGCGCACCGCATCGACCGCCTTCGCGCGGTCGAGGACCATCTCGCCGCCGAGGAAGAAATCGGGATTGAGCAGGCCGAGCACGACATTGGCGTCGGTGACGGTCGGGCGCGTGCCACCACGGCTGTAGCAGGCCGGGCCCGGATAGGAGCCGGCGCTGGCAGGGCCGACCTGCAGTGCACCACCGGCATCGACCCAGGCGATCGAGCCGCCACCGGCGCCGATCGTGTGGATGTCGAGCATCGGCAGCGCGATGCGGTAGCGGCCGATCCAGCTTTCGGTGGTCACCGCCGGCTGCAGGTTCTCGATCAGCGCGATATCGTAGCTGGTGCCGCCCATGTCGACGGTGATCAGGTTGTCATAGCCGGCCATCTCGCCGAGATAGGAGCCGGCGGTGACGCCGCCGGCCGGCCCCGACAGCAGCGTGTTGACGGCATAGCGGCCGGCCTCCTCGGCCGAGAGCACGCCCCCATTCGACTGGATGATGAAGAGCTCGCCCTTGAAGCCCTGGCTGCGCAGGCGCTCTTCCAGATGGGTCAGATAGGCGTTGACGCGCGGGCCGACGAAGGCGTTGACCGTGGTGGTCGAGACGCGCTCGAACTCGCGGATCTCCGGCAGCACGTCGCAGGAGAGCGAGATGAAGGCATCCGGCAGCATCTCGCGCACGATCTCGGCGGTGCGGCGCTCATGCGCGGGATTGACGAAGGAGAACAGGTAGCAGATCGCCACCGCATCGACGCCCTGGCGGCGGAATTCCTCGCAGGCGGCGCGCACCTCGGCCTCGTCGAGCGGCGTCAGCACATTGCCCAGATGGTCGACGCGCTCGGCAACGCCGATGCGCGAACGGCGCGGCACGATGGCGTGCGGCGGTTTCAGGCGCGGGTCGAACACGCTCTCCTTGTAGGAACGGCGGAACTCGATCTCGTCGCGAAAGCCCTTGGTGGTGATCAGCCCGACCTTGGCGCCGTTATATTCGAGCAACGAGTTGGTCGCGACCGTCGTGCCATGCACGATCAGAGGCAGGTCGCCGAGCAACTCGGTGAGCGAGCGGCCCAACTCGCCTGCAAGTCGTTCCAGCGCGTTCAGTACACCGTCAGATTGATCCGGCGTCGAAGGGGTCTTTGTCGACCGGAACTCACCATTGGGGCCGATGGCGACAAGGTCCGTAAAGGTTCCACCAACGTCAATACCGACATTCCAATTCGACATCACGACTTCCTGACCGCTTTATAGGCATCGAGTGGTTAAATAATAAGTTCGATGCATAGAAATTATCGCCGCAGCGATAGCGCGGCCGTTCTACCAGAGGCACGCTAGCAACATAAGGAATTTCGTTTCAACAAAAATTGTGATTTCGATATGAACTTCTACAATTGACGTTTGTTTTGAAACGATAGACGGTGTCAGCCGTCCTTTGTGAGCCTATTGTGCCCCAAACTCGCATATATTCGCCCCGACCAGGCTACGCACCCGGGCTGGCGACGGATGTGGCGATCGAGATCCGCAAGCCAATCGAGGATTGACTCATGTCTGGAATTTCCGCGCGCGTCCGGGCCGGTGCCCTGGCTCTCGCGCTCGCCGCGACGGCCGCCGTGCCGCTCGCCGCGAACGCTGCCGAGGGCCCGTTCGTCATCAACTACTCCCTGCCGCCGCCAACGCTCGATCCCACCATCGTCTGCGACATCGCCGATGACGGCTTCATCGCACCACTCTACACGCCGCTGCTGCGCTACGAGGCGAAGCCGGTCGCCAACGCGCCGGAAGGCGTGAAGGTCACAACCGAGGACACGACCAAGATCGTCGGCTACCTCGCCGAGAGCTACTCGGTCTCGGACGACGGCAAGGTGCTCACCTTCAAGCTGCGCGACGGCCTGAAGTTCCCGAGCGGCAATCCGCTCGACGCCGCGGCGGTCAAGGCTTCGCTCGAATTCACGCTGAAGAGCGGCACCTGCGGCACCTACTTCCTCGAGGCGGCCCAGTTCGGCAACACCGAGGCGATCGAAGCGCCGGACGCGACGACGCTGGTGATCAAGCTGAAGCGCGGCGAGCCGCTGCTGCCGCATGCACTGACCCAGCCCAATACGGGCATCATCGACATCAAGGCCGTGGACGCGAATGGCGGCAAGGCCTGGCTCGCCGGTCATGCGGCCGGCAGCGGCCCCTACCTGCTCGCCGACTACCAGCCCGGCGTCCGCGCCGTCTTCAAGGCCAATCCGGACTTCTTCGGCGAGGCGCCGCGCGAGAAGGACGTGATCGTCAACTTCATCACCGACAACGCCACGCTGCTGCTGCAGGCCCGCAACAAGCAGGCCGACGTGACGCTCGGCCTGTCGAAGGCCTCGGTCGAGAGCCTGAAGGGCGCCGATGGCCTCAAGATCATTGAGGTCCCGACCGCGCGCTGGCAGCTGATCGGCCTGCCGAACCAGACGGCGCCGTTCGACAACGCCAAGTTCCGCGAGGCGCTCTCTTACGCCCTGCCCTATGAGGCGATCCTGAAGAACGTCGCGCATGGCTATGGTGAGCTGTTCTACGGCCCGTACCCGCCGCAGTTCCCGGCCTTCAAGGCCGAGCTCGGCGCGCCGCGCGCCTATGACCTCGAAAAGGCCAAGGCGCTGCTCGCCGAATCCGGCGTGAAGACCCCGGTCAAGGCCGAGATCATCATCCGCGAAGGCCAGAACGACCAGGAGCAGATCGCCACCATCGCCCAGGGCGCGTGGTCGCAGATCGGCGTCAACCTGACGATCCGCAAGTTGCCGGCCTCCGGCTACCAGGAAGCCGTCGGCGCCAAGACCAAGACCGCGGCGATCGTCCGCTTCGACGGCCCCTCGGTCGACGATCCGGCCTGGCTGCTCGACTACGACATGCGCTGCGCGTCGCTCTACAACACGAGCAATTACTGCAGCAAGGAAGCGGAAGCCCTTCTCGACACCCGTCATGACCTGAAGACGGATGCCGAGCGGCAGGCGCTCTGGGACAAGATCGCCAAGATCTGGCTGGCCGACAGCCCGCGCATTCCGGTCTATGCCGACGTCTACACCGCCGTCGTCTCGGACGGCGTCAAGGACTGGCACTTCGCCCAGGACGGTCCGTTCGACCTGAACCTCTGGGGTCGCTAGCGTCAGCTTGCCGGCCGGGCACGCCCCGGCCGGCGCCTTCGAATACGGGCGCGCGGTCCACGGGCCGCGCGCCGTCCTTTGCATGCGGAGCACATTCTTGAAACGAGCCTGGGTTGGCACCGCGCTGCGGCGGATCGGCGACGACAAGGCGTTCGCGCTCGCCATCCTGATTGCCGCCCTCCTGGTGCTCGGCGCCCTGCTAGGCCCCTGGCTCTGGCCGCTCGGCCCGCTCGACATGGATTTCGGCGCCCCGCTCGCCGCCCCCTCCCTCGCCCATCCCATGGGCACGGACAGCAATGGCCGCGACGTCCTCGCCCGCTTCCTGTCCGGCGCCCGCATCTCGCTCGCTGTCGGCGCCGTCGTGGTGTTGGCCGGCCTCATCGTCGGCGGCGCGATCGGCGTCGCGGCGGGTATCGGCGGCCGCGCCGTCGATACCGTCCTGATGCGCATCATCGACGCGCTCGCCGCCTTCCCGCCCCTGATCCTCGCCATGGCGGTGACGGTCGGCCTCGGCGTCGGCCTGGGGACGGCGGCGATCGGCATCGCACTCTCCTCCGTGCCCTTCTTCGCCCGCCTGATGCGCGGCGACATCCTGAAGATCCGCACCATGCCCTTCGTCGAGGCGAGCGTGGCCATGGGCGCGAAGCGCGGCCGCATCATCGGCCGCCACCTGCTGCCGCACACCGCGCCGACCATGCTGGTGCAATGCGCCTCGGTCTTTGGCTACGCCATCCTGACGCTGGCGGGCCTCGGCTTCATCGGTCTCGGCGCGCAGATCCCCGAGCCGGAATGGGGAGCGATGATCACCGACGGCATGCAATATGCGCTGACCGGGCAATGGTGGCTGGCGCTCTTCCCCGGCCTTGGCGTGCTGCTGGCGGTGATCGCTGCAAACCTCCTCGCCGACCGGCTCGAGGAAGCCTTGAACCCGCGCTCCGCGCGCAACCAGGTGCGCTGACATGCTGCGATTGATCTCGGGCCGCGTCGTCACCTCGCTGATCTCGCTCGTCGGCGCGTCGCTGATCGCCTTCGTGCTGCTGCGCCTGACGCCCGGCGATCCGGCGCGGCTCTTCCTCGGCCAGTTCGCCGGCGAGGAAGCGGTGCAGGCGCTGCGCGCCGAACTCGGCCTGAACGGCTCGATCCTCAGCCAGTACCTGATCTACATGCAGCGCTTCCTCATGGGCGACTGGGGCTTTTCCTATTCGACCGGCCAGTCGGTCGCCGGCCTGCTCCTCGCCCGCTTCCCGGCCACCGTCGAACTCGGCCTCTTCGCCTTCCTGTTCGCCTTCGTCGCGGCGGTCGCCTGCGCGCTCGTCGCCGTCTACCGACGCGGCCCGATATCCGACTCCGGCGCCCGGGCGGCCTCCTTCTTCGCCCAGGGCGTGCCGCCCTTCTGGTTCGGCCTGATGATGCTGCTGATCTTCTTCGAGGGCTTCGGCTGGCTGCCGGGTCCGGAGGGACGGCTCGGGCTGCGCATCATCCCGCCACCTACCGTCACCGGGCTGCTCACGGTCGATTCGCTCCTCGCCGGCGACTGGGCCGCGTTCCGGGACGCGATCCGCCACCTGATCCTGCCGGCGATCACGCTCGGCCTGATGCCGTTCGGCTTCCTCTACCGCCTGCTCCGCGCCAATCTCGAAGGGGTGACGCGCGAACCCTTCATCACCGTCGCGCGCGGCCGCGGTCTGACACGCTGGGCCGCCTATGTCCGCCACGCGCTGCCCAATGCCTTCCTGCCGACGCTGACCGCCGCCGGCCTGCTGTTCGGCCAGTTGCTCGCCGGCAGCGTGCTGGTCGAACGGGTCTTCGTCTGGCCGGGCGCCGGCGCGCTCGTCACCGACGGCGTGCTGAAGCAGGATTTTTCCGTCGTGCAGGCCTTCATCCTGCTTTCGGCCTTCATCTATGTGATCACCAGCCTGATCGTGGACATTCTGGCGGCGATGCTCGACCCGCGCATCGCCCAGAGCCAGGGAGGCGGCCGATGAGCACGACGACCAACGCCGCGCCGCTGCTGGACGTGCGCGGCCTCACCACCGAATTCGCCACCCGCACCGGCGCGGTTGCGGCCGTCCGCGACGTCTCGCTCACGGTCCGGCGCGGCGAGAAGGTGGCGATCGTCGGCGAATCCGGCTGCGGCAAGTCCACCCTGGCGCTCTCGATCCTCGGCCTGATCGACAAGCCCGGCCGCATCGCCGCCGGCGAGATCGAGCTCGACGGCCGGAACCTCGTCGGCCTCCGCGAAAGTGCCATGAAGTCGATCCGCGGCAAGGTCGTGTCGCTGATCTTCCAGGATCCGATGGGCGCGCTCGACCCGATCCAGACGATCGGCGCGCAGATGATCGACACGCTGCGCCGCCACCAGCCCGGCCTCTCCCGCAAGGCGGCGCGCGCCCGCGCGGTCGAGCTGCTGCGCGAGGTCGAGGTGCCGGCAGCCGAGCGTCGGCTCGACGACTATCCGCACCACTATTCCGGCGGCATGCGCCAGCGCGTCATGATCGCCATCGCGCTCGCCAATTCGCCCGACCTGATCATCGCCGACGAGCCGACGACGGCGCTCGACGTGACGACGCAGGCGCAGGTGCTGTCGCTGCTGGAGCGCGTCGTCGCCGACCATGGCGTGGCGGTGCTTTTGATCACCCACAATCTCGGCGTCGTCGCCGAATTCTGCGACGTGGTGCAGGTCATGTACGCCGGTCGCATCGTCGAGCGCGGCCCGACCGAGGCGATCCTCGCCAAGCCGACCCATCCCTATACGCAGGCGCTGCTCGAGAGCATTCCGGATCCGGCCCGGATCGGCACCCGGCTCCGCGCCATTCCCGGCATGCCGCCGGATCTCTCGGCCATGCCGACCGGCTGCGCCTTCGAGCCCCGCTGCTTCTTCGGTAACGGCCGCGAGATCTGCCGCAACCGCCAGCCCGCGCCGGTCGCGATCGAAACCTCGGCCGGGCCGTCGCTGGTCGAATGCCATTTCGCCGCCGAACGGGCCGCGCGTACGAACGAGGTCGTCGCATCATGACCGGACGCGACACACCCCTCCTCGTCGTCGACAGGCTGGAAAAGAGCTTCGCCGCCCGGAGCGCCAACCCGTTCAAGCCGAGCCACGAGAAACTGCGCGCCGTCGACGGCATCTCGTTTTCGGTCGGGCGTGGCGAGACCTTCGGCCTCGTCGGCGAATCCGGCTGCGGCAAGTCGACGGCGGCGCGCGCCATCCTGCGCCTCGTCGAGCCGACCGGCGGCCGCGTCACCTTCGACGGCATCGATGTCGCCGCCCTCGCGCCGGAGCCGATGCGGCAGTTGCGCCGGCGCATGCAGATGGTGTTCCAGGACAGCACCGGCACGCTCGACCCGCGCATGAGCGTGCGCGACCTCGTCGAGGAACCGCTGATCGTGCACGGCATCGGCGACGGCAAAGAACGCGGCGCCAAGGTCGACGCCATGCTGGAACTGGTCGGCATCCGGCCGGAATTCGCCGATCGCCGGCCGCATCAGTTTTCCGGCGGCCAGCGCCAGCGCATCGGCATCGCCCGCGCGCTCGTGCTGGAGCCGGAGCTGGTCGTGCTCGACGAGCCGATCTCGGCGCTCGACGTCTCGGTGCAGGCGCAGATCCTGAACCTTCTCAAGGACCTGCAGGACAAGCTCGGCCTCTCCTACGTCTTCATCGTGCACGACCTGACGATCGCCGAGTTCTTCTGCGACCGCCTCGCCGTGCTCTATCTCGGCCAGGTGATGGAGAGCGGCAGCGCGAAGACGCTCTTCGCCGATCCGCAGCACCCCTATACCGTCAGCCTGCTCTCCGCCGTGCCGCGCGTCGGCGCCAAGGTGGGTAGCCGCATCGTGCTGGAGGGCGAGGTTTCGCCGCTCGGCAGCGGCGCCAGCCAGGGCTGCGTGTTTCGCGCCCGCTGCCCGGTCGGCAGGAACCGCCCGATCTGCGCCGAGGAACGGCCCGCACTCCGGCCACACGGCGCGGAGGATCACACGGTCGCCTGCCATTTCCCGGGCGAACTCAGCCTGGCTTCGGCCTGAAGGCACCAGGCCCGCCGAAGGAGCCCGCGCCGGAGCGCGGGCCCAGAAAGGTCATGCCTTGGCGGCGTGATCGGCGAAATAGTGGATCGCCCGGTCCAGCGGCGCGATCGCCGCGACGTCGAGCACCAGCCGTGGCCCGTCGACCGGCCGCTTCTCGCCTTTCTGCGCCGCGACCCAGCCATCGGCATCCTGCAACGTGCTCAGGGTCGAAGACGTGCCCTTGGCGAGATAGTGGATCGGGATGACGATCTTCGGCTTCAGCCGGTCGACGATCGCCGTCGCCTGCGCGTCGCTGAGAATGTGCTGCGAACCGTCTACCGGCAAAGTCAGCACATCGACCCGGCCCCAGCGCTGCCAGACGTCCTCCGGTGGATTGTGCCGGTTGTCGCCCCAGACCAGGATCCGCACCCCGCCGGTCTCGACCAGATAGGTGACATTGTCGAGATGACCGGGATTGTTCGGCGGATAGGGGTCCTGCCCGCTCTCCTTCACCGCGTTGATCCACTTGTACCAGCCGGGCTGATCCGTCGCGTGCTTGTCCGCGATGCCCGTGACCGTCACGTCGGCAAAGGCCCAGGTGCCGACCAGCCGATCCAGGATCGCGGTGGCGTCGAGACGGTCGAGCGCGTCATGATCGAAATGAGTATGGGTCGACAGGCCGACATCGACGGTGATGCGCGGGAATTCGCCCGGGAACCAGATGCCCCATGCGCCCGAGGGGTCGTTGCGCCACGGATCGAAGGCAAGCGTCAAGCCAGACGGGCTGGTGATGCGAAACGCGCTGTGACCGAAATAGTCGAAGATCACCGGACCGGCCTTGCCGGCTGCGCTCGCGTTCTGCAGGTCGATGACGTGGTTGTTGTTGCCGGCCTGCTTCCAGGCCACGGACTGGGCCGCTGCCCCGGATGGCCGCAGCACGCCGCCAACCGCCACCGTCGCCAATGCAGCTGAAGTAATAAAGCTTCGCCGTCGCAATCCGCGCGCCGGACCCTTTTCAGTATTATTTTCCTCTTCGTCAAATTCTTCCGACATATTTGTTTTCCATGCCAATAATGTACTTCAACGCAGACCATGATTGGCGCGGATTGGCGGAATAACTAACATCTTCGGTTTCAAATACGCGCGAATTCGTGACAAATATTTCCGCCCCGATGCCGTTTCCTGCATCGGGAAGCGATGCCGGCGGCCGCTCCGGCGTCGAGGCATTGACGCCGGACAGACGGCCTCCTATTCCACATATATGCAATAGCGCTCAGTGTAGCGAAGGATCCCGCAATGAAGTCCGGACCGCGAACGAAGGCCACCGACGCCAGTCCGGAGGAGACCAGCGCTCCGCGCCGCTCGCGCGTCAGCGGGATGGATCGCGCGCTGCAGGTCCTCGACCATCTCTACACCTCCGGCGAACCAGCCGGCAGCTACGCCATCGCCAAAGCCGTCGGCGCACCGCTCTCGACCGCCTATGTCATCATCGACGAACTGGTCGAACGCGATCTGCTGTCACGGCGTCCGGACGGCCTCGTCTGGCTCGGGCCCCGGCTCTACCACTACGGACTGGCCTATGCGCGGACGCTCGATTTTCTCGGCGAAGCCAGCCATGTCATGCATGAACTCGGCCGCGAAATCGGCGAAACCGTGCAGATCTGCGGCCGCGACGGCGACCACATGGTGGTGCTGGCGATGGCGGACGGACCCGGCCATTTCCGCGTCATGTCGGAGGTCGGCACGCGGGTTCCCCTGAACTGGACCGCGTCGGGCCGGCTGCTGATCGGCCACCTGCCGGATGCCGAGCGGATCGCCGTCTTCAAGCGCAGCGCCAAGGCCTCCCCGACGGAGCGGGCCATGACCGACGCCGCCGCGCTTTCCGAACTTGCGGAAGAAGCGTTCAAGAAGCGCCTCTCGATCCAGATCAGCGAGACGGATTTTCTCGTCTCCTGCGTCGCGTCGCCCATCTGCGACGCGTCGGGCGCCTGCGTGGCGACGATCTCGATCGTGCTGCCGGAACACAAGGTCGTCGCCAACCCCGAGCTCTACGGCAAGGCGGTCTGCGACGCCTCCGAGGCGATCGAGCGCAAGCTGGGCTGGCGCAAGCGCTGAGGCGCCGGCCTTCAGTCGACGGCGATCACTGCCTCGATCTCGACGGTGATCCGGTTCGGCAGCGACCCCATGCCGACGGCGGAGCGGGCATGACGCCCCCTCGCCTCGCCGAACACGTCGAGGAAGAGGTCCGAGCAGCCGTTGATCACCTGCGGATGCTGGGTGAAATCCGGCACGGCGTTGACCATGCCGAGCAGCTTGACCACCCGCCGCACCCGATCGAGCGAGCCGAGCGCATCCTGCATGACCGCGAGCAGATTGATGCCGGTGATGCGGGCGTGCTGATAGGCCTGCTCGACCGTGACGTCCTCGCCGACGCGGCCATGATGCTCGAAGCCGTCCGGCTGCATCGGACCCTGCCCGGACAGGAACAGCAGATTTCCCTCGCGCACATGGGTGACGAAATTCGCGACCGGCGGCGGCGGGCTCGGCAGTTCGATGCCCAGGCTGCGCAGGCGGGCAGACGCAGAGCCCTCCCCGGCAAGGAGGACGGCAGAGAGATTGTCGCTCATTCCATGACCCGTTTCCTGCCCCGCGTCGGAGCTTGACCCGCACCGCGCCACCAACACCTGACGACGCCGGAGACCGACCGCCAGCCACCTGTCCGATCGCGATGCAATTCCATAACTACGTAATTGCGCTCATTAAAGCGGAACGTTAGCATCCTCTTCGACGAGGTCAAGCCCGGCGACCGGATGCTCCGGCAACGCCGATCGCCGACCGGACGGACGGGGACGAAGAAGATGCACGAACAATCTGCGCCCGTCGGCCGCCTGGCCGGCAAGGCCGCCATCGTGACCGGCGCCGCAGGCGGCATCGGCCGCGCGACGGTGGATGCCTTCCATCGCGAAGGCGCGATGGTCGTCGCGATGGACCTCGCCGCCCCGCTGGCCGCGGCGCGGTTCGACGCATCCGGCGTCATCAAGATCGCCTGCGACCTCGCCGACCGCGACGCGATCCGCGCGGCAACCGAGGAGGCGGTCGCGAAGCTCGGCGGCCTCGACATTCTCGTGGCCGGCGGCGCGCTGAAGGGCGGCACCGGCAATTTCGTCGATCTCGGCGACGCGGACTGGGATCGCTACATCGACGTCAACCTGACCGGCACTTTCCTCGCCTGCCGCGCCGCCGCGCGCGCCATGGTCGCAGGCGGCAAGGGCGGCCGGATCATAACCATCGGCTCGGTCAACTCGTTCCTGTCGGAACCGGAAGCCGCCGCCTATGTCGCCGCCAAGGGCGGCGTCGCGATGCTGACCCGCGCCATGGCGGTCGACCTCGCCAAATACGGCATCCTCGCCAACATGATCGCGCCCGGGCCGGTCGACGTGACCGGCAACAATACCGGCTACAGCGAGCCGAAGCTCGCCGGCGAGGTGCGCGACGAGGTGGCGCTCGGCCGCCCTGGCCTGCCGGATGAAGTCGCCACCGCCGCCGTCTTCCTGGCCGAAGGCGGATCGAGCTTCATCACCGGCTCGACCATCACCATCGACGGCGGCATGTCGGCGATGATCTTCGGCGGCATGCGGGGAAGCTGACACGACACGCCTCGCCGAGCGGGGCATCAGATGATGGAGGGCGGGATTTGCATACGGTTCACACACTGGAGCGCAAGATCGGCATGCCGCCGCGCATCCTTCAGCGTGAAGCCGTGATGCCCCGGCAGCAGCGTGTCGAACTCGATCGCCGCGAGCTTGCGGACCGTCTCGCAGATCGCGCCGACGTCGCAGTCGGAGATGTCCTGGATCGCGACCTTGCCGCCATGGAACAGCGCGTCGCCCGCAACCAGCATCTTTCGGCGCGGCGTCGTGACGAGGTAGGAGACGTGGTCGCGGCTATGGCCGGGCGTCTCGATCAGCTGGACCGAAACATCGCCGAAGTGCCGCACCTCGTCCGCCTGCCAGACGCCGTCGACCGGACAGGCGCGATAGGCGTAGTCGGGCGGATAGACGCCGCCTCGCTTCGCCTTGCCGAGGCTGATGCCCTCTTCGTCACCCTTGGCGACCATCGCCGCCGTCGCGGCTCCCGCGTGGACCGCCAGCCCGAGCCGCTCGCGCAGCGCCGCCGCGCCGCCGGAGTGGTCGGCATGGCCATGGGTGAGGAGCAGATGCCGGATGCTGGCCGGATCGATGCCGTCACCGGCGAGGACATCGAAGACGAGATCCGGATCGCGGCCGGCGCCGGCGTCGAACATCAACCAGCCGTCCTCCGCCCCGACCAGAAACACATTGCAGTCGAAAGCGTCGGTCAGGTCGAACCCGCCGCCGCCACTCATCACCAGGTGCAGTCCCTCTTCGATGCGCACGTCCGTCTCGGCTCTCGCTCAGGGTTGAAGGAGCGATGGCAGCGGCCACCGCGGGCTTACGAATTTCTGGAAATCGCGACGGAACGGGCGCGTGCCCGCAACGTCGCCAAGGCTTGAATCACGAAGGATCTAGAGAATGCATACGGGTGCCTTTTCCGACATATCCTGGGACCAGGACGGCAAGCAGGTCGGCTTCTTCAGCTTCCCCTATTCGATCGACCGCTCGCCCTACTACCAGATCAAGATGCCGGTCTGCCGGATCCGGAACGGCGATGGACCGAGTCTGGTGCTGATGGCGGGCAACCATGGCGACGAGTACGAAGGCGAGTTGACGCTGCTGAAGGCGACGCGGCTGATCGAGGCTTCCGACATCCGCGGTTCGCTCACCATCCTCACCGCCGCGAATACGCCGGCCGTGATGGCGGCCAAGCGCTGCTCGCCCTTCGACGGCGGCAACATGAACCGCGCCTTTCCCGGCAATCCGTTCGGCGGCCCGACGCAGCGCATGGCGCATTTCATCGAGCACGAGATCTTCCCGCGCCATGACGTCGTGCTCGACCTGCATTCGGGCGGCACCAGCATGGATCACCTGATCTGCAGCCTGATCGAGCGGCTCGGCGATGGCGAGCGCTACGCGCGCGGGCTGGAGCTGATGCGGTCGATGCGACTGCCCTACGGCATGATCGCCGACAACGGCCCGGATTCGCCGACCTCGATGGCGGCGGCGCTGCGGGCCGGCTGCATCGCGCTGTCGGGCGAATTCGGCGGCGGCGCCACCGCCACCAAGGCGAGCATGGCCGTCACCCAGCGCGCCGTCGACAACCTGCTGCAGGCACTCGGCATCACCAGCCGGCCGATCCTCTATCTCGACGACGATCGCGGTCCCGAGACCGTGGTGCTCTCGACCGGCGGACAGTCGCTGTTCGTCTATGCCGAGCGCGAAGGCTGGTTCGAGCCCGCGGTCGACATCGGCGACACGGTCGCGGCCGGCGACATCTGCGGCTGGCTGCACGACCTGGAACGGCCGCTGGAGGAGCCGCAGGTGCTGCGCTTCCAGGAAGGCGGCATCGTGCTGACCCGGCGCCTGCACACGCACAGCCAATCGGGCGACTGCCTGATGAACCTCGCCCGCTTCGAATGAGCCGGCGCAGCACATGAAGGACGGCCGGGTCGAGGCGGGCGGAAGGCGGCGGGGCATCGCGGAGGCCTCTGCGGTGACAGTTCGTGCATCCCGGGCCTTGACCCGGCAGGTCACAATGGTAGGCTTCTGTTGTAATGAATTCAATTCTATAACTATAGAATAATCAATTCCACCGCCGGGCCAGAACGGCCCCACCGGCAGACCGGCTCGCAGAAGACCGGCACGCCGGATCCGGGGTCGGCACGGCGCATGCAAGTCCAGAGACCAGCAACGGGGAACGACATGTTGAGATCCAGATTCCTGACGGCCGGCGCCGCGATGCTCGCGACCGCTCTCTCCGCAACCACGGCGCTCGCCGACATCACCATCCTGGCATGGCCGGGCGAACCGGCCGAGTCCGCCTTCCGCAAGGTGCTCGACCTCTACAATTCGACCGAGGGCGCCAAGAACAATTCGAAGGCCTCGGTCATCTATTTCAGCCAGCAGGGCTTCAAGGAGAAGATGCTGGCCGACGTCGCCGCCGGCTCGAAGGAATTCGACGTCATGCTGACGGCGACCTATGACGTCGGCCTCTATGCGCCGTTCATGACGCCGATCGACGATCTCGTCACCGATGACGTCTACAAGGTCGTCTCGAAGAACTCGATCGAGACGCAGAAATATGAAGGCAAGACCTACGGCATCCCGACGGACCTGAGCCTGCATTTCCTCTATTACCGCAACGACCTGATCGACCAGCTCAACACCGATCCGGCCTGGAAGGCGAAGTATGAGGAGATCTCGGAGAAGATCCTCGGCAAGAAGCTTTCGCCGAAGCCGGCCGACCAGTGGGACTGGGACGATTTCATCGCCTCGGCCCTGTTTTTCACCAAGTCGATCAATCCCGACAGCCCGACGCGCTACGGCACCGTTCTTCAGATGAAGAACCTGCTCTACAACATCATGCTGTGGCAGGGCACTGTCGCCTCGAACGGCGGCAACTGGCGCGACAAGGACGGCAACATCACAGTCGACTCGCCCGCCTACAAGCGCGGCCTCGAGATCTACAAGATCATCACCGACAACGAGGCGACGCCGGGCGACAGCTCGACCTATGAATATGGCGAGGCCAACAGCGTCTTCGGCGCCGGCCAGGTGGCCTTCATGCTGCAGTGGAATGCCGCCGTCCCGGAATTCAAGGACGCCACCAAGTATCCGGCAGTGGCCGGCAAGCTCGGCCTCAGCCACGAGCCCGCCGGTTCGGAAGGGCCCAAGACCCACTTCCACAGCCTCGGCCTCGGCATCAACAAGAACTCGGCCAAGCAGGACGAGGCCAAGGCGTTCCTTGCCTGGCTTGCGACGGCCGAGCCGATGAAGCTCTATGCCAAGGAAGGCGGCTCGCCGCCGCTCGCCGAGGGGCTGATGGCCGAGATCGCCGGCGACCGGCCGGAAATGCTGCTGATGGGCGAGCATGCGGCCAAGTACGGCTTCGTCATGGACGGCGCCACCAGCGCCAAGGCGCTGGCGATCTACACCAACATGGCCGAGAACTTCACCGGCTACTGGACCGGCGAGATCGAGCAGGACGAAGCGATCGCCAATGTCGTCGCCGACATGAAGAAGGCCTTCGCCCCGTAATTCCCGCCCGGTGAACACAGACTGTCGCGGGCGTTCCGCGACAGTCTCCGCGCCCAGGAGCCCGCATGTCCTACGCCAGTTTCGAGACCAAGGAGCAAGCCTCGGCGCGTGCCCTGCTCGTCCCCCTCTGTCTGTTTCTGGGCGCGCTGCTCGGCTTCCCGACGCTGATCAATCTCTGGTATTCGTTCAGCGACGTCTCGTTCCAGAACATGCTCGGCAGCTTCGTCGGCGTGGAGAACTACGTCTCCGCCGTCACCAATCCGAAGATGTGGCAGGCGCTGCGCTTTTCACTGCAATTCGCGGTCATCTGCACGGCGCTGGAAGTCGCCGCCGCGCTGATCCTTGTGTTCATCCTGCATCCGCTGCTGGTCAAGCGGCCCTGGATGACCGCCATCCTGATGCTTCCGATGATGGTGTCGCCGGCGCTGATGGGCGTCATGTACCGCCTGATCCTCAACGAATTCACCGGCGCCGTGCCCGTCTATCTCGAAATGATGGGCTATGCCGTGAACTTCCTCGGCCGCGGCAACATCTACAAGACCGTGATCGCCATCGAAGTGCTGCAGTGGACGCCCTTCGCCTTCCTGATCCTGCTGACGGCGCGCCAGACGGTTTCCTACGAACTGGAAGAGGCTGCCGCCGTCGACGGCGCCACGGGCTTCCGTTCGACGTTCCACATCCTGCTGCCGATGATGAAGCCGGCGCTGGTGATCGTGCTCTTCGTCCGCTTCATCGACAGCTTTCGCGTGTTCGACCACATCTACGTGCTTACCGGCGGCGGCCCCGGCAACCTCACCACCTCGATCAGCATCTACATCTACAAGCTGTTCTTCGTGCAGAACACGCTGGGCGAGGCGGTCGCCGTCTCGATCCTGCTGCTCCTGATGTCGCTGACCCTGATCGTGGTGGCGATGCGTCTCGTGGTCCGGAGGAGCTGACATGATCGTCTCGCGTCGCAGCCGGTTCGACAGCGTCATCCACGCCCTGCGCTGGGTGGTGTTCGTCGCCGTCGCCTTGCTGGTCAATTTCCCGATCCTGTCGACCGTCCTGACCTCGTTCAAGACCAATGCCGACATCAACGCCTATCCGCCGAAGTGGATCTTCTCGCCGTCGCTCGAGCACTACCGGACCGTACTTGCCTCGCCGAATGTCGACTACGTCCACTACATCATGAACAGCGTCTTCATCGCGACCATCGGCACGCTCTTCGCCATCATGCTGACGCTGCCGGCCGCCTACGCCATGGTGCGCCAGGGCGTAGGTCGCAATTGGCTGCTGCCCGTCATCACCAATCTGCGCGCGCTGCCGCTCATCATCTTCGCGATTCCGTTCTACTTCATGTACAAGCAGGTCGGCCTGCTCGACACGCGCATCGGCCTCGCGCTGATCAGCTGCATCATCAACATCCCGATCGCCCTGGTGATGTTCGTCGGCTTCGTGCAGGACGTGCCGCGCGAACTCGACGACGCGGCCAAGATCGACGGCGCCTCGATGTGGAAGACGCTCTGGCATGTCGTGCTGCCGCTGAGCCGGCCGGTCATGCTCGCCGTCTTCCTGCTCTCCTTCATCTACAGCTGGAACGAGTTCCTGTTCGGCCTGATCCTGACCACCAAGAACGCGGTGCCGGTGACGGTCGGCGCCACCTTCTTCGTCACCTCGCGCGGCATCGAATGGGGTCCGACGGCGGCCGCCATGACGATCGGCATCCTGCCGCCGCTAATCCTCGGCCTGTTCGCCTATCCCTATATCGGCAAGTCGATGCTTGCCGGCGCGGTCAAGGGCTGACGCCCTGGCCTCCGCTTCTCGAAAACGGTAATCCCATGCAGCCCTCCGCCTATACCGACGCCGCCGCCCGCATCCTCGGCCATGTCCGCCGCACCCCGCTGGTGCCGGCAGCCCCGTCCCGCCGCCAGGGCGACGCGGCCGAGCTGTGGTTCAAGCCGGAATGCCTGCAGGTGTCCGGCTCGTTCAAGGCGCGCGGCGCCTTCAATTCGGTGCTGTCTCTGCCGGAAGCGGTGCGCCATCGCGGCGTGGTCACCGCCTCGGGCGGCAATTTCGGCGCGGCGATCGCCTATGCCGGCCAGGAGCTCGGCATTCCCGCCAATATCTGCGTCATGACCACCTCGACCGAACTGGCACGGCAGCGCATCGCTTCCTATGGCGCGGAGCTGCATGTCGTCGGCGCGTTCTGGGATCTCTCCTGGGAGCACGGGCGCAAGCTGGCCGAGGAGCGCGGCGGCGCCCTGCTCCACCCGTTCGCCGACGAGGCGACGATTGCCGGCCAGGGCACGATCGGCCTCGAGATTCTCGAGGACATGCCGGATGTCGATACGGTGGTGATCTCGATCGGCGGCGGCGGGCTGATCGCCGGCATCGCCGAGGCGATCAAGCAGCGCAAACCCGGCGTGCGCATCGTCGGCGTCGAAGCCGCCGGATGCCCGACGCTCTACGAATCCCGCAAGGCCGGAAAGCCGGTGATGATCGAGAACGTCGTCACCAACGTGCCGATCCTGGCGGCGCGCGCCACGGCGCCGATCAATTTCGAGATCATCGAGCGCTGCGTCGACGAACTCGTGCTGGTGCCGGAGGAAGAACCGATCCTCGCCGCGGAATGGATGTGGAAGAACACCGGCCTGGCCGTGGAGCTGGGGGCCGCGACTGCGGCGGCCGCCATGCTCAACGGGCATGTGAAGGTCGCCCCCGGCGAAAAGACGGTCGTCGTGCTGTGCGGCAGCGGCAATGACGGTCTCGGCCTGAAGGGCTGAGGCTGCAGTTCCTCTCCCGCTCGCGGGAGAGGAAGATCCCTACGCCTTGGCGCGGCGCTCCAGCAGGGCGAAGAAGATGACTGTCATCGCCAGCACGATCACCAGCAGCACGAACGCAGCGGCGGCGCCCTCGTTGATCGAGAGACCCAGAAACGCCTGGCGGTAGGCGAAGAAGCTCAGCACTTCCGTCGAGGTACCCGGGCCGCCCTTGGTCAGCACATAGGGCAAGTCGTAGGTACGGAATTCATTGATCAGCTGGATGATCACCGTGATCGCCGCGACAGGGCGCAGCATCGGCAGGGTGATGAACCAGAACTGCTGCCAGCCCAGCGCGCCGTCAACTTCGGCCGCCTCGTAGGGCTCGCGCGGCAGCGAGGCAAGGCCCGCCGCCAGGATCAGCACGACAAAGGACATCTGCTGCCAGATATCGATGCCGGCCATGGTCCAGAGCGCCAGGTCGGGCGAGCCGAGCCAGTCGAGCCGCGGCAGGCCGATGCTTTCCATCACGTGATTGACGATGCCGAGATTGGGCTGCAGCAGCATGCGCCAAATCAGGGCGACGCTGACGGGCGACATCGCCATCGGGATGGTCAGGATGGCGAAGTAGATCGGCTTGGTGCGGACGACGCGGTTCAGCATCAGCGCGATGCCCAGGCCGATGACGAATTCGCCCGTCACCGTGATGACCGAGTACTTCACCGTCAGCCAGGTGGCGTTCCAGAACCGCTCGCTCGCCATCATCTTGGCGAAGTTGTCGACGCCGACGATCGGCAGGATCGCAGGCTTAAGCAGCGTGTAAGACGAGACGGACAGAATGCAGGCATAGACCAGCGGAAAGCCCATCACGACGGCAAGCAGGATCAGGCCTGGCGAGGCGAAAGCCCACCCCGTCCGCGCTTCGCGATGCGCCCAGTTCATCCAGCCTGTCATGAGGGTCCGTCCGATGTTTGCCTGTCGAGCGCCGAGGCGCAGCCTTGCCGGTTGCCCGGTAACGGGAGCGCGCCCGGCGCGCTCCCGCATTCACGTTGAGTGGCCGGACGACCCCGGCTACTCGGCTGACTACTTGGCCAGCAGTTCCTCGAGACCCTTGGCCGCGCCCTTCAGCGCGTCTTCCGTGGTCGACTCGCCGCCGCCGGCCTGCGAGACATGCGTGCCGAGCACGTCTTCATACTGGGCGGAATAAGCGAAGATCGGGAACGACTTGCCGGTCGCGACGATCTCTTCGGCCGCCTTGTAGTAGGGGTACTTCTCAAGCACCTTCGGGTCGCTGTAGACGTCGGAGCGAACCGGCGCGTGGCCCTGCAGGGCGCGCGCGACCGAGATGTCCTTGCTCTGCACCCACTGGATGAACTTCCAGGCCGCTTCCTGCTCTTCCGGGCTGACATTCTTCGGAATGCCCCAGCCCCAGCCGCCGCTTTCGCCATGGCCGCCCGGCATGGTGGCGAGAGCGACCTTGCCGGCGACATCAGGGCACTTCTCGGCATTGTCGATCTGCGGCAGCATCCACCAGTAGGTGACCATGCTGAACGCCTTGCCGCTGCACATTAGCCGCAGCGTGTCGTCGAGATTGGCGGACAGTGCGCCCTGCTGGGCGCCGTTCTTGATGTTGTCGACATAGAGATCGAGCGCGACCTTACCCTCTGGGCTGTCGAGCACGACCTTCTTGCCGTCGCCGAGATAGGCGCCGCCCGAAGCGAACAGGTAGTTGGAGAATTCCATGCTGTTCGGGTCGCCGCGCTGGCCCTGCATGGCCGCGCCCGCCACGCCGGCATTCGCCTTCATGAACTTCGAGATCTCGACATAGTCGGCGAGCGTCTTCGGCGGCGCCAGTTCCTTGCCGGTCGCCTTCTTGAAGGCTTCCTGCAGCTTCGGATCGGCGAGCAGGTCGGTGCGGTAGATCAGACCCATCGAGTAATTGTACATCGGCAGGATCTGGAGGCTGTCCTCGGTGCGGCCGAGCAGGTCGAGCGTCGAGGGGATGAACGGCTTCAGATCGTAGTTCGACTTCTCGATGAAGGGCTTCAGGTCGGCGAGCCAGCCGGCGGCCGGGAACTCGCCGGCCCAGAGGAAGTCGACCTCGAGGAGGTTGTAGTAGCTCTGCGGCGAGACCAGCTGCGACACGAGCTTGTCGTGCATGTCGGGGTAGCCGATCTTCTCGAACTCGACCTTGATGCCGGTCTCCTTCTCGAAATCGGGCAGCAGCGTCTCGATGATCTGCGTCTCCGGCACATCCTCCATGAGGGCGCGCAGGACGATGTCGTCGGCGTAGGCGGGAGCCGTCGCCATCAGCGCGCCAGCACCGGCGGCCGCGAGTAGAATCCGTTTCAGCGTCATAACTATCTCCTCATTGTGCCGGTGGTGGGTGCCTTGCGGCTTATTTGACACCGCCGAACGTCAATCCCTGAATGATGAAGCGCTGGATGAAACGCGACGCGATCACGAGCGGCAGGATGGCCAGCACCACACCCGCCGAAACCTTGGCGATCTGCACGCCATTCGATGTCTGCAAGGCAGCCAGCGAAACCGGGATCGTGGCGGTCTGCGGCCCGCTCAAGACGAGGGCGAACAGGAACTCGTTCCACGACAGAATGAAGCCGAGCACGCCGGCGGCGGCAAGGCCCGGCAGCGAGATCGGGATGACGATCCGCCAGAAGGCGCCCCAGGCGGTGGCGCCATCCGTCATCGCCGCCCATTCCATGTCGACCGGCACGCCCTCGAAGAAGCCCATCAGGATCCAGGTCAGGAACGGCAGGTTGAGCGCGGAATAGACGAGGATCAGGCCGGGCAGCGAATTGGTGAGGCCGGCGCCGCGCAGAAGCGCGAAGGCGGGAAGGACCAGCGCCACGGGCGGCAGCATCTGCGTCGCCAGGACGACGAAGCGGGCGAAGCGCCCGCCGGTGCGGAACCGGGCGAAGGCGTAGCCGGTGCAGGCGGCGAAGGGCAGCGCCACGATGACCGAGCCAAGCGCCACGATCAGGCTGTTCACATAGAAGGTGCCGAACCGGTTCTTGGCGAAGAGGCCGGCGTAGTTGTCCAGCGTGAAGGCCGGGAGGATCTCCGTGCTGTAGGACATCGATTCCGGCACGAAGCTGGTGCGCAGCGCCCAGAGTGGCGGCAGTAGCACGACCACGCATGCCAGAATCAAACCGAAATGCAGGCCGAACTTGCGCATGGAACCCTCGCCTTAGCGACCGACCGGCAGAGGCGGCCGCGCGACCGCCTTGCCGGTTTCGGAATCGAAGAGATGCATCGGCTCGGCGTCGACATAGAGGTCGATCATCGAGTCCACCGGCGCGAACACATGCCGGCCCAGTCGCGCCTGGATTTCAATCGGCTTGTCGCGACCCAGCTGGCCGATCAGGATGTTTTCCGCCCCCAGAGCCTCGACGGCCACCACCTTGACGGTGATGCGCTGCCATTCCGGCCGCAGCTGGGCTTCGTAGATGTCCTCGGCGCGAATACCGGCCGTGATCGGGCCGCCCGCCTTCTGGACATAGGGCAGATAGTGCTTGTCGGGGACGGTGATCTTGGTCTCGGAATCGATCCGCACGACCAGCTTCTCGCCCTCGTGATCGAGCTCGGCCGGGATCAGATTCATCGGCGGCGTCGCCAGGAAGCGCGCCACGAAGGTGTCGGCCGGATTGGCGTAGACGTCGAGCGGACGGCCGGACTGGATCATCCGTCCTTCCTTCATGATGCAGATGCGGTCGCCCATCGTCATCGCCTCGACCTGATCATGCGTGACATGCACGATGGTGCGACCGAGGCGGCGATGCAGCTTGACCAGTTCGAGCCGCATCTCGGCGCGCAGCTGCGCGTCCAGATTGGAGAGCGGCTCGTCAAGCAGGAAGGCTTCCGGTTCGCGCACGATGGCGCGGCCGAGCGCCACGCGCTGGCGCTGGCCGCCGGAAAGCGCGCCGGGCTTGCGCTGCAAGAGATGCTTGAGGCCGAGCAGTTCGGCGGCATTGGCCACCTTGCTGTCGATCTCGGCGAGGCCGACGCCGCGCATCTTCAGGCCGAAGGCCATGTTGTGCCAGACCGACATATGCGGATAGAGCGCATAGCTCTGGAACACGACGGCGACATTGCGGTCGCGCGGGGCGACGTTGTTGACGCTGCGACCGCCGATGCGGAGATCGCCCGACGATATGCTTTCAAGGCCGGCGATCATGCGGAGCGTGGTGGACTTTCCGCAACCGGACGGGCCCAGGAAAATCACGAATTCGCCGTCCTCGATCTTCAGATCAACGTCGCGCACACCGTAGGCGCCGTTGGCGTAGATCTTGGATACTTGATCGAGCTCGATGGATGCCATCTTCGTCCCTCGTAGGGTGAGAACCTCTCGGCTCCCGTTCTGCCCTCCGCAATTTGCCGGCCCATGGCCGACACCTTCCAGCGCAAGCGAGCCGATTGTATGCGCACAAATTCAAACGCCTCAAGAATGATTTTTGGGCGATCGTGTTTATTTTTTACCCGAACTAACGGAACGGCATCGCTAGCCACAATCCAACCCATTGTACAATATAAGAAAATTATGGAGCGACGGTTTGTGACAATTCTGTTCAAATTTCCGACGCCAGTCAACATCAACACGTTCGAACAAGAAAACATGAATCGTGTTTGAATTTGTTTATATACCTGCTATGCATGAAGCGACTCCACCGCGGCCTCGTCCGCCGCCGCAAGGCAGCGGAAACATGCAGGGAAGTTGAGTGACCCAGTCGCCGATCACCAGCCGGAAACCCGATCCAAGCGCCGCGGCGCGCGCCCGCATCCTGCCGGAAATGCGCCATGCCGCCATCCTCGACGCGCTCCGCTCGACCGGAGCCGTGCTGGTCGCCGATATTGCGGCGCAGCTGCAGGTCTCCGACATGACCGTGCGGCGCGACCTGGTCGAACTCGAGCGCGCCGGCCGGCTCATCCGCACCCATGGCGGCGCTGTCAGCGCCGTCGGCACCACCACCGTATCGATGGACAGCGAGGAGCCGAGCTTCGATGCCAGGCTCCGCCGCCAGCATGAAGCCAAGGAACGCATCGCCGCCGCGGCCGCCGCCCTTTCCATGGCGCATCGTACCATCGCGCTCGATGTCGGCACCACGACCTATCTGATCGCCGACCATCTGCGCGAGCGGGCTCATGCCAAGGTCTTCACCAACAGCGTGCGCGTCGCCGCCCTGCTCGGCTCGAGCCAGGCCGAGGTCTATCTCGCCGGCGGCCGGGTCCGGCGCGACGAACTCTCCGTCGGCGGCGCCGAGGCGGTCGCCCAGTTCGAGAAGCTCTGGTTCGACATCTGCTTCATCGGCCTGTCCGGCCTGACGGAAAGCGGGCTGTTCGACTACTCGTTCGAGGATGTCGACCTGAAGCAGGTCTATCTCAACCGGTCCGGCCTGAAGGTTGCATTGTGCGACTCGTCCAAGTTCCAGCGCATGTCGCTGGTGCATGTCGCCCCGCTTACCGAGATCGATGTTCTGATCACAGACGCGCCGCCGCCCCCCGAAATCGCCGCGGCGCTCAAGGCCGCCAGGGTCGACGTCCACGTCGCCCCCTGAGGTTCACCCTTCCCCCGTTTCTCTCGCAATGGAGCAGACCATGGTTTTTGACTTTTTCGGCGACAAGAAGAAGGTCGTCATCTCGATGTCGCATATCGGCGCCCTGCCGGGTGCGCCGCTTTATGACGCCAAGGGTGGCCTGAACAAGCTCATCGACGACGCCCTCGCCGACGTGGAAAAGCTGCAGGCCGGCGGCGTCGACGCCATCATGTTCGGCAACGAGAACGACCGCCCCTACGTCTTCAAGGGCTCGCCTGAATCGATCGCCGCCATGTCGGCCATCGTCCAGGCGATCAAGCCGGAGCTGAAGGTGCCGTTCGGCGTCAACTACCTCTGGGATCCGATCGCCTCGGTCTCGATCGGCGCCGTCACCGGCGCGTCCTTCGTGCGCGAGATCTTCACGGGCGTGTTCGCCTCCGACATGGGCATCTGGGAGCCGAACTGCGCCGAGGCCTCGCGGCTGCGCCACAATCTCGGCCGCGATGACATGAAGCTGCTCTTCAACATCAACGCCGAGTTCGCCCACTCGCTCGACCAGCGCCCGATCGAGCTGCGCGCCAAGAGCGCCGTCTTCTCGTCGCTCGCCGACGCCATCCTGGTCTCCGGCCCGATCACCGGAGAGCCGGCCGACGCGTCGAACCTGCGCAAGGTCGCCGAGACGGTCAAGAACGTGCCGATCTTCGCCAATACCGGCGTCAACATCGACAACGTCACCGACATCTTCAACTTCGCCTCGGGCGTCGTCATCGGCACGCACTTCAAGGTCGACGGCTACACCTGGAACGCCGTCGACGGCGACCGCGTCAAGCGCTTCATGGACAAGGTCAACTCGCTGCGCTGATCCCTTGAATGCCCCTTCCGGCCGGACGCCTCCGGCCGGAAGGACCCTGCCCCACCCGGATGCGCCGCGCCATATGTGGGCGAATTGTCATACAATCAGACCACCGCGCATAATTCTCGCACCTTCCCCAGCGTCGGCCATACCTTCCCTGCCAATCATCGTTTGAATGCAAAGCGGATTCGCCTTAGACGAGGGTGCGCGGTTGCGCGGGCCCGCGAAGGCATGCGCGCATCCCGAGGATTGTCATCTGGCGAACCCTGACGCCGACCCGGCGGCTACCGGTTCTGCGCTTGCTCGAGGAAGAGAAAATGGCCCTGGAAAAGATCGCGGGCGTTCGCGCCGCAGCCCGTGACGTCGAACCGTTCGTCGCTGAGCTGTTCACCGCAGCCGGCGTGAACCGCGAGAGCGCCGAAGCCTGCGCCCGCGCCGTGGTCGACGCCTCGGCCCGCGCCTACGACACGCATGGCGTCCGCCTGATCCCGTTCTACATGCAGGGCCTCGCCGGCGGCCGCATCAACAAGACGCCCTCGCTCACCGTCACCGAAAAGGCGGCTTCCGCCGTCCACGTCGACGCCGATGACGGCCTCGGCCACTATGCCAGCTACCGCGCGATCGACGAGGCAGCCAAGCTTGCCGAGAAGACCGGCGTGGCGGTCGCGACCGTCGGCCGTTCGACCCATCACGGCGCCACCGGCGTCTACACGCGCTATGCCGCGACCAAGGGCTTCGTCGCCATCGGCATGACGCATGCCGACGCGATGGTGATCCCGCATGGCGGCGCCTCGGCCTTCTTCGGCACCAACCCGCTTTCCTTCGCCGTTCCGGTCGAGGGCGAGGATCCGATGGTGCTGGACATGGCCACCAGTTCGATCCCGTTCAACCGCGTCGGCCTGCGCCGCGCCACCGGCCAGCCGCTGCCGGAAGAGGTTGCGGTCGACGACAAGGGCGAGTTCACCACCGACGCCAACGCGGCGGTCTGGGTCGCCCCGGTCGGCGGCGCCGATTACGGCTACAAGGGCTCGGGCCTCGCCGGCATGGTCGACCTGCTCTGCTCGGCCTTCACCGGCATGGGCCATGGCAAGACGATGGCCTCGTTCAACGGCCCGGACTTCTCCAAGCCGATCCAGATCGGCCATTTCTTCATCGTGCTGTCGCCGGCCGTGTTCCAGGCGCTCTCCGCCTTCGACGCGCGCATCAGCGACTTCCTCGCCGACCTGCGCGCCCAGCCGGCCAAGCCCGGCCAGAAGGTCTATGCGCCGTCCGACATCGAGAAGGGCGAAGCCAAGAAGCGCGCTGTCGAAGGCATTCCGGTCGACAACGTCACCTGGGGCGCGCTCGAGGGCTTCGCCGCCCAGTATGGCGTGAAGGTGCCGGCCGCGACCGCCGACGCCGGCTGAGCTTCCGGTTGCC
>NZ_JAPKNK010000012.1:0-148060 GCF_026343855.1 Kaistia nematophila | reverse complement strand
CTCGACTAGCGGCAGATTGTGGCCTTACTCGGCGCCGACGGCGTCGGGATTGTCGAGGCTGTCGGAGCCTTCGACTTCGATCTTCAGGCCCAGGGCGGCGACGACGGCTTCGACCGCGCGGGTCTGGCCGATCAGGCCGTCAATGGCTTCCTGGACGATGGCGTTGCCCTTGGGATTGTCCGCGCCGATCATCTGGTCATAGGCCTCGCCCTTGTCGGACGTGTCCTTCAGGACCTGCATCTTGGCCGAGGTATTGGCCAGCGCCTCATCGACGCGCTTGGCGGCGTCGGCGTTCTTGGCCGCGGCCAGTTCGCGGATGCTCGGACCCTCGACGACGGAACCGTCGGCGCGGGTGTACTTGCCCTGCCAGGCCGAGACCATGCCGACCTGATCGTAATAGTGGCTGTTGGCGGTGTTGTCGGAGAAGCAGTCATGCTCCTCTTCCGGATCGTGCAGGATCAGGCCGAGCTTCATGCGCTCGCCGGCCAGTTCGCCATAGGAGAGCGAGCCGATGCCGGTCAGGATGGTGGCGAGGCCGCCCTCGTCGCCCTTCTCGGAAAGCTGCTTGCGGGCTTCGCCCTCCGGCTGCCAGTTGGCGACCATTTCCTCGAGGTCGGAAACGAGCAGGTCGGTCGCGGCCTTCAGATAGGCAGCGCGGCGATCGCAATTGCCGTTGGTGCAGTTCTTGGTGTCGTAGTCGGTCGCCGGACGGTTGCCGGCGCCCGGGCCGGTACCGTTCAGGTCCTGGCCCCAGAGCAGGAACTCGATCGCGTGGTAGCCGGTGGCGACATTCGCCTCGACGTCGCCGGCTTCTTGCAGCTTGTGCAGCAGGTCGGCGTTGATCTCCGTCGCGTCGACCTTGTCCGGGCCGATCTGCAGCGTCTTGTTGGCGATGACGTTGGCGGTATAGAGCGGGTTCGAATCCGAGCTGTCGCCATAGGACTTGGCGTCGACATAGTCGATCAGCCCTTCGTCGAGCGGCCAGGCGTTCACGCGGCCTTCCCAGTCATCGACGATGGCGTTGCCGAAGCGGTAGACCTCGGTCTGCTGGTAGGACGGCCGGGCAGCCTTCCAGGCGTCGCGGGCGGCGGCGAGCGTCGCGTCGGATGGGTTGGCGATCAGTGCGTCGACGGCGACGTTCAGGGCCTTGGCCGTGGTGAGCGCATCCTCGAACTTGGCCTGGGCGATGTCGCCATAGGTCTTTAGCACGGCGCTGGCAGCCGGGGCGTCGGCGGCGAAGGCCGGGACGGCGCCCGAAAGGGCGAGCGCGGCCGTGGCGGCGAGGAGCATCTTCTTGAGGTTCACAATCGTCTCCGTGCGTGAATATCGTGCGGTGAATTCAGTGATAGTGGCGGCGGCAGGGGCGACCTGCGATCTCGCGGATCACGGCTCCCGGCACCGGAATGAGAATCTGCCCCGTCTCGGCGAGGGTTTCGGCGAAACGCTGGGTGGCGCGGATGACGTCGGCGCGGCCCTCCGGCGCGACCAGGCGCTCCAGTGCGCCGAGCAGGGTGTCGTCGTCATGGTTCTGGCAGGCGGCGATCATCGAGACGGCGCAGCATTCGTCGAGGCAGAGCCGCGGGCTCAGCGACGGCGACAGGCCGGCGGGACGGTCCATGCCGCCGCGGATGGCCTCGACCCATCGCGCCAGCGCGGCGAGGACGCGGCGGCCGTCGGCGGCGCCCAGTTCCTCGGCATAGAGGCTGGCGGCCAGCTCCCAGCATGTCACCGAGCCGCGCTCGCAACCCTGCATCCAGCGGCGCAGGCCCTCGACGACGAGCCTTTCCGGCTGCCGTTCGAGATAGCGAGTGTCGGATCCGGCGGGAAGGCGCGTCGCCATCAGCGCATTTCCTCGGCAGGAGCGTATCGGGCTTGGGCGCGCTCGGCGGGACGCGGGGGCGCAAATCGGTCGGTCAGGTCCATCGTCCACTCCAAGCGACAGGCGGGAAACCTGCCGTCAAAGCGTCACAGCCAGCGTGGCGCGGATGGGCGACGTTTGGACCTGTTGAGTTTCCGAGTCAAGAATATGTAACACCCTGAAATTATTCTAATTCCAGCCTTCTGTTGCAAAGTGTTGCTGAGTTCTTGATCGGCTTGGGGAATTGCCGGACGAGCGGAAGCGGCGGCTCTGCCGCGACCGCGCGCCGCAAGCGTCGCTGGGGGACGGTCGGGTTTTCCCGGCGATCCCGCTCCGCCGGCATTCTCTGCCATTGCGCCGCACCCGATCCCGCAAAATTCCGCGCGCCGGGCCTTGCAGTGCCTGAAATGATATAACATAACACTTGCAGTCAGCAGCGGACGGACCGGCGATGGCGAATGCAATTCCAGGCATGGCGGCGAAGGGCGACCCTATTCCGGTCTCGCCCGGCCGCGATCATGCCCATAGTCACGAAGGCCACGACCATGAAGGCAAGGGCCATGGCCGTCCCCATGATCATGACCTGGGCCATGTGCATTCGCACGCGGCCGGAGCGCCAGTGGCGCGCGACTTCGATACAGCGCTGCCGCGTTCCTACAGGCGTTCCATGTTCCTCGCCTCGGCGGTCGAGCGGCTGGTGATCGCCGCGCTGCTCGTCGGCCTGATCTGGCTCGGCATCTTCTGGGCGGTTTCCTGAGGTCGACATGCTGAAGCGCACCGCACCGTCGATCCGGCTCGACAACCTGACGCTTTCCTATCGCCGCCATCCGGCGGTGCACCACGTCTCGGGCACCTTCGAGCCAGGGTCGTTCACGGCGATCTTCGGGCCGAACGGCGCCGGCAAGTCGACGCTGCTGAAGGGCATCGTCGGCTTGATCAAGCCGGACAGCGGCCGCATCTCGCTCGAGGGCGTCGGTCGCAACGACATCGGCTACCTGCCGCAGCAGAGCGCGCTCGACCGCTCGTTCCCGATGCGGGTGCTCGACGTTGCCGCCATGGGCCTCTGGCGCAAGGCCGGCATCTTCTCGTCGATCGGCCGCAAGCAGCTCGGCGCGGTCGAGGCGGCGCTGGCCGCCGTCGGCCTCACCGGCTTCGAGGACCGCATCATCGGCACGCTTTCCGGCGGGCAGTTCCAGCGCGCCCTGTTCGCGCGGCTGCTGTTGCAGGACACGAAGCTGATCCTGCTCGACGAGCCCTTCACCGCGATCGACGCGCGCACCTGCGAGGATCTGCTGGCGTTGATCTCCGGCTGGCATGCCGACGGTCGCACCGTCGTCACCGTGCTGCACGATATCGACCTCGTGCGCGAGCGCATTCCCGAGACGCTGCTTCTGGCCCGCGAAATGGTCGCGTGGGGGCCGACGACCGAGGTTATGACCGACGCCAATCTCGCCCGCGCCCGGCATTTGCACGAGGCGTTCGAAGACAATGCCGAACTGTGCGAGATGCCCGCCTGATGGCCCTCTATGACCTGATCCTTGGACCGTTCCTCGAGTTCGGCTTCATGCGCCGCGCGCTGATGGGCTGTATCGCGCTGTCGATTTCCGGCGCGCCGATCGGCGTTTTCCTGGTGCTGCGCCGGATGAGCCTGATGGGCGATGTGATGGCCCATGCGATCCTGCCGGGGGCCGCCATCGGCTTCCTGCTCTCCGGCTTCTCGCTGTTCGCGATGACGGTCGGCGGCGTCGCTGCCGGGCTGCTGGTGGCGCTCGGCGCCGGCGCCATCGCCCGCACGACGCCGCTGCGCGAGGACGCGAGCTTCGCCGCCTTCTATCTCGTCTCGCTGGGGCTCGGCGTGATGATCGTCTCGATCAAGGGCTCGAACATCGACCTCCTGCATGTGCTGTTCGGCAACGTGCTGGCGCTGGATGATCCGTCGATCTACCTGATCGGCGGCATCGCCACGGTGACCTTGCTGTCGCTCGCCCTGATTTATCGGCTGCTGGTCGCCGAATGCTTCGATCCCGGCTTCCTGAAGAGCGTCGGCGGCGCCGGCGGTCTCGCGCATTTTCTGTTCCTGGCGCTGGTCGTGCTCAACCTGGTCGGTGGCTTCAACGCGCTCGGCACGCTGATGGTGGTCGGACTGATCGTGCTGCCGGCCGCCTCGGCCCGCTTCTGGAGCGAGAGCGTGCCCGGCCAGATAGTCGCCTCGGCGGTGATCGGCATCGGCTCGTCGCTGGTCGGACTGCTCGTTTCCTATCACGGCGAACTGCCGACATCGCCGGCCATCATCCTGGCGGCCGGCGCCGTCCATGCTCTCTCCATTCTTGCGGGGCGACACGGCAGCTTTGCCAGTCAGGCCCTGCGGGCGAGGCACCTGAGGGGCTGAATTCTACTTTCAATGCAGGAGAACTACCCAATGAAGTCAAGCATTTGGCTCATCGCGGCGGCGCTTGCCCTGAGCACGGCGCTGCCGGCCCAGGCCGCCGACAGCAAGATCAAGGTTGTCGCCACCTTCTCCGTGCTCGGCGACCTGGCGAGCGAGATCGGCGGCGACCATGTCGAGGTCCGTACCCTCGTCGGCCCGAATGGCGACGCTCACACCTTCGAGCCGAGCCCGGCCGATGCCAAGGCCATGGGCGGCGCGGCGGTCCTGGTCGAGAACGGCCTTGGCCTCGAGGGTTGGCTCGGCCGGCTCATCTCCGTTTCCGGCTTCAAGGGCGAGAAGGTGATCGCCACCGAAGGCGTGAAGCCGATCGCCTGGACGGGCGCGGAAGAAGAGGAGGGTCATGATCACGACAAGCCGGAGGCGAAGGCCGAGGCGGGCCATGATCATGACGGCCATGATCACGCGGCGCATGAAGGCCATTCGCACAGCGTCGATCCGCATGCCTGGCAGAACCCGCTGAACGGCGTTCTCTATGTGCAGAACATCGTTGCCGGCCTGTCGGCGGCGGATCCCGACCATGCGGCGGACTACAAGGCGAAGGGCGACGCGCTCGCTTCGGCGCTGAAGGCCATCGACGCCAACTTGAAGACGGAGTTTGCGAAGGTGCCGGCCGAGCGGCGCAAGCTCGTCACCAGCCATGACGCCTTCGGCTATTTCGCCGATGCCTATGGCATCCAGTTCGTGGCGCCGGAAGGGGTGAGCACGGAAAGCGAGGCCTCGGCCGCCGACGTCGCCAAGATCATCCGCCAGATCAAGGCGGAGAAGATCACGGCGCTCTTCGCCGAGAACATCACCGACCCGCGCCTCCTGAACCAGATCGCCCGCGAGACCGGCGTGACGATCGGCGGCGAACTCTTCTCCGACGCGCTGTCGCCGCCGGATGGCCCGGCCCCGACCTATCTGAAGATGTTCGAGAACAACGGCGCCAAGCTGCTCGCGGCGATGAAGGGCAGCTGAGTCCTCCGATGATCGACGAGCGCCGGCAAATCGCTGGCGCTCGCTCCACACGCGGCGTCATCCCCGCGAAAGCAGGGATCCATGCCGGCGAAGCCCTGCCATGCGGAACACCCGATGCCCCGGCTGCATGGATCCCGCGTCAAGCCCGGGATGACGGCTTTTCGTTGGTTGATGTCGTCTCGGCTGACAGGTCAGTAGATATACGGGATCAGCCGGGCCGTCTTGCTGGCGTAATCGCGATAGACGCGGCCGAACGTATCCAGCATCAGCTTTTCTTCCTTCTTCACGCGGAAGAAATACAGGATGCCGATGCCGACCAGGCCGGCGAGGCCGACGAACCAGTTCTGCAGCAACAGCGCCTGCGCCACCGCCATCAGCCAGAACGACACATACATCGGGTGGCGGACATAGTGATAGACGCCGGTGGTCACCAGCGTGTGCTTGGCGCGGATCTCCAGCGTCGCCGACCAGTTGTGGCCGAGATCCTTGTGGCTGCGATAGAAGAACCAGAGATAGGCGACGATCGCCACGATGCCGGCATAGGCGACGACAGGCGAGAAGGGCAGGTTGGCGCCTTCCGGAAAGCCCATGCCCGTCAGCGCCCAGATCGCCGGCACCAGCCCTACGCCGACGACGGAGATTGCCACCAGCGACTGCTGGCTGGCGCGGTCGCGCGAGTCGACGATGGCGTGCTTGCGGGCCCGGCGCTGGTGCGGGTAGCGGATGATGAACCAGATCACCAGTCCGAGAGCCCAGCAGATGGTGGCGGCAGATTGCGTCATGTCGTCTCCTCAGGTTCCCGGACGATCCGACTCCTGCGGCGGCTTCTGCAGGGAGAAGCGCTCGCGCAGGCCGACCGGACCACAGCAAATCAGGAAGAAATCATAGAAGTAGCGGCGCGTGTTTCCCATGACGAACTGATAGTGCACACGGAAAAGGCTGTTGCGGATGCGGCTGTAGTCCGTCGGCTGCAGCATTTCGCGGATGCGGACATTGATCACATGCGGAAAGGTGCGGCCGGGCGAGGGCTGGAGCCGCATCAGCCGGGCCGGATCGGTCTTGTAGAAGTTCACAACGTCGGTCAGCGTCTGGAACTCCAGCCACTCGATGCCGCGCTCTTCCAGCAGGCGCTGGGCGCGGGCGCGCAGCGTGCGGGCGGCCGGGTGCAGGCCGAGCTGCAGCACGCAGGAGCCGACGGTCATCACCGAGATCGGCGGCCCGCGACGGGCGAGGTCGGGATCGAGCGCCAGCGCCCGCTCCAGTGATTCCAGCGCGAACACGCTGCCCTGGCTGTGGCCGATGATCAGCAGTTCGGTGAGGCCGGGCGTTGCCGCCAGGTCGACGATCTCGCGCGCGAAACGATCGACGCGGGCTTCCATGTCGGCCCTTCCGCCGCGCATATACTCGCCCATGAACACGCGCGCATCGAGCAAGTGGCTGACGAACCACCGATTTCCCGGCCAGCGCATCAGGCATAGATAGACCGCCAGGAAAAGCGCCGGCGCGATCCAGGGCGCGCTCCAGTGGTCGATCCGTAGCACCAGCGCGGCGGCGATCGCGGCGACGACGACGAACAGCAGCGAAAAGAAGAACGGCGCGACGAAGTAGAGCCCGAATCGCCAAGCGGCGAGGAAATAGCGCAGGATGGTTCCGGAGAAGAGGAAATCCGCCAGCAGGCCGAGCGACAGCGGGATGCGCTGCCAGATCGGCCGGGCGAAGTCGCCCTTTACCAGGTCGTCCCAGGCGAGCAGGCGGAAATCGGTGACGGCGTTCCAGCCGTCGCCACGGGTCTCGATCTCGGTGCGCCAGACCTGGCCGTCGTCGGAGGGGCGGGCGGGAGCCGGGGTCGCCGCGACGCCCCAGGTCTCGCGGAAATGGCCGAGCTCGCGCGCCAGCCGGCCAAAGAACTTCTCCGGCGCGACCGGGTCATAGCCGCCGAGATAGAGCACGCCACGGCGAAACGGAGACGAGACTCCCGCCGCGGGCTCCATCACGGGAGCGTTGACCGGTTCGCGCGTCGTCATTTTCGGCTGGCGAGGGCCGTCTCGACCGCGCTGCGGGTCGGCATCGGCGCCACGGCGCCATAACCCTCGGTAGCGAGGCCGGCGGCGGCATTGGCATAGCGCGCGGCGGCGAAGACGTCGCCCGAGCGCAGATATTCGGTCAGGAACGAACCGTCGAACGTGTCGCCGGCGCCCGTCGCGTCGACCGGCTTCACCGGGATCGCCGGGATCACCATGCGCTTTTCCGGCGTCGCCACCAGCGCGCCCTCGGCGCCCATGGTGACGATGACGATCTTCGGACCGAGGCCGAGATAGAAATCGGCGATCTTGTCGGGATCGGTTTCACCGGTCAGCTCGGCCGCGTCGTCGGAGCTGGTCTTCAGGATGTCGGCCAGCGCCGCCGCGGCATGGATGACGGCGCGGGCGCGGTCGATCGGCCAAAGGCGGAGGCGCAGATTGGTGTCGTAGGAGACGATCCTGCCGGCCTCCCGCGCGGCGCGCAAGGCGGCGAAGACGACGTCGGCGGCCTGCGAGGAGATCGCCTGGCTGATGCCGGAGGTGTGGATCACCTTGGCGCCGCGGATGTAGTCAAGCGACAGCTCTTCCGGCGTCATCCGGCTCGCGGCCGAGCCGGCGCGGCGATAGGAGAACACATGGCCCGAGGGGCCGTGGGTGACGAAATAGATCCCGGTCGGGGCGGCGCGGTCGAGCTTGACGGCGCTGGTATCGACGCCTTCCCGTTTCCAGAGATCGAGGAAGGAATGGCCGAAATTGTCATCGCCGACGGCCGTCACATAGCCGACGGATGCGCCCTGGCGCGCCGCCGCGATCGCGCAGTTCGAGGTATCGCCGCCGTGACCCGGCAGGAACGCCTCGGAGCCCTTGGCCTGGTTGAGTTCGAACAGAGGCTCGCCAATGCAGACGATGTCGGGGCTCTGAACAGGGCTGGGCATTTACAAGTCTCCGGAGGCGAATGTTGCCCTTCATGGCGTGTCGCGCGCGGCGGTGCAAGGCCGCGGCGCGCGACAGCGCCTTCAGAGCCTGCCGTTGATCGCGTTCCGGAACAGAACCTCGTAATCGGCCGCCACGACCGGCACGGGATTGCCGCCCGTCGAGGGGTCGAGCTCGGCCATGCGGGCCGCTTCTGGCAAAACCGATTCGTCGACGCCGATTTCCTTCAGCGTGTGGGGGATGCCGAGTTCCTCGCGGATCGCCAGCACCCAGTCGACGAAGCTGGTCGCGCTCTGGCCTGGCAGGTCGAGATAGCGGGCGGCGGCCGCCAGCTTCTCCTCGATCGCCCCGGCGTTGAAGGCGAGCACATAGGGCATGACGACGGCGTTGGTCAGGCCGTGATGCGTGCCGCGCAGGCTGGAGCTCGGATGGCTCATCGCGTGCATGGCGCCGAGGCCCTTCTGGAACGCGACCGCGCCCATCGACGAGGCGATCAGCATCTGCGAGCGCGCCGTGATGTCCTTGCCGTCCTTGACCGCCTTGGGCAGCCAGTCCTTGACCAGCCGCATGCCTTCGAGGGCGATGCCGGCCGACAGCGGATGGAAGAACGGGCTGCACCAGGCTTCCAGCGAATGCGACAGCGCGTCCATGCCGGTCCAGGCCGTGATCTTCGCCGGCAGGTCGACGGTCAGCTCCGGGTCGGAGATCACCACCTTCGGCAGCATCAGCGGATGGAAGATGATCTTCTTGGTGTGGTCGGACGGATCGGTGACGACCGAGGCGCGGCCGACTTCCGAGCCGGTGCCGGCCGTCGTCGGTACGGCGATGATCGGCGCGATGCCCTTCGGGTCGGCGCGGGTCCACCAGTCGGCGCGGTCCTCGAAATCGAACACCGGCCGCGTCTGGCCCGACATGAAGGCGATGGTCTTGCCGATATCCATGGCCGAGCCGCCACCAAAGGCGACGACGCCGTCATGGCCGCCCGCCTTGTAGACCGCGAGGCCGTCGTCGAGATTGGCGAGCGTCGGATTGCCGTCGACCTTGGAGAAGACGGCATATTCGACGTTGGCGGCGTCGAGGATCGCCAGCGTCTTCTGGACGATCGGCAGGGCGACGAGGCCGGGATCGGTGACGAAGAGCGGCTTCCTGATTCCCGTTGCCGTCAGCGCCGCCGGCAGCTCGGCGATGCGGCCAGCGCCGAAGCGGATGGCGGTGGGATAGGACCAGTTCGCGTTCAGCGAGGCGTAGTTGTCGAGCATGGAGCGTATCCTTGGCGTCTGTTTCTTGCGGCGGCAGCGTTCGGAACGCGCCGGCTCGGTCGGGATGCGTGGCGAGACCGGCTAGTCGGTCTTGGTGCGGAGATGAAAGCTCTTCGGCCGGGTCAGTTGCTCGTAGCCGACCTCGGACAGGCTGGCGCCGCGGCCGGTCGCCTTGACGCCGGTCCAGGCGAGCGCCGGATCGACATAGTCGCAGCGGTTCATGAACACGGTGCCGGTCTCAATCCGGTCGCCGATCGCTTCCGCCGCGGCGACGTCCTCGGTCCAGATCGCGGCTGTCAGGCCGAATTCGGAATCGTTCATCAGACGGATGGCTTCCTCGTCCGACTTCACCTTCATGATGCCGAAGGCCGGGCCGAAGGTCTCTTCCGTCATCACCCGCATCGAGTGGTCGACATCGACCAGCACCTGCGGCGCCAGATAGGGCGTGCCTGCCTTCGCCGCCGGGAAATGCTTCGGGTCGATCAGCGCCTTGGCGCCCTGATGCACGGCCTCGTCGATCTGGCCCTGGATGAAGGCGGCGGCGGATGCGCGCACGACCGGGCCGAGCGTCGTTTCCGGGTCGGTCGGGCTGCCGAGCTTGTAGGCGTTGACGGTGGCGACGACGCCCTCGACGAAGCGGTCATAGACCGCCTCGTGTACATAGACGCGCTCCATGGCGCAGCAGGACTGGCCGGAATTGAAGAAGCCGCCATCGACGATGTTCTCGACCGCGAAGGCGAGGTTGACGTCGGGCCGGACATAGGCCGGATCCTTGCCGCCGAGCTCGAGGCAGGTGGCCGGGAAATTGGGGGCGCCGGCGACGGAGGCCATGATGTTGCGGCCGCCTGCGGTCGAGCCGGTGAAGCCGACCTGGTCGACGAGGCCGGAGCGGATCACCTTGTCGGTCGTCTCGTGGGTCATGTTGACGAACTGGAACACGTCCGCCGGCAGTCCGCCCTTGGCGAAGGCGGAGGCGAAGTGCTCGGCGACCAGCGCCGTCTGGCTCGAATGCTTCATGACGACCGTGTTGCCGGCGAGGATCGCCGGCAGCACGGCGTTGAGCGCCGTCATGTAGGGGAAGTTCCAGGCCGGCAGGTTCAAACAGACGCCGAGCGGCTCGCGGCGGATATAGCGCTTGAAGCCTTCCTTCGGGCCGGCGTCGATGTCGGCCAGCGATTTCGCCGCGATGGCGATCATGTAGCGGGCGCGTTCCTCGAAGCCGCGCATCTCGCCATGGCCATAGCGGATCGGCCGGCCCATCTGCCAGGCGATCAGCTCGGCCACCTTGTCCTTCTCCGCCACCATGGCGTCGACGAAGGCGGTCGCCATCTTTTCCCGTTCGGCGATGGCGACGGCGCGCCAGTCGCGCTGCGCCGCCTTCGCCTTTTCGAGCGTGGCGAGGACCTCGGCTTCGGTGGCGAGCGGCCGCTCGGCATAGACCGAGCCGTCGACCGGCGTGATGATCTTCAGGACGGGGGCGTTCATGGTTCTATTCCTCGCAGCGACGGCGCCGACTCAATACCGCTCGAAGCCGCGCTGCAACTCCCAATCCGTGACGCGACGATCATATTCGAACTGTTCCCAGCGGGCGGTGTGCAGGTAGTGCTCGACCACTTCGTCGCCGAGCGCGGCGCGCAGCACCTTGGAGCCGTCGAGCGCGGTGATGGCGTCGCGCAGCGTCTTCGGCACCTCGCGCAGGTTGGCGCCGTAATAGGCGTCGCCGGCGAAGGCGGGCTCCAGCTCCAGCTTCTCGTCGATGCCGGCGAGGCCCGCCGCGATCAGGCCGGCGAAGGCGATGTAGGGGTTGAGGTCCGAGCCGCCGATGCGGCATTCGGTGCGGACCGACTTGCCCTCGCCGACGACGCGGAAGCCGGCGGTGCGGTTGTCGACCGACCAGACCGCCTTGGTCGGCGCGAAGGTGCCGACCTGGAAGCGCTTGTAGGAGTTGATGTAGGGCGCGAGGAAGGCGGTCATCTCGCCGGCATGGGCGAGGTGGCCGGCGAGCCAGGATTTCATCGTCGCCGACATGCCGAGCGGATCGCCGGCATCGGCGAAGAGCGCCACCTTGCCGCTGGCGTCCCAGAGCGAGGAGTGGATGTGCGAGGACGAGCCGGCAAGGTCGTAGCGCCACTTCGCCATGAAGGTGACGGCGCGGTTCTGCAGATGGGCGATCTCCTTGATGCCGTTCTTCATGATGACGTGCCAGTCGGCCATTTCGAGCGCCTCCGCATAGCGGATGTTGACCTCTTCCTGGCCCGGGCCCCATTCGCCCTTCGAGTTCTCGACCGGGATGCCGGCGCCCATCAGGCCGTTGCGGATGGCGCGCAGCAGCGGCTCATTCTTGGTGGTCTGGAGGATGTGGTAGTCCTCGATGTAGTTGCCCATCGTCTTGAGGCCGTGCCAGCGCTTGTGGCCCGCCGTCTCATAGGTTTCGTCGAAGGCGTAGAATTCGAGCTCGGAGGCGAAGAACGCCTTCATGTCGCGTTCGGCCAGCCGCTTCAGCTGCGCCTTCAGGATCGAGCGCGGCGCGTGCGCCAGTTCCTCGCCGTGATGGTCGCAGACATCCGCCAGCATCAGCGCCGTGCCGTCGAGCCAGGGGATGCGGCGCAGCGTGTCGATGTCGGGCTTCAGCACGAAATCGCCATAGCCCTGTTCCCAGCTCGCCGCCTTGTAGCCGGGCACCGGCTCCATATCGATGTCGACCGTCAGCAGGTAGTTGCAGGCATGCGTTTCCTTGATGGCGCTGTCGAGGAAGAAGCGGCCGGTGAAGCGCTTGCCGACGAGGCGGCCCTGCATGTCGGGGAAGGCGACGATCACGGTGTCGATCGAGCCGTCGGCGATCGCCGCTTCGAGCTCATTCAGCGTCAGGTTTCCGGGCATGGCAGTTCCTTGTTCGATCCGTCGAGCGCTTCTCCGCGAAAATGGCGGGAGGACCCGGCCATCCTCCGGTGCCGCGAGCGGCTGGGAGAAGAGGTGAGCTTCATTTGTGCGGCGAGACCGCCGGCTGGCGGCCTGCCGGGCAGGGGGGCGGGCGGCCGGAGCCGCCCGCTTTCGAAGGCTAGCGCTGGCCGACCGCCTTTTCGGCCGCCGCGATCTCGGCCTGCCGCTTGGCGATGACGTCGCCGATCGGCGGGCCCTGGAAGCGGCGGCTCTCGAAGGCGAGCCAGATGATGCCGGTCAGAACCAGGAATCCGATCGTGATGTAGAGCGCCCATTCGTTCGGCGGCTGCACGCCGATGACGAAGATCAGCACCATCGAAATGACGGAGAGGATGCTGAACAGCGTGAACAGGCCGCGGCCCATGTTCCACGGGCCCATCGCCGGCCATTTCGAGGTGCCGTAGGTGAAGAGGCCCAGCACGATCGGGATGATGAACGAGAAGAACAGGAAGATGACGGTGCAGGAGACGACGATCGAATAGACCGGCGTGTCGCCGATCGAGACGATCGAGGAGCCCCAGACGAACAGCACCGCCAGCGTCGCGCCCGTCCAGATCGCCGCCACCGGGGTGCGGTATCGGGGGCTGACCTTCGACAGCGCCCGCGAGGCCGGCAGGCCGCCATCGCGCGAGAAGGCGAAGATCATGCGCGACACCGAGGTGACGGTCGCCAGGCCGCAGAGGAACTGCGAGATGAAGATCGCCACATAGAGGATCGTCTTCACCACCGGGTTCACCTGGGCGTCCATCGCCCAGAAGAAGACGTTCCAGCCCTGCTTGGCGGCGTCGTCCATGTTCGGGATCATCAGCACGAAGGAGCAGAGCATGATGTAGCCGAACACCGCCGACCAGACGACCGACATGACCATGCCGCGCGGCACCGAATGGGCCGCTTTGACGGTCTCCTCGGAGGTATGGGCCGAGGCGTCGTAGCCGGTGATCGTATAGATCGGCAGCAGCAGGCCGAGCAGGAACACCCACCATTCGGAGACGGCCGGCCAGACCGGGGCGCCGGTCAGCGTGCCGTCGGCGGCGACCGTCGCCTGGCCGGAATAGTTGGCGAAGGTGAACAGCCGGCCGAAATCATACCCCGGCGCCGCGATGAGGCAGACGATCGCCAGCACCACGGCGGTTACGAAGATCAGGTAGCCGGAGAAGTCGGTGAGCTTGGCGGTGAGGCCGATGCCCATGTGGTTGATCAGCGCCTGCGCGCCGGTCAGGATGGCCAGGAAGATCACCCGCGACGCGGTGGTGTCTTCCCAGCCGAAAGTCGGGCCGAAGGCGCCGACGAAGAAGTAGTAGGTGCCCACATTGATGGCGCCGAGCACGGTCACCAGGCCGAGCAGGTTGAACCAGGCCGTGACCCAGCCGGTGAAGCGGTTGCCGAGGATCGAGCCCCAATGGTAGAGGCCGCCGGCGGTAGGATAGGCCGAGCTGATCTGCGCCATGGCGAGCGCGAAGACGCCGGAGATCAGGCAGCCGATCGGCCAGCCGATGCCGATGCCGGCGCCGCCCGCGCCCGACGTTGCCTGGGCGAGCGAGTTGATGCCGCCCGACAGAATGCAGATGATCGAGAACGAGATCGCGAAGTTCGAGAAGCGGCTCATCCGCCGCTCGAGCTCCTGGGCGTAGCCCATGGAGTGGAGGACGTGGATGTCCGCCTTCTGGTCGCTTTCGGTATACCCCTCGATATGGCTCATCAAAGTGCTCCCGTCACTGTTGTCGTCCGGCCGCAGCCCTGCCGCGGTGGATCGATGAAGTTCCCCTCTGTTCCGTGCCGCGCGGTGTTGGGCCGCTCGGATAGTGTCGGGCTTCCGGTCTCCGCCGTTCGGCCCATCCTGCACTTGTCCCGCCGCTCTCTGTGGCGACGTTGTCTCCCTCAGTCCATCTGTCCGGCTACGGCCGGAACTCCGATTGCCCCGGCGCTCTCGATCAGGGCTGCCGCGAGGCGATCGACCCAGCCGGCGACGTCGCTCGGCGTGCGGACGAGATCGTTGCGGACCTCGATCATCACATGTGGCAGGCCGCGGTCGAAGCCGTGCCGGCGGATCGTGTAGTCGACATTGTCCCGGGCCGAATATGGCTCGTCGTCGCCGACGACGAGGGCGGGATCGCGCTTGAGCGCCGCCAGCATCGGCTCGGCGAAGCGGCGGTCGCCGGACGAGATGATGCCGACATGCCAGGGCCGCGACACGTCGCGATAGACCGGCGTGAAGGAATGGAGCGTGACGATGACGGTGGCCTTGCCGGAAGCGATCCGCGCCTCGGCGAGCTCGTCGATCGCGGCATGGAAGGGCATCCAGATCGTGTCGACGCGCTGCTGCCGCACGGTTCCGCCCAGATGCTCATTGCCGGGGATCCGCGTCGTCTCCGAAAGCGCCGTGATCGCATCGGGCAGGCTCGGCTCGCGATTGCAGTCGATGACCAGGCGCGAATAGTTCTGCAGGATCGCCGGCCCGCCGAGTTTCTCCTGCAGGCCGAGCGTCATCGCGGCGGCGCCGGGGTCCCACGCGATGTGGCGCTGCAGCGCCTCGGCCGGCAGGCCAAGGGTGCCGAGGGCACGCGGCAGCCGGTTCGATGCATGTTCGCAGAGAAAGACGAAGGGGCCGCCGGGAACGTCGCGGACGTCCACCACGGCGGGTTCGCCGGGCGCGAGCAGCGGCGCTGCCGCCACCCCTGCCGCGCCTCCAAGGCCGTTCGTCATGATCCGATCCCCCCGACCGGAGCGCAGTTCCCGCTGCGCGGCGACATTGTCCGACTCCCCGATCCCGCCGAACTGAAATATACGTTACAGGGTGGTTGGGGCGCGTCAATTCTGAAATGCGGGCGTCATCTGCCTTCCGAAGCGGCAACGAGGGACGAAGCGGCATGGAGAGCGACGGGGGCGCGTCGATCGCGGAGCGGCTGAGGCGCGACATCGGGCGGCTGACGCCGAATGAACGTCGGGCGGCGCACCGGCTGCTGGCCGAGTATCCGATGGCCGGGCTCGATACGGCAGCGCGCTTCGGCGAGGCGGCCGGAGTCAGTGCGCCGACCGTGCTGCGGATGATCGCCAAGCTCGGCTTTGCCAGCTACGGCGCGTTCCAGGACGGGCTCAAGGCCGAGCTGGCGGCGCAGCGCGAGACGCCGCTGACCAAGGGCGGCACGCGGCGGGACGGGGACCCGCTCGACACCTTCGCGCGGGCCGCGATCGCCAATCTGCGCGCGACGGCGGAAAACGTGCCGCGTGAAGAGTTCGACGCGGCGGTGCGGCTGATCGCCGATCCCCGGCGGCCGTTGCATCTGCTTGGCGGTCGCTTCACAGACGCGATCGCCGCTTATATGGCGGCGCATCTGCGCGTGCTGCGCCCGCAGGTGCAGCACATCGAGGGCCAGCCGGCGGCGTGGTTCGACCGGCTGCTTGACATCGGCAAGCAGGACGTGATCGTCCTGTTCGACATAAGGCGCTATTCCGACGATCTGATCGGCTTCGCCGAGCGGGCGGCGGGGCGTGGCGCCCGTATCATCCTGATCACCGACCAGTGGCTGTCGCCCATCTCCAAGGTCGCCCGCCACGTCCTGCCGGCGCATGTGCCGGCGCCGTCCGTGTGGGATTCGAGCGCCGGCCTGCTCCTGCTCGCCGAGGCGCTGACGGCCGCGGTGGCAGAGCAGGGCGGCGCCGCGAGGGGCCGGCTGGAGGCGCTGGAGCGCCTCCGCCGCGGCGGTTGAGGACGGGTTCCACAAGGCACCTTCCTTCACCTCTCCCATGGGGAGAGGTCGACGACCACAGGTCGGCGGGTGAGGGGTTCAGGCCTCAGCGGACGGATCTCAACCCCTCACCCGGAGCTTCGCTAGGTGAAGACATCTTAGTCGGTCGTTTCGCGCCAGGCCGTGGCATAGGCCTCGAGATCGCGCTCCAGCGGCAGCGCCGGTTCGGCGTCCGGCAGCCCGGCGCCGACGCCTTCCGGGCCGTTCGCCAGCAGCGCTGCGCCTTCCGTGGTGCCGGTGGTGTCGGTGCGGGCGATGACCGGCCGTCCGACAATGGTCGTCAGCGCCGACAGATACAGCGCGTTGCGCGAGATCGGGCCCTCGACGACGATCGGGCCGGCGGCGCCGGTGAGCTGCAGGCAGGCTTCGGCGACGAGCGCGCAATAGAGGCTGGCCGCCGCCACCTTCTCGCCGGGTGACAAGGTCGCCGGGTCGTGGCTCCAGTGCCCTTCGCGAAACGCGAAGGGGCCGGTGCCGGGCGCGAAGGACGGCAGCGCCATGATCTTCTCGTCGATGACGCGAGCGATCTCCGCCTCGGTCGGTACTGCCTTCGAATCCTCGGTCAGGATCGAATATTCGCGACCGGCCATGAAGCGGGCCGAGGGTATGGCGCGGCCGAGCGCGTCGACATTGGCGAGGCAGTCGCGCGCCGGGTCGAGATCGGCGATCGAGCCGCCGACGGCGAAGAAGATCATCCAGGTCCCGGTCGAGATCACCGAGAACGGTGCGCGCCGGCGCAGGATGTGCGGCAGCAGGCTGGCGTTCGAATCATGGATTCCGGCGACGACGCGACAATCGGGCGGCAGGCCTGTCTTCGCCGCGAGCTCCAGCTTGATGGTGCCGGCCGTGTCCCACGGGCGCACCAGCGGCGCGAACAGCTTCGACCAGCCATGGTCGTCGGCGAGGCGCGAGAAGGTGCCGGCCTCGGGGTTCCAGAGATCGGTGTGGCAACCGAGCGTGGTCGGCTCGCTGACGGCGACGCCGGTCAGCCGCCAGACCCAGAATTGCGGGTAGAACAGGATTGTCTTCGCGCGGCTGAAGGCGGAGGGATAGGTCCGCTCCTGCCAGAAAAGCTGCCGCCCGACATTGAGGCCGCCCGGCAGGTCCGGCGATAGCGTCTCCCAGAAGGCGCCGCGCTGGGTGCGGTAGATCTCGGCGACCGAATCCGGTCCCTTGAACTCATAATCGAGGATCGGCATGACCAGGTCGTGGCCGTCGGTGACCGCGATCGCAGCGCCATGCGTCGTGGTCGAGATGCAGCCGATCTCGGCTTCGGCGGCAAATTCGGTCAAGCCGGCGAGGATCCATTTCCAGATCCGCTCGACGTCGAAATGTGGATAGAGCCCCTCGGTCAGGACCTCGTTGACGGTGGTGCGGAGTGCGATGATCTCGCGGGTCGCCTCGTCGACCAGCGCCAGCTTGGCGTTGGTCTTGCCGATGTCGATGACGACGGTGGCCCTGGGTTTTGCGGCGGTCATGTTGGCGGCGCTCACGGCAGATGGAAGACGGTTTCGAGCGGCGTTGCGATCGGCTCGTTATTGGGGTGCGAGGCCATGATGTCGGCCATGTAGGCCCACCAGCGCTGCATGACGGGATGGCTCGGCAGCGCGTCCATGCCGTGGTCGTCGGTGCGCCACAGCACGCCGAACAGCGTCGAGGTCTCGCGGTCGAGATGGATCGAATAGTCCGAGACGCCGGCTTCCTTCAGCAGCGCCGACAGCTCCGGCCAGATCTCGTCGTGGCGGCGCTTGTATTCGGCTTCCTGGCCCGGATGAAGCTGCATCTTGAAGGCGTATTTCTGCACGGAAGTCTCCTGGGCCGATGGCTGCACGAGTCCAAGCGACCATACCAGTTCAGGGGGCAAAGGGTGATGACGGCGCTCAGCTTTCCGCCAGCTTCTTCCACAGCGCCGCATAGGCGGCGAAATCGCCGCCGAGCGGTTCGGCCGGCGCCGGGTCGGGCGCGGCGGCGTGGGGATGGTCCGGGCCGTCGGCAAGCAGCGCCGCGCCTTCCGTCGTTCCCGTGGCGTCGGGACGGCCGATGACGGGACGGTCGACCAGCGCCGCCAGCGCCGACAGAAACAGCCGGTTCTTGGCGAAGGGGCCCTCGATCAGCACCGGTCCCTGCGCGCCGGTCAGGGTCAGGCAGGTTTCGGCGACGAGCGCGACATAGAGGCTGGCGGCGGCGGTGCGTTCGCCGGGCGGGAGCGTCGCCGGGTCGATCGACCAGCTGCCCTTGCGGCGTCCGAACGGGCCGTTGCCGGCGACGAAGCCCGGCAGCGCCATGACGCGGCGCTCGATCACGGAACGGGTGTCCGCCTCGGAAGGCTCGGCAGCCTTGCCCTCGGTCAGGATCTCGAACTCGCGGCCCGCCATCGACATGGCTGAAGGCACCGGCCGGGCGAAGGCGTCGGCATAGGCGAGGCCGCCGCGCTCGGGATGCAGGTGGTCGAGGCTGCCGCCGGCGGCGAACGAGATCATCCAGGTGCCGGTCGAGATCACCGTGAAGGGCAGGGGCCGTGCCAGGATGTGCGGCAGCAGGCTGGCGTTCGAATCGTGGATGCCGGCGACGACGCGGCACTCCGGCGACAGCCCCGTCCGCTCCGCGATCTCCGGCAGCACCGGGCCCACCCTGTCCCAGGCAGCGAGGCGGGGTGGAAACAGCGCCGTCCAGCCCTGTTCGTCGGCGAGCCGCGAATAGGTCTGGTCGCGGCCGTTCCAGAGGTCGCTATGCGCGCCGAACGAGGTCGCCTCGGCAACCCGCTTTCCGGTCAGCCGCCAGACCCAGTATTGCGGATAGGGGACGATCGCCTTCGCTTTGGCGAATTCCGCCGGGAAGCGGCGCGCCAGCCAGAACAACTGCCGCCCGGCATTGAGGCCGCCCGGCAGGTCGGGCGACAGGATCTCGGCGAAATCGCCGCGTGCGGAACGGTAGTCGTCGGCGAACTCGTCCGGGCCGGGATGCTCGTAGTCGAGCACCGGCAGCGCCAGCCCGTCCTCGCCGAGCACCGCGATCGCGGCGCCATGCGTCGTCGTCGAGATCGCCGTGATCTCGGCCTCCCTGGAAAACTCGGCCAAGCCTTCGAGGAACCAGTCCCAGATGCCGTCGACGTCGAAATGCGGATAGGGCGGGCCCGGCCGGACCGTGTTCCTGCGGGTGCGGATGGCGAGGATTTCGCGCGTGTCGAGGTCGAGCAGCGCGAGCTTGGCGTTCGACTTGCCGATGTCGAGGACGGCGACGGCCTTTTGCATGATGCGGTCCGTCAGCGCTTCGAGGCGCCGGCAAGCGAGCGGCGATAGATCTCCGCGTCCCAGGTCACCAGCTCCTGCTCCTCGTCGATGGTGAGGAAACGGAGCGGCGCGTCGGCGGCGATCCGTCCCGTCACCTCGGCGAGCGCCCGGGCGAGCGCGTCGCCGCCGCGCAGCACGTCGCGGTGGATCAGCACGCCCTTGCCGGGGACGGCGAGAAGCATCGGCGGCAGCGCCGCGCGCTTGGCGACGGCGGCGGGCGTATCGCCTTCGGCCAGCACCGCCGTGCCGCTGCCGAGGAAGACGACGTGGTCGGGATAGAGCGTGCCGCGCGCCGCGATGGCGAGGCGGGCCGGGTCCGTCGCGGTCGCGTGCGCCGCCGGATCGTCCGGCAGGCGATAGGGCGAGCCCTCGGCCAGCGCCTCGAGCGCCCCGAGATCGCCTGCCGGCGCCGGGCGTGCCGGTTCGGCCAGCGCCTCGCCGACGCGCTCGATGAGCCGGACGGCCGCCTCGACCGTGTCGGCGGCGACGATCAGGCCGTGATTGCCGAGCAGGACGACATTGGTGCCGGGCGGCGAGACCGCGTCGATCTCGCGCGCCAGCGGCAGGCCCGGCTTCACATAGGGCACATAGGACCAGATGATGCCTTCGAGCCCGTCGAGCCGGGCCGCGATCTGGTCGCGCGCGTCGGCGCGCGCCACCCGCGCGACCGTCTCGACGCAGTGGATGTGCAGCACCGCGTCCTGCGGCAGCACGGCATGCACCGAGGTTTCCACCGAGGGGCGCAGGCCAAGCGGATTGGCATCGGCGACGACGAAATCGGTCGCCTTGGCGGCGCGCTCGTCATTGGCGTGGATGGCGTCGAGGAGCGGCGGCAGCGAGACCGGCAGGAAGATGTCGCGTTCCTCCGCCTCGGCGAGCCAGGTGCCGGAGGCCTTGACCCAGAGCACGCCGTCGCGCTTCAGCGAGGTATTGCCGCCGGCGGCCTGCGTGCGCAGCGGATCCTTGCCGAGGCGGGCCGAGAACCGGCGAAGGGAGGCGAATTCAGGGTCGTCTTGCAGCGTCGTCAAAGGTCCGGCTCCGGTGGGCATGCGATGGGCAGTCGATGGCAGTTTCGTGAGGTGGAGGCGCCGAGCCGCGCTTTCTTCACCTCTCCTCATGGGAGAGGTCGGCGCGAAGCGACGGGTGAGGGGTTGCGATCCATCCGATGATGCCTGACCCCCTCACCCGCCGGCCTGCGGCCGTCGACCTGTCCCACGGGAGAGGTGAAGGGTAGGAGCGACTTCATGCGATTGTGCGGCTCTCTCCAAAAAGCAACGCGAGGCAGGGCAACCCTGCCTCGCGTCCTGGCCTCGACTAGAAGTCGAAGTCGTTGATGTTTTCCTTGGTGAAGGTGTACGGCGCGCCGAGCAGGATCTCGGAACCGTTGATCACCTGGAGTTCGCCGAGCTTGCCGGCCTTGACCGAGGTCGCGCCCGGCTTCAGGTCGCCATCGGCGGTGGCGCGCAGGACCTGCATCGCGGCATAGCCGAGATCGACCGGGTTCCACAGCACGACCGACTTGACGCAATCCTTGGCGACATAGGGCTTCATGGCGTTCGGCGTGGCGAGGCCGACGACGGCGACCTTGCCGCACTGGCCGGCCTGGGTGACCGCCTCGGCCGAGGCCGGGGTGGCGACCGAGGTCATGCCGAAGATGCCCTTCAAGTCAGCGCCATGCTTGTTGATCAGCGTGGTGGCCTGGTTGAAGGACAGGACGTTGTCTTCCTGCGCCTCGACCGTCTCCAGCCACTTCATGTTGGGATGGCACTTCTCCTGGTAGGCCGCCATCTCGGAGATCCAGCGCGCCTGGTTCGGCGTGGTGAAGGTCGATGTGACGATGGCGAACGAGCCGTCCTCGCCGATTTCCTTCGCCATGTTGTCGACCAGCGCCTTGGCGATGCCGTTGAACTCGGCCTGGTTGACGAACCACTGGCGGGCGTCCGGCTCGGAGTTGGCGTCATAGCCGACGACGTTGATGCCGGCGGCGAGCGCCTTCTTCAGCACGGGTGCGATCGCGACCGGGTCGTTGGCGGCGAACAGGATGCCGTCGACGCCGGACGTGATGTAGTTGTCGATGAACGAGATCTGCTGGTCGATATTGGCCTGCGTCGGGCCGTCGGTCTTGGCGTCGACATTGCCGAGTTCCTTGGCGGCGTCGGCGATGCCCTTCGAGGTGGCGTTGAAATAGCCGATGCCGATCAGCTTCGGCACGTCGACCACCTTGATCTGCTTGCCCTTGCGGTCCGGCGCATTGGTCGGCACGCCGCCGTCATAGGGCTTGGCCTCGACCTTGCCCGGCGTGCCGTCGCAGGCGAGCGGGTTGGTCGGCAGGTCGTCGCCGCCGGTCCAGGTCGCTGCGAAGGCGGCGCTGCTGACGCCGAGGCTGAGCCCAAGTGCCAGGGCTACGGTTCTCTTCAACATTGCTCTTCTCCTCCAAAATGACGTCGGGGCCTTTGTTGTTACGGCGAGACCCTTCCATCCCCTCCAGATTCAGCCGTCGCCTTCGCGGCTGAAGAGATTGCTCGCGACGATCGCGAGGATGAGCACGAGGCCGATGACGACGATGGTGCCGTCGCCCTTGACCCCGGACAGAGCGAGACCGTTCTTCAGCGCCTGCATCAGGATCAGGCCGAGGACGGTGCCGATGATGGTGCCGCGGCCGCCGAAGATCGACGTGCCGCCGAGCACCACCGCGGTGATGACATCGAGCTCGAGCCCGGTGCCCATGTCGGAGCGCGTCGTCGAGACGCGCGAGACGAAGATGACGCCGGCGAGCCCGGCGACGAGGCCGGAGGCTGTGTAGATCAGCAGCTTGGTGCGATCGACGCTGATGCCCGAGAAGCGCGCGCCGGTCTCGTTGGCGCCGGCCGCATAGGTGGCGCGGCCGAACGTGGTCAGGCCGAGGATCACGCCGGCGACGATGACGAGGGCGCCGAGGATCCAGAGCTGCGTCGGCACGCCCCAGACGTCGCCCTGGCCGAGCACGAAGAACCAGTCGGGATAGCCGCGCACCGAGCGGGCCTGGCTGATGCCTTCGGCGAGGCCGCGATAGAGCGCGAGCGTTGCCAGCGTCGCGATCAGCGGCGGCACCTTGAAGCGGGTGATGATCACGCCGTTGACGAGGCCGCCGATGCCGGCGGCGACGACGGCGAGCACCATGGCGACCGGGAGCGGCACGCCGAGATTGTGCCAGAACACGCCGAGCAGGATCGCCGTCAGGCCGAGGATCGAGCCGACCGAGAGATCGATGCCGCCGGTGACGATGACGAAGGTCATCGCCAGCGCCACCAGCCCGACCTCGGCCATCAGCCGGCCCTGGTTCAGGAGGTTGGCCGTGGTGAAGAAGCGGTCGGACTGGCTTGCGAGCGCGAAGAGCACGATGACGAGCAGGATCGCGAGGATCGTTTCGTGCCGGAGCAGGGAGCGAAGGGTTGCGGTCATCGTATCGTCACCGGAGCCGGCGTCGACGCGCCATGTCGGCGAGCACGGTGATCAGGATCAGCAGACCCTGCACGGCGCGCAGCCAATAGGCGGAGACGTTGAGGAAGATGAGCGAGGAGGCGATGGCGGCGAACAGGATGGCCGCCAGGGTGGAGCCGATCACCGTGCCGGTGCCGCCGAGGATCGACACGCCGCCGACGACGGAGGCGGTGATCACCGTCAGCTCCAGGTTCGGCGGCACGGTCGACTGGATCACCTGCAGCTGCGTGGCAAACAGCACCGCCGCGATGCCGGCGAAGGCGCCGTGGATGGCGAAGACGATCACCGTCGAGCGCTCGACCTGGATGCCGGCGACGCGCGCCGCCTCGACATTGCCGCCGATGGCGTAGATCGTCCGGCCGAAGCCGGAATAGCGCATCCAGAACGCCACCAGCGCCGTCAGGATGACCATGAACCAGACCGGCGAGGGGACGCCGAGCAGGCGGAACTGCGAGATCAGGTAGTCTTCCGGCAGGTTGGTGATCCAGGCGCCGGCCGTGACGCTGATCAGGCCGCCCTTCAGGACCGACAGCATGCCGAGCGTCACCACGATCGAGGGGATGCGGAGATAGGCGACCAGCGCGCCGACACCGGCATTGACGGCGATGCCGATGACGACCGGCGTCAGCCAGGCGAGCCAGATCGGATAGCCGTTCACCGCTAGCGTGCCCGAGATCGTCGCCAGCACGCCGATCAGCGAGCCGACCGCGACGTCGATATGGCCGGAGATGATCACCAGCGACATGCCGATCGCCGCGACGGCGATATAGGCGTTGCCGGCGAAGATGTTGGTGATGTTGTTGGCGCCGAAGAAGCGCGGATTGGTGATGCCGACGACGATGAACAGCACGATGATGGCGCCGAGCAGGATGAACTCCTGGCCATAGGCGGCAATCCGCTTCATCGGGTGCATCGCCGGCGCGGTGCGGGCGACGGTGGGAGCAGACATCGACATCACGCCACCTCCGCCAGGTCCTGGGTCTGCATCATGGCGGCGCCGACGCTGTCGGGCGTCGCCTGCGCGCGGTCGAATTCGGCGACGATGCGGCCATTGTTCATGACGAGGACGCGGTCGCTCATGCCGAGCACTTCCGGCAGCTCGCTCGAGATCATCAGCACCGCCAGGCCCTGGCCGGCGAGCCGGCTCATCAGGGCGTGGATCTCCGCCTTGGCGCCGACGTCGATGCCGCGCGTCGGCTCGTCCATGATCAGCACGCGCGGCTCGGTTGCCACCCATTTCGCCAGCACGACCTTCTGCTGGTTCCCGCCGGAGAGCTGCTTGACGCGCTGCTCCGGTCCGCGGGCGCGGATGCCGAAACGCTTGATCAGTTCGCGCGCCAGGCTCGATTCCCGGGCACGGTTGACGATCGTTGCCGTCGAAATGCGGTCGAGCAGGGCGAGCGACAGGTTCTCGCGGATCGTCTGCGACTTGATCAGGCCCTGCAGGCCGCGGTCTTCCGGCACATAGGCGATGCCGAGGTCGCGGGCCTGTTTCGGGCTGGTGATGGCGATGGGCTTGCCGTCGAGCAGGATCTCGCCGGAGGTGGCCGGCGTGATGCCGAAGATGGTGAGCGCCAGCTCGGTGCGGCCCGAGCCGATCAGCCCGGCGATGCCGACGATCTCGCCGGCGCGCAGGGTGAACGAGGCGTTCTCGACCTCGTCGCGATAGCCGACCTGGCGCAGTTCCAGCACCGGCGCGCCGATCTCGGCGTCGACCTTGGGGAAGAGCTGGTCGACGGGCCGGCCGACCATCATCGAGACCAGCTCGGCCTCGGTGATGTCGCCGATGTCGTGCGTGCCGACATAGGCGCCGTCGCGCAGCACGGTGACGCGGGTGGCGAGCGCGAAGATTTCGGGCATGCGGTGCGAGACATAGACGATGGCGACGCCTCGGTCGCGCAGGCGGCGGACGACGTCCATCAGCCGGCGTGCATCGGCGTCGGCGAGCGCCGCCGTCGGCTCGTCCATGATCAGCACGCGGGCGTCCTGCGACAGCGCCTTGGCGATCTCGACGCGCTGGCGGTTGGCGACCGAGAGGCTGCCGACGCGGGCGTCGACGTCGAGGTCATGGCTGTCGAGGTCGTCGAGCAGGCGGCGCGCCTCGTTGCGCATCTTCGTCCAGTCGAGCGCGTTCATCGTGGTGCGCGGCGCGTGGCCGAGGAAGATGTTTTCCGCCACGGAGAGCTCGGGGAAGAGCAGGAGTTCCTGGTAGACGGTGGCGATGCCGGCGGCGCGGGCCTCGCGCGGCGAGGCGAAGCGGACCTTCTCGCCATTGACGCGGATGTCGCCGCTATCGGGGGCATGGACGCCTGCCATGACCTTGATCAGCGTCGACTTGCCGGCGCCGTTCTCTCCCATGAGCGCATGCACTTCGCCCGGTCGGACGTCGAAGGAGACGTTCTTCAGCGCGTGCACGCCGGCGAACGACTTCGAGACCCCGTCGAGTGCGAGGATCGGCTGCATAACTTGGCGTTTCCCTTGAACGTCCGGCTTGTGCCGGTTTTTGTTGTTGGCCGGGATTGGCAAGGTATCGGTCGGTCAGCTCTCCGGCGGGACCTCCACGACGTCGACGATGACGCCGGCATCCCGAAGCATGTCGCAGGCTTCCTGCGGGGCGGACGTGTCGGTGATGACCCGGTCGAGCTGGGTCAGCGGGCAGAGTATAAGGCTGCCGCGCGGCTGGAACTTCGAGCCGTCGACGAGCGCGATCACCTGTTCGGCCTGCTTCAGCATTTTCTGCTCGGCCTTGATCAGGACGGGATCGCCCTCGATCAGGCCCTGGCGGCGGATGGCGTGGGCGCCGAGGAAATATTTGCCGGCGTAGAAATGCTCGATCACCGTGTCGCTGGTGTAGGGGCTGACGACCATGCGCTGCTCGCGATGGACGTCGCCGCCCGGCAGCACGACCTGGCAGTCGCCATTGGCGATCAGGTAGAGCGCGAGATCGAGCGAATTGGTCAGGACGCGCAGCTTGCGGTCGGCGAGGTAGGGGCCGAGGCAATAGGTGGTGGTGCCGCCATTGACGATGATCGATTCCCCGTCCTCGACGAGGTTGGCGGCGGCCCGCGCGATCGCCCGCTTGGCGGCGAGGTTCTGCAGCCGGGTTTCCTCGAAGGCCGGCGTCATCAGGCTGCCGATGCCGTTCTCGCCATGCAGCCGCTCGGCGCCGCCGCGCACCTTGCGCAGCTGGCCGATGTCGTTCAGCGCGGTGATGTCGCGTCGGATCGTCGCCTCGGAGGCGCCCGTCAGGCTGACCAGTTGCGCCACCGTGACGACGGGGCGCTCGGCCACCTCGCCGAGGATGATCCTGTGACGCTCGATTTCGTGCATGCGACCCTCCGACTGGCCGGGATTTTCCAAGCTTTCCGATGATTGTCAATCAGAAACGATCATCATCGATAATGATGCGGCGCAAAATGATCAATATCGATCATATCGCAGTGCGATATCGCTCTGATCTGACTGCTTTTGATTGACAAGCGCCGGCTCGGCTGACAGATCATGGGCCGCAATTGCGTGGTCCTCGGCTCGAAAGGCCGAGCGACGTCCCCCGTGGATGGTTCGCCGATCCGAATGCGCTCGCGCCATGCGAAGCGGCGACCGATCAAGAGCAACTCCGATCATGACCTCTTCCGCTTCGCACCTCCTCGACAATCGCTGGGACGACGCCAAGGCAGCCGGCCTGAGCGAATCCGAGCTGCTGCTCTATCGTTCGAACCTGCTCGGTTCCGACAAGCGCATCACCAATTTCGGCGGCGGCAACACCTCGGCCAAGGTCGTCGAGAAGGACCCGCTCTCCGGCCAGGACGTCACCGTGCTCTGGGTCAAGGGTTCGGGCGGCGACGTCGGCTCGATGAAGCTCGACGGCTTCTCGACCCTCTACCAGGACAAGCTCGAAGCGCTGAAGGGCATCTATCGCGGCCTCGAGCACGAAGACGAGATGGTCGGCTACCTGCCGCATTGCACCTTCAACCTGAACCCGCGCGCCGCCTCGATCGACACGCCGCTGCACGCCTACGTGCCCTACAAGCATGTCGACCACATGCATCCCGACGCGATCATCGCCATCGCGGCGTCCGAGAATTCGAAGGAACTGACCAAGCAGATCTATGGCGACACCATCGGCTGGCTGCCGTGGAAGCGCCCGGGCTTCGAGCTCGGCCTGTGGCTGTCGAAGTTCGCCAACGAGAACCCCAACGCCAAGGGCGTGGTGCTCGAGAGCCATGGCCTGTTCACCTGGGCCGACACCGCCAAGGACGCCTATGAGCTGACGCTCGAGATCATCAACAAGGCGATCGCCTGGTTCGCCAGGGAGACCGAGGGCAAGGCGATCTTCGGCGGCGCCGTCGCGCAGTCGCTCGACGCCGACAAGCGCCGCGCCGTCGCAGCCGCCCTGATGCCGCAGATCCGCGGCCGCATAGGCAAGACGGAATCGAAGATCGGTCATTTCGACGACCAGCCGGCCGTGCTTGAATTCGTCAATTCCGCTCAGCTTCGCTCACTGGCGGCGCTCGGCACGTCCTGCCCCGATCATTTCCTGCGCACCAAGATCCGTCCGTTGGTCGTCGACTACGACCCGGCCAAGGACAATCTCGATGAGGTGCTCGCCGGCCTCGACGGCGCGCTCGACGCCTACCGCGCCGACTACGCCGCCTATTATGAGCGCTGCAAGCATGCCAACAGCCCGGCCATGCGCGATCCCAACGCCGTCGTCTACCTGGTGCCCGGCGTCGGCATGATCACCTTTGCCCGCGACAAGGCGACCGCCCGCATCGCCGGCGAGTTCTACGTCAACGCCATCAACGTGATGCGCGGCGCCTCGACGGTCTCGACCTATGTCGGCCTGAAGGAGCAGGAAGCCTTCGACATCGAGTACTGGCTGCTCGAGGAAGCCAAGCTGCAGCGCATGCCGAAGGCGAAGTCGCTCGCCGGCCGCATCGCCTTCATCACCGGCGGCGCCGGCGGCATCGGCTCGGCCACCGCCATCCGCTACCTGCAGGAAGGCGCGGTCGTCATGATCGCCGACATCGACCAGGCGGCACTCGATTCGACCGTCGCCGGCCTCGGCGCCAAGTACGGCAAGGACAATATCCGCGGCGTCATCGCCAACGTCACCAGCGAAGGCGCGGTCGACAAGGCGTTCCACGACACGCTGATCGAATTTGGCGGCATCGACATCCTCGTCTCCAACGCCGGCATCTCCTCCGCCGCGCCGTTCGAGGAGACGACGCTGGAGACCTGGGACAAGAACATCGCGATCCTCGCGACCGGCTATTTCCTCGTCTCGCGCGCCGCCTACCGGATCATGAAGACGCAGAAGCTCGGCGGCTCGATCGTCTTCATCGCCTCGAAGAATGGCCTCGCGGCGTCGGCCGGCGCCTCGGCCTATTGCACCGCCAAGGCGGCCGAGATCCATCTCGCCCGCTGCCTGGCGCTGGAAGGCGCGCCGTTCGGCATCCGCGTCAACACGATCAACCCGGACGCAGTGCTGCGCGGCTCGAAGATCTGGCAGGGCGAGTGGCGCCAGCAGCGCGCCGAGTCGAACAAGATCGGCGAGGACGATCTCGAGGAGTTCTACCGCAATCGCTCGCTCCTGAAGCGCAGCGTGTTCCCGGAGGACATCGCCGAGGCCGCCTACTTCCTCGCCGCCGACCTGTCGAACAAGTCGACCGGCAACATCATCAACGTGGATGCCGGCAACGTCATCTCGTTCACCAGGTAAGCACCTGATCTCGCCGTCATCCCGGGCTTGACCCGGGATCCATCCAGCCTGAGGCATTCGGGCTGGATGGATCCCCGCCTTCGCGGGGGCGACGGAGAGGACTGGAACACGACCTGTCCGCTGGGCCGGTCGTTTCGCCGAAAACACAAGGCTCGGGGAGGACCCGCCACATGACCGATCTTCCGATCTCTTCCGATCTTCTCGCCGAAAAGAACAAGGCCGAGGACGCGGCGCTCGCCAATGATTATTCCTCGCTCGGCGAGCAGCTCGACCGTCGCGGCATCGATATCGACGTCATCACCCGCAATGTCGCGGCCTTTACCGTCGCGGTGCCGTCCTGGGGCGTCGGCACCGGCGGCACGCGCTTCGCCCGCTTCGCCGGCCCCGGCGAGCCGCGCGGCATCTTCGAGAAGCTCGACGATTGCGCCGTCATCAACCAGCTGACCCGCGCCACGCCGAACGTTTCGCTGCACAATCCGTGGGACCAGGCGGATCCGAAGGCGCTGAAGGCGCATGCCGACGCGCTCGGCCTCGGCTTCGACGCGATGAACTCGAACACCTTCTCGGACGCCAAGGACCAGAAGCTCTCCTACAAGTTCGGCTCGCTGTCGCATACCGATCCGGCCGTGCGCCAGCAGGCGATCGAGCACAACATCGAGACGATCGAGATCGGCAAGGCGCTCGGCTCCAAGGCGCTGACGGTATGGATCGGCGACGGCTCCAACTTCCCCGGTCAGTCGAACTTCACCGGCGCGTTCGAGCGCTATCTCGGCGCGATGAAGTCGGTCTATGCGGCTCTGCCGGACGACTGGCGCGTCTTCACCGAGCACAAGCTCTATGAGCCGGCCTTCTATTCGACGGTCGTGCAGGACTGGGGCACCAACTACATGATCGCCCAGGAGCTGGGTCCGAAGGCGTTTTGCCTCGTCGACCTCGGCCATCACGCGCCGAACGTCAACATCGAGATGATCGTCGCGCGGCTGATCCAGTTCGAGAAGCTGGCCGGCTTCCACTTCAACGATTCGAAGTATGGCGACGACGATCTCGACGCCGGCGCGATCAACCCGTTCCAGCTCTTCCTCGTCTTCAACGAGCTGGTCGACGCCGAACATCGCAAGGCCCGGGGCTTCAGCCCTGCCTATATGATCGACCAGTCGCACAATGTGACGGATCCGATCGAGAGCCTGATGACCAGCGCCATCGAGATCCTGCGCGCCTATGCGCAGGCGCTGCTGGTCGACCGCGCCGCGCTTGCCGGCTACCAGGACGGCAATGACGTGCTGATGGCGAACCAGACGCTGAAGCGGGCCTTCACCACCGATGTCGGGCCGATCCTCGCCAAGGCGCGGCTTGCCAAGGGCGGCGCCATCGATCCCGTCGGCGTCTACCGCGCGGCCGGATACCGGGCCAAGGTGACGGCGGAGCGTCCGTCGAGCGGTGGTAACTCCAGCGGCATCGTGTGACTTTTATACTTCTATTGACAACAGAATAAGAAGAGGCAGGTCCGATTCGACTTGCCTCTTCTCTGTGCCCTTCAGAACAGCTAGCTTGACTTCGAGCCTGACTGACCCTTCAAGGGGTACGGGTGCATGGCCATGATCTCGGCCGCTGGCGATTCCTCGCGAATGCCGGTTGTCGGGATCGAGCGCCGATGTGGGGGAACCGGCCGGTCCGTTCTTCGGACGGTCTCCCTCGGGGGTTCTCAATGGACAGGAGAGATTGATGAAGAAGGCTTCTACGCTCGTTATGCTCGTTGCCCTCGGCGCTGTGGCTGCTGGCTGCACGACCGGCTCGCGCGCCGGTGACGGCGCGGTCGTCGGTGGCCTCGCCGGTGCGGCGATCGGTGGTCTCGCCGGCGGCAGCGTCGGCGCTGCGGCAATCGGCGCCGGCGTCGGTGCGGTCACGGGCGCGATCATCGCTGACGCTTCCGGTCGCTGCTACTGGAAGGACCGCTACGGCCGTCGTCACTACACGTCTTGCCGCTAAGCGCGCTTCTGCGGTTCACCCGGAGGCGCAGGCCTCTGCGGCCCTGATCTTGCCGGGGCTTCTGCCTATAGTGCGAGAAACGGCCGGAACCCAGGTTCCGGCCGTTTTCTTTTGGGCGCGTCAGACGTGCCCCGCGATCTCCGCGTCAGGAGCCCGGGCCTTCGTCCCCTGGACGTTCTCCCCGGACCGTTCTCTTGGAACTCATCGCCAGCCTCCCACATTACATCTCCGCACGGTGCAAGCAGGACGTGCCGCCCAGGGCTCTTCGTCAGGGCCGCGTCCGGAGGAGGTCGAAATGCGGAAATCTTCCCTCGTGATCGTCTTTGCGCTGTCCGGCGCCATCCTGGCCGGCTGCACGACCGGATCCCGGCAGGGAGACGCCGCCGTCGTCGGCGGCCTGGCGGGCGCGGCGATCGGCGGCGCGGCCACCGGCCGGGCCGGTGGCGCGCTGATCGGCGCGGGTGTCGGCGCCGTTACCGGCGCGATCATTGCGGACGCCACGACGGGTCGCTGCTACTGGCGCGACCAGTATGGCCGCCGTCACTACGTCGCCTGCCGCTGACCGGCTTGGGCCGGCTCAGTCGACCGACAGGAAGCGGGTCGGATGGACGTTGAGCAGATTGTCGTTCCAGCCCGAGAGCGTCGGCGACACCAGCGATAGCGAGACGTAGCCGAGCAGGGGAATGATCGGCGCGTCGGTGGCGAGAAGAGCCGCCGCCGCGTCGATTTCCTGCTTGCGCCGTCCGGCGTCCATGTCGGTCGCGGCCTGGTCGAGCAGCTTGTCGTAGTCGCGGTTGTTGTAGCGCGCATAGTTGAAGCGGACATTGTCACTGCGCAGCACGGTCAGCAGGTCGATCGGATCCGCCTCGTCGGCAATCCAGCCCGTTCGCGCCACGTCAAAGTCGCCGCCATCGCGCAGACGTGCGAAATGCGCCTGGTTCGGTTCGGTGACGATCGTCGCCTCGACGCCGATCTCCTTCCACTGGTCGGCGATCACGCGCGCCGTCTCCTCATGGCCGAGTCCGGTGCCGACGCGGATCGCGAGCCGCAACGGCTTCCGCCCGGCGGCATCCGCCTCCGCCTCGTTCTTCTTGTCCGCTTCGGGAGCGACCTTGGCAGCGGGAGTGGCCGGAGCTTCCGGCGCGGCGGGCTCTGCCTCGTCCTTGCCGGCCTCCATGGCATCCTTAGCCGGCGTATCGTTCGCCGGGGCTGCGTCGCCGGGCTTGGTGACGCTCGGCTTGGCCGTGATCGAATAGGTCACGTCGTGGTTTGCCGCGTCGCTGGCGCTGGCGTCCTTCGGGTCCGCATCCGCCGTGGCGGCATCGCTGCCGCCGGCATCCTTGGCGGTCGTGTTCTTGGAGGCCGTATCCTTGGAGGCCGTATCCTGGGCAGTCGTGTCCTTGGCGCTCGAATCCCCGGCGGCGGCGTCCTTCGCCGCGCCGTCCGGCGATGCGGGCTTGTCGTTGCCGGCGGTCTCTGCGCCAGCCGCCGTGTCGGGCGCCTTGGCGGCGGCCGGCGCGGGCGTTGCCGGCTGGACGGCGGCGACTTCCTTGAAGCCGGCCGCTTCGAGCAGCTTGCGCGCCTCGGCGCGGCGTGTCTCGATCGATGCCGGCGTCGCGGCCGGCATGCCGGAGAGGGCGGGCGGCACCAGCGTCTCGGCCGGAACCATGCCGCCGGACCAGACGGCGCGGGCGAGCGCCTCGCGGTCGATCGCGAGCGACAAAGCGCGGCGGACCTCGACCTTGTCGAACGGCTGCTTCGCCGTGTTGATGGCGAAATAGTACGTGCCGGGATAGGGCGCGAAATGCAGCGCCGGGCCGAACTCGTCCTTCAGGCTCGGCAGATTTTCCGTCGGCACGTCCGGGCACGAGAGAACGGCCTTGGCGCGATAGGCGTCGACGCAACCGGCGACGTCCTCGAACGCCTTGTAGACGACGCTGTCGATCGGAATCGTCTTGGCGTCGCGGAAACGCGGGTTCTTGACGAGGATGTAGCCATCCTTCTTGTCGATGGCGGCGAGGCGATAGGCGCCGTTCGAGACGATCTTGCCGGTCGTGCCGAAATCGGCGCCGAGCTTCTTGATCGAGGCAACGTTGACGGGGAGGGCGACGGGAAGGGCGAGGCGGCCGAGGAAGGTCGGCACCGGCCGTTCCAGCGTGATTTCCAGCGTTGCGGCATCCGGCGCCGCGACGCCGAGCGTGTCCGGCTTGGCGGTTCCCTGCTGGATCGCGGCGGCGCCCTTGATGACGAGCAGCGGGCCGGCCTCGGTCGCGCCGGTCGCCGGCGTGAACAGGCGACGGAACGATGCCACGAAATCGGCCGCCTTGACCACGTCGCCGTTCGACCAGCGGGCGCCGTCGCGCAGCTTGAACGTGTAGACGAGGCCGTCGGGGGAGATGCTCCAGCTCTCGGCCGCGCCAGGGCCCGTCTTGCCGTCGGCGTCGGGCGAAACCAGGCCCTCGAACAGGTCGTACAGGATCGGCGTCTCGTTGAAGGTCGCGGCCTTCTGCGGATCGAGCGTCTCCGGGGCCTTCACCAGCCCGCGCGGATAGATCACGTCGGCGCTGGCGGGAAGCGCGGCCGTTGCCGCAAGCATCGCGCCGGCGATCCAGGCGAATCGCATGTTCATCTCTCCGTATCGGTCCCGACCCGGGGCGCGATAATCGTCAGAATTCAGGCGATCTCAAGCCGTTGTCGCGCTTTTCCGACATCATCCCATCACAATCGCCGGTGCGCCGATCGCCGCCTGCAACGCCTTCGGACTGACGGCGAAGACGGCGTGCGGCGTTCCCGCCGCCGCCCAGACGCTGGCATGGTCGAGCAGGTCGCGGTCGAAGAAGCTCGCTAGCGGCGTGGCGTGGGCGAAGGGCGGGATGCCGCCGATGGCGAAGCCGGTCGCGCCGCGCACGAAGGCGGCGTCTGGTCGCTCGATTGCCTCGCCGATCGCCTCGGCCACCTTCGTCTCGTTGACGCGGTTGGCGCCGGAGACGAGGAGCAGGATCGGCGCGCCGCTCGCGACCCCGCGGAAGACCAGCGACTTGACGATCGCGCCGACGACGCATCCACACGCGGCCGCCGCCTCCTCGGCGGTGCGCGCCGACACGTCCATCACGCGCAGGCCGATGTCGAGGCCGAGCGCTTCTGCGGCGTCGCGTACGCGCGCGGCCGGGGCGGGGATCTCGGTCATCGGCTTGGCTCCCGGGGCTTGGACCGGCCGGCCGATCGAAGGGATGCGGTGGCGGGTCGGATTTGCTAGGGTGACGAGGAGACCGTCGCATCCATCCGGAGTCAACGATGAACGACGCCAGCGGCAGGCAGGGTTCGCCGTCCAACGTCCGCCATCTCGCCGATGCGATCCGGAAGGTTCGGCTGGCGGAGGCGGAGCGTGCCGACGTGGTGGCGGAACTGCGCGATACCGAGCGGGCCAGGCTCGAGATGCTTGCCGACGAGCTCCGCGGCGTCTTCGCGGAAGTGCCGGAGGACGACGACCAGTTCATCGCCCAGATCGATAGTGGCAGCCAGCCGCGCTTCTGGATCGACATGACGTCCTTCGTCGCCATGGCGCGCGACCGGCGCAGCTATCGCTTCGTCAAGGATACGCGGCTTGGCCGCACCGTCATCCTCGAGACCGCCGATCTCGACGCCATGGCCGATTGCGTCATGCACTATGTCGCCGAGCGCATCATCGAGCGCGACCGGGCGCTGGAGGGCGACTGGCTGCTGCGCCGCGCCGCGCAGCAGGACGCGCCGCCGCGCCGCGAGCGCCGGTCGTTGTCGAGGCCGGCCGTGGAAGAGACGTCGGCGCGCGCACCCTCGACCGCGCATGGCGGCTGGATCGCCGCGGCCTTTCTCGCCGGCATCCTGGTCGGCGTCGTCGCGCTGCTCGCCTATGCCTGGGTGCATGTCGGCGGCTGAAGCCGGACCGACGCCTGCTTTTCTGTCCCGATGACGGCCATGGCGGCTGCATCTGCGTGGGGCGATCGCGGTGGCCCGCACGCAAGCGCTTTCCCCGGCGCGCCTTTCCCAACTATAAGATTAGCTTGATGAATCGATGAAGCCACCGGTTGCAGCTCGGCGCGGCCGCGAAGGATGGTGATAAAGCCAATGCATTATAAGCCTGCCGATTGGCTCGTGCTGCTGACGCGGCTCAATCCGAAGACGGCGTGGCCCTGGCGGCATTCGGTCCGTCTGGCCATCGCCGTCACGCTGCCGATGCTCGTCGGCCTGCTGACCGGCGAGGTCGAGGCTGCGATCATGGTGTCGCTCGGCGCGCTGCTGAATTCGGTCAAGGTGCAGTCCGATCCCTATCGCACCCGCTTCCGCAACTTCCTGATCATTGTGCCGATCGCCATGTCGGGCTTCATGCTGGGGGCGCTGGTGGCGGGGCACGGCCTGCTGACGCTGGCGCTGCTGGTTCTCGTCGCCATCCTTTCCGGGCTGATCAGCGGCTATGGCGCCGTCTATTCGACCGGGGCCATGCAGATGCTGATGCTCGCCGTGATCGCGGCGGCGGGCGATCATGCCCCGAGCTCCATCTGGATCCCGGCGCTGCTTTTCGCAGGCGGCGCCGGCTTCGCCGCGCTGCTTCTCGCGATTGAGGCGCTGTTCGACCGGCACCTGCCCGAACGGACGGCGCTGGCGCATCTGCTGCATGCGCTGGCGCATCTCGCGCGCGCCGCCGCCGAGCCGCCCGAGGACAAGGCCGGCCATGCGCTCGCGACCCCGTTCGAGCAGCAGCGCCGCCATGTCACCGATGCGATGATGAAAGCCTATTCCGGCCTGCTCGAAGCGCGTCTGCGCAGCGAGGGCAGCACGCCGGCCAGTGATGGCCGTGCGGCCATCCTCTCCACAACGGGCATGCTGTTCTCCGCTCTGATGGCGGGCGGCCATGCGCCGGACGAACTCGCCGCCGCCGGCCATCGCCTCGATGGCATCGCGACCGCGGTCGCCCGGGGCAGGGCGCGTCCATCCGACGCCACCGTCGGAGGCGAGGGGCTTGCCGGCATTCTCGATCATCTCGTCGACGAGATCTGGCCGGATGCGGAGGTCTCCGCTCCGAGGGCCGTTCCGGGGAAGATGATCCGCAAGGCAAGCCCCGCTTCGGCCCGGCCCGGCTGGCATGCGCGGCTCGCCCAGGTCGGCCGCCTCGCGCCGGGGCGTGACGTGATCATCACGGCTCTGCGGCTGGCGCTCTGCCTCGCCATCGCCTTCGCGGCGCAGATCTGGCTCGGCGGCGTGCGATCCTACTGGATCCCGCTCTGCGTCGTGATCGTGCTGAAGCCGGATTTCGGCTCGGTGTTCGTTCGCGCCGTTCAGCGCTCGATCGGCACGATCCTGGGCGTCGCCATTGGCGTTGTCGTGCTGACTTTCGTGCCGAAGGGGTTCTGGCTGCTCGCCTGCATGGCGGGGCTCGGCCTGGTCGTGCCGGCCGCCGGGCTGCGCGGCTATGCGATGCAGTGCACTTTCCTGACGCCGCTGGTGCTGATCCTGATCGACATGACGGCGCCCGGAACCGCCGATTTCGGCCCGCAGCGCCTCGTCGACACGCTGATCGGCTCGGCCATCGTGCTGGTCTTCGGCTACCTGATCTGGCCGCGCGATCCCGCGGCGCAGATCCAGCGCGCCTTCGCCGGCGCGATGGCGGCTGCGGAAGCGTTCTTCCATGCCGCTTCGACGCCGCCGCCGGCCGATCCGGCCGGGGTGCCGTCGGCGCGCTCGACGGATCTGGCGGCGATGACCACTGCCTATCGCAGCCTGTCGAATGTGCGGACCACCCTGCAGCGCGCCATCGCCGAGCCGCCGCCGGCGAGCCGGGAGGCCGCGGCGTGGTTCCCGGCCGTGGTCGAGGCGGAGCGCCTCTGCGATCGCATCACGCGGCTCGCCGAGCGCAATCTCGCCGGCACTGTGACGCTGGATCCAGCCGCCGTCGAACAGCGGCTCGCCGCCTTCGAGGCGCTGCGCGCGTCGGTCGGCCGTCCCGCGAGGCAGCCCGGCGATCCGATACCCGCGAGCGCCGATGGCGATCCGGCCTTCCGGGAGGTCGATTTCGAGCTGGCGCGGCTGTCACAGCTGATGCAGCCGGCGACGTAGCGGCGCTGCGCCTCTAGACCGCGCCGACGGTGGCCGGCTCGGCCGTCGCCGCCGTCCGGCTGCCGATCAGGCCCGCCGCATCGAGCAGCGTCATCGGCGTCAGCGTGGCGGCGGCGATGTGCGAGATGAAGGGCGCATATTCGGCCCGCAGCGCCACGTAGCTGCGGAAGCTTTCGGCCTTGTCGCCGACCGGCAGGCCCGCCTCGGCCAGGATGGCATGGAGGCTGTCGAAGCGCTCGCTTTCCTGGTGCTTCGCTGCCGAGGGCCGGGACGGCTCGCCGGTGTCGAGCGCCGCCGCGATCAGTCGCATCGTCTTCGCGCCCTCGCGGCGGCAGATCCGCGCCTCGTCGGGCGCGTTCTTGCCGAGACAGGCGACGACGGCCGTCGCCGCATCGAGGACGCTGGCGGCCGAGGCAATCCAGCTCGTGCCGCGATAGATCGACGGCACATAGGAGAGGATCGGCGACAGCGTGTGGGTCTCGCGCATGCCGCGGAACCAGTCTTCCCAGTCTTCCCAGCCCTTGCTGATGTCGATGTCGCCCTTGGCCGTCGTCAGCCAGTCGAGATAGCGGTCGCCGGTCGCCTCGTCATCGGTGCGGGCATAGAGCCATCCGACCTGGCGCTCGCGCGTTTGAACAGCCGCCTGATAGCCCGGCACGAATGTGAACAGCAGCATCACGACGGCGAGGCCGATCGCAGCCTGGAAGACGGCGAGATATTCGCCGGCCAGCGTCGACGGCGTGAGGTAGCCGAGCGTGCTCAGAGCCGAGCCGCTGGCGCTCAGCGCCCGCCAGAGGTCGGGCTCGATGCGCAAGCCCCAGAGAATGCCGGTGAAGGCGATCTGCACCAGCAGAAACCAGGTCACCACCGCGAGCAGCACGAAGATCGGCATGATCCAGGCCTGCCGGCGCTGGATGTCGGCATAGTCGGCGCTTGGATGGATGAAGCGCTGGACGATGGCGACGGCGCCGCGTCGCGCCGATCGCTCGATGACGTCATGCGCCTTCGAGTTCAGCAGGGCGACGACCACGATGGAGCGGAAATAGAGGACGAGGAGCAGGACTCCCGCCAGGCAGGCGAGGATGTGAAGGGCGATCATGATCGTCTCGAAGCGTGCGGGATCAGGGCGTGCGCTTTTCGGGGCGGGAGGTCAGCTCTTCTTCTTGAAGAGCCCGCCCTGGATCGGCGCGTGCGGATGCGGCTGCAGGTCGGCCTTCGGCAGCAGGAACAGCCAGGTGACGAACACGAACGGCGCGGTGAAGGTCGGAATGCCGATCGGCGCGATGCCTGCGTCCATGGCGCCCTGCACGATCACCGTGAAGATCGTCCCGAGCAGGGCGAAGCCGAGTACGCGCGCGGAGGGCGCGTAGAACACGCAACCGAGCGCCACGGCGGTCAGCACCGGGCTGAAGCCATAGAGGCCGGCCGTGATCGAGGCGAGGCTCGCGCCGAGCGCCAGTGAGACGGCCAGCGCCACCGCCGCGCCGAGTGCGGCGAGCAGGGCCGCCCAGGGCGACGAGACGAGCAGGCCGATCAGCACCAGCACGCCGCTGACCGGATTGTTGATGAGGAAGACCTGAGCCGGCCCCTTGAGCCAGGCGAGGAACAGCTCGGTGGCGTTGACGGCCGTCTCCGCGCCGCTGACGGCATGCGGCAGCGCCGGCGGTCCCATCGAGGCGATCGGAACCTGGCCGAACGAATAGGCGCCGAGCACCAGGAACCAGGTCGTCAGTACGAAGGGGAAGGTGAGGGCGGGAGTTTCCCAGGTCTTCATCACCTTGGAGACGGCGAGCATGACGACGGTCGAGACGGCGGCGCCGACGACGAGCAGGAACCACATCGTCGCGCCATCGGCGAGGAAGGTGGGAACCGCCGCGCCGACCAGCACGCCGTTGAAGCCGAACAGGCCTTGTTCGAGCGAGGCCTTGTCGGCGTCGAGCAGGATGGCGGTGACGGTGGCGATCACCAGCGCGACGACGGCGCCGATGGCGATGTCGATCTGGCCGCCGGCGATGGCGCCCCACACGATGGCGGCGAGGAAGAACAGACCCGTCAGCGGGTTGTTCTGGAAGATGACCTGACCGGCGCCGCGCAGGTTGATGTCGAGGAAGCCGAGAACCGGGTTCTTCCCGGCGACGTCGGTCCAGCTGGAAAGGGCGTTCGACATTTCATTCCCCCATCATGTCGATGCGGCGCTGCCGCCAGGTCGTTTCAGTCCTCCGGGCGTCGCCTCACGCCCAGAGGAAGTTTTCGGGAACCTTGCGGTCCACGGCGATCTGCCGGGCCTCGGACCAGAATTCGCGGATCTTCGCCATGACCGGCGCCGATTCCATGCCGAGCACCTTGAAGATCAGACCGGCATCATGCGGCAGGCGGCTGGCGCCATAGGCGAGCTCGTTCTCGCTGTCGAAGGCCGGCTGGGTGCGCTCGAACAGCGCATCGGCCTTGTCCTTCGGCGTCAGCACGATGACGTTGCCGAAGACGTGGAACCCGCCCATCATGCCCATCCGCGTCACGTCATGGACGCCGGGCTCCAGCACGAATTTCTCCGTGAACAGGCTCTCGCCGTCCGGCCGCGCGCCCTCGACGGTCGAGGAGAAGAGCTTGTACTGGAAGATCTCGCCGTCCCGGTAGTATTTCCGGCCCGGCATCATGATCTCCGAATAGACCAGCGTCGCCGTCGGATCGATCAGGATCCGCGTCGACTGGATGAAGCGCGAGTTCTTTGCCGGAATGACCGGGCGCGGGATATATTCCAGATAGGAACCGGCCGCGAGGGTCAGAAGCTGCGTCTGGCTGGCATAGTTCGCGTCCATCTCGTGGATGCGCGTCGCCGACTGGGTGGTGACATGGGCCTGCGCATCGGCGGCCATGTCGATCTCGATGACGTTGCGGTCTCCCTGCAGGATGCCGCCGGCATTGGAGATGACGGAGACGCAGGGCAGCTCCGGCATCTCCTCGTCCCAGTAGAGCGCCTGCTGGACGATCAGCGGCGCACGGCGATGCAGCGTGCGAAGCACCGTCCGGTGCGGACCCGGTTCGAAACCGAGCCGCAGGAAGGCGTTCTTGCCGAAGGAGCCGCTTGGCAGCTGAGGGGGCTCGTCCTGGTAAGCCCCCAGTTCCCGGGCGCCGCTGAACATTACGCGCCTGCTTTTTCGGTGGTTTCGAACAGCAGGTTCTGGCGGATCAGGTCGGTCAGTTCCTCGATGCCTTCGTTCGTCTTGCAGTTGGTGAACACGAAGGGCTTCTTGCCGCGCATCATACGGGAATCATCGTCCATGACCTTGAGGCTCGCGCCGACATAGGGGGCAAGATCGGTCTTGTTGATGACGAGGATGTCGGAATGGCTGACGCCGGGGCCGTTCTTGCGCGGGATCTTGTCGCCGGCGGCGACGTCGATCACGTAGATGAAGAAGTCGACCAGCGCCGGGCTGAAGGTCAGCGTCAGGTTGTCGCCGCCGCTCTCGATCAGCACGAGGTCGGAATCCGGGAACTTCGCTTCCATCTCCTCGACGGCGGCGAGGTTCATGCTGGGGTCTTCACGCACGGCCGTGTGCGGGCAGCCGCCCGTCTCGACGCCGATGATGCGCTCCTCGAGCAGGATGCCGCGCAGCGTGCGCTGCACATGCTTGGCGTCTTCGGTGGTGACGACATCGTTGGTGATGACGAGGATGCGATAGCCGAGCTTCACCAGCACGGGCGTGATCGCCTCGATGATGGCGGTCTTGCCGGAGCCGACGGGACCGCCAATGCCGATGCGGGGGATCTTTTTCATAGTGCTATCCAGCTACCTTGTTAATTCATGAACATCCGGACATGGCCCTTCACGTGCACCGCCGCGAGGATGTCGATGATCGGCGAGAAGCTCGCCATCTCGTCGACGCTCGCATCGGCAACCCGTTCATAGGCCGGGCCCACCTGGGCCGTGACGTCCAGCAGGATCTTCTGGGTGTCGACGAACGAGATCCGCATCAGGCGGAGCGCGGCGCTCAGCACGCCGTTGCCGACGCCATACTGATGCACGCCGAACGAGTCGCGGCGATTGGCGCCGAGCGTCGCCAGCGTGATCGCGAGGCTGACCGGATGGGTTCCCGGCGTCTCGCCGCGCTTGATCCGCTGGAACCAGTCGCCAGGGAGCGGTGCCTCGATCATTCCCGCCGAGAGTTCGCAGAGCTTCTTGCCCATGCGAACCGTCATCAAGCGCGTTTCCTCGTTCAGCTTGCGCTCATGGACCAGCCGGTCGATGCGCAGCAGTTCGTCGACATCGCCGGCCTCGACCGCCCGATGCGCGCAGAGCACCGCGACGCCGTCGCCGGTCGCGGCCTGCCACATCGACGTCTCGGTATAGGCCCGCAGCGTCGCCGGGCCGTCGACGATGCCCTGCTGAATGGCGGTTTCCAGTCCGTTCGAGAACGAGAAACCGCCGACCGGCAGGGCGGAGTCGGCGAACTGAAGCAGATAGAGCAGCTCCGGCAGGGATCGCTCGGAATCCGCCTCAGTGGTCATGGGCATGGGCGTGGCCATGGGAATGTCCATGGTCGTGTCCGTGGCCGTGCGCATCCTTCGAGGCATGGTGATGCGAATGCGGCGTGTCGCTCGCGCCGCCGAACAGGCGACGCGATTCATGCGGCGCCAGGTAGGGGATCACCTCCGAGCCGGGCATGAACTCGTGACGGACGCCGGGGAGGGCGTGCGTCTTCATGACCGAGTTCATCACCTTCTTGTCGACGGTGAGCGGCACGTAGACCTTGGTGCCCTTGACGACGGCCGGCCAGTGCTGGTTGCCCAGGGCGTGGCCGAGCTCGAACAGCGTCTGCACCATGTTCGGGATGGTCTCGCCAACGACGTCGTCGAGGGTGATGATCATCACCTCGCGCAGCGTGATGCGCGCCACGATGGCGGCGCGCTTCGCCTCGTCCCAGACCAGGATGTCGCCGTCATGCAGGTGCGAGTTGCGGTCGAGCGAAAGGGCGAGCTCGACATCCTGCTGCGTCGCCTTGCGGAGACGGCTCTTCTGCGCTTCCCACTGGTCCAGTTCGAGCCAGTCGACCGCGGCTCCCTCCAGGGTCTTCGCCCATTCCGGATCCTGGATGTTACCGAGCGTGCTTTCGATAAGTATCATGCGTGCCTCTGCTGCGCGGAAACGCAGGTGATCAACTGAAGAAATAGAGCTGGTTGAGCGAAATGCTCGTCGGCGGGTCGACCGTGACGTGCTTGCCGTCGATCGTCACCGCGAAGGTCTCGGGGTTGACGTCGATGTTGGGCAGGTAGTCGTTGCGGACCATGTGCTGCTTGCCGAGGATGCGCGTGCCGGAGACCGGGCTGATGTTGCGCTGCAGGCCGAGCTTCTCGCCGATCTTGTCGTCATAGGCGGCGCGCGAGACGAAGGTGATCGAGCTCTTCTGCATGGCCGAACCGAAGGCGCCGAACATCGGGCGGTAGTACATGGGCTGCGGCGTCGGCAGCGAGGCGTTCGGGTCGCCCATATTGGCCCAGGCGACGAAGCCGCCCTTCAGCACCATCTTCGGCTTGGCGCCGAAGAAGGCCGGCTCCCACAGCACCAGGTCGGCGAACTTGCCGGGCGCGACCGAGCCGATCTCATGGGCGAGGCCGGAGGTCAGGCAGGGGTTGATCGTGACCTTGGCGATGTAGCGCAGCACGCGGAAATTGTCGTTGCCCGGCGCGTCTTCCTCGAGCTGGCCGCGCGCCTTCTTCATCGCGTCCGCCGTCTGCAGGGCGCGCAGGAAGTTCTCGCCGATGCGGCCCATGGCCTGCGAGTCCGAGCCGATCATCGAGATCGCGCCGAGGTCGTGCAGCACGCTTTCGGCGACGATCGTTTCCGAACGCACGCGGCTTTCGGCGAAGGCGACGTCGGAGGGGATCTTCGGGTTCAGGTTGTGGCAGACCATGATCATGTCGAAGAGCTCGGCGACCGAGTTCTTGCCGCATGGCAGGGTCGGGTTAGTCGAGCTTGGCAGGACGTTGCCCTGGCCGACCACCTTCAGAAGGTCCGGCGCGTGACCGCCGCCGGCGCCCTCGCTGTGGAAGGTGTGGATGGTGCGGCCGTCGAAGGCGGCGATCGTGTCCTCGACATAGCCGGATTCGTTCAGCGTGTCGGTATGGACGGCGACCGAGACGTCATAGTCGTCGGCGACGGAAAGGCAGGCGCGGATCGCCGACGGCGTGGCGCCGTAGTCCTCGTGCACCTTGAAGCCGGCGGCGCCGCCATGCAGTTGCTCGATCATCGGGCCCTTGCCCGTCGAGTTGCCCTTGCCGAGCAGGCCGATATTGATCGGCAGCCCCTCGACGGCGCGCAGCATCATCTCGAGGTTCCACGGACCATTGGTGGTCGTGACGCCGTTGCTGCCGTCGACCGGGCCGATGCCGCCGCCCCAGACGGTGGTGATGCCGTTCGAGAGCGCGGCATAGACCTGCTGCGGCGAGATGTAATGGACGTGGGTGTCCATGCCGCCGGCGGTCAGGATCAGGTGCTCGCCGGAGATCGCGTCGGTCGAGGCGCCGGTGACGAGGCCCGGCGTGACGCCGTCCATGGTCGACGGGTTGCCGGCCTTGCCGAGGCCGACGATGCGGCCATTGCGGATGCCGACATCGGCCTTGACGACGCCGAGCGTCGGCTCGAGCACGGTGACGTTGGTGATGACGAGGTCGAGGCAGCCGGCCTCCTGGGTCAGCTGGTTTTCCGAACCCATGCCGTCGCGCAGCGTCTTGCCGCCGCCATATTGCAGTTCGTCGCCATAGACGGCGCGAAGGTCCTTCTCGATCTCGACATAGAGGTCTGTGTTGCCGAGGCGGATCTTGTCGCCGACGGTGGGACCATAGAGATCGGCATATTGCTGGCGGGACATCTGGGTCATGACGCCGTACCTTCAAAAACGGAATGGGAGGGGCGCGGGGTCCGAGGAGCCGGATCCGGGCGGCGCGGGATCACTTCGCGGGCTTGGCCTTCAGGACCTTCGACTTGAAGCCGAGTTCCTCTGCCTTGGCGACCGAGTGGGCCTTGTTGGGGCGGTAGTCGGGCGTCGGGCCGTCGCCGGTCCAGCCATCGACCAGGTTGTTGAAGCCGTAGACGAAGCGCTTGCCGCCATAAGGGACGAGGGTCACTTCCTTCTCGTCGCCGGGCTCGAAGCGCACGGCCGTGTTGGCCGGGATGTCGAGGCGCTGGCCGAAGGCGGCGGCGCGGTCGAATTCGAGGTAGCGGTTCACCTCGAAGAAGTGGAAATGCGAGCCGATCTGCACCGGGCGGTCGCCGGTGTTGCGCACCGTCAGCGTCGTGCGCGGACGGCCCGGGTTGATCTCGATGAAGCCGGGCGCCACCACATAGCCGCCGGGCGGCGTCGGGGCCGGGGTCGACGCCGCTTTGGCGGTGTCGGCGGGCTTCGCAGTCGGGTTCTTGGCCAAGGCAGCCTCCTGGAGTTTCGCGCGCTGGCGGGCTGTTCAGACGATCGGGCTATGCAGGCTGACGAGGCGGCTGCCGTCGGTGAACACGGCTTCGACCTGGATGAGCGGCAGCATGGCCGGCACTTCGTCCATCACGTCCGCCGCGGTCAGGACATGGCGGGCGCCGTCCATGACTTCCTCGACGGATTTGCCTTCGCGCGCGCCTTCGAGCACATAGGCGCAGAGCACGGCGACGGTCTCGGGATGGTTGAGCTTCAGGCCCTTGGCTTTGCGCTTGAGCGCGACGTCCGCCATCATGTGGATGGTAAGCTTATCGAACTCTCGCGGCGTCAGATGCATCGTCGTCTCCGAATGTTTTGTCGCTAATCTTCACTGATCGACATCGGCCCATGCCTAGGCATAGCGGTGCTTCAGCCCATGCCAGTCGAGGGGGACCGAGCGGTTTCGTACAAGACGCGTCACGAAACCGCCGTCCAAGCTGTCAATATCAGTGGCCGCCCTGACGGCTATTGCCCTGCGCTCACAGCCAATACAGCGTATTGTCGAGCACCATCATGCGAAAATACGATGACGGCAAGCAATCCCTAGGCTGAGTTCCCCACAACATTGCCTGGTTCATAACTAACGGAGGGTCCTTGTCTCGACAAGACCCGCCTGTGTTTAAAGCCTAGCGCCCGGCCCGGTCGGGGATCAACCGACCAGTCGATCAGTTGCCAACCGGTAGTTGCCCTGATATATTACTTATTCGTTCGGAATTTGAAATAAATGATCCGGAAGCGCGCGGCCGTCATGTATTTGACTGAGGGAAATTCGTGTATTGCTTCTGCTTGAGCTGACATCGAAGGCTGTCGCCGAGATATGCGAGGCTGGCGACAAGCAAGAGTTGCAAGCCGCCATCTATTCCGCCGTGCGCGCGCTCGGCTTCGACAGCTTCAACCTTGGCTGCGAGAAGACCGCCCAGCGCGATTTCATGACAGATCCGACGCTGACCAACTGGTCCTATGATGATCTCGTCGCCTATGAGCGCGGCGGATGGTCGGACAAGGATCCCCTGCTCGATTATGCGGCGACCGGAACGGGCCCTCTGCTTTGGCAGCGGACCATCTGGGACCATGGTCGTCATCGCGACTATTACGAGTACATTAAATTTGCAGGGATCTACGGCGGCGTAACGATTCCGTTTCGCGGCGCCTCGGAAAAGCTGGGCGCGCTGACGCTGCTGTCCTTTGCCGACCGCGAGCACGACAAGGACGTTCTGCACGCGGCGTCGATCATCGGCATGGTCGGCACGGCGCGCGCCGCCGCGATCGGCCTGCAGACCGGGCAGGCGGGTGGAGGCAGCGCCAAGTTTCGCTCGCTGTCCTCCCTGCAGCGCGAGATCCTGAAATGGGTCGCGAACGGCAAGTCGAACACAGAGATCGCGCTGATCGTCGGCCAGTCCAAGCGCTCGGTCGATTACCACGTGATCGAGATCCTGAAGAAGCTCGAGGTCGGTTCGCGCGCCCAGGCCGCGGCGATCTACGCGGCGCTCTGAGCGCGCCGCCGGAGTCGGATCCCGCATGATCCCGGCAGGGACTGTGGACGGTGATCCACCCTTCATACGCGCGCATCGGTCGTTCGCTATTCGCGTATGGCCGTTGGCCCTCCAACATCGCGCCCGCTGCCGGCGCGCAGCTGTCGAGAATGAATCCCATGTTGCACTGGCTGGTCGATACGCTGCGGTCCCAACCGGCGATCGCGATCTTCGTATGCCTCTCTATCGGCGCCTATGTCGGCCGCCTGTCGATCAAGGGCGTCGGCCTCGGCGCCGTGACGGGGACGCTGCTGACGGCGCTGCTCGTCGGGCAGCTCGACATCAGCGTCTCCAGCGACGTGCGCGCGATCTTTTTCCTGCTCTTCCTGTTCGCCATCGGTTACGGCGTCGGCCCGCAATTCGTGCAGGGCATCGCCAAGAACGGCCTGCCGCAGGCGCTGTTCTCGGTGATCGTCTGCGTGCTGTGCCTCGGCGCCGCGTGGGTGGCCGGGCGGATCGCCGGCTACGACGTCGGTTCGACTGCCGGCCTGTTCGCCGGCGCCGCCACCATCTCGTCGGCACTCGCGCTCTCGGTCGACGCGATCGAGCAGCTAGGGCTTTCCGCCGGTGAGACGAAGCAACTGGTCAATGCCGTGCCGACCGCTTTCGCGATGACCTATATCTTCGGCACCATCGGCGCGACCATGATCGTCTGCGTCGTCGGGCCCAAGCTGCTCGGCATCGACCTGGTGGCAGCCTGCCGCGCCTATGAGCGCAAGATGGGCGGGCATGGCAAGGCAGGCGGCGCCCGGGCCTGGCACCAGCATATCGCGCGCGCCTATCGCGTTGGCGCCGGTTCGGATTGGGTCGGCAAGACCGCCGCGGCGGCCGAATCGGCGAGCGCTCCGGCGCAATTGTTCATCGAGCGCGTCCGTCGCGACGGCCAGATCGTCGACGCCACCGCCGACATGATGCTGCTGGTGGGCGATGTCGTCGCCGTCGCCGGCGACCGCGGCATCATCATGCAGCTCGCCGGACCCGAGCTCATCGAGATCGAGGACGCGGAGCTGCTCAACGTGCCGGTCGAGGGCACGGAAGTCCTGATCACAAACCGCAAGGTCGATGGCAAGACGCTGGCCGAGCTGGCCGGCCTCCCCAGCACGCGCGGCATCTTTCTGCGCCGCATCCGCCGCGGCGCAACTGGCGTGGACATCCCGGTCCTTCCCGCTACCACCATCCATCGCGGCGACGTCCTCACCGTCATCGGCCGGCCGCAGGACATCTCGGCCTCGCTCGCGGCGTTCGGCCGGGCCGACCGCGCAACAGAGGAGACGGACGTTGCGCTCGTCGCGGCGGCGATCGTCGTCGGCGCCCTGATCGGCTCGCTGATCTGGCGGGTCGGCTCGGTGCCGATCACGCTGTCCTCCTCGGGCGGCGTGCTGCTCGCCGGCATCGGACTCGGCTGGCTGCGCTCGGTCCATCCGACCTTCGGCCGTATTCCGCCGGCCGCCAACTGGCTGATGAACACGCTCGGCCTCAACATGTTCATCGCGGTCGTCGGCCTGTCCTCCGGGCCGAGCTTCGTCGCCGGCGTGCAGCAACTCGGCTTCAGCCTGTTCCTGTGGGGCATGGTGGTGACGAGCGTGCCGCTCATCCTGGCGCTCTATATCGGCCGCTACGTCTTCCGCTTCGACGACGCGATCCTGCTCGGCTGCGTCGCAGGCGCGCGCGCCTCGACCGCCTCGCTCGGCATGCTGACCGCCCGGGCGAAGAGCCAGACCCCGGCGCTCGGCTTCACGGTGAGCTGCGCCGTTTCCAACACGCTGCTGACGATCGGTGGCATCCTGATCGTGCTGCTGGCGCGATAGTTTCGAAGACCCTCACCCCAGCCCTCTCCCGCGAGCGGGAGAGGGGGCTCGCCTGCGTCCTTGGCAGATGTTGCGCCCCGTCGATGACGATCGCCGGCCGAAACCCTCGCCCGCTTGCGGGAGAGGGCAGGGTGAGGGGCTTGATTTTCCTCGCTTACCGGTACGACAGCGTCTCGGGCGAGCGGGGCGAGGTCATCGCGCCGAGCACGAAGGCGAGGTTGGCGGCGGCGACGAGCGAGGCGGCATGCGCGTCGGCCTGCGACTGGCGGGCGTCGAGCAGGCCGCTGTCGGCGATCGTCGCGGCGGTGATCGTGCCGAGGCCGTTCTCATAGGCGCCCAGCGCCGCGTCATAGGTGACCGCCGCCGCGTCCGTCAGCTTGCTGGCGGCGCGGTAGGAGGCGAGCGCCGAACGCAGCGTGTTGGCGGCGACCACCATTTCGCGCACGGCTTCCTCCTGCGTCTTGGCGAAGGCTGCGCGGGCGACGGCGGCGCGCGATTCCGCCGCCTTCAGGTTGGCGGCGCGCAGGCCGCCGTCATAGATCGGCATGGTCGCGCCGACGAGCACGCCGGCGCCGGAGGTCTGCTGGCCGATGGTCGGCAGGCCGGCCGCGTCGAACCCGGTGGTTCCCGTGCCGGCGACGCCGGCGAGGTAGACCTTCGGCGCGAAATCGGCGGTGGCGACGCGGATGCCGGCCTCGCTGGCCTTCATGTTGGCGTAGCTCGCCAGCACGTCCGGGCGGCGCGCGAGCGCCTGCTGGATCATCTCCTCGGTCGAGATGTCGGTCGGCGCGGGCAGGCGCCGGCGGCCGGAGCCGGCGACCTTGATGCTGAGGGTCGGCGAAACGCTCATTGCTGAAAGCAGCGCCTGGTAGGCGTCGCGCTCCTGGCCGGTGGCGACGACCTGGCGCAGCTCGGACTGGGCCACCTGCTGGCGCGCCTGCGCCACCTCGACCGAGGTGGCGATGCCCTTCTGCTCGCGCGCGACGGCGGCGTCGAGGATGGCTCGGCTGTTGCGGAGCGACCGGGTCGCGACCTCGGTGCGGGTCTGCGCGGCGCCGTAGCGGTAGAAGCTCTGCGTGACGTTGAAGATCAGCGCCTGGTGCGCGCCGTTGAAGGTGACGTTCGCGGCGGTCAGCACATGCTTGGCGACGTCGGTCGCCGCCTTGCGCTGGCCGAAGTCGAACACCAGCCATTGCAGCGCCACGGTCGACGACACGCCGGTGACGGTCGTCTCGATGTCCTTCTGGACGCCGAGGATGTCGATCGGCGTGGTGTTCTGCTGGGCGCCGCCGATGACATTGGCGGAGATGGTCGGCAGGAAGGTGGATTCGGCGATGCCGACGGCGAGCGCCGCCTGCCGCGCCTGCTCCCAGGCGGTCCGCGTCGTCGGATTGTTGCGCTCGGCGAGGTCGATCAGCTCCGGCAGCTGGTACACCTTGCCGGCGCGCACTTCCGGCGCCGGCGGCATGACGGAGAGCTCGGGATTGCCCTGGACGGCGAAATCGCGCGAGCCGGACGGCGCGGAAGCGGGCTGCGGCAGCAGGCTGACGCCGGTCTTGCGGCCCTGCTGATAGGGTTCGTGCGGCGAGGCGGGCGCCAGCTGCTCGGCATATTGCGCGCAGCCCGCCAGGAGGGCGAGCAAACTGGCCGTGGCGGCGAAGCGGAAGCTCGCTCGGGCGCGTCGACGCGGTCGGGTGGGGCTCGCCATCATGCCTCAGGTTACCAGTGCGTTCTCGATTCGGGCTATGTGTTCCGACGTCGGATCATGCGGCGGGGCCGACGGATCCGGCGTTGGTGTTCCTTCCGCTGCGAGCGGCTTCGCGTCGGCGATCGCCTGTGACAGACGCTTCAGCTGCGCGGCCTGGGCAGGATCGGCGCCATCGGCCAGGAAGAGGCTTGCGGCAAGCGGCTCGGCCTCGGCCAGCACGGCCTCGAAGCGGCGCATCGCCGCCGGCTCCGGACGCAGCGCCGCCGGTTCGTAGCGTGCCCAGGCGAGCTGGTCCGCGGCATGCCGCAGGTCGGCGACCGCCGCAGCCGCCTCGTTGACGCGGGCCCGGTTGTCACCCTGCGGCATGTTCGCGAGCCGCGCCAGCCCCGCCAGCGCGCTCGACAGCCCGGCGCGCACGCCGACGACGACGCCGACGGGCCAGATCCGGGTGAAGATCAGGTAGACGAGCAGGTTGCCGAGCAGGATGCCGACGATGCGGTCGCGGGCGGTGCCCATGTCGAGGCTGGGCTCGAAGCCCTGCAGCACGGTGAGCAGGAAGGCGAGGCCGATCTGAACGCCGCCATAGGAGATCCGCTCGCTGCCGGAGGCGACCCAGGCGGCCGGAAGCAGGCCGACGAACACCAGGATCATCAGTCCGCCGACGCTGGTCAGGTTGGGAATGACGAACAGGATGGCGCCGATGCCGAGGGCGGCGCCGATCAGGCAGCCGATGATGCGCAGCGTCAGCTTGTGCACCGTCTCGCCGGTGGTGCCGAGCGAGGCGACGAAGCAGGTGATCATCGCGGTGTGGATGCCCTGCCAGTCGATGCCGGCATAGACGATATAGGCGATCATCGCCGCGAGCGTCGTCTTCAGCGCGAAGCGCTGGTGGTCCGGATTGCTGAGCGCGTCGGCGGCGAAGAACGGCTCCTGCGGCATGGCCGGCCAGGCCGGATCGGGATCCGCCATCTCGCGCAGCGCTGTCCAGGCGGCGGCGAACGCCGCATCGTCCGTCGCAGTCGGCACGTCGGGCGCCGGGATCACGGCCTTGGCGGCGATCGCTTCGGCGACCTTCCGGCACTGAGCGGCGAGCCTTTCCCGCTCATCGGCGGCGATTGTCGGTGGCAGCGCCGACACGGCGAGCATCAGCGCGTAGCTCTGCTCGATCGCCTGCGCCAGCTGGTTCGTCGTCCGCTTCGGCACGTAGTGCAGGATGCGGGTCAGCAGCGCGCGCTGGTCATGCTCGGCATTGCCCTCGCTCAGGAGTTCCTGCAGCCGGGCGCGGCTCGCCGCGTCGTGCCGGAGCAGGTGCTGCTCGGATGCCTCGACCCGTTCGCGCCACGTCTTGCGCAGCAGGCGCGACGGTTTCCAACCGAGCACCATGTTGAAGCAGAGCATCAGTGCCATCGGCATCGTCACCATCTGCCAGGCGTAGAGCAGGCCGCGCGTCACCACCTCGCCAAGCGGCGCGGCGCTGACGAGGGTGAGCGCGAAGGTGATGACCAGCGCCATGTCGGAGCCGAGGTCGCCGAGCTTGCTGACGGAGCCCAGATAGACGAAGGCGAAAGAGGCGAGCGCCATCACGGCGAGCCTCAGGAACGGCACCTCGATGGTCCATCGCGTCAGCACGAAGACGAGCGCGACGAACACCGTGACCAGGATGGTGGCGCCGATCGCCAGCACGATGTTGGTCGAGGCGTCGGGCTTCATCAGGTAGATGATCAGGTAGCAGCCGATCGCCGGCTCCGGGATCTTGTAGATCATGGCGACGGCGGCCACGAGCGCGCAGAGCAGCGAGATCCGCCAGGTCATGCCGAACCGGCCCTCGAAGGGCTGCACGTCGGCGATGAGCTGGTGGAGCCGCGGCGACATCGGGCTAGCAGCGATCGGCGCTGTGGATGGTGGCGAGCGCCGAGGCGCCGACCCGCATCAGGTCCGCCGGCGGGTTGTCGAGCAGGATGCGGACCGGGAAGCGCTGCGAGATGCGCACCCAGTTCAGCGTCTTCGGCACATAGGGCAGGCTGCGCGGGATCGGCAGGATCTCTTCCGAGCTGACGCCCCAGCCGATGCCGACGACTCGGCCCTTGAGCGGGATCGTGCGGTTGGCCATCACATGGGCAGTGACGCAGGCGCCGACCTCGATCTGGCGCAGTTCGGTCTCGCGGAAGGCGGCGGTGACGAACCACTGCTCGGTATCGATCAGCGTGAACACCGACTGGCCCGTGATGACGAACTGGCCGGTCGAGACGGTGAGGCCGGCGACGAGGCCGTCATGCGGCGAGCGCACCTCGGTGTCGGCGAGATTGCGCTCGGCGAGCGCCAGCGCCGCGCGCCGCGCCGCCACCAGCGCCTCCGCGCCGTCGAGCGTGCTGACCAGCGCGTCGGCTGCCTCGCGCTGCGCTAGCGCCTGGTTCAGGCTGATCGTCGCGTCCCGCTTGGCGGTGGCCGCATCGTCGACCTGCTGCGCGGTGACATAGCCCTTCGGGCGCAGCGCGGTCAGGCGCGCCAGCGTCTGCGTCGCCAGGTCGAGATTGACGCGGGCGCGCGAGATCTGCTCGCTGGCGATCGCGGCGTTGGAGGTCTCGGCGCGGATCGTGCGCTGCTGGGTCGAGAGCGCCGCCTCGGCGATCATCAGGTCGGCCTTGGTCTGCTCGACGGCCAGGCGATAGGGGACCGGGTCGATCGCGAACAGGAGGTCGCCCTTTTTGACGCGGCTGTTGTCCCGGACCGCGATGTTGATGATCCGGCCCGGCACCGTCGAGGCGATGTTGACCAGGTTGGCCTGGATCACCGCGTCCTCGGACATCGGGTTCTGTTCGCTTTCGCGCAGGTATTTCCAGCCCAGCGCGCCGGCGCCGGCGATGATGACGATGGCAACGACGCCGCCAAGCGCCTTGCCGAGAATACCGGGCTTGCTCATCGTCAGCGTCCGAAGAATGCGAGGGAAGTGGCGAACGAGATGCCTGCCGCCAGGCAGACATAGACGAACAGCCGCAGCGGCAGCCGGTCGTCGAGTCCGATCAGGACGAACAGGACCCGGACCACGACGGCGCCAAGAATGCCGATCGTGGCGCAGAGAAGCCAGGCCGGGAAATACGCCCCGAACAGGGGAATGGACGGCGCCTCGCTCGCGACGCAGCCGCTCAGCACGATGGCGGCCAATGGCGCCAGGCGAGCGCGGGACACAAATCTCATGAGACGCCAGCCCCCGATTCCGAGCGCGGCGGCTCGTGACTATTCTATTGGTACGCTTACCGTTCCGGATCGCCCGCTGCAACCTGCGGATGTTCGAATGCGGGCTGCGCCGATACGTTTTTGCCGCGGGTGTTGCTGCGAGAAAACGTCGCGAGCCGGCTCCGCATTCCCGAGGCGGCGGCGGGAAGCGATCCTAGCCGACCGTGCGCTCGCGGATTACTTCGATGCCGGAGCCCGGCGCGCCATAGCCGCGCTCGACCAGCGAGCAGCGCCAGTTGCCGGGCTCGCCCTCAATGCCGAAGAGATTGTAGCGGCCGGCCGGCTTGTGCCCGCCGGGCGCGTTGGCGGCCGAGGGCACGCCGATCACCGGCACCGGTCCGTCCGGTCCCTCGACGCTTTCGAAGCTGTCGATATGAGTGTGTCCGTGCAGGATCAGTTCGGCGCCGACTTCCTTGATGATGGCGCGGATCCGCCCGGCGCCGACCAGCCGCTTGTGCCAGCCGGTGGCCTTCTTGAACGGCGGATGATGGATCAGCACGACGCGGTAGAGGCCTTCGCCCCTGGCGCGGATCAGCATGTCGCGAAGCGCCGGCAGGGCCTGGGCCTCAACATGGCCGGTCGCCATGAAGGGGGCGGAAGCGCGGGCGCTCGAGACGCCGATGATCGCGGCCGGACCGCGCCGGCGCAGGTAAGGGAAGGTGACGCGGCCGAGCGCCAGTCCGTCGTCGCCCGTAACGTAGGGCGCGTAGAGCGCAAGCGCCTTGGCGAGCGCGCCCGGCACATAGGCGTCGTGATTGCCGGGCACGAAGGAAACGTCGTGCGGCGCGCCGACCGCCTTCAGCCATTCGCTGGCTGCGATGATCTCGCCGGGGAGGGCGATGTTGACCAGGTCGCCGGTGACGGCGATGTGGTCCGGGTGTCGCGCCAGCATGTCCTCGATCAGCCCGGCCAGCACTTCGCCACCCAGCGAGCGGACGCGGTTGCGCTTCCAGTTGACGTAGCCGATCACCCGCTTCGAGGCGAGTTCCAGCGTGCGCGGACGCGGCAGGGGGCCGAGATGCGGATCGGAAAGATGGGCAAGCACGAACATGGCATCCGGCTTAGCGAAGCGCGGAGCCAGCGTCCAGCCGCCTGGCTCTACAACCAGAGCGTTTAGAATGCTCCCGAAAAGCAAACGGCGCCAACAAGGGGCGCCGCCGGCGGGGCTATCCGAGCCTCCCGCCTATCTGAAGGATAGATGGTGGCCGGATCGTCCCGTCGTTAGGGGTGTGGACGCGACCCAGCCATGTTTGGCGCGCATGGCGTCTCCCGGCGGCTTGCCGTTCCGCCCGTCCGGCCTATGCTGCCCCGAATCTGGATCGATCCCGCATGTACTCCGTTCTTGCCCGTCTCGGCTCCCTAGTCGCCCCCGTGGTGCGCGGCATGACCCTTGGCGTGCGCGGCGCCTGCTTCGATGCGGACGGGCGCGTCTTCCTCGTCCGCCACAGCTACATGCCTGGCTGGTATTTGCCCGGTGGCGGCGTCGAGCGCGGCGAGACGGTGGAGGAGGCGCTGGTGCGGGAACTGCGCGAGGAGGGCGGCATCGAGCTCGATGCGGCGCCGTCGCTGCACGGCGTCTATCGCAATCCGAAGCGGCCGCGCGACCACGTGCTGGTCTATGTCTCCTACGCCTTCCGGCGGCCGGCTCCGCCGCTCTATCCCAATCGCGAGATCGCCGAGGTGGGCTTCTTCGATCTCGGCGCGCTGCCGGAGGCGGCGACACCTGCGACGCGCCGCCGGCTGGCGGAGATCGCCGAGGGTGCGCCGGTGTCGCCGAATTGGTGATTGCCGAGGTCGGCGACCCATGTTATTGCGCCTTCACCTGCGACTTGGGACCGAGCATGAAGCCGCGCCTTCTCCTGCTGCGACGACGAACCGACGGCCGTGACCTCGTGTCACGCGATGCCGTTCGCTCGCCTGTCCCCGGGATCTGCCGCACCTGACCGCCGGCAGCCTCGGTCGGACGGTGCCATGCCCTTCCGACGAGACGCATTCCATGAAGATCGATTCCTTCACCGTCCTGGCCGAGCAGCCTGCCGACGATCCCGCCATCGAGGCGCTGCACGATATTTCGTTCGGTCCCGGTCGTTTCGTCCGCGCCGCGTCGCTGCTGCGCGAGGGCGTGCCGCATGATCCCGAACTGTCCTTCGTGGCGAAATCCGGCGAGCGGCTGATCGGCTCGGTGCGGCTGACGCCGATCCGGATCGGCGGCCGGCCGGCCATCCTGCTCGGGCCGCTGGCCGTTGTGCCGGAATGGAAGGGCAGGGGCGCGGGCAAGTCGCTGATGCGCACCTCGATCGCCGCGGCACGGGAGGCAGGCCATGAAGTCATCCTGCTCGTCGGCGACGAACCCTATTATGGTCCGTTCGGGTTCCAGCGGCTGCGGCCCTACCAGATCACCCTGCCGGCTCCCGCCGACCCGGCGCGCGTGCTGGTCTGCCCGCTGACCGACGACGCGCTCGAAGGCCTCGGCGGCGCGGCCGAGCGCGCGGCGTAGGGAAGTCCCTCACACCGCCCTTCTCCCGCAAGCGGGCGAAGGGACGAGCGCCTCCGGCTTTGCCTCCGGACTCAGGACTGCGACGGGCCTCGGGCCGAAAAGTCCTCGCCCGCTTGCGGGAGAGGGTTGGGTGAGGGCCTTGCTACGCGAAAAGCCTACCGCCCTTCGCGGTACCAGGTCGCCGCCATGACGCCGAGCAGGGCGGCGAGGCCGAGGAAGCCGGAGAACAGCGGCCAGCGGTCGACACCCCTGAGCACTGACGCGTCCGTCATGCGGATTCCCATCCAGTCGCGGCCGGCCATGGCGCGGCCCGGGCGCACCGGCACGATGCGCGGCGTATCGAGCTTGCCGTCCGCCGTCACCATGCGCGCCATGTGGCCGCCGGTCGCGTCCACCACGGGCTGCAGCTTGTCGAAGCTCGACAGCACGTCGGTGAATTCGCGCGGATTGGCCGGGCCGACATGGGCGAAGGCCCGATGCTCGCCGTCCTCGACCCGCCACAGGCCGATCTCGTCGGCCGGCATCTCGCCGTGGAAGCGGCCGGGCGCGTCGGGGGCGAGCGTCAGCGTCCTGCGCGCGCCGGAGGGGGCGATGACCGTGACCGGGCCGATCTTCTCCTGCATGGTCTGGCGGTCGATGACGAGGGTGGCGCCGCGCGCCGTGGCGCGGAGCGCCTCCTCCTCGAGGTCGGGCTCCTTCATCAGCCAGTGCGCCAGCCGGCGCAGCAGGTCGACATGCGGGCCGCCGCCCTCGTAGCCGCGCGCCCACAGCCAGACCTGGTCGGACAGCATCAGCGCCACCCGGCCCTTGCCCTCGCGGTCGAGCACCAGCAGCGGATCGTCGTCGACGCCCTTCAGGATCGTTTCGCCGCTCGGCTTGTCGACCTCGATCTGGCGGAACCAGCGGCTCCAGCGGGGCGGCTCGGTGTCGGCGCCTTCGAGGCCGCGGGTGACCGGATGGCGGCCGCCGAGATCGGTGACGCGCGGCAGGAAGGGCTTTTCGATGACGCGGCCCGTTGGCGCCGCCGGCAGCACGTCGGCGAGCGGCGTGTTCCAGAGACTGTCGTCCGAGGCATAGTCCGGTCCCGAGGCGACGAGCAGCGCGCCGCCGTCGCGGACATAGCGGGCGATGTTGTCGAAATAGATCGTCGGCAGTACGCCGCGCTGGGCGTAGCGGTCGAAGATGATCAGGTCGAACTGGTCGATCTTGACCGAGAACAGCTCGCGCGTCGGGAAGGCGATCAGCGACAGTTCGTTGATCGGCGTGCCGTCCTGCTTCTCCGGCGGGCGCAGGATGGTGAAGTGGACGAGATCGACCGAGGCGTCCGACTTCAGCAGGTTACGCCAGATCCGCTCGCCGGCATGTGGCTCGCCCGAGACCAGGAGCACGCGCAGGTTTTCGCGGATGCCGTCGATGACGGCGGCGGCGCGGTTGTTGACGGCGGTGAGTTCGCCCTCGAGCGGGGCGGCCTCGAATTCGTAGATGTTCTGTCCCGCGTGACCGATCCGGATCGGGAATCGGTTGATCGCGCCCGGCGTCACCGTCTCGGTGGCGAGCGGCTCGCCGTCGAGGCTGATGGTGACGCGGAGCGGGTCGTTGGAGGGGGCGCCCTGGTCGATGACGCTGTACTCGATCGTCTGATTCTCGTCGACGATGGCGAAGCGCGGCGCCGAGCGGATCACCATCTGGCGGTCGCGCTCGTTGTCGTGACCGGAAATCAGCGCATGCAGCGGCGCGCCGCCGAAGGGGGAGTTCGGCGGCATCGGCACGTCATGCACCTCGCCGTCGGTCAGCATGACGACGGCGCCGAGGCGTTCCGGCGCGACGTCGGCGAGCGCGGCCGAGACGGCCGAGAACAGTTCCGTGCCGTCGACGGGCGCGCCGCCGGTCTTGCCGCCGGCCTCGATGACGCGCAGATCGAGGCTGCGCAGCTCGCCGAAGCGCTTTTCCAGCGCCGCACGCGCTTCCTCGGTCATCCTGGCGCGGCCGTCGAGATCCTGGCTGGCGCTCTTGTCGACGACGAGCGCGACGACGGTGGGGAGCGGCTGCCGATCCTCGGCGAGCAGGACGGGGCCGGAGAGGGCGGCGAGAAGGGCCGCGAGTGCCAGCAGGCGCAGCCAGCCGCCGCGCAGACGCCGCAGCAGCAGCGGCGCCACGGCGAGAAGGCCGAGGACGGCCACTGCGACCAGCCAGGGCAGCGGGATCAGCGGCGCGAAGGTGATCGACCAATTCACTGGCCCAACCTCTCAAGCAGGGCCGGCACATGGACCTGATCGGCCTTGTAGTTGCCGGTCAGGGTGTACATGACGATGTTGATGCCGGTCCGATAGGCCATCTCGCGCTGGCGCGGGTCGGGCGGCACGGTCGGCACCAGATAGCGGCCGTCGGGATCGGTCGCCCAGGCGGCCGCCATGTCATTCTCGGTGATCAGGATCGACGAGACGCCGTCGCCGGGTCGGGCCGGGCGCTGGGCCGCGTTCGCGTCGGTCTCGGGCGGCGAGGCCTCGACCCAGAGCGGGCCGCCGCTGTAGCGGCCGGGAAAGTCCTCGAGCAGGTAGAAGGCCTTGGTCAGGACGTGGTTGCCGGGCACCGGTTCGAGCGGCGGGATGTCTAGGCCGGAAAGCATGGCGCGCAGCCGCTCGGCCGCCGGCGTGCCGCCGAAGCCGGTCGAGCCGGGCGCGCGGTCGAGCTCGTCGCGGGTATCGAACAGGATCGAGCCGCCCTGCTTCATATAGGCGTCGATCTTGGCGAGCGTCGCCGAGGAGGGCATCGGCGAGGCTGGGTCGATCGGCCAGTAGAGCAGCGGGAAGAAGCTCAACTCGTCCTTCTCGACGTCGACGCCGAGCGGATTGTCCGGCTCCATCGCCGTGCGGGCGGAGAGCGCCCGCGACAGGCCGGCGAGGCCGGCCTCGCTCATGTCGTCGATCTCGGCATTGCCGGTGCGGACATAGGCGAGGCGCGACTTGTTCACCGCGTCCATGGCGAACTGGTCGCTCGCCGCATCGGCGCGGGCCGGCGGCGGGGCAAAAGCGTGCGCCAGGGTTAACAGGAGGATAACGGAAGCGGTCGCGTGACGGCGCACCCGCAGGCCGCCGTTCAGCCACAGCACGGCGAGCGCGTCGGCGACCAGGCAGACGAACGCCGCGAGCAGCAGCCAGGGCGACAGGTCGGTCGGCGCCGTGGTCGGATAGGGTCGGAGCTCGGCGCCGGCCATGGCGCCGACGTCGAGCGGCGGCAACGTTGCGTCGGGCGCCAGCACGTTGATGGCGCGGAAGCCGTCCTCGCCGCCATAGAGGCCGGGCGGATGCTCGCGGCTCGGCTCGACCGGGGCGCCGGACGCGGGCAGCGGCCGGGCCATCGGATCGCTTGCGACGAAATGGCCGAAGCCGTCGAGCAGCCGATAGGGCGGCAGCGTCGCGCCCGCCGATCCCTCGACCGTCTTGGCTGCATTGTCCTGCATCAGGGGCACGGAGGCGAAGGCGGAAATCCGGCGCAGCATCTCCACGAAGGTGCCGGAGAGCGGCAGGTTCGACCAGCTGGCGTCGGCGGTGACGTGGAACAGGATCAGCCATCCCTTGCCGAGCGGCGCGGCGGTTACGAGCGGCGTGCCGTCGGCGAGCGCCGCCCAGGTGCGGGTCGGCAGGTTGGCGTCCGGCTCGGCCAGCACCTGGCGGCGCACCTCGATATCCGGCGCGATGGCGAGCCCGGCAAACGGGCTGTTGGCGGAGAAGCTGGCGAGCGGCTGCGGCGTCGACCAGGACAGGCTGCCGCCGAGCACGCGGCCGCCTTCGCGCAGGCGCACCGGGATGAGGTTGTCGGCCTGGGCGCTGGCCGCGGCGAGGCGCGGCCCGGCGAAGCGCAGCAGCGTGCCGCCCGCCTCGACCCAGGTCGCGAGCTTGTCCTCGACATCCGGCGTCAGCGTGCCGATGTCGGCCATGGCGATAACAGCCGAGCCGCCCTCGATCATCTGCGGCACGGCGAGCGCCGCATTGGCGTCGCGCGGCTCGATCACGTCGGCGAAGGGCTGCACGGCGCGGCTGATGTAGTAGAGCGGCGACAGCAGCGGCTGCGCATTGTCGCTCGACGCGCCGGAGATCAGGCCGATCCGCCGGCGCTTGAAGCGATCGTCGAGCAATTGCACGGCGCCGGCCGTCTGCTGGCCGGCGATCTCGACCCGGACGATCTCGTTGCGCAGCTCGGTCGGCAGGGTGAAGACGGCGTCGGTGTGCTTTTCGCCGGTCTTGAACGCGAATGGCGCCTCGCTGACCGACCGCCCCTTCATGTCGCGGGCGACCAGGGTGCCGCTGCCGACGGCTTCGCCGTCGCCGCGCAAAACGCTCAGCGTCAGCGCGTCGGCGGTGGCGACGGGGGCGGCCAGTCCGAGGAGGGACTTGCCGTCGCGGCCATAGATCGTCACCGGCGCCTTGACCGAAGTATCGAGGAAACGGCCGAACGCCTCGGCATCGCTGCCGCCAAGGCCGTTCGAGAGCCAGGCGATGCCGCCGAACGCCGCGGCGGGCGCGGCCGATTGCAGCGCGGCGGCGATGGCGGCGCGGTTGGCCGGATAGGGGCGGGGCACCAGCGCGTCGAGGCGGGCGCGGATGGCGGCGGCGTCGGTCGGCGTGATCTCCTGGTTCGGCGGCTCTGCCGTCGCGATCAGCCCGACCGGCCGGCCGGCGCTCTCGGCCATCGTCACGATGCGGCGGGCCGTGTCGATCCGGGTCGTCCAGTCGCGCGCCGAAGCCCAGTCATTGTCGATGACGACGAGCAGGGGGCCGGAGCCGGGCACGCTTTCGCCGGTCGGGCGCCAGATCGGCGCGGCCAGCGCCAGGATGACGAGCGCGGCGAGCAGCAGCCGCAGGGCCGTCAGCCACCACGGGCTGCGCGAGGGCTGTTCGTCGCGCGGCGCTATCTCGGCGAGGATGCGGGTCGGCGGGAAGCTCTCGAGGCGTGGACGCGGCGGCGTCAGCTTGAGGAGCCACCAGATGGCCGGCAGCAGCACGAGCGCGGCCAGAACCAGGGGCGCACCGAAGGCGAGCGGCAGGCCGGCGATCATGGCCGGTCTCCCTGCGTCGTGCGCGTGGAAAGGCGCGCATGCAGCGCCAGCAGCGGCTCGGTCGCCGGGCGGTCAGTGCGATGGGTCAGGTAGCTCCAGCCGAGCCGGCGGCAGGTCGCGGCCAGCGTCTCGCGGCGGGCCAGAAGGCGGTTGCGGTATTCCTCGCCGATCTGCTCGGCGCGGCCGATCGTGTAGAGCGCGCCGGTCTCCGGATCGCGAAACTCTGTTCGTCCGGCATAGGGGAAGATCTCTTCCACCGGATCGCGGATCTCGACCAGATGCACGGTCGCGCCATGGCGGGCGTAATCGGCGAGTCGGGCCTCGATCTCGTCGATCGGATCGAGGAAATCGCCGATCACGACGAGGTCGGCGAACCGGCCAAGCCGCATGGCGGAGGGAAAGGCCGACTGTTCGGTATCGAAATGCATCAGCGTTTCGGCCAGTCGCTCGGCCGCATTGCGCGCCAGGATCGGATCGCTCAGCCCGAGCAGCCCGATGCGTTCGCCGGCGGCGGCCAGCAGGTCGCCCAGCGCCAGCAGCAGCACGACGGCGCGATCGCGCTTGGAGGCGAGCGCGAGCTTCGAGCGGAAGTCCATCGAGCGCGACAGGTCGGCGGAAAGCCAGACGGTGTGGGCGGCTTCCCACTCGCGTTCGCGGATATAGAAATGATCGTCACGCGCGGAGCGGCGCCAGTCGATGCGGCCGGGCGCTTCGCCCGCCACGAAGGGACGGAACTGCCAGAACGTCTCGCCTGGACCGGCGCGGCGGCGGCCATGCCAGCCGGCCAGAACCGTGGTCGCGACCCGGCGCGCCTCGACGAGCAGATCCGGCAGGCTGGCCGCCAATCCCTTGGCTTCAGCCAGATTCGTTCCGACACGACTGGATGTCTGCACGGAAGCGCGTGCTTCGTTCAAAACGTCACCCGATTCGTGACTTGAGGGTCCCGATGACATCGCGCACTGAGAGGCCATCGGCCCGTGCCGCGAAGCTCAGGCTCATGCGGTGCTGCAGCACCGGTTCGGCCAGCGCGATCACGTCGTCGACGGAAGGCGCGTATCGTCCGTCGATCAGCGCGCGGGCACGGACGGCAAGCATCAGCGCCTGGCTGGCGCGGGGGCCGGGCCCCCAGGCAATAACGCCGGAAAGCTTGTTGTCGGCGATTTCGCCCGGACGTGCCGAGCGAACCAGATTGAGGATGGCCTCTACGACGCTTTCGCCGATCGGCAGGCGGCGGACCAATTGCTGGATCGCCTTCAGCGATTGCGCGTCGGTGATCCGCTCCGCTACCGCGTCGCTGGCGCCGGTCGTCTCGAACAGCATGCGCCGCTCGGCGTCGCGATCGGGATAGAGCACGTCGATCTGCAACAGGAAGCGGTCGAGCTGGGCCTCCGGCAGCGGATAGGTGCCTTCCTGCTCGAGCGGGTTCTGGGTCGCGAGCACATGGAAGGGGCTCGGCAGGTCGTAGCGCTGTCCGGCGACGGTGACGTGATATTCCTGCATGGCCTGCAGCAGCGCGGATTGCGTGCGCGGGCTGGCGCGGTTGATCTCGTCGGCCATCAGGAGCTGGCCGAAGACAGGGCCCTTCAGGAAGCGGAACGAGCGGCGGCCGCTTTCGTCCTGGTCCATCACCTCGGAGCCGAGGATGTCGGACGGCATCAGGTCGGGCGTGAACTGGACGCGGCGCTCCTCAAGGCCGAGCACGATGCCGAGCGTCTCGACCAGCTTGGTCTTGGCGAGGCCGGGCACGCCGACGAGCAGGCCGTGGCCGCCCGAAAGCAGCGTCACCAGCACGCGCTCGACGACGGCTTCCTGGCCGTAGATCACCTTGCCGATCGCCTCGCGGGCCGCCTTGATGGTGGCGACCGCCGCGTCGGCTTCCGCGATCGTGCGTCCCGGATTGATGTCGGCGATGGAGGTCTGATTGAACGCGCTCATATCGGCCCATATAGTTTCGGTTACGGTCGCGACGAGATCGAGTGACTCGATCCGCGTACAATCTTCGCACGACCGGCATGGCGTCGTCAGCCTCTGGCTGCACCGCCCTGCACGGAAGGATGATACTTAGCATGTCAGTGACAAAGCAGGGCGAAACCAAGGCCGAGGACGTTTCGGCGCATGGTTCGGCCCTCGATGGACTGATCGAGCGCGCCGGCGGCTTGCGCGGCCCCGCTCCGGTCCATCTCTGGAATCCGGCCCATTGCGGCGCCAGCGACATTCGCATCGACCATCAGGGCGGCTGGCATCACGAGGGGCGGCCGATCCAGCGCGAGGCGCTGGTCCGGCTGTTCTCCACCGTGCTCCGGCGCGAGCCCGATGGCAGCCATGTTCTCGTCACCCCGGCCGAAAAGCTGACGATCACGGTGGAAGACGTGCCTTTCATCGTCGTGGAGATGGCCATCGACGGGGAAGGGGAGGCGCAAAGGCTGATTCTGCGCACCAATGTCGGCGACGTCGTCACGGTCGATGCCGAACATCCGCTGCGCATCGCCACCGATGCGTCGGACGACGGCCTGGTTCCCTATGTGCTCGTCCGTGGCGGGCTCGAGGCGCGGCTTGCGCGGCCGGTGGTGCATGAACTGGCCCGGCATTTCGAGCAACGGGGCGATGAGATCGGCCTCCTTTCGGCCGGTCACTTCTTCGTTATTGGCCGGGCAGAAGCGGCGGTGACGCCGTGACGCAGCTCGATTCCGACGATCCGTTCCGGCCGGACCATTTCTTCGCCAGGGCGCGCAAGCTGTTGCGGCCACTCGATCATCCGCTCGTCGCCCTTCCGAGGGAGCCGGTGATCAACCCGGAATTCGTGCCTCCCAAGGGCTTCGTCTGGCGCGAGGCGGCGGTGCTCATTCCGGTGGTCGAGCGCAGCGAGGCGACGGTGCTGATGACCCGTCGGACGATGCAACTGCGCAAGCATCCCGGCCAGATCGCCTTTCCCGGCGGCAAGATCGATCCGACCGACGCGGACGCGACGGCGGCCGCGCTGCGCGAGGCGCAGGAGGAGATCGGCCTCGATCCGGGGCTGGTCGATCCGATCGGCGCGCTCGACCCCTATATCGCCGGCACCGGCTATCGCATCACCGCCATCGTGGCGCGCGTGGCGCCCGATCATCACCTGGTGCTGAACCCCGGCGAGGTTGACGCCACCTTCGAAGTACCCCTCTCTTTCCTGATGACGCCGGAAAACCACCAGACGATCAGCCGGGAATTCGATGGAGTTCGCCATTCGCTCTACGAAATGCCATATGACGAGCACCATATCTGGGGCGTGACCGCCGGGATCATCCGCGGTCTCTATGAGAGACTCTTTCGGTAGATGCTGAGATTTCTCGCCATTACGCTTTTGTGCTTCCTGGCGCCGTTTCTGGTCTATGCCGGCTGGCGGCAGCTGGCGCCAGGACAGGTCCTGCGGCGGGACGACTGGTCCTATCCGGTGCTGTCGCGGCTGTCGGCCGCCGGCGTCGTCCTGGTCCTGATCGCGGTGCTCGGGTTGGTGCATTTCTCCGGCGGCAGCGTTGGCACGACCTATCATCCGGCCGAGTTCCGGGATGGCAAGCTCGTCCCAGGCGGCTTCGATTGAGCGCGCCGGATCTACGCGACGCCGGATTCCTTGCGGATCCGCTGGTGAGCCAGGTTCTGGGCCTGCTCTCGTCGGATGGCGAGGAGGCGCGGGTCATCGGTGGGGCCGTGCGCAACACGCTGATGGGTTTGCCGCTCGCCGATGTCGACGTCGCCACGACCGCACCCCCGGAGACGGTGATCGCGCGAGCCGAGGCGGCGGGACTGAAGGTCGCGCCGACCGGCGTCGAGCACGGCACGGTGACGGTCATCGGCCATCGCCACGTCGTCGAGGTGACGACGCTGCGCGAGGATGTCGAGACCGACGGTCGCCGCGCCGTCGTGCGTTTCGGCCGCGACTGGCAGGCCGATGCGGAGCGGCGTGACTTCACCATCAACGCGCTGTCGGTCGATCTCGACGGAAGGCTGCATGATCCGGTCGGCGGGCTCGCCGACATCGCGGCGCGCCGGGTGCGCTTCATCGGTTCCGCCGAGCGCCGGATCGCGGAGGACCGGCTGCGGGCGCTGCGCTTCTTCCGCTTCCATGCCGCCTATGGCGCCGGCGCTCCCGACGCGGAGGGGCTCTCGGCGACGATCCGCGCGCGCCACGACCTGGCCGAACTCTCGGCCGAGCGGGTCGGCCAGGAAATGCGTCGGCTGGTCATCGCCGAAGGCGCGGCCCCGACCGTCGCCGTCATGCAGGAGAGCGGCATCCTGCCTCTGATCGCCGCCGGTGTCGGCGATCTCGTCGCCTTTTCGCGGCTGCCGACGTTCGAGCGCGGCGAGCCGGCATCGGCGCCGCTGCGCCTCGCGGTGCTGTTCGGGCGCGTGCAGGAGGATGTCGATCGCATCGCCCAGCGCTTCCGTCTCTCCAATGCCGAGCGAACCCGCATGCGCGCCGCGCTGGCGGCGGGCCTGGAGGCGGCGTCGATCCCGGCCGAGGGCGATCACGCGGCGCTCTACCGGATCGGAACGGCGGCGTTTCTCGATGGCCTGGCGCTCGCCGGAGCGAAGGGAATGCTCGCCGCGGATGACGTCGCATCGCGCGGGGGTGCCGCCCTGGAATGGGCGATTCCGACCTTTCCTCTGTCCGGCCGCGACGTCGTCGAACTCGGTGTCGATCGCGGTCCCCTGGTCGGGCTGCTGCTGAAGCACATGGAGCGGGGCTGGATCGCCGAGGATTTTCGCGCCGACGCCGGCGAATTGCGGGAACGGCTGCGGGCCTTCCTCGCGAGCTACCAGCCGCAGTCTTGAAACAAAAAAGGGCCCCGTCGGGGGCCCTTTTTCAATTCGAGTCGTCGCGGTGGCGCTTAGTGCGCGACCTTCGACCAGATCTTCTTCTTGGCGAAGTAGAGCAGGCCGGCGAAGACGATCAGGAAGATGATCACCTGGAAGCCGATGCGCTTGCGGGCGTCGAGATGCGGCTCTGCCGTCCACATCAGGAAGGCCGCGACGTCGCGCGAGTACTGGTCGACCGTCTCGGGCGTACCGTCCGAATAGGTCACCTGGCCGTCGGAGAGCGGCGGGGCCATGGCGATCGCCGAGCCGCTGCCGAAGCCGACATTGTAGTGCAGGCCGGGGCCGACTTCCGTACCCGCCGGCGGCTCCTTGTAGCCGGTCAGCAGGCCGTGGATGTAGTCGGGGCCGCCTTCCTGGTACTGGGTGAAGATATCCAGCAGGAACCAGGGGAAACCACGCTCGACGGCGCGCGCCTTGCCCATCAGCGACAGGTCCGGCGGGGCCTTGCCGTTGTTGGCGGCGGCGGCGGCTTCCGGATTGGGGAAGGGCGCCGGGAAGCGGTCGGACGGACGGGCGGCGCGCTCGAACATGTCGCCGGCGTCGTTCGGGCCGTCCTGCACCTGGAAGGTCGCGGCAAGCGCCTTGACCTGTGCCTCGCTGAAGTGCGGTCCGCCGGGCTGACCCAGGTTGCGGAAGCTCATCAGGTTCATCGAGTGACAGGCGGAGCAGACTTCCTTGTAGACCTGGTAGCCGCGCTGCAGCTGGGCCGTGTCGAACTTGCCGAACACGCCGGCGAAGCTCCAGGGCTCCTGCGTCGGATGGACGATCGGGTAGTGCGGCGTCTCGTGCGCCGCTTCCTCGGCGGCGCTGACGGGGCCGGCCACCAGCGTCGCCGAAGCGACGCTGAGGGACAGAGCCAGACCGAACCGCGCGATTTTCTCGGAAAGGGTCTTCATCATGATCGATCCGTGATCCTCTCGCGGCTTACTTGGTCTGCGGCGCGGCAGGCGCACCGGCGGTGACGTTGGCCGCACCCTTGCCGAGAACCGACTCGGTGATCGAGGCGGGCAGAGGCTTCGGCTTCTCGAACAGGCCGAGCAGCGGCAGGATCACCAGGAAGTGGAAGAAGTAGTAGACCGTCAGGATACGCGAAGCGATGACGTATCCGCCTTCCGCCGGACGCGAGCCGAGATAGCCGAGGCCGATCGACACGAGCACCAGGATCCAGAAGAACTGGCGATAGAGCGGGCGGAAATTGGCCGAACGGACCTTCGAGGTGTCGAGCCAGGGAACCACGAACAGCACGGCGATGGCGCCGAACATCGCGATGACGCCGCCCAGCTTGTCCGGGATCGAGCGCAGGATCGCGTAGAACGGCAGGAAGTACCATTCCGGAACGATGTGCGCCGGCGTCACGAGCGGGTTGGCCGCGGTGTAGTTGTCCGGATGGCCCATGTAGTTCGGCAGGTAGAACACGAACCACATGTAGACGATCAGGAACACGACCAGGCCGAGCGCATCCTTGACGGTGAAGTAGGGATGGAAGGGCAGGGTGTCCTGCTTGTCCTTGACGGACACGCCGGTCGGGTTGTTCGAGCCGGGGATGTGCAGCGCCCAGATGTGCAGGACGACGACGCCGGCGATCATGAACGGCAGCAGGTAGTGCAGCGAGAAGAACCGGTTCAGGGTCGGGTTGTCGACCGAGAAGCCGCCCCACAGCCAGGTCACGATGGTCTCGCCGACGATCGGGATCGCCGAGAAGAGGTTCGTGATCACGGTGGCGCCCCAGAAGGACATCTGTCCCCACGGCAGCACGTAGCCCATGAAGCCGGTGGCCATCATCAGCAGGAAGATGATCATGCCGAGGATCCACAGCACCTCGCGCGGCGCCTTGTAGGAGCCGTAGTAGAGGCCGCGGAAGATATGGACGTAGACGGCGATGAAGAACATCGACGCGCCGTTGGCGTGCAGGTAGCGCAGCAGCCAGCCATAGTTCACGTCGCGCATGATGCCTTCAACGGACGAGAAGGCCAGCGTCGTGTGCGGCGTGTAGTGCATCACCAGCACGACGCCGGTGACGATCTGCGCGACCAGCATGAACGCCAGGATGCCGCCGAAGGTCCACCAGTAGTTCAGGTTCCGCGGATTGGGGAACACGATGAACGACGAATGGATGAGCCCGCCGATCGGCAGGCGCGCCTCGAACCACTTCAGGAAAGCGTTCTGCGGCTGATAGGTAGATGGTCCGGACATGATTTCGATTTTCCCCCGGTCAGCCGATCTTGATCTTGGTGTCGCTCAGGAAGGAATAGACCGGAATGGCCATATTCTCCGGGGCCGGGCCGCTGCGGATACGGCCGGCGGTGTCGTAGACTGAACCGTGGCACGGACAGAACCAGCCGTTGAACGAGCCCGACTGGCCGAGCGGAATGCAGCCCAGATGGGTGCAGACATTGACCATGACGAACCAGTTTTCCTTGCCGGCGGCGGCGCGGTTGGCGTCGGTCGCCGGCGCGTCCAGCTGCAGGTTGGCGTTGCGCGCGACCGGATCCTTGAGGTCCGACAGCGAGGCCGCCTTGGCGTCGTCGATTTCCTTCTGCGTGCGGTTACGCACGACCACCGGCTTGCCGCGCCACTTCACGGTCAGCGAGTCGCCGGGTTGCAGGGCGCTGATGTCGACTTCCGTGGAAGCGAGCGCCAATGCCGACGCGTCGGGATTCATCTGATTGATGAAAGGCCAGACGGCGGCCGCGACACCGACAGCGCCTACTGCGCCGGTCGCAATGTAGAGAAAGTCGCGGCGGGTCGGTTCTGCCGTAGCATTTTCAGCCAAGATGATCCCCTCATAGTCTTCGGAAGCGGGCGCTACCGTCGTCACCGTCCGTATGCGACCCACATCAACGCGATGTCCAGAACGCCCGGCCGAAAGTGATGGGAAAACCGGCATGGTCCCCATCGCTCAGATTAGAAGCTGTTTAGCCACCGACCGCGAGGAATGTCCAGAGAGCGCTCACCCGATGCGCACATTGTCGCGGGACGGATCGCCAGATTTAGCCGCTCGGACGGGCGATCGACGAGAAGCTCGCCAATAGGCGGGCAAATTCGGCCAAATCCTGCTCCGACCAGTCGCTGAAGTGTTCGAGAAGCAGCGCGAGCTTGTGATCGCGCGTGCCGGCCATCAGCGCGGCGCCGAATTCCGAGAGGCGGAGCACGCTGCGGCGGGCGTCCTCCGGCGCTGCGACTCGCATGACGAGCCCCGCGGCGACCGCCTCGCGCACCAGCCGGCTCGCCTGCGACGGATCCACGCCCATTGCCTGCGCCACCATGCCGATGGAGGCGGCGCCCGGCTCCTCGGCTTCGGTCGAGGCGATGGCATGCAGGACTTCGACGAGGCCGGGGTCGATATCCGTCACGCCGAGTTCCGAAAGCACGCGCCTGCCCAGCGACTGCCGCGCCATGCTGCGGCGGATGCGGCCGAGCGCGGAATCGATCCGTACGACATCGGCGGCGCGATCCGGCTCCTGTGCCAGGCGCCGCCGCGCTTCGGTGATCAGCCGGTCGAGCCGGCGTCGATTCTCGTCTTCGGGCGTGCTGCTCATGTCGGCAATCTAGTATCGGCGACGGCGCCTTGCGCAAAATGAATTGCGCGGCCCTCCTCATTGCTTGATATATATGTGTGACTCATGCATATAATTGAGTGCCGCCGCAGACCCGCGGTCCGGCAGGAGGGTGCCTCCAGCAAGGAGTGCAAGGAGATCGTCATGAGCCAGTCAGCCATCCGCAGTCCCGTTTCCGAGTCGAGCGCGAATCAGGAAGCTCCGGCGTTAGCGGCCGGACCGCTCTACCGCGTCGACAAGTTCATCGTCCCCGCCGCTGGCCGCGACGAATTCCTGGGGCGCGTCCGCGACACCTATGACGTGCTGCGGCAGCAGGAGGGGTTCCTGCAGGACATGATCCTCGAGCAGAACTCGGGACCGGGCGTCTTCAACATCGTCACCCTGGTCGAGTGGGCGAGCGCCGACGTCGTCGCTCGGGTGAGCGAGGCGGTGGCGCGGCACCATGCCGAGACCGGCTTCGACCGGCAGGCGATGATCGCGCGGCTCGGCATCACCGCCGATATCGCCAGCTATTCCCGTATCCCGGCCTTCTGATGCCGGGCCGGGCATGCAGGGACGGGGCAGGCGATCCCGCCGCCCCGTCCTCGCGACTCAGTTCGCATGCAGGTCGAGGAAGCCGCCCGACTGCCGGTGCCAGAGGCTGGCATAGAGGCCGTTCCGGTGCAGCAGCTCCTCGTGGCTGCCCGTCTCGACGATATGGCCCTGGTCGAGAACGATCAGGCGATCCATCGCCGCGATGGTGGAGAGGCGGTGGGCGATTGCGATCACCGTCTTGTTCTCCATCAGCCGCGCGAAGCTCTCCTGGATCGCGGCCTCGACCTCCGAGTCGAGCGCCGAGGTCGCCTCGTCGAGGATCAGGATCGGGGCATCCTTCAGAAGCACGCGGGCGATGGCGATGCGTTGCCGCTGGCCGCCCGAGAGCTTGACGCCGCGCTCGCCGACATGGGCGTCGAGGCCCCGGCGTCCGCGCGGATCGCTCAGCCCCTCGATGAACCCGTCGGCATGCGCCTGCCGTGCCGCCGCGATCACCTCGGCTTCCGAAGCGTCGGGGCGACCGTAGAGAATGTTGTCGCGCACCGAACGATGCAGAAGCGAAGTGTCCTGCGTGACGAGGCCGATCTGCTGGCGCAGACTGTCCTGGCTCACGTCTGAGACGTTCTGCCCGTCGATCAGCACGCGCCCCGCCTCGACGTCGTAGAAGCGGAGCAGGAGGTTGACGAGCGTCGACTTGCCGGCGCCCGATCGCCCCACCAGCCCGACCTTTTCGCCCGGGTTGATGGTGCAGCTCAGGTCCTCGATGATGCCGCCCGCCTTGCCATAGTGGAAGCGGACATTCTCGAAGCGGATCTCGCCCTCTTTGGCGACGAGCGGCGGCGCGGCGGGCTTGTCGAGCAGGTCATAGGGGCGGGCGATCGTCTCTAGTCCTTCCTGCACGGTGCCCATCTGCTCGAAGATGCCGACCGCCACCCACATGATCCAGCCGGACATGTTGGTGATGCGGATGGCGAGGCCGGCCGCCACCGCGATGGCGCCGAGCGTGATCGCGTCGAACGTCCACAGCCAGACGGCGAGCGTGCCGGTCGCCATCACCAGCAGGCCGTTCAGGCTCGACACGGTGGCATTCATCGCCGTGATCAGCCGCGTCTCGTTCTTGAAGGCTGCAGTATGCTCGACCAGCGCCTCCTTGGCGTAGTCGTCCTCGCGCTCGGGATGGGCGAAGAGCTTGACCGTCTGGACGTTGGTGTAGCTGTCGACGATGCGGCCGGTCAGCTGCGAGCGCATCTCCGACATGATGGTCGAGCGGTCGCGGATGCGCGGCACGAACCAGGCGAGCGTGGCGACATAGGCGATGATCCAGAGGAGCAGCGGCATGGCGAGCCGCCAGTCGGCGCTCCAGAAGATCACCAGCGCCGAGCCGGCGAAGATGGTGACGAACCACAGCGCGTCGATCACCTGCACGACCGATTCGCGGAGCGCCGGGCCGGTCTGCACGATCTTCGAGGCGATGCGGCCGGCGAAGTCATTGGCGAAGAAGGTGATCGACTGGCGCATGACGTAGTGGTGCGTCTGCCAGCGGATCAGGTTGGTGAAGTTCGGCGCGATGGTCTGCTGGTTGACGAGGTCATGCGCCAGCGCCGCCAGCGGCCGCGCGATGACGATGACGAAGCCCATCCAGAGGAAGGTGGGGCCATAGTCGGCGAGGATCTCGCTCGGGCTCGTCGACTTCAGGAGGTCGACGATGGAGCCGATATAGCGAAGCATCGCGATCTCGATCAGCGACACGATCAGGCCGATCGCCATCAGCACGAGGAGATAGGGCCAGATCTGCAGGCAATAGCGCCGGTAGAAGCCGAGCAGCGTCGCCGGCGGCATGCTGTCGTCATGGCTGCGGAACGGATCGATCCGGGATTCGAAGAAGCGGAACATGGAAATGTCCAGAGTTTGGATGCTGGTCCGCGCCTCGGGCGCGCGGCTCGACGTTGGAGGCAGGGCGCGCGTCTCCGGCGGGAGAGGGCGCGTCATCCGGCGGTAGCGAGGTGCCTTGGCGTACCGGGGACCGGACAGGTCGAGAAACGGAAAGTCCGGAAACTGGCCGGTTGGGCCGGGGGAGCGTCAGGAGGTGGCGTTCATCGCCTGACGGGGGCAGATCGCGGGCCGGATGTTCAACAGGATATTTTCCATCCAACCCTCCCGGATCTGCGTTGCGGCGGCGACACACGCGGCGGCAACTGGTGCAATCAGAGGATGCTAGCGCGGATTTCGCTTTGAATCCCGCGTTTTTGTCGCGCCGGCCGGTTTTCGGGCCTCTTGTTGCCGATGGGTGACAGAGCCTGTCCGTCACCCATGGCGTTACTCGGCGGCGATCTCGTGCGGTGCGAGGCCGCCGATGAAGCCGCCCGACTGGCGCGCCCAGAGCGAGGCATAGAGGCCCTGGGCGGCCAGCAGCTCCTGGTGCGTGCCAGTCTCGACGATCCGCCCCTCGTCCATGACGACGAGGCGATCCATGGCGGCGATGGTCGACAGGCGGTGGGCGATCGCGATCACCGTCTTGTCCTCCATCAGCCCCTCGAGCTGCTCCTGGATCACCGCCTCGATCTCCGAATCGAGCGCCGAAGTCGCCTCGTCCAGCACGAGGATCGGCGCATCCTTGAGCAGCACGCGGGCGATGGCGATGCGCTGGCGCTGGCCGCCGGAGAGCTTGACGCCGCGCTCGCCGACATGGGCGTCGTAGCCGGTGCGGCCGCGCGGGTCGGCGAGACCTTCGATGAAGCCGTCGGCGGCGGCCTGGCGGGCGGCGCGGCGCACCGCGGCGTCGTCAGCATCCGGCCGGCCGTAGCGGATATTGTCGCGCACCGAACGGTTCAGCAGCGCCGTATCCTGGGTGACGACGCCGACGGCGGCGCGCAGCGATCCCTGCGTCACGGTCGAGATGTCCTGGCCGTCGATGCGGATCGCGCCGCCTTCGAGGTCGTAGAGGCGCAGCAGCAGACTGACCATGGTGGTCTTGCCGGCGCCGGAGCGGCCGACGAGGCCGATGCGCTCGCCGGGCTTCACCACGAGGCTGACGCCGCGCAGCACCGGCACCTTGCCGCCATAGCCGAAGACGACGTCGTCGAAGGCTATCTCGCCCTTCGAGACGATCAACTGCGGCGCGTCCGGCTGGTCGGTAAGGCCATGTGGACGGGCGATCGTGCGCATGCCGTCCTCGACCGTGCCGACATTGTCGAACAGGCCGGTCAGGGTCATCATCACGCGACCGGACATGACGGTGAGGCGCATGACGAGGCCGAGCGCCACCGCCGTTTCGCCTGCGCTGATCGAACCGCGCATCCAGAGCACCACCGCCGCCGCGCCCGTCGCGCCGATCAGAGCCGCGTTGGTGAACTGCATCAGGATCGACAGCGTCGTCAGCAGCCGGTTCTGGTCGAGCATCCGCCCGGTCTGCTCGGCGATGGCGTTGCGGGCGGTCTCCTCCTCGCGGCCGTCGCGGGCGAACAGCTTCACCGTCTGGATGTTGCCGTAGATGTCGGCGAGCTTGCCGGTCAGGAGCGAGCGCGCCTCGGAGGCGGCGGCGGCGCGCTTGCGCACGCGCGGCACGAAGAAATAGGCGAGCGTCGCCAGCGCCACGACCCAGATCGCCAGCGGCACGGCCATCAGCAGGCTGACATCGGCGAAGATGAACAGGGCCGAGACGACGAAGACCGAGATCACCCAGAGCGCGTCGATCACCTGGGTGATCGACTGAGTCAGCGCCGAGCCGGTCTGCACGATCTTGGTGACGATGCGGCCGGAGAAGTCGTTCTGGAAGAAGGAGTAGGACTGGCCGATCACATGCAGATGGTTGAGCCAGCGCACGCGGGCGGTGAGCGCCGGCGGCAGGGTCTGGTTCGACAGGATGGTCTGGGTGGCGTTGACGAGCGGGCGCAGCACGACGACGACCAGCGCCATGCCGGCGAGCTGCCAGCCGTGATCCGACAGGAAGCTGGCGGTCTGGCCGTGAGCCATCAGGTCGACGAGCCGGCCGACATAGGAGTAGATCGCGACTTCCGCCAGCGAGACGGCAAGCCCCGCCGCCATCAGCGCGACGACATAGGGCCAGACCGGCATCAGGAAATGGCGGTAGAAGGCGATGAGGCCGGTCGGCGGAACGTTTTCTTCCGGGACGAACGGATCGATCAGGTGTTCGAAGTAGCGGAGCATGCCGGATCCTGTATCACCATTGCCGCGAACTTGCCGCGCCAATCCATTCGAATGAAGGCCAGATGCCCCGCATTGCGCTCTACCAGCCCGACATCCCTCATAATACCGGGGCGATCCTCCGCTTCGCCGCCTGTCTGGGCGTGGATGTCGACATCATAGAGCCGGCCGGCTTCGACCTGTCGGATCGCGGATTGAAACGCGCCGGCATGGACTATGTGGAGCGCGCCGCGCTTCGCCGCCACATTTCTTTCGCGGCCTTCGAGGCATTCCGCGCCGAACGGGGGAGCCGGCTCGTCCTGCTGTCGACCAAGGCCGAGACAGTCTATACCGACTTCGCCTTCCGGCCGGACGACGTGCTCCTGTTCGGGCGGGAGAGCGCCGGCGTGCCCGAATCGGTGCACCAGACGGCCGAGGCGCGACTGATCGTCCCGATGCGGCCGGGATTGCGCTCGATCAATCTCGCCATGACGGTCGCCATGGTAACAGGCGAGGCGCTGCGGCAGACCGGCCGTCTGCCGGACGCACACGCTGTTGAGGATGACAAACATGGCATTGCCTGACGCAATCGACGACAAGAAGGCTCGCGCGAGCGCCTGGTTCGCGGAACTGCAGGGCCGCATCATCGCCGGCTTCGAGGCGCTGGAGGACGCGGCATCGCCGGCGCTCTATGGCGACCGGGCCGGACGGTTCGAGCGCAAGCCCTGGAAGCGCACCGACCACACCGGCGTCGATGGCGGCGGCGGCACCATGGCGCTGATGCATGGTCGTCTGTTCGAGAAAGTCGGCGTGCATGTCTCGACCGTCCACGGCACGTTCGCGCCGGAATTCGCCAAGGACATTCCAGGCGCGGCGGAGGATCCCCGCTTCTGGGCGGGCGGCATCTCGCTCATCGCGCACATGAGCAATCCGAACGTCCCGGCCGTGCACATGAATACCCGCATGGTGGTGACAACCCGGCAGTGGTTCGGCGGCGGCGCCGACCTGACGCCGGTGCTCGACCGCCGGCGCACGCAGGAGGATCCCGACAGTATCGCCTTCCATGCCGCCATGCGCGGCGCCTGCGAGCGCCACCCGGTCGCCGACTACGACCGCTACAAGGCGTGGTGCGACGAGTATTTCTTCCTGAAGCACCGCAACGAGCCGCGCGGCATCGGCGGCATCTTCTATGACGGCCACAATTCGGGCGACTGGGACGCCGACTTCGCCTTCACGCAGGATGTTGGCGTCACCTTCCTCGCCGCCTATGACGCGGCGGTGCGCGCCAATTTCGAGCAGCCCTGGACCGAGGCCGACCGCGAGGAGCAGCTGATCCGGCGCGGCCGTTATGTCGAGTTCAACCTGCTCTACGACCGCGGCACGATCTTCGGCCTCAGGACCGGCGGCAATATCGATTCGATCCTGTCGTCGATGCCGCCCGTGGTGAAGTGGCCGTAGGGACGCATTCTCGTCCACACTGTAGCTTGGCGGCGCGCGGTGCCCGGCATGGATCCCGGCCTTCGGGCTGGGATCCATCCGTCCGCAGCGCCGGGCGATCGTCGCCGAAACCCGCTTGAGCTTGCTTGGCCGCTTTGCGATCTTCCTCGCTCCACGGGCAACGCAGGTACAAATCCATGACCAAGGCGGTACTCGGCATTGTCGGCGGGTCGGGCCTCTATGACCTGCCGGGCCTCGAAGGCGCGGAATGGCGGACGGTCGAAAGCCCGTGGGGCCAGCCCTCCGACCAGCTCCGCTTCGGACGGATCGGCGCGACGGAAATCGTCTTCCTGCCGCGCCACGGCCGGGGCCATCGCCTGTCGCCCTCCGGCATCGACTATCGCGCCAATATCGACGCGCTGAAGCGCGCCGGCGTGACCGATCTGGTCTCCGTCTCTGCCGTCGGCTCGTTGAAGCAGGAGCTCTTCCCCGGCGCTTTTGTCGTCGTCGACCAGTTCATCGATCGCACGGTGGCGCGGCCGTCGAGCTTCTTCGGCAATGGCTGCGTCGCGCATGTCTCGATGGCCCATCCGGTGGCGCCAAGGCTGGTCGAGCAGATCCGCAGCGCCGCCGAGGCCGAGGCGATCGACCATCACGTCGGCGGCACCTATGTCTGCATGGAGGGGCCGCAATTCTCGTCCGTCGCCGAGTCGAACCTCTATCGCAGCTGGGATGCCTCGGTGATCGGCATGACCAACATGCCGGAGGCGAAGCTCGCCCGAGAGGCCGAGATCTCCTACGCCACGATCGCCATGGTGACGGACTATGATTGCTGGCATCCGGGTCATGCGGCCGTTTCGGTCGAGGCCGTGATCCAGGTGCTCGGAGAGAACCGCGACAAGGCGCAGCGCTTGGTGGCGCGGCTGGCGCGGGACTTCCCGGCCGAGCACGAGCCATGCCCGATCGGATCCGACCGCGCTCTGGATCACGCCATAATGACGGCGCCGCACGCTCGCGATCCGGCCCTGCTCTCGAAGCTCGACGCCGTCGCCGGCCGGGTGCTGGCGCGCTGATCCCGCCCGGCTGTTGCTGCAACGCCGCAGGCTGTGCTGTCTTGGAACCGGTCGCGGGCTTGGAACTGGACGCGGGCGCAAAGCTGGGGCAAGCCTAGGCAACCGTCCGCAGATATTCGAAAGCCGTCATGACCTCTGCCCTGAACGACATCGCTGCCTCGATCCGCACCATTCCGGACTATCCAAAGCCCGGCGTGCAGTTTCGGGACATCACCACGCTGCTCGGCAATGCGCGCGCCTTCCGCCGCACGATCGATGAACTGGTCCAGCCCTGGGCCGGCGCGAAGATCGACCAGGTCGCCGGCATCGAGGCGCGCGGCTTCATCATCGGCGGCGCCGTGGCGCATCAGCTCTCGGCCGGCTTCGTGCCGATCCGCAAGAAAGGCAAGCTGCCCTACGACACGGTCAGCATGTCCTATGCGCTTGAATACGGCACCGACGAGATGGAGATGCATGTCGACGCCGTGGGCAAGGGCGACCGAGTCATTCTCGTCGACGATCTGATCGCGACCGGCGGCACGGCGGAGGGAGCGGTCAAGCTGCTGCGCCAGCGCGGCGCCATCGTCGAGGCCGCCTGCTTCATCATCGACCTGCCGGAACTCGGCGGCGCGGCGAAGCTCCGGGCGCTCGATGTTCCCGTTCGCACGCTGGTTACCTTCGAAGGTCACTGACATGCCGGATTTCACGATCGTGATCGGCTCACGCCAATGGTCGAGCTGGTCGATGCGGCCCTGGCTGGCCCTGCGGCAGACAGGCGCGGCCTTCGATGAGATCGTGCTGCAGCACCGCACGCCGGCCGGCAAGGCCGAGGCCGTGGCGCTCGGCCCGACCGGGCTGGTCCCGCTGCTGATCGACCGCCGCGCGTCCGAGCCGCTGAAGGTCTGGGATTCGCTGGCGATCTGCGAATATCTGGCCGAGAGTTTTCCTGAGGCCGGGCTGTGGCCTGCCGACCGGGCCGCCCGCGCCGTGGCGCGCTCGGTCTCGGCCGAGATGCATTCGGGCTTCCGGCCGCTCCGGATGGCGCTTTCGATGGACCTGTTCGCGCATCTGCCGGGCATCGGCCTGGACGATCCCGGCGTCGCCGCCGATATCGCCCGGATCGACGCCATCTTCCGGGATAGTTGCGCCCAGCACGGCCAGGAGGGTCCGTATCTGTTCGGAAAGCGCACGATCGCCGACGCCATGTTCGCGCCGGTCGTCAGCCGCTTCCGCACCTATGAGCCGAAACTCTCCGGGCCGGCCGCGGAATATGTGGCCACAATGCTGGATGATGACGGCTTCAAGGCATGGGAAGATGCGGCGCGCCGCGAATTGTGAGACTCTGGCGCGACTCGCCGATGCGTGAAGCAGGCGGCGCGCGTGTGGAGTAGTTCTTTGGGATGACGGCATGACCTCCTTTCTCGACCTCTTCAAATGGGATCGGTTCGTTGCGACGTCGGTCATCGAACTGCTGTTCTGGCTGCTTGCGGCCATCGCCGTGCTGTTCGGCGTTTCCGGCCTGCTGAATGGCCTGGCGCTGGTGCAACTGGCGCCGGTCGCCGCCCTGATCACCATCGCCGTCAGCATCATCGGCACGCTCGCCGCCGTCGTGTTGGCGCGGGTAGCCTGCGAGGCGGTGATCATGCTGTTCCGGGTCAATGAGAACCTGATGGACATTCGCGACAGCCTCGCCAATGCGGCGGAGCGTTCGCCTTATGTTGTGGCCGAGGCGCCGGTGATTCTGGATCCGATCGCCGCCGTGGTCGAGGACATGCTGCCCGAGCCGCCACGCCCGGCCGCGCGAGCCGAGAGCCGCTGGGGCGAGACCAAGCCCCCGGAACCGCGCCATCATGAGCCGCGGGCGCACGAGGCGCGCGCGCATGAGACCAGGGCCCATGAGACCAGGGCCCATGAGACCAGGGCCCATGAGGCCAAGGCGCAAGAACCTCGCGCCGTGGAGAAATCGAGCGAGACAAGCTCGCTGGAGGCCCGGCTCGCCGAAATCCGCGCCCGCCGCGAGGCGACGGCGGCCCGCATCGCCGCTACCACTGCGCCGTCGGATTCGGCCGATGCCGGCCTGGTCAGCGCACGCATGCATCTGGAGGAGGCCGCGGCTCCGAAATGGGTGGCGCCGCCGGTGACAGCGCCCGCAGCACGGGCAGAAGCCGTGAAGCCCGAGGCGAAGGCGCCGACTGTCGAGGTCAAGCCCGCCGTCGCGGCTGCCGAGCCGGTCCCCGAGGTGAACGCGCCGGAAGTGAAGGCGCCTGAGGTGAAGGCCGCCGAGGCCGAGGTGGCTCCGCCCAAGCTGCCCGACGCCGTTGCCGAGGCCAATGCCAATGCGCCCGATTCCAAGACTTCTGATGCCAAGGTTGTGGAGGCCAAGGCTGCTGACGCCAAGCGCGGCGATGGCAAGAAGTCCGAGTCCAGAAAGGCGCCGAAGTCGGCAGGGCCGGCCATGGTGAAGGCGATCGAGGACGCGTTGGTCGATCTCAAGGAAGCGGTCTCGGAGCCTGACGCGTCAACCGCCGAGGCGGCTGCCGCCAAGCCGGCGGAAGCAAGCGGGGCCGGGGAGACCGAGGCCGTCGAGAAGCGGAAGGCCGACGACGCCGCGTAACGCGCGGTCGCCGCAATGAGCATCCAGACAAAGAAAAAGCCCCGGCGAACTGCTTCACCGGGGCTTTTGTTTAGACGTCCGCCTCAGGTGTTGAAGCGGAACAGCAGCACGTCGCCATCGGCGACGACATATTCCTTGCCTTCGTCGCGGGCGCGACCGGCTTCCTTGGCGGCGGCTTCGCCGCCGAGGCGGGTGTAGTCGTCAAAAGCGATCGTCTGGGCGCGGATGAAGCCGCGCTCGAAATCCGAGTGGATGACGCCGGCGGCCTGCGGTGCCTTGGTGCCCTTGGTGATCGTCCAGGCGCGGGCTTCCTTCGGACCGACCGTGAAATAGGTGATCAGGCCGAGAAGGTCGTAGCCGGCGCGGATGAGGCGGTCTAGGCCGGGCTCCTCGAGGCCGAGCGTCTCCAGGAATTCCGCCTGCTCGGTCGAGTCGAGCTGGGCGATCTCCGCTTCGATGGCGGCCGAGATCGTCACACAGCCGGCGCCCTGCGCCTTGGCCATCTCGAAGACGCGGTCGGAGAAGGCATTGCCAGTGGCGGATGCCGATTCCTCGACGTTGCAGACATAGAGGACCGGCTTCGACGTCAGCAGGTTCAGCCCGTCAAAGAGGGGGCGATCCTCGGCCGAGACGTCGAGCAGGCGTGCGGGCTTGCCTTCGCGCAGCAGTTCCAGCACGGCGTCCATCATGACGACCTGGGCCTTGGCTTCCTTGTCGGTCGCCGCGCGCTTGCGCAGCGGCGCGACGCGGCGCTCCAGGCTGTCGAGATCGGCGAGCATCAGCTCGGTCTCGACCGTCTCGGCATCGGAGACCGGGTCGATGCGGCCTTCGACATGGGTGATGTCGCCATCCTCGAAGCAGCGCAGCACATGGGCGATGGCGTCGACTTCGCGGATGTTGGCGAGGAACTGGTTGCCGAGTCCTTCGCCCTTCGACGCGCCGCGCACGAGGCCGGCGATGTCGACGAAGGTGAGGCGCGTCGGCACGATCTGCTGCGACTTGCCGACTTCGGCGAGCTTGTAGAGGCGCGGATCCGGAACGGCGACCTCGCCGGTGTTCGGCTCGATCGTGCAGAACGGATAGTTCGCCGCCTGCGCCGCCGCCGTCTTGGTCAGCGCGTTGAAAAGGGTCGACTTGCCGACATTCGGCAGGCCGACGATCCCGCATTTGAAGCCCATGGTGTTCCTTACTCGTCCTTGGCGCCGAAGAGGCGCTTCAGCCCCGCCGCGAACGGCCCGCCGGCCGGCTGCGAAGCTGGTGAAGATGGGGATGCCGGCGCCGGCTTGCCAGCCGCCTGCGCCGCGGCCTCGGACTGCCTTTCGGCAGCGCCGGCCTTCGGCGGCTTGGCCGCCTTCGGCTCCTTCGGCGCCTTCTCGGGCTCGAGGCTGCGATGCAGCCGATTGCCGAAGGTGCTGTCCTTGCCGTCGGCGAGCAGCGCCGCGTTGTCGGCGACGGCGTCGAGCAGCGGATTGATCCACTCGCCATCGACGCGCGCGAAATCATGCAGGACATAGCCGTGCACGAGTTCCTTGGAACCCGGATGGCCGATGCCGAGGCGCAGTCGCCGGTAATCCTCGCCGACATGGGCGGAGATCGAGCGCAGCCCGTTGTGGCCGCCGTGACCGCCGCCGGTCTTCATGCGGATCTTCGCGGCGGGCAGGTCGAGCTCGTCATGCATGACGACGATGTCGGCGTTGGGAATCTTGTGAAACCGGGCGGCTTCGCCGACGGCTCGGCCGCTCTCGTTCATGTAGGTCTGGGGCTTCATCAGGAGCGTCTTGCGCCCCGCGAGCGTGCCCTCGGAGACCAGTGCCTGGAAGCGCGAGCGCCAGGGACTAAAGCCATGGCGGCGGTGGATCGCATCCGCCGCCATGAAGCCGATATTGTGCCGGTTGAGCGCGTACTGGCTTCCCGGGTTACCGAGGCCGACAATGAGGAGCATCGTGCTTCCCCCACGCAAAACCGGATGCAGGACCGAAGCTTACGCCTTGGCGGCGGGAGCAGCCTCAGCGGCCGCGGCTTCGCCTTCTTCGCTCTTCAGGCCGGCCGGAGCCGCGATCGTGGCGACCGTGAAGTCACGCTCGGTGATGACCGGGGTGACGCCAGCCGGGAGCTTGACGGCCGAGATGTGGATCGAGTCGTTGATGTCGAGGCCCGTCAGGTCGACGACGATGTGATCCGGGATCGCATCGGCGGGGACGGTGGCGTCGATTTCGTGACGAACGATGTTGAGAACGCCGCCGCGCTTCAGGCCCGGGGACTTCTCCTCGTTGATGAACTGCACGGGGATCTGGACGTGCAGGGTCGAGCCAGCGGAGACGCGCAGGAAGTCAACGTGCATCGGCTGATCGGTGACCGGGTGCAGCGCGTAGTCGCGCGGGATCACGCGGATCTTCTCGCCGTTGACGTCGATCGTGGCAACGGTCGTCAGGAAGCCACCGGCGTGGAGCTTCATGAAGACATCTTTGTGGTTCAGTTCGATCGACAGGGGTGCCTGCTTGTTGCCGTAGATGACGGCCGGAATCTTGCCTTCGCGACGCGACGCCCGGGCGGCCCCCTTGCCCACGCGGTTGCGGACAGATGCCGTGAGCTCGTAAGTATTGCTCATCGGTATTCTCCTTGTGTGAAACAGAAAAAGGCCGCGGTGCCTCCAGGGGTGTCGGCGCGGCCGGCGTCCTTATAGACGAGCGAGCCGGAAGGAACAAGCACGCTGCGGCAAGAATGGCGGAAACGCTGGACTCGTCCGAATGCCGCTGGAACGCAGCGCCTCAGGGGATCCGCGAGCGGATGGTTGCGTCGGCTGGGACGGTGCGTTATTCGGAGTATCAAACTCATCTTTATGACGGTACGTGTCACCATGCTTGCTAATCTCTGTCGGGGGGCAGCCCTCGCGGTCGCCATTGTCGGCCTGTCGATCCCCGTCGGCAGCACCATGGCGTTCGGCCAGGCGGCCGAGGCACCCGCCGTCACGGCACCCGCCGCCGAGCCGGCTCCTGCCCCCGCGCCGACGGCCGCTCCCGAACCCGTCCTGCAGGATCCGGTCGAACTGCCGGCTGGCGAGCACGGCGTCGATCGCTCGACGCTGCCGCATGACCTCTCGCCGATCGGCATGTTCACCAATGCCGACATGGTCGTGAAGGGCGTCATCGGCATCCTGGCCGTCGCGTCGATCATCACCTGGGCGATCTTCCTGTCGAAGACGCTGGAACTGGCGGCGCTGCGACACCGGACGCGCGCCCGCGGCGAGCGGGTGGCGCGGTCGCGCACGCTGGCCGAAGCGGAAGCGCAGGTTGGCCGCCGCAACGATCCGGCCTCGCGGCTGGTGCAGGCCGCCGTCGAGGAAGTGTCGCTGTCGTCCGGCCTCTCGGCCGAAGGCATCAAGGAACGCGTCGCCTCGCGCTTCGAGCGGATCGAATCCCGCGCCGGGCGCGAGATGATCCGCGGCACCGCCGTGCTGGCGACGGTCGGCTCGCTCTCGCCCTTCATCGGCCTGTTCGGCACCGTCTGGGGCATCATGAATTCGTTCATCGGCATCAGCCAGGCGAATACGACCAATCTCGCCGTCGTCGCGCCCGGCATCGCCGAGGCGCTGTTCGCGACCGCGATCGGCCTCGTCGCCGCCATCCCGGCCGTGCTGTTCTACAACGTGTTCGCCCGCACCATCGCCGGCAACAAGGCCGTCATCGCCGACGTCGCGGCCGAGACGATGCGCCTCGTCTCGCGCGATCTCGATCGCGCCGACGCGCGCGGCCCCTCGCGTCTCGCCGCAGCGGAGTAGGGGGAGACATGGCCGCCAAGCTCAGCCATCACGACGATGAACTCGTCGAGAACAGCGAGATCAACGTCACGCCGTTCATCGACGTGATGCTCGTGCTGCTGATCGTGTTCATGGTCGCGGCGCCGCTCGCCACCGTCGATGCGCCGGTCGACCTGCCGCGGTCGAACGCCAAGGCGGCGCCCCGCGCCGACAAGCCGATCTTCCTGTCGCTGAAGCCCGACCTCTCGCTCGTGCTCGGCAATGATCCGGTGTCGCCCGAGGCGCTCGGGTCCGCGCTCGACGCGTTGACGAAGGGCAATCGCGAGGAGCGCCTCTATCTGCGCGCCGACCGCAAGGTCGCCTATGGCGACGTCATGGAGCTCATGAACAAGCTGCGCGACTCCGGCTACGGCAAGGTCGCGCTGGTCGGCATGGAAGGCGCGCGCTAGATCATCCCATCGATTCACGGAAACGCCGAAGCGATCTAGCTTATTGTTTTGGAACGCTTTCTTTATGCGAGCCGGTATCCACCTGGCACGAAAGCGCTCTAGCGGAGCGGCCGGCGGACCGGCAGGATAAAACGAAAGCCCGGCGCTGCGATGCAGGCCGGGCTTTTTTCGTTCAGCCGTCGCGGCGGGGCCGCGTCCGATCGATCCTAGATGAACAGGCTCGAGACCGACTTTTCGCTGGCGGTGCGGTTGATCGCCTCGCCAAGCAGGGTCGAGATCGACGTGACGCGGATGTTCGGCGCCTGGCGGACGGCCTCGGTCGGCTGGATCGAGTCGGTGATCACCAGTTCCTTGAGGACGGAATTGGTGATGCGGGCCACCGCGCCGCCCGACAGCACGCCATGGGTGATGTAGGCGACGACGGACTTGGCGCCCTGGGCCAGCAGCGCCTCGGCGGCGTTGCAGAGCGTACCGCCGGAGTCGACGATATCGTCGAACAGGATGCAGTCGCGGCCGGCGACATTGCCGATGATGTTCATGACTTCCGACTCGCCCGGCCGCTCGCGGCGCTTGTCGACGATGGCAAGCGGCGCGTCGATGCGCTTCGCCAGCGCACGGGCGCGCACCACGCCGCCGACGTCGGGCGACACGACCATGACATTCGAGAGCTCGTAATGCTCCTTGATGTCGCGCGTGATGACGGGAACCGCGAAGAGATTGTCGGTCGGGATGTCGAAGAAACCCTGGATCTGCCCGGCGTGCAGGTCGAGGGTCAGGACGCGATCGGCGCCTGCGTGGGTGATCAGGTTGGCGACCAGCTTGGCCGAGATCGGGGTGCGCGGGCCGGCCTTTCGGTCCTGGCGGGCGTAGCCGAAATAGGGGAGGACCGCCGTGATGCGGCGCGCCGAGGAGCGGCGCAGCGCATCGATGATGATCAGCAGTTCCATCAAATGGTCATTGGCCGGAAAACTGGTCGACTGGACGACGAAGACGTCCTCGCCGCGTACGTTTTCCTGGATCTCGACGAAGATTTCCTCGTCCGCGAACCGACGGACCGAGCACTTCGCCAGCGGGATTTCGAGATAGGTGGCAATCGCCTCGGCGAGCACCCGGTTGGAGTTTCCGGCAACCAGCTTCAAGGTCTCGTGTCCCGACGTGATGAGGTATAGGGGATCGACCCCGCGAGGAGGTCATTCGTTCAGGCGGCGGCGTTGTACCAACTGCGCCGCCGCACTGCAAACGCGATTCGCGTGCGGACGGCAAGCAACGAGTCAAAACCGGGATCCGCTCAGGCGCCCGATCCCCAGGCGACGATCGCGGCGACCGTACGGCGCGCGACGTTGGAAACGGTGGCGTCGTCGATGCCGAGCCAGGGATCCTGCGATCCGTTCGCGGAGGTTTCCTGGCCGGAAATGCGGTGAACGCGACGTCCACTGGCGTCGAACACGTCCCAGACATAGACGAGGATCGTTCCCGAGGAATCGCCGACGGCGGAAAGATAGCCCTTGACGACGTAGGTGGCCTGCGGGTCGCCGGACGGGACGAGCGCGACGTTTTGCGCCACGGCTTCCTGGCCGAGTTGCGACGAGAGCTTGTTCAGGATGTTGCTGGGCGCGCCGGTCACCGGCGCGAAGGAGAACTTGGCGTTGGCGAGTGGCACAGCCGGCAGGGCAGGCTGCGTCGGCGCTCCGGCGGAGGCCGAAGCGGTCGACGGCTGACCGGTGCCGAGCGTGTTGTTGCAGGCTGCCAGTGCAAACGTCGCCAACAGGATGGCGGCGCATGCAGGCAGCCGATTTGCCTTCACCATCATGGCGATCGTCCTTCCGGCCCGGTCGTCAGGACCCCCCTCGAATCTGTCTATCTGCAATTCACGGCGCGGTCCAGAAGCGCCTTTCCGATCGTCTCGAAGTTGTACGCTTTGTGCCGGTCATGCGGCGATTGTGATCGCGTGCAGCAGCCGTCCATAGTCGGGTTCGCCGGCATGGGTGGCGCGGCGATAGGAAAAGAAGCGCTTCGGATCGGCATAGGTGCAGAGGGCGAGGTCGCCGACCGTGCCGAGGCCGGCGGCGCGCAGCCGCGTGCCGATATAGGCCGGCAGGTCGAACTGGTGATGGTCGGCGCGATCAGACGGCGCGAAGAAGGCGGCATTGGCGGCATCGGCGTCGATGAAGCGGGCGCGGAATTCCGGCCCGACTTCATAGGCGGCCTTCGAGATCGTCGGACCGAGCACGGCGACAATGCGTTCGCGGCGGGCGCCGAGTTTCTCCATCTCGGCGACGGTCGCCTCCAGAACGCCGGTGAAGGCGCCCTTCCAGCCGGCATGCGCCGCACCGACGACGCGCGCGTCGCCATCCGCGAACAGCACCGGGCCGCAATCGGCCGTGCCGACGCCGATGGCGATGCCGGGGCGGCTGGTGACGACGGCGTCCGCCTTCGGGCCGTCGCCGACCGGCCAGACCTCGTCGACAACAACGACGTCGGGGCTGTGAACCTGATAGGGCGTCGCGAGGCGGTCCGCCGCGACGCGGAGATCGGCGGTGATGCGGGCGCGGTTTTCGAGCACATGGGCGCGTTCGTCAGCGGAGCCTACGCCGCAGTTCAGGCTCGCATAGATGCCGTCCGAGACGCCGCCCTGGCGGGTGAAGAAGCCGTGCCGGATGCCGGGGAGGGCGGAAAGTGCGTCGGCGGTGATTTTCATGGCGGTCATCCTCAGTTCATCCGAAGGGCGGGGCGAGCAGGTCGCCGCCGGTAACGCATAGCACCTTGAACAGTGTGCCCATCGCTGCCGGCCCGGCCAGTCGCTCGACGGCGGCGCGGATGGCGTCCTGCGCGGCGGCATCCTTGCCGGCGCCGAGGCGGCCGGCGCGTTCGACGAGGCCGAGTGCCAGCAGGAAATCACCCTGCGTCCAGACCGCCGAGGCGGTTGCGCCATTCGCCCTTGCCGCGCGGGCGAGGGCGGCGAAGTCGACATGCACGGTCAGGTCCGCTTCGCCGGGATGGGCCAGCGGGTCGTCGAACCGATGCTGCCGGAGCGCCTGCAGCGTGTCGCCATAGCCGCTTTCCGCGTGGCCGTAGTCGATGGCGAGGAAGGCACCACCCGACCGGTGCAGGCGGGCGGCGAGCGTTGCCATGATCGCGGCCGAAATCGAGGCGGTCTCGACCAGCGAGCCCTCCGGCGCTCGGTCGTCGGCGCCGTCGACATGGGCGTCGGGGCGGAGGCCGAAGACGAGCTTGCCGTCGCTGACGCCGACCATCCGCTCGGCCCAGCCGGCGCCGGTACGCAGGAACTGCCGCACCGGCAGCGCATCGAAGAATTCGTTGGCGATCAGGATCGCCGGCCCGTCCGGCAGGCCGTCGACCTGTTCGGCCCAGTCGATTGCGTGGCCCGTGAGCGTGCGGGCCTGGATTTCGCGCAGTCGAGGGCTGGTCTCGACCAGGACGATCCTCGCCGCCGGCTCGAAGTTGGGCGCGATCCGGGCGGCGCGCAGCGCATCGGCCATCAGCGTACCCCGGCCCGGGCCGATCTCGGCCAGCACGAAGGCGGCGGGGCTTCCCATTCTCTGCCAGGTGGCGACGGCCCAGAGGCCGATCAGCTCGCCGAACATCTGGCTCACCTCCGGCGCCGTGACGAAATCGCCGGCCGTGCCGAAGGGCTCGCGGGTCATGTAGTAGCCGAACTCGGGATCGCCGAGGCAGGCGGCCATGTAGTCGGCGACGGTGATCGGGCCGAAATTCTCGATGCGGCGGACCAGCTTTTCGCCAAGCGGCGTCCTGTTTTCGCCGGAAGGCGTCATGCGGCGGCGACCGGCCGGCGCGAGGCGACGACGAGCAGGATGATGCCGGCGATCACAAGCGGCAGCGACAGCAGCATGCCCATGGTCAGCCCGCCCGACAGGTAGCCGATCTGGATATCCGGCTCGCGGAAGAACTCCGAGAAGATGCGGGCGAGGCCATAGCCGATGGCGAAGACGGCGGAGATGAAGCCGGGCTGGCGCAGGCGAAGCTGCTTGTGGGTGAAGAAGCGCAGCACGAGGAACAGCACGAGGCCTTCGAGCAGGGCCTCGTAAAGCTGGCTCGGGTGGCGCGGCTGGCCGTCGGCGTTCGGGAAGATGATCGCCCAGGCGACGTCGGTCGGCCGACCCCAGAGCTCGCCATTGATGAAATTGGCGATGCGGCCGAACAGCAGTCCGAAGGTCACCGACGGCGCGACGACGTCGATCAGCGACCAGGTCGGGATCTTGCGCGAGCGCGCGAACAGGATCATCGCGACAACGGTGCCGAGGAAGCCGCCATGGAAGGACATGCCGCCGTTCCAGACCTGGAGGATCTGCCAGGGCGCGGCCAGGAACATCGGCAGATCGTAGAACAGCACATAGCCGAGCCGCCCGCCGAGGATGATGCCGAGCGTCGCCCAGACGACGAAATCGTCGATGTCGATCGGCTTCATCGGGGCGCCGGCCGGGCCCCAGAGGGCGGTGTTGCTGACCAGGCGCTTCGCGTACCACCAGCCGATCAGGATGCCGACGATATAGGCGAGCGCGTACCAACGGATCGCGAAAGGCCCGATCTGGATCAGCGTCGGGTCGATGGCCGGGAAGGGCAGGACGAACAGCATGGCAGGCTCCGGCAGGCGGTCGGGCGGCATTGGTGCGCTGATCCGGGGGGAAGGGTCAAGTGCGGGCGTGCGCGACCCCTCGACACCTTGTTCGCGCCGACGCCCGCAACCATACTAGAAGCAAGGTGTTTTTCCCCGGAGGCTGCCCATGAATACGACCCCGAACCGGCTGTTCGACGAATTCGCCAAGCTGATGACCGATGCGGCCGGCATGGCGCAGGGCGTCAAGCGCGAGGCTGAAACCGTGATGAAGCATCAGGCCGAGCGCCTCTTCGCCGACATGGACTTCGTCAAGCGCGACGAGTTCGATGTCGTGCGGGAGATGGCGCAGAAGGCACGCGCCGAGAACGAGGCGCTGACGGCGCGCGTCGCCGAGCTGGAGGCGAAGCTCGCCGTGCTCACCCAGGGCCACGTCGTCGCCGCGCCGGCCCCGGAAGAGCGCTGACGGCGAACGGCATCGCGATATCGGATAATATACCCGGGTAATATTGACGTCTCAATATCGCCCGGGTAAAAGGTCGGTCCAACGCGGCCGCTCGAAGACGGCCGGCCCTTTCCGGGACGATCGAGGAGCGGAGACATGCAGCGCGAGGATCGAAAGGCGGCGATCTCGGCCTACAAGAAGCGGGAAGCCGCGGCAGGCATCTATGCCGTCCGCTGCAAGGTCAGCGGCGAAGTCTGGGTCGGCAAGACCCCAAATCTTGATACCATCCGGAACCGGATCTGGTTCACGCTCGACCAGGGTAGTTGCAGCGCGCGCGGCCTGCAGGCGGCCTGGCGACAGCAAGGCGCCGACGCCTTTTCCTTCGAGGTCCTCGAGCAACTGGAGCCGGAAGAATCCGACTATATCCGCAATGCGCTTCTCAAGGAACGCTTCGGACATTGGCGTGGCGCGCTCGGCGCCGAGATCGTTTGACGCGGACAAAGAAAAACGGCCGGAGAAATCTCCGGCCGCTTTTTTGTTTGGATGTTCTGGTCCAGCCGATCGATCAGGCCGAGACCTTGGCGCCCTGGACGAGGTCCGTATAGGCGTGCATCAGGCTCTCGGTGATCTTGCCCGGCGTAAACTTGTATTCGCCGATCTCGGACACCGGGGTGACTTCGGCGGCGGTCCCGCAGAGCCAGCATTCGGTGAAGGTCGACAGTTCCTCCGGGGCGATGCGGCGCTCGATGACCTCGATGCCCTTCGCCTTGGCGAGGCCGATCACGGTCTGGCGGGTGATGCCGTTCAGGAAGCGGTCGGCGAGCGGCGTGTGGATTGCGCCGTCCTTGACGAAGAAGACGTTGGCGCCGGTCGATTCCGCGACATTGCCTTCCCAGTCCAGCATCAGCGCGTCGGCATAGCCGCGATCCTCCGCGGCATGCTTGGAGATCGTGCAGATCATGTAGAGGCCCGACGCCTTGGCGAGCGACGGCGCCGTCTTCGGATCGGGACGGCGGAACTTCGCCCAGTCGAGACGGATGCCCTTCAGGCGCTCGGCCGGCGTGAAGTAGGACGGCCATTCCCACGCGGCGATCGCCACGTTGATGCGGTTGTTGTGGGCCGAGACGCCGAGCGCCTCGCTGCCGCGCCAGGCGATCGGGCGCAGATAGCCGTCGACCAGACCGTTCTTGGCGAGCGTCGCCTTCGAGGCCTCGTCGATCTCCTCGACCGTGTAGGGGATCTTGAAGTCAAGGATTTCGGCCGAATGGAACAGGCGCTCGGTGTGCTCGCGCAGCTTGAAGATGGTGCCGTTATAGGCGCGTTCGCCTTCGAACACCGCGCTCGCATAGTGAAGGCCATGGGTGAGTACGTGAATCTTCGCGTCCTTCCACGGAACGAAGGATCCGTTCATCCAGATCCAACCATCTTTCTGGTCGAAGGGGACCGCGCTCATTTTCCTCACTCCATATCGGCCGCCGGTTGCGGCCGCGCCCTTTGGCGTTGATTGTCGTGCCTATTTCTCGCGCCGGCCAGGCAAAGTAAAGCCAGATCCGGCAACGACTTTTGCGCCACTTTGAAACTGTCGGTAAAGTGCCGGTCGAAACGCGATCGCGCGAGGGGATATCGCGGGACGGTAAACGGCGGGCGTGTTCGATCATTTCGTCGAGGCCACCCATCAAGTAACAATCGAACCTAAATATGTCAACATGGCTGACATAAATTTCGCGACCGATTCGAAGGGACCGGCATCCGTGCAACGCGACGAGACCGTCAAGACGCCCATTTCTATCCAGGAACAGCCCGAACTGGTCCTGATCGAGCTGCTTTTTTATGCCTATCGCGATTTCGTTTCGGATCCGGACGTGGTGCTGGCGAAGTTCCAGTTCGGCCGCGCCCACCATCGCGTCGTCCACTTCGTCAACCGCCATCCCGGCATGCGGGTCGCCGATCTCCTCGACATTCTGAAGATCACCAAGCAGAGCCTCGGGCGCGTGCTGAAGCAGTTGATCGATACCGGCTATATCGAGCAGGTGCCGGGTCCGGTCGATCGCCGTCAGCGGCTTCTCTATCCGACGGCGAAGGGGCGGGCGCTCGACCAGCGGCTGACCGAGCCGCAGGCGCAGCGCATCCGCGCCGCCCTGGCCCCGCTCGGTCCCGAAGGGCGCGTCGCGGCCGAGCGCTTCCTTCGCCTGATGATCGATCCGGCCGAACGCGATAAGGTCGCGCAGTTGATCGAGCATTGATGCGCGTGGAGTTGCAGGATGAATGATCTGGCGGATACCGCCCCCCTGGCCGATGATGCGCCGCATCTGCTCGTCATTGACGACGATGCCCGCATTCGCACGCTGCTGTCGCGCTACCTGAACGACAACGGCTTCCGTGTCGATGTCGCCGCCAATGCGGCCGAGGCGCGCGGCCGGCTCGGCGGCCTCGCCTTCGACCTCCTGGTCGTCGACGTGATGATGCCGGGCGAGAGCGGGCTCGACCTGCTGAAGAGCCTGCGCGAGACGATGGACGTGCCGATCCTGATGCTGACGGCGCGGACGGAGATCGAGAGCCGGATCAAGGGTCTGGAGCTGGGCGCCGACGATTATCTCGGCAAGCCGTTCGAGCCGCGCGAACTGCTGCTGCGCATCAACGCCATCCTGAAGCGCGGCACCCCGCCGGCGGCGCCGCTGATCGAGCAGGTGCGTTTCGGGCCGTTCACCTTCCATATCGCCCGGCGCGAACTGCGTCGCGGGCAGGAGACGATCCGCCTGACCGATCGCGAGCGCCAGATCATGGCGGTTTTCGCCGAGACGCCGAACGAGACCGTGCCGCGCCTTTCGCTGCTGGCCGAGGACGAGCCAGCCGGCGAACGCACCATCGACGTGCAGATCAACCGGCTGCGCCGCAAGATCGAGGTCGATCCGGCCAATCCGCTGTTCCTGCAGACGGTGCGTGGCATCGGCTACCGGCTGGTGACGGAAGCGTGACGCAGATCGGCGACCGGGGACGGGCCGGACGGGGCCAGGGCTGATGGACAAACGCCCGCATTCGTTTCAGCGCAGTCGTGTTTCCGGCGGCTGGGCGGAATGGCCTGCCGTGGCCGGGCTGCGCCGTCTCTGGCGGTCTCCGGCGGTCAACGCCATGCGCCGCATGGCGCGCCGCTCCGAGCCCTTCTTCGACGCGCTGCTGGTGCCCTATCGCTTTCTCGGCAAGCGCATGGCCGCCGCGATGCCGAAGGGCCTCTATGCGCGCGCGCTGATCATCATCATCACGCCGATCGTCATCCTGCAGTCGGTCGTCGCCTTCGTCTTCATGGAGCGCCACTGGCAGACGGTGACGCAGCGCCTGTCGGCTGCGACCGTCCGCGACATCGCCGCGATCGTCGACCTGATCGACACCTACCCGGAAGATCCGAACTACGCGCAGATCGTCCGCATCGCGCAGGACAGGCTCGGCCTGACCATTTCCGTGATCCCGAACGAGCCTTTGCCGCCGGCGGCGCCAAAGCCCTTCTTCTCGCTGCTCGACAGCGCGCTGTCGCGCGAGATCGGCCGTCAGATCAACAAGCCCTACTGGATCGACACGGTCGGCCGCTCCAACCTGGTCGAGATCCGCATCCAGCTCGGCGACAAGGTGCTGCGCGTGCTGGCGCGGCGCAGCCAGACCTATGCCTCCAATTCGGAGATCTTCATCTTCTGGATGGTCGGCACCAGCCTGGTGCTGCTGACGATCGCCATCGCCTTCCTGCGCAACCAGATCCGTCCGATCCAGCAGCTCGCCGATGCGGCCGAGGATTTCGGCATGGGGCGCGAGACGACGGATTTCAGCCCGCGCGGCGCGCGCGAGGTTCGCCGCGCCAGCGCCGCCTTCATGGAGATGCGCAACCGCATCGAGCGGCAGATGGAGCAGCGCACCACCATGCTGGCGGGCGTCAGCCACGACCTGCGCACGGTGCTGACGCGCTTCCGCCTGCAGCTGGCGCTCTTGCGCGAAACGCCGGATGTGCGCGCCATGCGCCGCGACGTCGACGACATGCAGCGTATGCTCGAGGGCTATCTGGCCTTTGCCCGTGACGATGCCGACGAACCGACGGCGGCGACCAATATCGGCACGCTGCTGGCCGAGGTCGCCGAGAACGCCCGCCGCGTCGGCCACGACGTCTCGCAGGATTTCCGCGGCGATCCGATCGTCAGCATCCGCCCGAACGATTTCAAGCGCTGCCTGTCCAACCTGGTGATGAACGCCTGCCGGCACGGCGACCATATCGAGCTGCACGGCGTGCATACCGAAGGTTGGCTCGTCATCCATGTCGACGATGATGGGCCCGGTATCGACGAGACCGAGCGCGAGGCGGTGTTCAGGCCGTTCTACCGTCTCGACGAGGCGCGCAATCTCGACGAGAGCGGCACGGGCCTCGGCCTGCCGATCGCCCGCGACATCGCCCGTTTCCATGGCGGCGACGTCACGCTTTCGGAGGCGCCGGACGGCGGCCTGCGCGCCACCGTCCGCATTCCGGCCTGATCGAACTCAGGCGCCGGGCTGAAGGCGGATACGCGTGCCCCAGGGATCCAGCAATTCGCGTTCGGCCGAAACGCCGGAGCCGGCCAGGGTCACATAGGCGAGGCCGTTGCGTTCGGGATCGCGCGGGCCGGCGCCGCGACTCTGCCAGCTATTGGCGCCGATATGGTGGTGATAGCGGCCGGACGACAGGAACGAGGCGCTCGGCATGGTGGTCACTTCGTCGAGCCCGACCTCCGACTTCCACCAGCTCGCCGCCACAGGCGCGTCACCCACGCGCAGATGCACATGGCCGATGCGGAGGAATTCCGGTGCACCCTTCCAGCCGCCCGGATGGTCGCCGAGCGAGGCGACGATCGCGTTGACGTCGAGCGGGTCGGTCGCCATCCGCACATGCGGGCCTTCCCAGACCCATTCCCCGGTCGGGCGGTCGGAATAGATCTCGACGCCGTTGCCTTCCGGATCGGTCAGGTAGAAGGCCTCGCTGACGAGATGATCGGCCATGCCGTCGACGGGAAAGCGGTTTTCGCTCGCATGCAGGATCCAGCGGCCGAGATCGGCGCGGCTCGGCATCAGGAAGGCGGTGTGGAACAGGCCGGCCTGGCGGGTGTCGTCGCGCGAGCCGCGCGGGCTCGGCTCGATCACAAGGAACGGCACGCCGCCGGCGCCGAGCGTCACCATCCCGCCGGCGCTGGAGATCGTCTCCAGGCCGAGGATGGCGCGGTAGTAGTCGGCGACCTTGTCGACGTCATGCGCCTTGAGGCCGACTTCCGCGATGTGGATCGGGCGGGTCAGCGAAAAGGGGAGACCGGCTTCGGTTTCGGTTTGGCTCATGGCTGGGTGACCTCTGGTTGAAGCATCTACCTAGTCACTCGGGGCTGCGATCGACAGCCGCGCCGGAGTGAACACACCGTCCAGCCAGCGGCGCCGCCTAGAACAGGCGTCCGCCGTTCGGCACGCTGCGCTCGACGGCGGTCAGCACCACGTCGCCCTCGGCGTCCGGCATGCCAAGGGTGAGGACTTCCGACATGAAGGGACCGATCTGGCGCGGCGGGAAATTGACCACGGCCATCACCTGGCGGCCGATCAGCTCTGCCGGCTGGTAGTATTTGGTGATCTGGGCCGAGGACTTCTTGCGGCCGATCTCCGGGCCGAAATCGATCACCAGCTTGATGGCCGGCTTGCGCGCTTCCGGAAACGGGTTCGCCTCGACGATCGTCCCCACGCGGATGTCGATCTTGAGGAAATCGTCGAAGCTGATCGTCTTCGGTGCCTGGGCGTCCATGTCGTGTCTCCGTTCAATCCGAGACCGGTAACACGACGGCCGGCTCGGTCAAGCCGCCGGCGCTTCCGTCTCCGGCTTGGCGGCCCGCTTCGGGCGATGCCGGTCGAGCTTGCGGCCGACGCGGCAGAGGATGCCGGCGGCGCGATCGGTCCGGTGCGACCAGGTCTCGGCATGCTCGAGCGCGCGATCGACTGCCGCCATTGTCTTCGACAGATCCGGATCCTCGTCCTGGAGCCAGACCGGGACGATCCGTGCCGCCATCAGCACGAAACCCTGCGTGCGCGCGGCGCCGCGCAGACCGTCGGTCGAGATCCCGGCGCCGGCCAGCATGAAGCGGGCGCTGTCGAGCGCGATGCGGTTGAGGCAGAGCGCCATTCCCGGATCGCGGCGGGCGGATTCGGCCAGATGCCGCACGGCGGCGCGATGCGGCGCCATGTGGTCGAGCCGCTTCATAATCAGGTCGAACAATCGATCGCGTCGCGATTCCTCGGCCGAAGGCGCCTCGGTCGAATCGAGCACGGCGCTGTCGACCTGGCGGATGAAGTCGGCAAGGATGGCAAGCTTGCCGTCATAGGCGCTCCGCAGCTCGCCGAGCGTGAGCCCGGCGCGCGCCGCGATGTCGCCGAGGCCGATTCCGGCATAGGGCTTTTCGGAAAGAAGTCCGAGAAACGCGTCGACGATTTTGGCCTTGCTCTTCTCTGTCGCCATGATCGGATCTCCTCTTTACCTGTATCTAGGGACGCGATGTGGCGACGGCGAGGCCGATCAGCCTGCCAGTTCCTGTGCGCGTTGCTTGGCGGCGGCGACGGCACGGGTGAGAATCGGCTCGATGCCGTCCTCGGCCATCAGAACGTTCAGCGCCGCGGCCGTCGTGCCGCCCGGCGATGTAACGTTCTTGCGCAGGATATCGGCCGGCAGCGGCGACTGGTTGAGCAGTTCGCCGGCGCCCACGATCGTCTGGCGGGCGAAGCGCTCCGCCTGCTCGGGCGAGAAGCCGGCCTCGACGCCGGCTTTCGCCAGGTACTCGGCGAGCAGGAAGACATAGGCCGGGCCGGAGCCGGAAACCGCCGTCACCGTATCGATCAGCCCTTCGCTTCCGACCCAGCCGAATTCGCCGACCGCGGAAAGCAGCGCGCCGACCAACTCGCGGTCCTCGGCGGTCACGGCCGGGTTGGCGAAGGCGCCGGTCATGCCGCGGCCGACCTGCGCCGGCGTATTCGGCATGGCCCGGACGATGGCGCCGCCGAGCGCGGCCTCGAGCGTCGCGAGCGTCGTTCCTGCCGCGATCGACACCGTGACCGTGCCCGGTCCGATCAGGTCGCGCACGGCGGGGAGGGCGGTGCCCATCATCTGCGGCTTGACCGCGAGAAGCAGCACGCGGGCCGCGACGCCGGCAGGCGCGCTGGTCCGATGCTCGACGCCATGCTTCGCGAGAAGCGCCCGCGTCTCCTCCGGCGGGTTCGGATCGACGACGATCGCCGCCTTCGGATCGAGGCCGGAAGCGAGCCAGCCGGTGAGCAGGGCGCCGCCCATCTTGCCGGCGCCGATCAGGACGATGGGGGAGGAGGGCGTGAGGGCGGACAGGGACATGCGGAAGCGCTCGCTCTTCGATGACGACGCTTGTCTGTACGCGGCTCCGCGCCCGGGCGAAAGGCCCTCCTTGCCGGGCAGGATCCTACCTGCCGGCGGCGGCCGGCACGGCGGCCTCGGTCCCATCCGGCAAGAGAGGCGGCGCGTACCGGCACGCGCCGCCTTGTGGTCTCAGGCCTCGCCGACCGTCTCGAACAGGACGGTCTCCAGCGCCTCGGCGGCGGACTTGCCGGCCCAGACGACGAACTGGAAGGCCTGGTAATAGCGCTCGCAGCTTTCGATGGCGTTCTCGAGGAGGCCTTCGACCTGGCGGCTGTTCGGCTCGGCGCCGCCGGCGAGCAGCAGAGTCTGCCGGTACATGACGACGCCTTCCTTGCTCCAAAGGTCGAAATGGCCGATCCACAGCTGCTCGTTGACCAGCGACAGCAGTCGCATGACCTCGGTTTTGCGCGGTTCCGTAACTTTAAGGTCGAAGGCGCAGGCGAGGTGCACGGCCTCCATGTCCTCCATCCAGGAGAAGGAGACGTGATAATCGCACCAGCCGCCGGCTATCGAGATGGTGATCTCGTCGTCGCCGGATCGCTCGAAGCTCCAATCATTGAGCCCTGCGATTTGCTCGATCATATCAACCGGGTTGGATTGCCGGTCTTCGGTTTCGAAGTCGATGAGGCTCATGGCCGACCCTCGCGCTTGATCGGGGGATACGCAACGCAACAAAACGACTGCCGAAAGCAGATCTCGAGATCGAGCCCTCCTGTTGAGCAAAAACCGCTCCGCCCCGCGCGGAAAAACCGGTCTCCCATTCCAACTCAACGGCGGTGCTTGGCAGAGCAGCGCGAATCTTCATTTAGTATCAGTATATAGGCAGGCGAAGAGAATGCGCGATGACTTTTCCTGCACGGGCGTGTCGGAATTGTGGACGCAGCGTCAGGCGCCTGTCGCGACCGGGAGGCAGACGCGCAAAAGCCGCCGGGCAGGCCGGCGGCTTTCTGGACTTGTCCGCGAAGGCGAGGGGCTAGCCGGGTTGCAGGTCTACCGCCTTCGGGCCCTTGCCGCGCTTATCGGGCTCGGTCTCGAACGTGATCCGCATGCCGTCATTCATGTTCGCAATGCCCGAACGCTCGACAGCCGTGACGTGCACAAACACATCCTTGCCGCCATCGTCGGGGGTGATGAAGCCAAAGCCCTTCGACGCATTGAAGAACTTGACCGTACCAGACTGTCGCATCGCTGTTCCTTTCCCATTCTTCTTTACTCTACCAGCCGCTCCGCTCGGCCGGCACACTCCAGGCACTCAGGTTGTCGGGGAAAGGTCTCTGCGTCTTGTCGATATCGTGCGGTCGCTCGCGCAAGCCGCCCCGCGAATGCCGTAGCATCCGACGCGCGTTTGTCCAGTCTCCGTCGGGTCCTATGCCCGTGCGAGCGAAACTATGCTTCAGCATCCACAGAAAATCAATGGGTCGTATTCCCTAACGTAAAGTTGCAGTTGCTTCACCTACACTGAAAAGGACCGTTATGTTGTCCGATATAGGCAGCTTACTATCAGGATAGCATTGTTTGGCGGCGCCCTGCCGTCTGCGTCTCCCGGGACGCGCCGACCCGCGGCCTTGAAGAGCGGACCGCCCATCCGGCGCAAAGCCGACGCGCCGGAGACACAATGCGCCCGGTCGTCCGCGAATACTTCCGTTTTTCTCGCGTCGGGGCCGTCAATTGTCATCAAGCTGGCATGATCGCTGCATATTGCGATGCGAAATCATCGGCCAAGCGGATCCCGATCGACCTCCTGACGCAAATTTGATGTCGGAGGGCGGAACCCGCAGGTCGGGGACGTATTATTTAACAGTGCATCGCAGGGCAGGGCGGAGTTTGGCTATGTCGGGATTGACCGCGGATAATCTGCTGGCTGTCGCGGCTGTGTGGGTCGCGATCATGTTGCCGAGTGCGGCATTTGGCGGTGATCCGGTCGCCGCGCAAACCGAGGCGCAGCGCTGCGAAACACTGGCGGTGCCGCCCGCCGGGGCCGCCCTTATTGCCGCCGTGCAGGGTCGCTTCGAGGCCTGGCAGGCCGACTGAGCCTAGCCGGTCGAAGCGACCGCCATCGGCTGCCTGCCGAGATGCCAGGACAACAGCGCGATCATCAGTGCCAGCACCGTCAGCGCGGCGCCGACGAGCGGCAGGCTGTCGAAGCCGGCGCCGAAGGTGATGGCGAGGCCGCCGATCCAGGCGCCGCCGGCATTGCCGATATTGAAGGCGCCCTGGTTGAGCGTCGATGCGAGATTGGGCGCCTCGCCGGCGCATTCGATTACCCGCATCTGCAGCGGCGCGATCAGGATGAACATCACGCAGCCCCAGACGAACACGCTGACGCAGGCGCCGACGACGGAGTGGCTGGTGTAGGAGAACTGCGCCAGCACGACGATCAGCGCGGTCAGCGCGCCGAGGATTGTCGGCATCAGCTTCCAGTCGGCCAGTCGGCCGCCAATCAGGTTGCCGATGGTGATGCCGACGCCGAACAGCAGCAGCACCCAGGTGATCTGGTGCGATTCCAGCCCCGTCACCGTCTTCAGGATCGGCGCGATATAGGTGAAGCAGGCGAAGGTGGCGGCGGCGGCCAGCACGCTGACCGCCATGGCGAGCCAGACCTGCAGGCGCTTGAACACCGCGAATTCGCGCATCAGGCTCGGCGGCGCCGAGGCGCCTCGGTCCGACGGCACCCAGGCGATGATGGCGGCGACCGAGACCAGCCCGATCAGGACTACGGCCCAGAAGGTCGAGCGCCAGCCGGCGATCTGGCCGAGCGCGGTGCCGCCGGGAACGCCAAGGATATTGGCGAGCGTCAGGCCGGCGAAGACCAGCGCCATGGCCTGGGCACGCTGGTTGCGCGGCACCAGCGTGCCGGCGACGACGGCGCTGATGCCGAAAAAGGCGCCATGGCCGAAGGCGGTGAAGACGCGCGCCGCCATCAGCAGCCCGTAGGTCGGCGCGATGGCGCAGAAGAGATTGCCGATGACGAACAGCATCGCCAGCCCGACCAGCGTGATCTTGCGCGGCAGCCGCGATGTGGCGAGCACGATGATCGGGCCGCCGATGACGACGCCGATGGCATAGCCGGTGATCAGCAGGCCGGCGCTGGGGATCGAGACGCCGAGATCGGCCGCCACTTCCGGCAGCAGCCCCATGATGACGAATTCAGTCGTGCCGATGCCGAACGAGGCAATGGCCAGGGCGAAGAGGGCGATCGGCATGGGGTGGTCCGGCGGTGAGGATCAGGCGGGCGCGGAGGCGCGACCCTCACGACAATGACCGCCGATTCGTGCATTTTGCAATGCACAAATCGGCGGTCGTTGCATTTTGCGATGCGTGTCACTCAGGCGCGACGGTGGCCTGCCTGCGGCGTCAGGTAATCGAGGTGAACAGCCGGTTCCAGCGGATCGACCAAGGCCACTTCCAGAACTCCCAGACGCGCGATCCTTCGTCGATCGAGAAGAACACCCAGCGCGCCTTGCCCTCGACATTCTCGTTCGGGACGTAGCCCATCGACTGCATGTCGCGGGAATCGGCCGAGTTGTCGCGGTTGTCGCCCATCATGAAGAGATGGCCCGGCGGAACCTCGTATTTCGGCGTGTTGTCGAACGAGCCGCGATCGCCCTCGATCTCGATGATCTGGTGCTTGACGCCGTTCGGCAGCGTCTCCTCATAGCGCGCCGCCGAGATCGTGTTGCCGAAGAAGTCCTTGGTCTCGTAGGGCTCGATCTGCTGGCGCTCCACCATCTTGTCGTTGATGTAGAGCCGGCCGTCGATCATCTGCACGGTGTCGCCGGGCTTGCCGATGACGCGCTTGATGAAGTCGGTCGAATTGTCCTTCGGTCCCTTGAAGACGACGATGTCGCCTTGGTTTGGCTCCGAGCCCCAGATGCGGCCCTCGAACGGACCCATGCCGAAGGGGAACGAATAGCGCGAATAGCCGTAGGAATATTTGGAGACGAACAGGTAGTCGCCGATCTCCAGCGTCGGGATCAGCGAGCCCGACGGAATCTCGAACGGCTGGAACAGGAAGGTGCGCACGATCAGCGCGATGATCAGCGCCTCGGCGAAGACGCGGATGGTGCCGCCGAGGCCGTCCTTGGACGCCTGCTTCTTCTCGGCGCTCTTCGTGGTGTCTTCCATCATGCGACTTTCGGTCGATTGGGGAACCCGTCATTTAGGGGATGCGGGGCGAGGCGGCAACCAAAAGCCGTGCGCCGCGCCGACGTTGCGGAAGGACATGCCCGTTTCGGTTGACGATGCGTCTTCCTGCGTCGGGGCTGACAATCCGGCGCCGGGTTGCCATATCTGCCGCGAAACGGGGCGATCCGGGCATTTCCGCGCCGACGTCATTCGGAGAGGCGACCAGAATGGAATTCGGCATCTACACCTTCGGCGACAATATGCCCGACCCGACGACCGGCGTGCGGCTCGATCCGGTCGAGCGGATCCGCAATCTCATCGAGGAGATCGAACTGGCCGATCAGGTCGGTCTCGACGTCTTCGGCCTGGGCGAACACCACCGGCCCGACTATCTGGTCTCTGCGCCTGACGTCGTGCTGGCGGCTGCCGCCGCGCGCACCAAGTCCATACGCCTGACCAGCGCCGTCACGGTGCTTTCCTCCGATGATCCCGTGCGCGTTTTCCAGCGCTTTTCGACGCTCGACCTTGCCTCGAACGGCCGGGCCGAAGTCATGGCCGGGCGCGGCTCGTTCATCGAATCCTTCCCGTTGTTCGGTTTCGATCTCGCCGATTACGACGCGCTGTTCGCCGAAAACCTCGAACTGCTGCTGCGTATTCGCGACAGCGAGCGGGTAAGCTGGCCGGGCGGCCATCGCGCCGCGATCCAGGATCTCGGTGTCTATCCACGCCCCGCCCAGGATCCGCTGCCGGTCTGGATCGCTGTCGGCGGTACGCCGCAATCGGTCGTGCGCGCCGGCGTGCTCGGCCTGCCGCTGGCGATCGCCATCATCGGCGGCAATCCAGCCCACTTCCAGCCGCTGGTCGAACTGTACCGCCGCGCCGGCAAGGAAGCCGGCAGCGATCCCGCGCGGCTGAAGGTCGGCATCAATTCACACGGCTTCATCGCCGAGAACTCGCAGGAAGCCGCCGACATCGCCTATCCCCCCTTCGCCGCCGTGATGACCAAGCTCGGCAAGGAGCGCGGCTGGCCGCCGACGACGCGCGGACAGTTCGAGGCGCAGCGCCGCCTGCATGGCGCGCTCTTCGTCGGCAGCCCGTCCGAGGTGGCGGAGAAGATCCTCTACCAGCACGAACTGTTCGACCATGACCGCTTCCTGATTCAGTTCAGCGTCGGCACGCTGCCGCACGACAAGATGATGAAGTCGATCGAACTGTTCGGGACGAAGGTCGTGCCGGAGGTGAAGCGGGCGCTCGCCGCCAAGGCTTCGGACGTCGCGCCGGAACAGGCCTGAGGCCATGCCTCGCACCGCCGCGGCGGCTTCGAACAAGCGGGTGTAAACGTTAACGGCGCCCCCTGGCGGGGCGCTGGATCGATTCGCCGAATCCGCTCTGCGGCGGGCGCCGGGTCGATTCGGCATGACGCAGCGCTTCGCGATGGAATCGAGGCAAAGGGCGGCTTTTCGCGCTGCTGTTGACGGGTTTCCGGACTGCAACCCAGATTTTTTTGTTCGGCCTAACCCCCTCGGGATTCCTCAGCTTTTGCCCTCCAAACCCTTAACGGGTCCGACGTGGTTAACCACTCGTTAACCAGCGTGTCGCACACATTGCTTAACAGAAGGCAAACAGCGACCGTGGCTACTCCCGCTTCCAAACAACGCGCAGCGATCCGGTTCCGGGGAAGATCCTTCCTCGCCACCGTTCTGGCGCCCGAACTCCCGCTGGCCGACTGGCTGGCGGAACTCGACAAGCTTTCCAAGCGTTCCGAGGGCTACTTTGCCAGTCGCCCCGTCATTCTCGACGTCACCGGCCTCGCCATCACCAAGCGCGACTTCGCAGAGCTGATCGCCATGCTCTACGAACGCGAGATCAAGGTGATGGGGGTCGAGGGCGCCGATCCGTCCTGGCTCGGCTTCGGCATGCCTCCGTCCGTCAGCGGTGGCAAGCAGACCGAAATCCTGCACAAGCCGTCCGCCGAGCCACCCAAGCAGAACAGCTTCGTCGACCGAGCGGTCCCGTCGCTGCTGATCGAGACGCCGGTCCGTTCCGGCCAGTCGATCATCTTCCCGCAGGGCGACGTGACCGTGGTCGGCTCCGTCGCATCCGGCGCGGAGATCATCGCCGGCAACTCGATCCACATCTATGGCACGCTGCGCGGCCGCGCCATCGCCGGATCGACCGGCAACGCGGCGGCGCGGATCTTCTGCCAGAAATTCGAGGCCGAGCTGATCGCCATAGACGGCCTCTACCAGACTGCCGACGACCTCGACCCGGGCCTGCGCGGCCGCGCGGTCCAGGCTTGGCTCGCAAATGACAAGATGAACATGGCGGCGCTGGCCTGAGCCAGCAAGGAGCAGAAGCAATGTCTCAGGTTCTCGTTGTGACATCGGGCAAGGGCGGCGTTGGCAAGACGACGTCCACCGCCGCCATCGGCGCCGCGCTGGCCATGTCCGGCCAGCGCGTGGCTGTCGTCGATTTCGACGTCGGCCTGCGCAATCTCGACCTCGTCATGGGTGCCGAGCGCCGCGTCGTCTACGACCTGATCAACGTGGTCCAGGGCGAGGCGAAGCTGCAGCAGGCGCTGATCCGCGACAAGCGGCTCGACACGCTCTATGTGCTGCCGGCCTCGCAGACGCGCGACAAGGACGCGCTGACCGCCGAGGGCGTCGCCCGCGTCATGGAAGAGCTGCGCGGCCATTTCGACTGGGTCGTCTGTGACAGCCCGGCCGGCATCGAGCGCGGCGCCATGCTCGCCATGCGCCATGCCGACGTGGCCATCGTCGTGACCAATCCGGAAGTGTCGTCGGTGCGCGATTCCGACCGCATCATCGGCATGCTCGATTCGAAGACGCTGAAGGCCGAGCGCGGCGAGTACATGGAGAAGCACCTCCTGCTCACCCGCTATGACGCCGCCCGCGCCGAGCGCGGCCAGATGCTCAAGGTCGAGGACGTCCTCGAGATCCTGTCGATCCCGCTGCTCGGCATCATCCCCGAGAGCGAGGCGGTGCTGAATGCCTCGAATGTCGGCTGCCCGGTCACGCTGGTCGATGCCGACAGCGCCCCGGCGCGCGCCTATATCGATGCGGCCCGCCGCCTCGAAGGCGAAAACATCCCGATGGTCGTTCCGGCGGAGCGGCGCGGCTTCATGAGCAAGCTTTTCGGTCGGAGGGCTGCATGACGATCTTCAACTTCTTCAAGCCGGCGCGATCCGCGCCGGTGGCGCGCGACCGGCTGCAGATCCTGCTGCAGCACGAGCGAGTCTCGGCCGGCGCCAGCGATCTGATCGCCAAGCTCCGCGAAGAGATCCTCGGTGTCATCGCCCGCCACGTCGACATCCCGGCCGACAAGGTCCAGGTGAAGATGCAGCGGGCCGAGGCCGTCTCCACCCTCGAGGTCGAGATCGAGCTGCCGAACCCGGTCCGCCAGCGGCGGAAAGAGGGCGCCGAGGCGGCAGCATGAGACCCTGAAGCCGGCAGCGATGCCGGCTTTTTCATGCCCGCCTGCGCAGGAACCGACCGAGTCGCGGCGTGGCCTGACGAAGCGTCTGCCTGCAGGGCCGGCGCTACCCGAGCGGCCAAAGGTTCCTTAGGGTAAGAAATTCCGCCCGCCGGGCACGGCATGGCGGCTTCCTAGTTTTTCTTTTCTGCAATCGAACAAATCCCTGGCATCGACGGCCGGAAATCCGTCACCCTGCGGTTGTGGGCAACGTAGGGGGAAGACAGCATGTTCATCTATGTCCTGGCGCTGTTGATCGGCGTCGTCGCCGGCCTGCGCGCGATGACCGCGCCGGCGGCCATCGCATGGGCCGCCTATCTCGGCTGGATCAATCTTGACGGCAGCTGGCTCTCCTTTCTGAGCCACTGGCTGGCGCCGGTGATCCTCACCGTGCTGGCCATCGCCGAACTGATCACCGATCAGCTGCCGACGACGCCGAGCCGCAAGGTGCCGGTGCAGTTCGCCACCCGCATCTTCATGGGCGCGGTCTGCGGCGCCGCGCTCGGCTTTGCCGGCGGCGCCTGGATCGTCGGCCTGATCCTCGGTGCGATCGGCGCCGTGATCGGCACGCTCGGCGGCTACGAGGCGCGCAAGCGCCTGGTTGCGGCAACGGGCGGCAGGGACCTGCCGATCGCCCTCATCGAGGATGGCATCGCCATCGCGCTCGCGCTCTGGATCGTCGCCTACGCCACCTGAGCGCGGCGCCGGCTCTCAATAATGGGGCGGCGGCGGCTCGGGCAGGTTCGGGCGGCCGATCTGCTCTGATGTCTCGCGCAATTGCTCGGTCAGCTGCGCGATCTTGCGGGTCAGGAGATCGACCTGTTTCCATTGCGCCGTGATCGCGCTGTTCAGGTCCTCGATGGTTTCATCCTGGTAGGCGATCCGGATTTCCAGCGCTTCGATGCGGCTCGCCAGAGCCTCTTCGGCGTTCGTGTCGGTCATCCGATCCTCCCTCTGCCATCTGCGTGCTCCCTAAGGCGCGCCGGCCGCCGGCGCAAGGGCAGGCCGGCGGGCGGGATCAGACGGCGATGCCGTTCGCACAGGTCGCGGCGCGCTCGAGCAGCAGCTGGCGTTCGCGCAGATTGCGGGTGAGGGCGGCGGCACGCTCGAAATCGAGCTTCGCCTCGGCGAGGCGGCCGAGCTTCATCAAGAGGTCGGCGCGCACGCCCGGCAGCAGATGCGAGCTCGCCAGCGCCGGCTCGGTTGCCAAAGGCTCGACCACGGCGAGGCCGGCGGCCGGTCCCTCGGCCATGCCGACAGCGACGGCACGGTTCAGCTCCACCACCGGCGAGGGCGCGATCGCACCCAGCTCGGCATAGAGCCCGGCGATGCGGCGCCAGTCGGTCTGGTCGGCGGTCGGAGCGCGCGCGTGGCAGGCCGCGATCGCCGCCTGCAGCGTATAGGTGCCGCGCGGACCGAGCGCCTCGGCGCGGGTCAGCGCCGCGAGGCCACGGCGGATCAGTAGGTGATCCCAGCGCGCCCGGTTCTGGTCCATCAGCAGCACCGGCTCGCCATTCGGGCCGATCCGCGCCGCGAAGCGCGAGGCCTGGATTTCCATCAGCGCGACGAGGCCGTGCACGTCCGCTTCGTTCGGCGCGAGACCAGCCAGGATGCGGCCGAGCCGGACCGCCTCGTCGGCCAGCTGCGGCCGGATCCAGTCCTCGCCGGCGGTCGCCGAATAGCCCTCGTTGAAGATCAGGTAGATTACCTCGATCACCGAGGCGAGGCGTTTGGCCAGTTCGTCCCCGCGCGGCACCTCATAGGGCACGTTGGCGTCGGCGAGCGTCCGTTTCGCCCGAACGATGCGCTGCGCCACGGTCGACTCGGGCACGAAGAAGGCGCGGGCGATCTCGCCGGTCGAGAGGCCGCCGATCAGCCGCAGCGTCAGAGCCACGCGCGCCTCGGCGGAGAGGATCGGATGGCAGGCGGTGAAGACGAGCTTCAGCAGGTCGTCGCCGATGTCGTCGTCGAGCCGCGCTTCCAGTTCGTCGACGACGCTATCCTGGTCGAGATCGCTGATATAGCCGATCTCGGCGTGCTTCGCGTCCGCCAGCTTGCGATGGCGAAGCCGGTCAATGGCGCGCCGCTTGGCGGTCGCCATCAGCCAGGCGCCTGGATTGTCCGGGATGCCGGTTTGCGGCCAGCGCTCCAGCGCCGCGACCAGCGCGTCCTGCGCCAGTTCCTCGGCAACGCCGATGTCGCGCAGCATCCGGGCGAGGCTGGCGACGAGCTTCGCCTGCTCGATCCGCCAGACGGCGCTGATCGCTTGATGGGTTTCGGTGTGTGTCACGGCCGCGGATCAGGCCATGTCTGCTCCGTGGACGCAAGGCCGGAGATGGCCCCGTCACGTCCACGGGCCGAAGTCGGCGGGGCTATCGCGTCTCCGTCGCTGCCTTGAGATTGGCGAGGCCGGTTTCGAAGTCGCGGCCGACCATCTTGTCCATGTCGACGAAGAGGCCGATCACCTTGGCGAGGAAGGGCGTCGCGCCGTCCATCGACCAGCTTACCCGGGTCGCATCGCCGTCCGGCTCCAGGGTGAACGCCGCGACGTTGCGGGCCTGGAACGGTCGGGTGAAGGCGAGGTCGATCTCGATTCGCGACGGTGGCGAGGCGTCGGCGATCTCCATCCGCCCGGTGCCGGCCTTGCCGTCGCTGCTCCATTCATAAACGGCGCCCTTGCCGCTCTGCGGGCCGGAATAGCTGCGGTGCATGGCCGGATCCAGCTTTTCGTAAGGCGACCATGTCGCCCAGCTGTGGAAGTCGGCGATCAGCGGAAAGATCCGGTCGGCCGGCGCCTGGATCCGCGCCTGCCGCTCGACGCGAAAGTGGTCGGGGCGGGTCGCTGCATAGGCGAGCACCACCCCGATCGCGGCGACCAGCACGATCGCCGCGACGAGAAGGAACCTGAGCATGGTGTTTCTCCGGTGTCGCAGGCCGGGCGTCTAGCGCCCGCCGGCCCGCTTCTGCATGTCGTCGAATCCGGCGGCGGCGGCCTGCACGTCGGCGGGGAAATCCTCCATTTCCTGCACCTGGCGAACCTCGATCGTCTCATTGTCGCCGGCCGGGCACTTCTTGGCCCATTCGATCGCTTCCTCGCGCGACTTGACGTTGATCATCCAGTAGCCGCCGAGCACTTCCTTCGCCTCCGCGAAGGGGCCGTCACTGACCTTGGGCTTGCCGCCCTGGAAGGTGACGCGGGCGCCCATGGATGGCGGATGCAGCCCGTCCAGCGCCAGCAGGATGCCGGCCTCCTGCAGGGCTTCGTTGTATTTCATCATGGCGGCGACGGCGTCCGCCTCCGGCATGGTGCCGGGTTCGGCGGTCTCGTATCCCTTGGGGATCATCAGCATCATGAAGCGCATGGGTCTGTCCTCGTCTCGGATTGCTGTCTGTGGGGCGGTTCAGGCGCGCGCGCCGCTTTCCATCTGGCGGAGGCGGTCGATCGACTCGCCCGGCTCGAAATCATCGAGCTCGAACAATTGCCGGAGCTCGATCTCGCCGGCCTTGCCCTCACCGGCGGGATTGGGCATCCGCTTCGCCCACTCGATCGCCTCGTCGCGCGATTTCACCTCGATGATCGTGTAGCCGGCGATCAGTTCCTTGGTCTCGGCGAAGGGGCCGTCGATGACGGAGCGTTGGCCGCCGGGGGAGAACTGGATGCGGGCGCCTCTGGCGCTCGGCTGCAGTCCGGAGGCGTCGAGCAGCGCGCCTGCCTTGGCGAGATCCTCGTGATAGGCCGCCATATCGGCGATCAGCTTCTCCTCCGGCATCACGCCCGCTTCGGTGTCCGGGTTGGCCTTGACGATGATCATGAACCGCATGGCTTGCTCCTTCTGGATCGCGGCTGCCGGCAGTGTCGGATTTCGAGGCTGCCGATCGTGCTCTCATGTCACGACGAGCGACAGGTGGCGGGATCGACAGGGGCGCCGATTTTTTTCTTTGCGGGCGCCCGATGACGCGTCATGGGTGGCGACGGCGAGCGTCCATCGCCGACATTGTCGGTCCGTCGGCGCGCTGCTAGAGACTGTCGACTGAATGCATACAACGAGGGGCAGATTGGGCATGGAACAATCCGGGGATCGCGTGACGCTCGGCCTCGACGAGGTCTTTGCAATCGCGAAGTCGGTGCTCGTCGCGGCCGGCCTGCCCGAGCGGCAGGCCGAGCCGGTGGCGCGCGTGATCACCGAAGGCCAGCGCGACGAATGCCATTCGCATGGCCTGTTCCGCCTGCCCGGCTGCGTCCAGACGATCAACCATCCGCGCTTCAACCGCGCCGCCGTGCCGGTCGTCGAGAACACGACGCCGGCCGTGACCAAGGTCGACGCCGGGTTCGGCTATTCGCTGCCGGCGCTGGAGGCGGCGATGCCGCTCTTCGTCGAGAAGGCGAGGACGGTCGGCATCTCGGTGCTCGCGATCAACAACTGCTTCCATTTCTCGGCGCTCTGGCCGGAGATCGAGATGCTGACGGCGAAGGGGCTGGTCGCGATCGCCATGACGCCGAGCCATAGCTGGGTGGCGCCTGCCGGCGGCAGCAGGGGCGCGCTCGGCACCAATCCGATCGCCTTCGGCTGGCCGCGCGCCGGGCAGGATCCCTACGTGTTCGACTTCGCCACCAGCGCGATCGCGCGCGGCGACATCTCGCTGCACAAGATGGCCGGCAAGCCGCTGCAGCCGGGCTGGGCGATCGACGCGGACGGCAATCCCACCACCGACGCGGCGGCGGCGCTCGACGGCGCCATGCTGACCTTCGGCGGCCACAAGGGCTCGGCGCTGTCGACGATGATCGAGCTCCTGGCCGGGCCGCTGATCGCCGACATGACCAGCCTGGAATCGATGGATTTCGACGACGGCGTCAAGGCGGCACCGGCGCATGGCGAGATCCTGATCGCCTTCGATCCCGCCATCCTCGGCGGCGGCGTCCGCGACAACCAGGCGAGCAGCGAGCGGCTGTTCTCGGCCATCGTCGACCAGGGCGCGCGACTGCCTTCCGTCCGCCGCTACGAGGCGCGCGCGCGCAGCCTGGCGCATGGCGTCCAGATCCCGCGCCACCTCTATGATCAGGTCATGAGCCTGCCTCGGGCTGGCTGACGGGTTCGGTCCCATCGCTTCGCGCCCGGTGCGCGGTGACGCAGGCGAGCACGCTCGCCACCACCAGAACGATGGCGACGCTTTCCAGCGTCGTCGGCAGGCGGCGCTCCCACAGGAAGCCGTAGAGCAGGGCGAACAGGGTCTCGAACAGGATCATCTGGCCGACCAGGGTCAGTGGCATCAGCCGGCTCATCCAGTTCCAGCAGAAATTGCCGACGATCGAGGCGAACAGCGCCACGCCGGCCGCAACCGCGGCGAAGCGCAGCCATTCGCTGGTGTCGTGGCCGTGCGCGCCGATCAGCAGCGCCGGCGGCAGCAGCAAGAGCGACAGAGCGCCGGTGACGATGCCGGTCAGCAGGTTCCAGTCCTGCGACGACAGGTGGCGCACGCGTACCAGCCAGCGGGCGTTTTGGACGGCATAGGTCGACCATGACGCCAGCGCGGCGATGGCGCAGGCGAGACCGAGAAGGGAGTCCGGCTGCAGGCCGCTTCCGATCGAGCCGAGCGACTGCCAGCCGATGCAGAGGATGCCGGCGGTGCCGAGCAGCAGCGACGGCGCCAGTCGCGTGAGCGGCGTGGCGCCATGGTCGCGGCTGCCGATCAGGGTGACCGCCACCGGCAGGAAGCCGATGATCAGCGAGGTCATGGCGATGCCGCCGAGCTGCACCGCGCTCGCCAGCAGCACATAGTAGACGATGTTGCCGAGCAGGCTGAGCCAGACCAGCGCTCCCCATTCGCGCGGACCGAGGACGCGGACGAGCCGCCGCCAGCGCGGCGCGATCAGCGCCGCCGCGAACAGGCCGTAAGCGAGGTAGCGGGCGGCGGCGAGCTGGAGCGGCGTGAACTCGCGCACCAGCTGGGGCGCGAGGAACACCAGTCCCCACAGCGCTCCGGCCGCGACGCCGCAGCCAAGTCCAGCCCACATCCTGCCGTTGCTGGTCACGTCAATCTCCCGGGAAAGACCCGGTGATGACATGGCTTGCCGGCAGGGTCTCGGCCGAAGCTATCGCATCTTAGGCCGAGGCTCGCCAGACGCGTCAGGCGCCGCTTCGTCGGGCGCGACGCGGGACTGGCGGCGATAGGCGGCGGGCGTCAGCCCGGTGGCGCGGCGCATGGCCCGGGTCAGCGCGTTCTGGTCGGAATAGCCGGCGCGAAACGCCAGTTCGGCGATGGCAACGTCCGATGTCGCCAGCCATTCGCGCACCCGCTTCAGCCGCAGCTCCGACAGCCAGGCGGCCGGCGTCGTGTCGAGCTCGCTGCGGAAAAGCGCGTGCAGGCGGCTGACGCTCATCGCCGTCCGCTCCGCCATGGTCTCGGTCGTCCAGGGCTTTTCCGGCGCCGCCTCGATCTGGCCGAGCAGGGCGGCGAGCCGCGTCTGCGGCCGCGCCGGTGTCTGCACCAGCGCATCGAGCAGCAGCGCCAGCCAGGGCTCGGTCTGCTCGCTTCGGGCCACGCTGCCGCCGGCTATGAAGCCCATATAGTCAATCAGCCGGTTCGCGGCCGGCGTCAGGGTCAGGAAGGGGCGGGCGACGAGCCTGTCGACCACCTCCGGCTCCAGCCTGGCGAGGTCGAGGTCGACGATGATCGAGCGGTTGGCGGAATCGCCCTCTTGCGAATGCGGGGCGCCGGTCTCGACGAAGGCGATGCGGTAGGCGTCGAGGCGCTGCTCGCGGCCGGCGATGTCGATGTCCAGCGTCCCCCGCAGCGGCAGGACTAGCTGCGCGAAGTCGTGCCAATGCGGCGTGCTGGTGCCGTGGTAGCTGCGGATATCGAGATTGAGCAGGGCGTTCGGGCGCATCGGCAGAGTATATCAGGCTCGCCTAGGCATTCCGAAGTGGCAAACTTTGCATGCCGCCCCCTTCAAATTCGTGCGCGGACGTTCTACTTTCGTACCCATGGCCAAGCGTCCCAAAACAACCGGCTTCGGCGAAGCGCCGCAGGCTCCGCTCGAAGGGGCTCCCCTGTCGGGCAATATCGCCGACTGGATGGAGGAGATCGCGCGCGCGGCGGATGCCGAGCCGCTCGCCCCGAAGCCGAAGCGCGCGCCGCGCGCCCGGCCGGAGCGGATGCAGCTCGTCGACCTGCCGGTCGACGCCGAGCGCAAGGCGAAATCCGGATCGAAGGGCGAGAAGAAGGCCGACAAGGCGACGGACACGCACAAGTCCGGGCGCGGCACCTCGATAGGCGTTGCGAGCAGCGCCCGCGAGCGCGCCGCGAGCGGCCTCAATCCGGTCTCCGGCCTCGAGATCAGCCTCGAGGAAGCCGAGTCGATGGCGTCGTCCTCGGTGACGGCGACCGTCGCGGCGCTTTCGGCGCTGATCGAGAACGGCCGGCCGGAGATCCGCGACAAGACCTGGGTGCCGCACCGGCCGCCGCGGCCGGAAAAGTCGGAGGGCGGCAGGCCGTTCCAGATCGTCTCCGCCTTCGAGCCACGCGGCGACCAGCCCAACGCCATCCGGGAGCTGGTCGACGGTGTCGCCGAAATGGAGCGCGACCAGGTCCTGCTCGGCGTCACCGGCTCGGGCAAGACCTTCACCATGGCCAAGGTGATCGAGCGCACGCAGCGCCCGGCGCTGATCCTGGCGCCGAACAAGACTCTGGCGGCCCAGCTCTATGGAGAGTTCAAGGCGTTCTTCCCGGATAACGCCGTCGAGTATTTCGTCTCCTACTACGACTACTACCAGCCCGAGGCCTATGTGCCGCGGACCGACACCTATATCGAGAAGGAATCCTCGGTGAACGAGCAGATCGACCGGATGCGCCATTCGGCGACCCGTTCGCTGCTGGAGCGCGACGACGTCATCATCGTCGCCTCGGTTTCCTGCATCTACGGTATCGGCTCGGTCGAGACCTATACGGCGATGACCTTCGGCATCGAGCTCGGCGAGAAGCTCGACCAGCGGCAGCTGCTCGCCGATCTCGTGGCGCTGCAATACAAGCGCTCCGACGCCAATTTCACCCGCGGCACCTTCCGGGTGCGCGGCGATACCGTCGAGATCTTCCCGGCCCACCTGGAGGATCGCGCCTGGCGGCTGTCGCTGTTCGGCGACGAGGTCGAGAGCATCACCGAGTTCGATCCGTTGACGGGCACGAAGACGAACGAGCTCAAATTCGTCAAGGTCTACGCCAATTCGCACTATGTGACGCCGAAACCGACGCTCAACCAGGCGATCGCCTCGATCAAGCATGAGCTGCGCTTGCGGCTGGCGGAACTGGAGGCATCGGGCCGCCTGCTCGAGGCGCAGCGGCTGGAGCAGCGTTGCCGCTTCGATATCGAGATGATGGAGGCGACCGGCGCCTGCGCCGGCATCGAGAACTATTCGCGCTACCTGACCGGCCGCCTGCCGGGCGAGCCGCCGCCGACCCTGTTCGAATATCTGCCCGACAACGCGCTCGTCTTCACCGACGAGAGCCACGTCACCATCCCGCAGATCGGCGGCATGTATCGCGGCGACTTCCGGCGAAAGGCGACGCTGGCCGAATACGGCTTCCGCCTGCCGTCCTGCATGGACAACCGGCCGCTTCGCTTCGAGGAATGGGACGCGATGCGGCCGCAGACGGTGCACGTCTCGGCGACGCCCGGCTCGTGGGAGATGGAAGCGACCGGCGGCGTCTTCACCGAGCAGGTCATCCGGCCGACCGGTCTGATCGACCCGCCGGTCGAGATCCGCTCGGCCAAGACCCAGGTCGACGACCTGCTCGGCGAAGTGCGCGAGACGGCGAAGAAGGGTTATCGCACGCTGGTCACGACGCTCACCAAGCGCATGGCCGAGGACCTGACCGAATATCTGCACGAGAACGGCGTCCGCGTCCGCTACATGCATTCCGACGTCGAGACGCTGGAGCGCATCGAGATCATCCGCGATCTCCGCCTCGGCGCCTTCGACGTGCTGATCGGCATCAATCTCCTGCGCGAAGGCCTGGATATTCCGGAGTGCGGGCTCGTCGCCATCCTCGATGCCGACAAGGAGGGCTTCCTGCGCTCCGAGACGTCGCTGATCCAGACCATCGGCCGCGCGGCGCGAAACGTCGACGGCAAGGTCCTGCTCTATGCCGACCGGGTCACCGGTTCGATGGAGCGGGCGATGGCGGAAACCGAGCGCCGCCGCGAAAAGCAGCTCGCCTACAACGAAGAGCACGGCATCACGCCGGAATCGGTCAAGAAGCAGATCGGCGACATCCTCTCCTCGGTCTACGAGCAGGATCACGTCACCGTCGACGCCGGCATGGCCGATACGGCGCTGGTCGGCAACAATCTGAAGGCGCATCTCGACGCGCTCGAGAAGAAGATGCGCGACGCGGCGATGAACCTCGAATTCGAGACGGCGGCGCGGCTGCGCGACGAGATCAAGCGCCTCAAGGAGACCGAACTCGCCATCGCCGACGATCCGCTGGCGCGCCAGTCGGCGATCGACGATCGTACCGGCGGCTATCGCGGCGAGCGAAAATACGGAAGCGCCGGCAACCTGCCGCCGGAGCCGGCCACGCGTGCCCGCAAGAACGACCTCGACGAGATGACGGTGAAGCGCACCGAGGTGCCGCTGGCGTCGCGGGCGCGCAAGCCCGAGCTCGACGAGATGGGCGTCAGCTCGAACCTGACCTCGGTCTCGACGGACGAGCATGAGCGGCCGCAGCGCCCGGATCCGATGACGACGAACCATCGCCCGCGCTCCGTCGGCGGACGTCCCGGCAGCTCGGCCGGCCGCAAGGGGCCGAAGCGGCGATAGACGTCCCGAAGCTCGGCGGCTCCCTCGCCCACGCAGTGGGAGAGGGGGCAACATCAGTGGCGAGGGCTCAATCCTTGGTGCTGATCGCCCAGGAAGCATGGGTGACGCCGGCCAGGCGCTCGATCCGGCGGGCGACCGCGTCCATCTCGTTCGGATTGACGGCGGTGTTGACCAGCGTCGCGACGATTTCGGCCAGGTCCTCGCCGCGATCGTGCGCCTCGAGGTCGCCGGCCGGATAATGCGCCTTCTCCAGCATGTCGGCGACCAGGGTGCGCAGGCGTGGCAGCTCGCCCGCGCGCACCGTGACCGTCACCTCATAGGTCGCCTCGGAGGCTTCCTCGTCGAGCGGCTTGCGGTTGATGGCGTTGGCCAGCGGCCGCAGCAGCGTGTTGCCGGCGATGACGAACACAGTCACCAGCGCCGCATGGGCGATCATGTCGGCGCCCGCACAGGCGCCGATCGCCGCTGAGCACCAGAGCGTCGCCGCCGTGTTGAGGCCGCGGACATTCATGCCCTCGCGCATGATGGCGCCGGCGCCGAGAAAGCCGACGCCGGAGACGACATAGGATATGACGCGCGTCGCCTCTGCCGGGCCGGTGATCGCCATGGCGAGATCGACGAAGGCGGCGGCGCCCACGGCGACGAGGACATTGGTGCGAAGGCCGGCCGTGCGCTGGCGGTACTGGCGCTCGACGCCGACCAGCGTTCCGAAGATGAAGGCGGCGGCCAGGCTGACGACGGTGTCGAGAAAGGGCCAGAACTCGAAGACTTCGATGAAACGCAAGATCGGCCCCGGCGGGTGAGGAGGGAATCAGCGGATCCTCATTCTAGCCGAGGCGCATCGACGTTCCATGACGGCCACTCGCAACGAAATCGGCCGGACGCGCAAGCGAGCCTGCGCCGGATGCGGCGCCCCGGGGGATCGCTCCGAGGCGTCGGAAACAGGGAAGCCCGGGGGGCGGCCACGGGCGGAAGCGAGGCTATTTCTTCTTCATCTTCATGGCGGATTCGCAGGCCATCTTGCCATTGGCCATCTGCATGTCGTTCGCCATGTACATCTTGCCGTCGGAACCCATCATCATCATGACGCAGCCATCCATCGGCTTTGCGTCCTTCATCATGGCGTCCGTCATCGCCTTGTCGGTGTGCATCATGCGGGCCATCTGCCCGTTCGGCATCATCATGACGGTTTCCCCCTTCCGCATCATTGTTTCGGCGGCGAAGGCGGGGGCGGTGGCGGCCGTCGCCAGAGCGGCGGCCGCCAGGACCATGGACCATCTGCGCATGTTTTCCTCCAATATCGATGCACCTAGCCGTTTTGCGGCTACCGGGTATTGTAGGACTCCAGCATCGGCTGTTCCGTTGAAACGAGCATCACTTTGCCGTGTCTCGACAATGTGCGGATTCTGGTTCCCGGCGGGCTAGTTGGCTGTCTTCCGCGAGATCAGTACATAGCCGCGCGTCCGGCCGCCATTGTCCCTGTCGGGTGTGTTCATGGCCGCGAACAGGTCCGAAGCGGTGACCCAGACCGGCGGATATTTGTAGCGGGCGACGTCGAGGATCAGGAAGCGGTCGGCCTCCGCGTCATAGGCTGCGAGCGGCGAGATATGGCCGCCCGTCTGCTGGCCCAGCGCCTTGCGCAGATAGTTGACGAGGACGAACTGACCCGGTTGGGCAAGATGGTCACGCGCGGCAGTGCGGAAGGCGTCGAGGCTGTCGTCGCCGGCATGCTTCACCGTGACGTCGAGCGGCTGCAGCGCCAGCACGCCGCCCAACTGGTCGAGCGTCATGCCCTGCCGCAGGATCGTCTCGCGCGGCACGACGGCGTCGGTCCGCGCGTCGAGGAGATTATCCTGCGTGAAGGTGCGATAGGGCTCGTATTCCGGCACGGTGGGCGCCGGCACGCCCGCCGCATTGAGGACCATCACCATCGAAGCAACGCCGCAGAAGCTCTGGGTCTTCTGGGTGACGAACTGGTCAGCGAGAGGGAAATAGGCGGCGCGCGCCTCGGCGCCGATGAGCAGCGCCTCGCCGTCGGTGGTCGCCGCGCCGACCAGCCCGGCCGGAAGCGGCAGGGTCTCGGCGGAGGCGAAGCCGGCCGAAAGGCCGAGGACGAGCAATGCAACGCGGAGGCTTGGCGCGATCATGATGCGGCTCCAACGCGGACTGGCTGGCGATGATCATCTCGCGTTTCGCGGCGTTGTTCCAGTCCGGACGGTTGCGCCGATGACGTGGCGGGAGCCTGTCTCCTTTCATCGGGCCGGTCCGATCCGCGGACGCCGTGCCGGGGCGCTCCCTGCCGGCTGCGCGGGGGAGGAGCGGCCGGGCAGCGTTCAGGCGGACGCGACGTTCCGTGCTGCTCATTTTGCCGGCAATTCATCGGACCATTGCCGGAGCGCGCGAAAATGCCAACAAATTCACCCTTTGGAGCAAGCGGATACCCGTGCCCAAAAAACGTGTTTGACTGGGACCCGAATTAAATCATACGAAGACGTGCTGGACGCGGTCCCGCCCGATGGGCGACGACCCGAGCAGTCGCAGCCGGGAGGTTGCCGGGCATTGTGATCGTAGGATCGTGAAGACGATGCGCGCCGATTATCGGCGGCTCGGCCAACACGCGTGAGCAAACGTCGTACTATTGGGAGAAGACGAATGAAGCTGTTCAAGTCCGCGCTTGCGGCAGTTACCGTCAGCATGCTGGCCCTCGGGGCGGCTCATGCGGAAGACAAGGGCCTGATCGGCGTCCTGATGCCGACGAAGACGTCCCAGCGCTGGATCAATGACGGCGATGCCGTGAAGTCGCAGCTGGAAGCCAAGGGCTACACCGTCGACCTGCAGTATGCGCAGGACGACATCCCGAACCAGCTGAGCCAGCTCGAGAACGAGATCACCAAGAACCCGAAGGCGCTGATCGTCGCCTCGATCGACGGCACGACGCTCTCCGACGCGCTGCAGAAGGCTGCCGACGCCGGTGTCGTCGTCGTCGCCTATGACCGCCTGATCAAGAAGACCCCGAACGTCGACTACTACACGACCTTCGACAATTTCGGCGTCGGCGTCCTCCAGGCCCAGTCGCTGGTGAAGGGCCTCAAGGAGCGCTTCCCGGACACCAAGCCCTGGAACGTCGAGCTGTTCGGTGGTTCGCCGGACGACAACAACGCCTTCTTCTTCTACAACGGCGCGATGTCGGTCCTGCAGCCGCTGATCGACGACGGCTCGATCAAGATCGTCTCCGGCCAGACCGGCATGGACAAGGTCGGCACGCTGCGCTGGCTCGCCGCCACCGCCCAGGCCCGCATGGACAACCTGCTTTCGGCCAACTACTCGGACGGCAAGCGCGTCGACGGCATCCTGTCGCCGTATGACGGCCTGTCGCGCGGCATCATCGCCTCGCTCCGTGGCGTCGGCTACGGCACCGCCGACCAGCCCTGGCCGATCGTGACCGGCCAGGACGCCGAGACCGCTTCGGTCAAGGCGATCATCGCCGGCGAGCAGTACTCGACCGTCTTCAAGGACACCCGCGATCTCGCCAAGTCGACCGTCGAGCTCGTCGACACGGTCCTGTCGGGCGGCAAGCCTGCCAACCTCGACACCACCACCTACAACAATGACGTCAAGGTCGTCCCGTCGATCCTGCTGACGCCGCATGAGGTGGACAAGTCGAACTACGAGAAGCTCGTCGTCGAGTCCGGCTACATCAAGGCCGACGAACTCAAGTAATCGTCACATAGACGGAGGGGCCTCGCCTTGGCGGGGCCCCTTCTTGTCGGGCTGGCGACGAGGTAAACTCACCCACCCGATGCCCCTTTCCGGAGCGGCTCTGCATGACTTCCTATATTCTCGAGATGCGCGACATCACCAAGACCTTTCCCGGGGTCAAGGCGCTGTCGAACGTCAATCTCAAAGTCGAGGAAGGCGAGATTCACGCCATCTGCGGCGAGAACGGCGCCGGCAAGTCGACTCTGATGAAAGTCCTTTCGGGTGTCTATCCGAACGGCGACTATGAAGGCCAGATCATCTATCGCGACCAGGAGTGCCACTTCCGCGGCATCCATGACAGCGAGGAGAAGGGCATCGTGATCATCCACCAGGAGCTTGCCCTGGTGCCGATGCTGTCGATCGCCGAGAACATTTTCCTTGGCAACGAGCACGCCAAGTTCGGCGTCATCGACTGGAACGCCAATGAGGCGCGCACCCGCGACCTGCTCAAGAAGGTCGGCCTGACCGAGGACCCGAAGACGCTGATCACCAATATCGGCACCGGCAAGCAGCAATTGGTGGAGATCGCCAAGGCGCTCAGCAAGGAAGTCGAGCTGCTGATCCTCGACGAGCCGACGGCCAGCCTCTCGGAGAAGGACAGCCAGGCGCTGCTCGACCTTCTGCTCGAGTTCAAGCGGCAGGGCATCACCTCGATCATCATTTCGCATAAGCTGAACGAGATCAATCGCGTTGCCGACCACGTCACCGTCATCCGTGACGGGCGCACGATCGAGACGCTCGGCCGCGGCGAGATCAGCGAGGACCGGATCATCACCTCGATGGTGGGCCGCTCGCTCGAGGACCGCTATCCGCCGCGCGATCCGAAGATCGGCGAGGTGTTCTTCGAGGTGAAGAACTGGTCGGTCTATCATCCGCTGCATGCGGACCGGCAGGTGATCAAGAATATCAACCTCAACGTCCGCAAGGGCGAGGTCGTCGGCATCGCCGGCCTGATGGGCGCCGGGCGCACCGAATTCGCCATGAGCCTGTTCGGCCGCAGCTATGGCCGCAAGATCACCGGCGAAGTCCTGCTGCACGGCAAGCCGATCGACGTCTCGACGGTGGGCAAGGCGGTCGATCGCGGCCTCGCTTATGTCACGGAAGACCGCAAGGTCTTCGGCCTCAACCTGATCGACGACATCAAGAACAACATCTCGATCGCCAATCTGAAGGGCGTGTCGAGCTATGGCGTGATCGACGACCTCAAGGAACTCGACGTTGCCAACGACTACCGGCGCAAGACCAATATCCGCTCGCCGAACGTCTACCAGAAGACCGGCAACCTTTCCGGCGGCAACCAGCAGAAGGTGGTGCTGTCGAAGTGGCTGTTCGCCGATCCCGAGGTGCTGATCCTCGACGAGCCGACGCGCGGCATCGACGTCGGCGCCAAGTACGAAATCTATACGATCATCGCCCGCCTCGCTGCCGAGGGTAGGGCGATCATCGTGATCTCGTCGGAAATGCCCGAACTGCTCGGCATCTCCGACCGGATCTACGTCATGAATGAAGGCGGTATCGTCGGGGAAATGGCCGCGAGCGAAGCCAGCCAGGAGAAGATCATGCGCGCCATCGTGCGCGGAGAAGGAAAAGTAGCATAATGACCGACACTCCCACACCGCAGTCGGGCGTTGCCCAGGACGTGCCGAGCGCGCCGCGCGTTCCCGTCTCGTCCTTCGTGTCCAATCTCCGGGAATACGGCCTGATCCTGGCGCTGATCGCCATCATGGTGTTCTTCCAGATCACCACGGGCACGCTGTTCAAGCCGGTCAACCTCAGCAACCTCGTCCAGCAGAACAGCTTCATCATCGTGATGGCGCTCGGCATGCTGCTCGTCATCGTCTCCGGCCATATCGACCTGTCGGTCGGCTCCGTCGCCGGCTTCATCGGCGCGCTCGCCGCCATGATGATGGTGATCTGGCCGCTCGGCGGGTTCTTCACCAACCCGCTGGTGGTGGCGATCATCTGCCTGGTGATCGGCGGCGTCATCGGCGCGGCGCAGGGCTACTGGATCGCCTACCACCGCATCCCGAGCTTCATCGTCACGCTCGCCGGCATGCTCGTCTTCCGCGGCATGTGCCAGGGCCTGCTCGGCGGCGGCTCGTCGGTCGGCCCGCTGCCGGATGCGTTCAAGCAGCTGAGCTCGGGCTTCCTGCCCGACATCATCGGCCCGCTCACCCTGGTGCCGCCCGTCGTCAACGCCGCCGGCAAGACCATCGTCGGCTCCGGCGTCGTGCTGCACATGACCACCGTCGTGCTTGGCATCATCGGTGTGCTGGCCTTTGCCTATTCCGGCTTCCGCGCCCGCCGCACCCGCGAGCAGCACGGCTACGAGGCCGAGCCCTTCACGCTCTTCGTCATCAAGACGCTCGTCGTCTCTGTGCTGGCGCTCTTCCTCGTCTACCAGTTCGCCGTCTATCGCGGCTTCCCGATCGTGCTCGTCGTGATGGGGATCCTGGTTGCGATCTTCTTCTTCATCACGCGCCACACCACGATCGGTCGTCGCGTCTACGCCATGGGCGGCAACATCAAGGCGGCGCAGCTCTCGGGCATCAAGACCGAGCGGCTCACCCTCATGGTGTTCATCAACATGGGCGTGCTCTCGGCGCTCGGCGGCCTGATCATCGCGGCCCGCCTCGGCCAGGCCGTGCCGGCCGCCGGTCTCGGCAGCGAGCTCGACGTCATCGCGGCCGTGTTCATCGGCGGCGCGTCGGCCATGGGCGGCGTCGGCCAGGTGATCAGCACCGTCGTCGGCGGCTTCATCATGGGCGTGATGAACAACGGCATGTCGATCATGGGCGTCAATGTCGATTGGCAGCAGGTCGTGAAGGGCCTCGTGCTGCTCGGCGCCGTCGTCTTCGACGTCTACAACAAGAACAAGGGCTGACGGCTTCCACGCCGTGGCCAAAGGAAAAAGCCCCGCTCGACCGAGCGGGGCTTTTTTGCTTCTGGGGATGGTCCGTTGAAGGCCCTCACCCCAGCCCTCTCCCGCCCGCGGGAGAGGGGGCGTTCATCGCAAGCCGCGAGGTTGATGACGAGCTGACCGGACCTCCCGCTTTCGGGAGAAGGTTGGGTGAGGGGCTTGCTTGCTGGGATCGGCGGGGCGGAACTCACCCCTTCAGATAGGCCTGGAACTTGTCGCCAAAATCCTTGTGCCAGCGCGACAGCGGCGGGCGGTTCTCGACGATGTCGCCGGCGGCCCAGAGAATGCGCTTCTCGTCGGTGGCGCGGTCGACGTCGTTGTCGGGGCAGAGGATGTAGAAATCGCCGCGCTCCAGCGAGGCGAGCATGAAATCGACCGTCTGCTCGGGCGTCCAGGCGCCGGCCGGCTTCTCCGTCCGCGCGCCCTTGGTCAGGTGCGTCCAGACGAAGCCGGGGATCAGCAGGTGCGCCGTGACCCTGGCGCCGTCGAGGTTGCGCAGCTCATGCGCCAGCGCCTCGGTCGCGACCTTCACACCAGCCTTGGAGACGTTGTAGCCGGCGTCGCCCGGCGGCGTGGTGATTCCCTGCTTGGAACCGGTGTTGATGACGAGGCCCGGCTCGGTGCCCTTCAGCATCTCCGGCACGAAGACCTGCATGCCGTGCACGACGCCGAACAGGTTGGTGCCGATCACCCGCTCCCAGTTCTCGAAGGAGCCGAGCACGGGGCCGGCGCCATCCGTGCCGGCATTGTTCATCAGCACGTTGACCTTGCCGAAGCGCTCATAGGCGGCGTCCTTCAGCCGCTCGATGTCGTCGCGGCTGGAGACGTTGGTTCGCATGGCCAGCACGTCGCCGCCAAGCAATGCCGCCGCCGCGTCGAGCGCATCCTGGCGATAGTCGGCGATGACGACCTTGAGGCCCAATGCCTGGAATTTCCTGGCAGCCGCAAGGCCGATGCCGGAAGCGCCGCCGGTGATGACGGCGACATGGTTCGGGGCGAGGGCGGGATGGGTCATGGCGGGCCTCCGGGTTGTAGTGACGGACCGGCAGCTAAGTCCGCGCGCGCCGGATTGTCCAGAGCGCGCCCCGCCCGCCACGGGCCCGTCAGGTCAGCGCGGCGCGCTCCAGCCGGCGGCGGATCTCGTCCTGCCTGGCGCGGATCATGCCTGGGATGAGGAAGGCGTCGATGATCACCCAGACGAAGCCGATGACGATGAAGTAGCTGAGGATCTGCAGGATGGCCGTGCCCGGGCGGCCGAGATAGAAGCGGTGCGCCGAGACGAACCACAGGAAGAGCCAGAGCAGATAGGCGGTCGCGGTGCTCGGGCTCTCATTCGCCACCCGCATCTCGATCAGCATCTTTTCTTCGGTCGTCAACGCCATGTTCCGTATCCCCTGATGGTCGGCGGGACCCTAGCGGAACCCGGCGGAAAGGGAAGCCGGCGTTTGCCTGCCTCGCGTGTATTCTCGTGGGTGTACTCGCGATGGCGGATGGAGCTTGACGGCGGCCATGGCGCAGGCAGAGTGCGCGCCGCCCCTCGTCAAGCTCAGGTCACGCCATGCCCAATCTGCTTTCGCCGGCGATCGCTCCGATCGTCCTGCTCGTCATCTCCAATGTCTTCATGACGTCGGCCTGGTACTGGCACCTGAAATATCCGAACACGCTGCTGGTCAAGGTAATCCTGATCAGCTGGTTCATCGCGCTGTTCGAATATTGCCTCGCCGTTCCGGCCAATCGCATCGGCCATGGCGTCTATTCGGCGGCGCAGCTGAAGACGATGCAGGAAGTGATCACCCTCGTCGTCTTCGCGCTGTTCTCGTGGCTCTATCTGAAGGAGCCGCTTGGCTGGAACCATCTCGTCGGCTTCGCGATGATCGCCGGCGGCGCCGCGTTCATTTTTCACAAGTTCTGAGCGGGGCGGCCAGCCAGAACTGCTCGATCTCAAACGAATCGTGATGCCGGCGGCGCTCGCCGCCGGCCGGTTGCCGGCGGACTTCGACGCGTTCGAAGGGGCGGGCAGGGCGGTTGCGCATCATCCGTTCACGTCGACCTGCACGACCGGTATGACCGTGCCGTAGGAAACGCCGGCACGGATCGCCTGCTGCAGGTGCTCGTCATCGGGCTTCGACGGGTTGCCGCCCATGGCATGGACGGTGACGATCGCAACGACGACGGCCGCATAGGCCGCCATCCAGAGGTAGAAAGCCCCGCGTGTGGCCCGTTCGCGCCGCCCGGCGCGGCTCTGGTTCTCATCATTCGTGCGCATCGTCTTTTCCCGTCGATCTTGCCGTCAGCCTTGCCCGTCCCACGCCCCTATTCAGAGCTTCGACTACGGCGCCGGTTCGAATGGATTGTGGCTTTGCTCGACAGATATCGTGTCGAAAGTAAGAGCCTGAAATCACGGTTAAAATTCCGTGAAGACGCTTTATACGACGTGATGGCCGAAGCCGTCTGTGACCGTCGTCACCGGCCTCAGGGACGCCAGTCCAGGCCGACATGCCGGGGCCTTGCCGCGACCCGCGCCAGCCAGGCGACGATCGCCGGATAACGGTCCAGATCGTAATCCGCCTCGCTCGCGACATGCGTGTAGGCATAGAGCGCAATGTCGGCGATCGAAAAGGCCGGTCCGCCAAAGAAGGCGTGCTGCGCCAGGAACTGGTCCATGATGGCGAGGACGCGGTTGCCCTTCTGCTGCCATTCGTCGATCCGGTGCGCCATGGTCTCGCGGCCGCCGGGAATGTAGGTCAGCCAGTTGCGCGCCACGGCGATGACCGGCTCGTGGCTATATTGCTCGAAGAACAGCCACTGGTAGCAGATGGCGCGGTCATAGGCGTCTGTCGGGATCAGGTCGCTGCCTTCGGCGAGATGCAGCAGCATGGCATTCGATTCGGCCAGCGGCCGGCCGTCCGGCAGCACCAGCAGCGGCACCTGGGCGTTCGGATTGAGCGCCAGGAACTCGGGGCTGGTCGTCTGGCCGGCGCCCTTCTGGAAATCGACGATCCGGAACGGAATGCCGAGCTCATGCATGGCAAGCCGCGGCTTGTAGCAATTGCCCGAGAACTGCATCGAATAGAGCGTGTATTCGGCGGCCATGATCCATCCTCTTTCTTTGGCTCAGGCTAGCCGGGCCGGGCGCACCGCGTCCAATTCCAATTCGTGCGCCGTCCATCAGCTTGGGTGATCGATCGGCGGGGCGTTGATCCCTCGACATTTCCGTGCAGAAATGTCGACCCGATTTCAGGAGCTCATCATGTCGATCCATCGCCTCCGCCGCGGGCTTGTCATCCTTGGCAGCCTCGCGCTCTTCGCCGCGCCGCTCGTCGCCCCGTTCGCCGCCGCGACGGCCAGGGCCGCCGACGTCACCGTCTTCGCCGCCGCCAGCCTGAAGAACGCGCTCGATGGCGCCGCCAGCGCCTACAAGGCCAAGACCGGCAAGGAACTGGCGATCAGCTATGCGAGCTCGTCCAACCTCGCCAAGCAGATCGAATCCGGTGCGCCTGCCGACATCTTCTTCTCCGCCGATCTCGACTGGATGGACTATCTCGCCAAGAAGGACCTGATCGATCCTGCCTCGCGCGTGACCCTGCTCGGCAACACGCTGGTGCTGGTCGCCCCGAAGGATTCGACCGCCACGCTGACGATCGCCAAGGATTTCCCGCTCGCCGAGGCGCTCGGCAAGGATGGCAAGCTCGCCATGGGCTCGATCGATTCGGTCCCGGCCGGCAAATACGGCAAGGCCGCCCTGACGGCCCTCGGCGTCTGGGATTCCGTTGCCGCGAACGTCGCGCAGGCCGACAATGTCCGCAGCGCGCTCGCCTTCGTCGCCAAGGGCGAGGCGCCGTTCGGCATCGTCTACGGCACCGACGCCAAGGCCGAGCCCGGTGTCAAGGTGGTCGGGACCTTCCCGGAGGACTCGCATCCGGCGATCGTCTATCCTGTCGCACGGGTCGCCGCATCGACCAGCCCGGACGCCAAGGCGTTCCTGGAGTGGCTGAATTCCGCGGAAGCTCGCCCCAGTTTCGAGGCTCAGGGTTTCGCCCTTCTCGCCAAGGAATAGGCAACATGAAGCTCAGCGCGCGCAACCAGCTGGAAGGCACGGTCACGGCGGTGGAGAAGGGGCAGACGACCGCGCGGGTGAAGATCGATATCGGCCATGGCCTGATCATCACATCGTCGATCACCAATGAGGCGGTCGACGATCTGGGCCTGAAGGTGGGCGACAGGGCGACGGCGGTCATCAAGGCCTCTGACGTCATGGTCGGCAAGTAAGGGCGCGTTCCTCCATGCGGGCGGATCGCGCCTCTGCGCCGGGGCGGCCCGCGCCGGCCTTGTTGGCCGCGCGACGGCTATGCCGTGGCGTTGTCGATCGGCGAACTCGATGCGCAATGTGCCGGCGAGGCCGTGATCCTCGCCTATGAGGGCGGCGCGCCGCCGGCCTCGCCGGACCGTCTCCGGCTGATGGTTCCGGGCCATGCGCATGGCGGCCGCAGCGTCCGCGATGTTGTCCGCATCGAGCTGAAGCAGCCATCGACGCTGCGGCGCGCCAAGATCGCGCCCCCGACCTTCCCAAGCGGCGGCTCCGTGACCGATGATCCGGACTGGCGACTCATGACTGGCGATTCATGACCGATTTCCTCTCCCCTGAAGAATGGACGGCCATCTGGCTGAGCCTGAAGGTGTCGTCGGTGGCGACGCTGGTCAGCCTGCCGATCGGCATCGCCGTCGCGCTGTTGCTGGCGCGTGGGCGCTTCTATGGCCGCATGCTGCTCGACGGGCTCGTGCACCTGCCGCTGGTGATGCCGCCGGTGGTGACCGGCTACCTGCTGCTGCTCGCCTTCGGCCGCAAGGGACCGCTCGGCGCCTTCTTCGAGCAGACATTCGGTCTCGTTTTCGCCTTTCGCTGGACGGGCGCGGCGCTTGCCTGCGGCGTCATGGGCTTTCCGCTGATGGTGCGGGCGATCCGCCTGTCGATCGAGGGCATCGATCGCAAGCTGGAGCAGGCCGCCTCGACGCTCGGCGCCGGCCGGCTGCTGGTCTTCCTGACCGTGACGCTGCCGCTGACCCTGCCGGGCATACTGGCGGGCGTCGTGCTCTCGTTTGCCCGCGCGCTCGGCGAGTTCGGCGCCACCATCACCTTCGTCTCCAACATCCCCGGCCAGACCCAGACGATACCGTCCGCCATCTATGCGCTGATCCAGACGCCGGACGGCGACGCTGCGGCGCTGCGGCTGACGCTGATCTCGGTCGCGATCTCGCTCGCGGCGCTGGTGCTCTCCGAATTCCTCGCCCGCCGGGTTGCCAGGGGGACGGTGGCATGACGCTCTCGGTCGCCATCCGCAAGCAACTCGGCCAGTTCACGCTCGACATCGCTCTGGAGGCAGGATCGGGCGTCACGGCGCTGTTCGGTCGCTCCGGCTCCGGCAAGACGTCGCTGGTCAACCAGATCGCCGGCCTGGCGCGGCCGGACCAGGGCCGCATCGTGCTCGACGGACGGACGCTGGTCGATACGGATCGCTCCGTGTTCGTGCCGCCGGGCAAGCGCCGCATCGGCTATGTCTTCCAGGAGGGGCGGTTGTTCCCGCATCTCTCGGTGCGCTCCAACCTGCTCTATGGCCGCTGGCTGACGCCGCGCTCCCGGCGCTGGGGCAGTCTTGACGAGGTGGTGGACCTGCTTGGCATCGGCGCGCTGCTGGCGCGGCTGCCGCGCGATCTCTCCGGCGGCGAGAAGCAGCGCGTCGCGATCGGCCGCGCCCTGCTTTCGAGCCCGGATTGCCTTTTGATGGACGAGCCGCTCGCGGCGCTCGATCGCGAGCGCAAGGCCGAGATCCTGCCCTTCATCGAGCGGCTGCGCGACGCCAAGCGCCTGCCGATCGTCTATGTCAGCCATTCGGTCGAGGAGGTGGCGCGGCTCGCTGATACGGTCGCGCTGATCGATGGCGGGCGCGTCGTCACGCTCGGGCCGGTCGGCGAGGTGTTCGCGCAGCTGGATTCGGTCGGGGACTGGGAAGCGGGCGCCGTGCTCGAGGCAACCGTGCTGGCGCAGGACCGGCGAGACGGCATCACCCGGCTCGATCATCCGGCCGGCTTCCTGGTCATTCCCTATGTCGAGGCGCCGATTGGCCAGCGCTTGCGGATCCGCATCCGCGCGCGCGACGTGACGCTGGCGGTCGGTGATCCGGGGCGGCTCTCGATCCGAAACCGGCTGCGCGCCCGAATCGTCGCGATCGGGGACGGACGGGCGCAGGATGTCGGGGTACGTCTCGATGTCGGCGGGAAGCCGATGCTGGCGCGCGTCACGCGCGATGCCGTGCGCGAGCTGGAGCTCGCGCCGGGCATGGCCGTCACGGCGCTTGTCAAGGCCGTGGCGCTCGACGGGACCTGACGCGGCTGCGAAACGCGCGCTTCGCGGCTCGCTTGCCGAGGCGAGGTCCCGTCCGGAGGGGATGGAAATACCTGGCTGCCGGCGCCGCGCCTCGAAGGGGGGCGGCCGGGGCGAGGAGAGCCTGGATCAGGCCGGGCAGGCGTTCTTCATGGCGGCGCCGTCGACGACCAGGCGCACCTTGGCGGTGCCGGTCTTGACCATGCCGAGCTGCTGCGCGGCGGCGCGGGAGACGTCGATCACGCGGCCGCCGGCGAACGGGCCGCGGTCATTGATGCGGACGACGACATACTTGCCGTTGTTGAGGTTTTCGACCCGGACGCGGGTGCCGAAGGGGAGGTGGCGGTGCGCCGCCGTCATGGCGTTGGGGTTGTTGCGTTCGCCGCTGGCCGTCTTGCCGCCGAGGGCATACCAGGAAGCCCTGCCGCACTGGCTGCCGGCTTCTGCCGGAAGCGTCCCGATGGAGAGGGCCGCGCCAGCGGTGACAAGGGCGGCGGTGACCGCCGCGATACGCAATTTTACCTGCACACTAAGATCTCTTCTTTTTCGCGTTCGCCGACGCGGGATTGCACCTAAAACCGAAACAAGCTTCGCTGGCTGTTTCTCAACAGTGGAAAAAGGCGAGAATTGGGCGGCGGATTGTTCACAAATCGGATGCAACCGTCCGCAACCCGATGTGACTCGGTGCAGCGCTGCACGAGATCCGGCTGACTCAGCGGGAGCCGAGTTGCTCGATCAGCGCCATGGCGGCGAAGGGCGCCTTCGGCTTGAAGCCATTGATCATGTAAATGAAAACGTCGCGCTTGCCGGCCTTGACCGGTGCGTCGGCGACGAGCGGCAGGTCGGCGGGGACGGAGCCCTCCGCCCAGTTCCGGGCGCGGTCGCGCCACGTGCTCAGGGCCGAGTCCGAATAGCCATTTTTTTCGTCCTCGGAGGCGTCTTGCAGACGCGCATAGACGAAATCGGCGGTGGGGTCGGCAATCTGCGGATGTGTGTCGGAATCCGCCACTACCACGGCGACGCCATGCCGGCGCGCCAAGGCGATGAAGTCAGGCGTCTGGAAACTCGGGTGGCGGACCTCGACGGCGTGGCGGATGGCGATGCCGTCGACCGTCTTCGGCAGCAGTTCGAGGAAGCCGGCGAAGTCGTCGGCGTCGAACTTCTTGGTCGCCATGAACTGCCAGTTGATCGGGCCGAGCTTGGGGCCGAGCTCGGTGACGCCGCTGGCGAAGAAGCGGCTGATCGAGTCGCCCGCCTCGGCCAGAACGCGCCGGTTGGTGGCGAAGCGCGGCCCCTTCAGTGAGAAGACGAAGTCGTCCGGCGTCTCCTCGGCCCATTTGCGGAAGCTCTCGGGCTTCTGCGAGCCGTAGTAGGTGCCGTTGATCTCGATCGAGGTCAGCCTGGAGCTCGCATATTCGAGCTCGCGCTTCTGCGGTAGCCCCGCCGGATAGAAGTCGTCGCGCCAGGGTTCGAAGGTCCAGCCGCCTATGCCGACCCGGATCATCGGCTGCGCCCTTCGACGGGAACGGGTGCCGACCTCGTGCGTTTGCTAGCGTCAGCAATCGGAGGTGCCAAAATGTTTCGGGCCAAACCACCCGTTGTCGTTCCGGAGATTTCGACGGAAGGTCGCGTCGTTTCAGTCATCGCCGGCCTCCTCTTGGCTGCCGCGGCGGTCAAGCCGAGGCCGAACCGCTTGCTGTCCGTTCTGGCGCTCGCGACAGGCTCCTATCTCGCCTATCGCGGCGCGACCGGTCATTGCCCGCTGACCAAGGCGGTGCACGACCACTGTCCGGAGTGGGAAAGACGGGTTCGCTGAATCCGGCTGGCCCCTGGCAGGACGCGGGGTCGGCGCGCCGTCAGGCGCGCTTCTTGACGACCGCGCCCCAGATCAGGAGCACGATGACGGCGCCGACAATGGCGCCGATGAATCCGGCTTGGTCATTCGGGCCGTACCAGCCGATCGCCTGCCCCAGATAGGTGGCGAGAAAGGCGCCGGCGATGCCGAGAAGAACCGTCAGGATGAAGCCGCTCGGCTCGTTGCTGCCTGGCGTGATGAACTTGGCAATGACGCCGGCGACGAAACCGATGATGATGGTCCAGATGATGCCCATGAGGCGCTCCCGGTTATGACACAGCGCATGGCCGCGTCAAAATGTTGCACGCCTTTGGCTGATTTGGCGAGAGCTAATCGAGCTTGACGCTGCCGCGCATCGCCTTGACGCCGGAGCGCTTGGCCTTGCCTTCGAGCCGGCGCTTCTTCGAGGCGAGCGTCGGCCTCGTTGCGCGGCGCGGCGTTGGCGGAACCAGCGCCTCCTGGATCAGCGCCACCAGCCGCTCCAGCGCGTCGGCCCGGTTGCGGGTCTGGTCGCGAAAACGCTGCGCGGTGATGACGATGACCCCGTCCTGCGTCAGTTTCGAGCCAGCGAGGCGCATCAGGCGCACCGCCACCGCATCGGGCAGCGCGCGCGACCGTCTGGCATCGAAGCGCAGTTGCACCGCGCTCGATACCTTGTTCACATTCTGCCCGCCCGGCCCTGAGGCGCGGATGAAGCTTTCCTCGATTTCGCTGTCGTCGAGGGCGATCTCGTCATTGATGCGGATCATTTTCGCCTTCCAGCCGGATCGAATAGCACGGCCAAGATCAATCCGGCAGGGGGAGCGAGCTTTTCTGTCGAGGGTGTCGCCGAGACTCGCCGATTGTGCTAGAATCACCTAGCTGAACGGGGGTGTCGCCGATGAATCTCCAGTTTGGAATAGCTGTAGCGCTGGTCGTGGCAGTCGGCTTTCTGCTTGCGAACAAAGCCGGGGCCGGTCCGATCATCTGGGCCGAACACAGCGTTGCTTCGCAGCGCGCCGTCATGATGTCCGGCGTGTCGTTCGTGTTCAACACGCCGTTTCCGAGCCTTGGCATCCCGGAGCGCTGAGCGCGGCGAACGCTGCCCGGCGGGAGCGACTTTGTCGTGGGGCGTGGCGTGCGGCCTTCGCTTCGCGACCAGGCCGGCGGGCCCAGGTCGCTGGGACCCGCCGTAGCGCGGGTTGTTCGATCCACGTGTCGGGCGGGCCACTGCGAGGCCCGCGGCTTTGAGGCACCGGGCTTCGATGTCCGCCGGTTTCCCCGGATTCCTAGAGCCTATCCGGTCGGCGGCGAATAGCTCGCGGTCTTCGCCTTGCGCATCGCCTCCATGCCTTCCGATGCGGTCATCAGCGTCGTCGTCTGGAATTTGCTGAGCGCGCCGGAGGATGCGGTTGCGAGCGCCACCGATGCCGCCGTCGTCGCGTCGGGGAATTCGGCGATCATCACCACATCGAACTCGCCGAAAGCGAAATGGAACGAATTGAGCTTGCCGCCCATCGATTCGATGAGTTTGCGGATGGCGTCTTCGCGGTTCTGCGGATTGCCGACGAGCGCCTTGACGGCGCCGGGCGCATACGAAGCCTGCAGCATGAAATGAGCCATGGCATCCTCCCTTCGGACGCTCCTGGCGCCCGGAAAGCCTGGCCGGATCCGGAGGGCCGGCCGGGCGATCGCCAACAGTGGACCCGTTGTTGGCGTAAGGGAAGGCGGCGGCAGGGCGCTCGCGAGAGCTTTACCGCTTCCCGTCTATTGCTGGGCCTTGGCCTCCGCGATCGCCTTGTCGTAGGCGGCGCAGATCTCGTCGAAATCGGTGGTCCGTTCGGCAACGCGGTCGACTTCGACCTGGCGGCGGCGCCAGTCCTGCGCCTTGCTCGGGTCCTTGGTGGTGATGGCCTTGACGAGCTCGGCCAGCGAGATCGACTTTTCCTGCAATTCGGCTTCGGTGCAGGCGAAGGCCGGGGTGGCGGCCAGCAGAAGCGAAAGGGCCAGGATGGTGCGGCGCATGCTCGATTGTCCTCGTCTCGTAGCCAGTCCCCGGTCCGGTATAGAGGGTTCGATCCGTCGTTGCACCTGCCGGACGGCAAAAAGAAAGGGGCGTCGAGACGCCCCTTTCCGTACCGGACCCGGCGATCCGGCAAACGATGTCCGGCCTACAACGATGTCCGGCCTACTTGGCCAGGCAGTTGTCGACGTTCTCGGGCAGGCAGACGTCGAGGCCCGTATACAGGATCTCGTCGACCTTCTCGCCATTGATCAGCTTGATCATGGCGTCGGGGGCCTTGTAGCCCATCTCGAACGGACGCTGGCCGATCTGGGCATGGCTGCGGCCGGCCTTCAGCGCTTCGATCTGCGGCGGCAGCGTGTCGCCGGCGATGATCACGAGGTCCTTGCTCTTCAGCCGGTCCATCACGCCATCCGTGACCTGCGCATAGGCCTGCGGGGCGAACTGGGCCCAGCCGCCGACCAGCACGAAGGCATCGAGCTTCGGATTGGCGGTGAAGGTGTCGCTCATCTGCTGGTTGGCGAGGTCGGACTGATCGTTGGTGAAGAGCGGGCAGCCCGCCGGTTCCGTCCAGCCGTTCTGGCCGGTCAGCTTGTCGACATCCTTGGCGCCGGCCAGCGTGTCGCGCACGCCGGCGGCGCGGGCGGCGATGTTGGCGGCGGCGACGTTGCCGAGCTGAAGGCAGACGGTGCCGCCCTTCTTATGCTTCAGCAGCTCTTCGCCCATCTTGACGCCCATCAGGTAGTTGTCGGTGCCGAGATAGGCCTTGCGCAGGGCGGAATCTTCCTTGTTCAGGTCCGCGTCGACCGTCATCACCGGGATGGTCGGGGCGCGCTGCTTCAGAAGGTTGGCCATGGCCGGAGCGTTGGAGGGCGAGATGGCGATCGCCGCGACGCCCTTCGTCAGAAGGTCATCGACGATCTGCACTTCGCCGGCTTCGTCATTGCTGGAAGCAGGGCCAGTATAGAGGCAAGTATAGCCCTTGCCCTGATTTTCGGCATTCCACTTCTGGCAGCCCTTGTTGATCTCCTCGAAGAAGGGGTTGTCGAGACCCTTCACGACGATCGCCAGGACCTTGTCCTCGGCGCGCGCCGCGCCAAGGCCGATCGCCAGGCAGGTGGTGGCGAGAGACAGAATCGCCAGTGTCTTTTTCATGGTGTCCTCCCGAGACAGTATAGCTTCCGCCGCCCGCCGGCCGATTGGGTCTCGCTTCGCGCCATCCCGGGGCTTTCCGGGGGATAGCGCGGCGCACGGATTGTTCCGTTGCCGCTGCGGGCGATAGCAACTAAATTCCGAAATCGAACAAAGTCAATGCGATTAATCCTATGAAACGATCCATGACGCAGTGCAATGTAAATATTGTGCGTCGCAAATTACCTGAATTGAAGTAGCACTTAACATTGTGATTCTCGATTTTTCTGAGAATGAAAGCGCTTACGGTCAATATTTTCCTTGTTTCTGCTTTCTGTATCAGCGGCATTGAAATGTATTTGTCTGATGTTCGGATTGACGTCGTCCAGACGCGCCCATAAGGGTTAATTCGAGGATCGGACGGCTTCGCCGGACGGAAACGAGGGAAGCGACGGGCCGATCAACGGCCTGCGCGGCAGGGAGGAGCGCCGGGATGAGCGTCCTGGAACTCAAGGGAATATCGAAGCATTTCGGGGCGATTCAGGCCCTGAACGACGTGTCGCTGACCATCGAGCCGGGCGCCGTCGTCGGGCTGATGGGGGACAATGGCGCCGGCAAGTCGACGCTGGTGAAGATCATCGCCGGCAATTTTCCGCCCTCGCACGGCACGATGCGGGTGCAGGACCAGGAGGTCCATTTCCACAAGCCGGTCGAGGCGCGCGAGAGCGGCATCGAGGTCGTCTACCAGGATCTCGCGCTCTGCAACAACCTGACCGCCGCCGCCAATGTCTTCCTTGGCCGCGAGCTGCGCCGCGGCGTCTGGCCGTTCCGCATCCTCGACTATGCGACGATGTACAAGCGCGCCGGCGACCTCTTCAAGGAGCTCAAATCCGAGACGCGGCCGCGCGATCTGGTCAAGCAGATGTCCGGCGGCCAGCGCCAGGCCGTCGCCATTGCCCGCACCCGCCTTTCCGATGCGCGCATCGTGCTGATGGACGAGCCGACGGCGGCGATCAGCGTGCGCCAGGTGGCCGAGGTGCTGAACCTCATCCGTCGCCTGCGCGACCAGGGCATCGCCGTGATCCTGATCAGTCACCGCATGCCGGACGTCTTCTCGGTCTGCGACAAGATCGTCGTGCTGCGGCGCGGCACCAAGGTCGCCGACAAGGAGATCGCCAAGAGCTCGCCGGAAGAAGTCACCGCATTGACCACTGGCGCGCTCGAGCGCGCCTGACATCGAGCGAAACGAAAGGGAGGACGTATCAATGGCTGTTTCGCTCGACGACACCATCAATCGCCAGACGCACAGCACGCTGAGCTGGCTGCTTTCGCGCCAGACCTTCTGGGTATTCGTCGCGGCGGTGCTCGCCTGCGTCGCGCTCAGTCTGCTCACCGACACATTCGCCACCCGCAACAACCTGTTCAATGTCACGCGCAACTTCGCCTTTGTCGGCATTGTCGCGATCGGCATGACGGTGGTGATCATCTCCGGCGGCATCGATCTGTCGGTCGGCTCGACGCTCTGCCTGTCGGCGATCGTCACCGGCCTGGTGATGAGCGCCGGCTATCCGCTTGCCGTCGGCATCGCTGCGGCTCTCGTCGCCGCCATCATCGTCGGCGTCGTCAATGGCGTGCTCATCGCCTATGTCGGCATGCCCCCCTTCGTGGTGACGCTCGGCATGCTTTCGGTGGCGCGAAGCATGGCGCTGGTGCTCTCCAACAACAAGATGGTCTACCAGTTCGGGCCGGACCAGGCGCTGCTGCTGCAGCTCGGCGGCGGCACCACCTTCGGCATCGCCAATCCGCTGATCGCGCTCGCCGTGATGGCGGTGATCGCCGGCTTCGTCTTCCGCTGGACCGGCTGGGGCCGCCACATCTACGCCATCGGCGGCAACGAGCAGGCCGCGATTCTGACCGGCGTTCCCGTCCGGCGGATCAAGGTCGGCGTCTATGTGATCTCGGCGCTGACGGCGGGCATCGCCGGCGTGCTGATGACCGGCTGGCTCGGCAGCGTGACCACCAATCTCGGCACCGGCATGGAACTGACCGTGATCGCGGCGACCGTCATCGGCGGCGCCAACCTCGCCGGCGGCACCGGCACGGCGTTTGGCGCCGTGGTCGGCGCCGCGCTGATCGAGGTCATCCGCAACAGCCTGATCCTGCTGGGAATCTCGACCTTCTGGCAGGGCGCCTTCGTCGGCTCCTTCATTGTCATCGCGGTCGCCTTCGACCGCATCCGCAGCTTCCGCCAGTCGGATTGATCCTCTTGTGCCGGGCATCGCTTCGGCGGTGCCCGGTTTCTTCACCTCTCCCATGGGGAGAGGCGAGGGGAACTTCGGCCCTCGACTATCGGGATCGGCGCAAGCAAGAATAGGCTCCGATCCAGGAGCCATCCCGAAACCGCATGAAACTTCCCAACCAGACCGAAGGCCTTCGCTTCCGTCTCGTGCTGAAGCCCGGCTTCGCGCTCGGGCCCGGCAAGGCGGACCTGCTCGAGGCGATTGCCGCTACCGGCTCGCTGGCGGCGGCCGGAGCGCGTCTCGCCATGAGCCAGAAGCGCGTCTGGGGGCTCGTCCGCGAGATGAATACGGCGTTTCGCGATCCGCTCGTCGAGACCGAGAAGGGCGGCACGGGCGGCGGCGGCAGCGCGCGTCTGACCGCCACGGGCCGGCTGGTGCTCGACCGCTATCGCGCCATGGAGGCGGAGACCAATGCGGCGATCGCCGCCGGCGTCGCCGAACTGCGCGGCCTGATGCGCGAAGAGGGCTGAGGTTCAGCCCTCGGCAATGCCGAGGCGGGCGAAGATGCCCCGTGCGGCGGCGATGCCGGTGGCGAAGCTTGCCTGCAGCAGATAGCCGCCGGTCGGCGCTTCCCAGTCGATCATCTCGCCAGCGACGAACACGCCCGGCAACCCCTTCAGCATCATGTTTTCGTCGATACCGCTCCAGGCGACGCCGCCGGCGGTCGAGATCGCTCGTTCGAGGCCCTCGGTGCCGGTGAGCCGGATCGGTACGGCTTTGATCAGGGCGGCAAGGGCTTCGGCCTCGGCCGGAAGCATCGGGCCGCCGGCGCCCTCGCGCAGCAGGTTGATCGCCACGGGCGATAGATGCGCTGCCTTGCGCAGCCGGTTGGAAAGCGACTGGCTCGGCTTCTGCGCGGCGATGCGCGCGGCGAGTTCGTCAGCTTTCCGGCCGGGCGCGAGGTCGAACTGGACCGTCGCCGCGCCGTCGCGCGCGATCGCGTCGCGAAGCGGCGCGGACAGGGCGTAGACGACGCCGCCTTCGAGGCCGTAGGCCGTGATCATCGCCTCGCCGCGCAGCGTCGTCTCGCCGAAGCGAATGGCGAGCGTCTTCAGGGGATGTCCGGCGAAGCGGCTGCGGAAGATTTCCGACCAGGCGACCCGGAAGCCGACATTGGCGGGGCGGAGCGGCGTCACGTCGACGCCTCGTTCCCAGAGGATATCGGAAAAGGCGCCGTTCGAGCCGAGGCGCGGCCAGCTGGCGCCGCCGAGCGCCAGCAGCGTCGCGTCCGCCTCGACCGTTCCGGTCGTGCCGTCGGCATGGCGGAACATCGGATTCCGGTCGGCGTCGAAGCCCTGCCAGTCGTCGCGCAGGACGAAGCGGACACCGAGCTCGTCGAGCCGGCGCAGCCAGGCGCGCAGCAGCGGGGAGGCTTTCAGCGAGGTCGGGAAGACGCGGCCGCTGGAGCCGACGAAAGTCGGCTGGCCGAGCCCCTCGGCCCAGTCGCGCAGCGCCGAGGGCGGAAACGCCTCGATCAGCGGCCGCAGCCGCTCGCTCGCGGCGCCATAGCGGTTCAGGAAGGCTTCCAGCGGCTCGCTATGGGTCAGGTTGAGGCCGCCCCGGCCGGCCATCAGCAATTTGCGGCCGACGGAGGGCATGCGGTCATGCACCGAGACGGCGAGACCGGCCTTGGCGAGCGTCTCCGCGGCGATCAGCCCGGCAGGGCCGGCGCCGATGATCGTGACGGAACGAGTCGGAGAAGTGGGTTCGTTGGACATCGCCGCGGTTTGTCGGTCGAAACCGCGGCGATCGCAAGGGGGTAGGCGAAGCGTCTGCCGCCTCGCCCGAAGTCGCCTAGCGCTTGCCGACCAGCTTGTCGGCGAAGAGCGCCGCGCTCTTGGCGTAGACGCCGGCCTTGTTCCATTCGCGCAGGACCGCGAAGTTGTGCGAGCCTTCCTCCCAGCTGCCGCCGCGCTGCCAGCCATAGCCCTTCAGGTAGTTGGCGGTGGAGGCGAGCACGTCGACCGGGCTGTTGCGCAGGTCGGCATGGCCGTTGCGGTCGAAATCGACGGCGAAACGGACATAGGAGGAGGGCAGGAACTGGGTCTGGCCGAGCTCGCCCGCCCAGGCGCCCTTCATCTGCGCCGGCGAGAGGTCGCCGCGCTGGACGATCTTCAGCGCGTCCATCAGCTGGTCCTGGAAGAAGTCGGTGCGGCGGCAGTCGAAGGCGAGGGTGGCCAGCGAGCGGAAGGTCGACATGTTGCCGCTGCCGGCGCCGAAATCGGTCTCCATGCCCCAGATCGCGATCAGGATCGGGCCGGGAACGCCAAACTGCTTCTCGATCCGGTCGAGCGTCGAGGCATAGCGCTGCATCAGCTGCTTGCCCTTGGCCACGCGGGCCGGCGAGACGACGCGCTTCGAATAGACCTCGAAGGGTTGCGAGAAGTGCTTCTGGTTGCGGTCGAGCTTGATGACGCGCGGATCGTAGGTGACGCCCCCGAGCGCCTGCTCGACGACGCCGCGCGAGATGCCGGCGGAAACCGCTTCGGCCTTGAAATCCTGCAACCACGCGCCGAACTGCGCGGGATCCTTGCCGCAGGTCGCAGCTTCGGCCCGTCCCAACCCGACCGCGAGCGCGGCGGAGAGAACCAGGGCCGACAGGCGGAGCTTCGAGGTCTTCATTTTAAGCCTTTGTCTAGTCGGGGGCCGAGAACGATGCGGGCTTGGCAGCACGCGCGAGAGGACACTAAACGCGTGATGGTTACCTAGCGGTTGAAGAGAGGCGAGTGGTGTGATTGCGATCACATTGTGACAGGTTTTTATCGCCTGACACGCCTCCTCTTGCGCTATTTCGCCTTCGTCGCGCCGAAGCCGGCACGTTTAAGCCGGACGATGGCGAGATCGAGCGCGGACAGGAAAGCGGAGCGGTCGCGCGGCGAGAACGGGCGAGGGCCGCCGGTGACGGCGCCGGCCGAGCGCAGGTCCTCCATCAGGTTGCGCGTCGCCAGCACATTGCCGATCGAGGCCTCGGTGAAGGGCTTGCCGTTCGAGCCGATGACGTCGGCGCCGGCCTTGATGCAGCGGTCGGCCAGTGGAATGTCGGCCGTGACGACGATGTCGCCGCGGCCGACGCGCTCGGCGATCCAGTCATCGGCAATGTTGAGCCCGCTCGGCACGAGCACGCGCTCGATCCAGGGCTCGCGCGGGATGCCGATCGGGGTATTGGCGACGACATGGACCTTGAGGCCGTGCCGGCCGGCGACCTTGTAGATCTCGTCCTTCACCGGGCAGGCGTCGGCGTCGACATAGATCTCGATCGGGCGGGGGCCGTCGGGGAGGGTTTCGCTGGAAGCTTGCATGGAACGCTCGAAAAGGAAGAAGGGCCGCCCTTGCGGACGACCCTTCCATTGTCAGACCGCGACCCGGCACGAAGCCGGAGGAAAGCCGGTCACGCGGCGCAAACCTCTGCAAAGAGAGAGATCCGGACCATTGGAACCGACATACGCGGTGAACGACAATGAGACACTAGACCACCTCCTTTCGTTTGTTGATGACATGGTTAACGTAGCGCGTTTCGACCCGATTCGTAAGGGTAGCCGGCAAGGTTCCGTAGCGACGCGCTGCATTTGTCACACTCGGCGGCTCGGGAGCCGGCTCAGCGGATCGAGCGCAGCATGCCGGCATCGGGGAAGCAGGTGGCCCGGCGGCCGTTCGCTTCCTCCCAGGCGCCAATGGCGATCCGCGTCTTGAAGCCGACCAGGCCATCGGCCGTGCCGACATCGACGCCGCGCTTTTCCAGGCGTTCCTGCATGGCGCGGACATCGGAGCGGGTGAAGCCGCCGACATCGCCCCAGGCATTCGCGATCGGCCCGGCGCCGCGCAGCCGGTCGCCCAGATGGCCGATGAACAGCGCGTAGAGATCGGACTCGTTGTAGCTCTTCAGCACGTAGAAGTTCTGCGAGACGATGAAGGCGGGGCCGTGCCTTCCGGCCGGCATCAGCAGGTGGCCGATGCGGTCGGGCGTGCGGCCGGCGAGCTTGCCGCCGCCGACGGGGCGCACGCCCATCGCCTGCCAGGCGGAAAGCGGCTTGCCCTGTTCCGGTCCCTCGAGGCTGCAGGAGACACTCTCCGGCACCTCGACCTCGACGCCCCAATTGACCCCAGGCTGCCAGCCGCTCTGGCGCAGGTAATTGGCGATCGAGGCGAGGCTGTCGGGTACCGAGTTCCAGATGTCGCGCTTGCCGTCGCCGTCGAAATCGACCGCCAGCGTCAGATATTTCGACGGCAGGAACTGCGGCTGGCCGAGCGCGCCGGCCCAGGAGCTGCGCATCTCGTTGAGGCCGATATGGTCACCGTCGACGATCTGCAGCGCGGCGAGGAATTCGGGATAGAAGCTCGCCTTGCGCGCGCCCATGAAGGCTTCGGTCGCCAGCGCCCGCACGGCCGGATAGGGCATCTTGGCGGCGCCATAGCCGCTTTCGCGGCCCCAGATCGCGACGACGATCGGCGCCGGAACCCCGTAGGTCTTCTCGATCTTGGCGAGCGTCTTCCCCCATTTCGCCAGCAGCGTCCTGCCGCCATTCGCCAGCGTCGCCACCTTCTGCTCGCTGAAATAGCGGGCCGGGCCGGAGAATTCCGCCTGCCGCTGCGGCTCGTCCTTCTTGCGCGGCACGCCGGGCGGGGCAAGGTCAGGCAGCGACCAGTCAAGCGTCAGGCCGGACAGCGCCGCATCGAGGGTCTGGCGCGAGATGCCGCGCTTCTGCGCGTCGGCGCGAACGGTCGTTGCCAGCCAGTTCTGGAACTGCTTTTCGATCCGGGCCTTGTCGGCGGTCTGGGCGGCCGCCGGCAAGGCGGCGAGGAAAAGCAGGCAGAGGCTGAGCAGAATGCGCACGGGATGGGTCACCTGGCCGTTGATGTCGACGGCACCTTGGCGAAGCCGGACGTCCGGCGCAACCTCCATCGCTCAGCGCGGCGCGCGGACCGTCCCGCCCTCGCTGCTCGTGCAATCGGTCCTGGCCTCCTGCGACCGGTCGGCGACCAGGATGACCGGCGGCGGCTGCGCGGCGATTTCGGTGACCAGCTTGCGGCGGATCGCGACCTCGAACTGGTCGACGTCGTGCACGGGAAGGGTGAAGGCGCCGAGGCCGCCGACGACGCAGTCGCGGTAGTAGTCGTCGAGATTGTCGATCTCGAAACTGCTGTCGCTGCGCGGCGGCTTCAGCGTGATCGCCAGTCCGTTGATCGTGATGCCCTGCGCGATCACCGCGTCGCGCGCCGCAAGCACGGGGGGGCCCATATTGTTCGGCCCGTCGCCCGAAATGTCGATCGTTCGCCGCGCGCCGGCATAGCCGTTGTTGTCGAAGAGGGAGGCCGCGAAGGTGAGGCTGCCCGATATCGAGGTTCCGTAGCGTCCGAACACCTCGCCTGGCGAGATGCGGGAGGCGACCGCGTCGGCGCTTTCGGCATCGTCGACCAGGCTCCAGGGTACGATGATCGTCTGCGAGTTGTAGCCGGACCATTCGAAATAGGCGATCGCGATGCGGCCGGTCGGGCCGGACTGGATCGCGGCGATGACGTCCGGATGGTGCAGCGCTGCGACATAGCCCTGCCGCTGCAGGGCCTGTTCGTCGGCATCCATCGAGCGCGAGACGTCTACGGCGAGGATGAGCTCCAGGTCCACGGGGAGGTCCCGCGCCGCGGCGGGGAAGGGCGCCGCCGCCGTCACCAGGGTCGCGATCAGCATTTCGGGAAACCGCATGACGCACCTCGATTGGTTTGGGGCCCCATCGATCAGGCTAGGGCTCGGGCGTCATGCCTCAAGGGGCAGGCGGCCGCGCCGGATCAATTCCGCGACACCCGAGGGGTGATGGCCGAAGCGGCGAGGCCAAAACTCGGCTACGCTCGCGGGCGTGGAGAGGGTGGAGGCGAGCTTGATCGAAGCCGGCAGAAACCAGGGCGAGGCGGGCGGCGCCGGGGCGCGCGCCTCTGTGCTCGTCGCCACCATTCTCGCCTCCGGCATGGCCTTTATGGACGGCTCGATCATCACGGTCGGCCTGCCGGCGATCCGGGCCAATCTCGGCGCCAGTTTCGGCGAGGCGCAATGGACCTCGAACGCCTATACGCTGACGCTCGCCGCGTTCACCCTGCTCGGCGGCGCCGCCGGCGACGCCTATGGCCTGCGCCGCGTCTTCATGCTCGGCATCGCCCTGTTCGGGCTCGCCTCCGCCGCCTGCGGCTTCGCCTGGTCGCCGGAAAGCCTGATCCTCGCCCGCGCCATCCAGGGCGTCGGCGGCGCTCTGATGGTGCCCGGTTCGCTGGCGCTGATCTCGGCGCATTATCCGCCCGAGATCCGGGGAAGGGCGATCGGCACCTGGGCCGCCGCTTCGTCGATCGCGCCGGCGATCGGCCCGATCCTCGGCGGCGCGCTGGTCGATCTCGGCTCCTGGCGGGCGCTGTTCCTGATGAACGTGCCGATCGCCGTCGTCGCCTGGCTTGTCTGCCGATACCAGGTGCCGGCGGACCGCAGGGTCGCCGCTATCCGGATGGACTGGATCGGCGGCGCCTTCGCGGTGGTCGGCCTCGGCGTGCTGACCTACGGCCTCACGGAAATGGGCGCCGGCGCGGGCGGCATCCATGTCGAGCTCGCCGCCGGGCTGGCGCTTGCCGGAGCAGCCGTGCTGGTCGTCTTCATCCTCTGGGAGGCGCTCGCGCCGGCGCCGATGATGCCGCTCGGCCTCTTCGCCAGCCGTATGTTCTCCGGCGTCAATGTGCTGACGCTGCTGCTCTATTTCGCGCTGGCCGGGGCGCTGTTCTTCCTGCCGACGGCGCTGATCCAGGCGCACCGCTATCCGGCGGCCCTGGCGGGATCGGTGTTCCTGCCCTTCGTCATCGTGATGGCGCTCTTGTCGCGCTTCGGCGGCGGCCTTTCCGATCGCCTCGGTGTCCGGCCCTGCCTGACCGTCGGGCCGATCCTGACGGGCATCAGTTTCCTGCTGCTGGCGCCGGCGGTGTCGGATGGGCGGTTCTGGCCTGCGCTGGTGCCGGTCATGCTGCTGATGGGGCTCGGCATGGGCATCACCGTGGCACCGCTCTCGACGGCGGTGATGAACGCCGCGCCGGAAGCGCGGCGAGGCGCGGCGTCCGGCATCAACAATGCGGTGGCGCGCGTCGCCGGGCTGATCGCGGTGGCAAGCCTCGGCATCGCCGTCAGCCATGGTTTCGACGGCGTACTGGCGGCGGCGGACGGCAACGCGGCCAGGCTGGTGCGGCAGGCAGGCTTCGGCGGCGCGCTGCCGGCGACGGACGGCGTCGACATGGCCGCCCTTCGCTCGCTATGGGAGCAGGCGACGATTGCCGGCTTTTCGGCCATCGCGATGGTCTGCGGCGTCTTCGCCCTGGCCGGTGGCGTCGTCGGCTGGATCTTCACCGGCGAGGCCGGGAAGGGCTGAGGCTGGCTTGCCCCGTCGCGACTGCCCGGACGGGCGGGACGATCCGGCGGTGCGATAGATCGAGCCACCGGCCGCCTTGGCGTCGTAGAGCGCGATATCGGCCATCCGATATGTGGTTTCGAAGTCGGGCGCGCCGTCCGATGCCGGCGCGATGCCGATGCTGGCGCCAGTGGTGACGAGCGAGTCGGCATAGCCGATCGCCTCGGAGATGCGTTCTATCAGCCGCCGCGCCGTGAACTCGGTATCGGCCTGCGGCGCGTCGATCAGAAGCGCGAACTCGTCGCCGCCCAGGCGCGCGGCGACGTCATCCTTGCCGATGCAGGCGCGGATGCAGTCGGCAATGGCGAGCAGGACGTGGTCGCCAAACTGATGGCCAAACCGGTCGTTGATCGGCTTGAACGCGTCGAGATCGATCAGCACGAAGCAGAAGCTGCGCTTCTCGCGGTTCCAGCGCTCGAAGCTCTCGATGAGAGACGTCCGGTTGGCGAGACCCGTCAGGGAATCGTGATGGGCGCGGCGGTCGAGTTCGTCCTGGCGGGCTCGAAGGCGCGAAATGTCCTGCAGCGTGCCGACCGCGCGCAGCGGCCGCCCCTCGGCGTCGCGCTCGACGATGCTTCCGCGATCGAGAACCCAGATCCAGTCGCCATTCTTGTGGCGAAAGCGCTGCTCGATGCTGTAGCGCGGCGTCCGCCCCTCGAGATGATCGGCGATGCGCCGCCGGTTCTCGGCATTGTCGTCAGGATGCCGCAGATGGTCCCAACTGCGCTCATGCGGCTCGATCTCGCCGGGCTCGTAGCCGAGGATCTCGTGCCAACTGTCGCTGAAATAGGTTTCGCCGGTGGCGATGTTCCAGTCCCATACGCCTTCGCCGGATCCGGCCAGCGCATAGCGCAGCCGCTCCTGGCTCTGCTTCAGCGCGCGCGCCGACTTGTGGAGTCCGGCCATGGCCGCCGCGATGAAGAGGGTGGGGAGGGTATTGAGGCTGAGCGATAGCTCGATGCGCTGCAACTGCCAGGCCAGCGGTTGGCTTGAATAGGCGTTCGGCCATTCGCCGGCGATGGTCAGCAGAATGATGAGCAGGGAGAGACAGGATGCCGTGATGGTCGTCGGCGCCTGCCCGAAGCGGATCGCGCACCAGAGCAGCGGCGCCGTGAAGAAGCTGATCAGCGACTGGCCGCTCCACCACATGAAGACGACCGCGCCGAGGATGACGGCGACCAAAGCGAGATATTCGAGGCCGCGTGCCCAGGCGCCATGGCGCAGGGTCTGGCGGATCTCGTCGAGCCGTCCCGGCGTCGCAATCGCAAAGAAGGGCGCGAGGACCAGCAGAGCGCTGGTCATGTCGAGCCGCCACAGCATGAAAACGCTGTCGAGAACGGGCACCTGGCGGAACAAGGCGACGCCGACAGCCGCCATCACGGCGTTCGCTACCGTGGCGACCATGAGGATGGCAATCATGGTGACGACGCTGGCGATGCTCTGCAGGCCGGAGCCCAGCAGCCGCGCGCGGTGCGCCGCGATGGTCACGATGGCGATCTCGAGGATGTCGCCGAGCGCGATCCAGGTCCCGAGCGCTCCGGCGCCCGCCAGCTTCTGCAAGACGAAACCGGCCGCCGCGATGCCGGCGAGCACCCATCCCATGCGATGGATTCCGACCGAAAGGATCAGGGCCACCGCCAGTCCGTTGGCGGGCCAGAAGGCGGGGGCGCTGTTGGCGATGCGCATCAGCCATACGCCGAGACCGCCTGCCGTCACATAGAGCAACACGCCGGCGGCGAAGAACATCATGGGAAGAAGGAAGCGCTGCACCACATGCGGCCTGATGGGATCTTCGACAGACCACGCATCGCAGCTATTCGTTGAGGAAGAACGAACAGATGCGATCAACTTGCTTCGTTTTGCGTCATTGTTGGTCGATGCCGGAAACTGGCGTCGATGAAGGCAGGGCCGCGGCGCGGCGGCCCTGCCTTCACTGCTCTCGCGGGCCTTCTCAGGCGGCGCGCGTTCCCTTCCTGTCCGAGACCTGATCAGCCAGGCGTCCGGTCAGTTCGGCGAGATGATCGAAGCGGCTCGAATAGGTGCCGACGCCGGCCGTCGCCGACCGCAATTCGACGATCAGCCCGCGCATCTCCGATTCCGGGATTTCCGCCTCGACGACGTCCCAGCCGGGCCAATCCGGCTTGGCGTCGAAGCCGAGCAACTGGCCCCGGCGCTGCGTCACCATCATGTTGACCCGCGAGCTCGCCTCGGAGGGCACCGTCACCGAGACATGCAGCACCGGTTCGAGCAGGACTGGGCTGCACGCCTCCAGCGCCTCGCGCATGCCGAGCTGCGCCGCCGTGCGAAAGGCCTGATCGGAGGAATCGACGCTGTGATAGGAGCCGTCGGTGAGCTTGACGGCGACGTCGACGACCGGGAAGCCGAGCGGGCCGCGCTTCATCACGTCCTGCACGCCGGCTTCGATGGCCGGAATGTAGTTGCGCGGCACGACGCCGCCGGTGATCGCATCCTCGAACAGGAAACCATTGCCGCGGCGCTGCGGGCGGATCTCAAGGACGCAGTCGCCGAACTGGCCGTGGCCGCCGGACTGCTTCTTGTGCCGGCCACGCACCGTCGCCTCGCCGCGGATCGTCTCGCGATAGGGGATGGCGGGTGGTTTCGTCTCGACCTTGAGGCCGTAGCGCGCGGCGAGCCGCTCGAGCGCCACGCGCAGATGCATCTCGCCCTGGCCGGCGAGGCGGATCTCGCTGGCCTCCTCGTCCTGCGAGACACGCAGGGCGGGGCTTTCCTCGGTGAGGCGCAGCAGCGCGGCCGAGAGCTTGGTCTCGTCCTTGCGCTCGGCCGGCGAGACGGCGACGGCGATCACCGCCTCGGGCGCGACGAGCGGCGCGAGCTGCGCGGGCACCTGCTTGCCGGTCGCAAGCGTCATGCCGGTCGCGGCGCCGTCGAGCTTGCCGAGGCCGACGACCTCGCCGGCGGCAGCCGGTTCGCGCTTGTTCACCTGCTGGCCGAAGACGCGCAGCAGGCCGGAGACGCGGCCGACCGAGCCTTCCGGCCCCATCAGCTCGACGCCGTCCTGGATCGTGCCGCGCAGCACGCGAGAGATCGAGAGCTTGCCGGCGTGCCCGGTATGCACGGTCTTCATCACCTGCAGCACCGTCTCGGGGCCATCGCCGAGGCCGAGCCGCCCGACGGTGGCGGCGACATCCGGCGCCTCGTGGCGGATCGCCTTCAGCAAGCGGCCGACGCCATGGCCATGCAGGGCGGAGCCGATCAGCACCGGGCAGACGAGGCCGGCGCGCATGTCGACCACGAGATCCGCCAGCACATGCTCGCGTGACGGCTCGACGTCCTCCAGGAGCTCCTCCATCAGGGAATCGTCATAGTCGGCGAGCTTTTCCAGCATCGCATAGCGTTCGCGCACCTCATTGACGCGGACGTCGTCGGACATGTCGACCAGTTCGCTCGGCGCGTATTCGCGATAGATGAACGCTCGCTCCAGCGCGAGGTCGACGAAGCCGGTAACGATATCGTTCTGGCGGATGGGGATGTGGCGGAGCAGCAGCGGGACGCTGCTCGCCGGCTGCAGCAGCGCAAGCGTCTCGCGGACGCCTTTCTCGCTCTTGTCGATCTTGTTCAGGAAGAGGATGCGCGGAATTTTGAGCGCCTCCAGCCGCCGCAGGATGAGCTGCAGCGCGCCGACCTTCTTCTCGTCGGCCTCGGCGACGACAACGGCGCAGTCGACGGCGGCCAGAACCGCCTCCGCCTCATGCGCGAACTCGACCGAGCCCGGGCAGTCGAGCAGGGCGATTCGTTCGCCCATGAAGCTGGTCTCCGCGACGTTGAGCTCGACGCTCATGGCATGGGCGCGGGCTTCCGCGCCGGCGTCCCCGACCGCGGTGCCGTCGCCGACGAGACCCTGACGGTGAATGGCGCCGGTGCGCGCGAGGATCGCCTCCATCAGCGTCGTCTTGCCGCTGCCGAATGGCCCGATCAGGGCGATCGCCTTGGGGCCGGCGCTTCTGCCGACACCACCTCCGTTCCTGTCCGTCATCGCTTCCTCCGTTCATGAAATGTTCTTGTGGCATTCTCATGTCTTGGACGCGTGGACCGGAGCCAGAGACCCGGCCCGCAAACGGATCGTCTCAGGGAAAGCCGGGCATGGCAAGGCGGTGTGAAAACGCGAATTCGTGTGGCCCGGAAACGACGAAGGCCCGCGCCGATGGCGCGGGCCTTCTGATCCCGAAGGATGAAGCGCGAGAACCAGGTCTTAGTTGACCGGGTCGAGCAGCAGGGCAGCGCCGCCGGCGGCGACGTTCAGGCCGATCTGGCCGGTGGCGCTGATCGGCTGCAGGGCGATCGAGCCGCGAGTGCCGCCGAACAGGAGGTTGGTGCCGATGCCGGCGCCGACGGTCGCCTCGGCGGTCGCGCCGAGATAGAGACCGCCGAGCGAGCCGCGGTGGTAGCCGGCGGTCGGAGCGAACACGGCCCAGATCAGGCGGCTCTGGCTGGTGTAGCCGAGGTCGACGCCGAGCTTCTTGATGTTGCCGACGTAATCCTCGGCGCGGCCGCCATTCGGCTTGAACGTGCAGGCGACTTCCTTGGCCGAGGCGATGACGTAGCCGAGGCCCGAATTGATGTCGCAGGTCAGCATGCCGATGCGAATGCCGTTGCGGCCGTCTTCGTAAACCGGGGCGACGATGTCGGCGGCCTTGGCAACACCCATGCCGGCCAGCACGACAGCGGTAGCCGCTGCAATGGACTTAAGGGAAACAAACTTCGCCATAATGAATTTTTCCTTTCGTGTTACGGCCCGGTCTCCCGAGCCGCGATGCGGATTCCGTCGGTGGGGGTTCGGCGGAACCGCGGGTGACGACCGCGCTTGGTCCTACAACGGGCCTTGCAGCGGTTCGATCCCATCGACATAGGACTTAGGTTCGTCATGACAAACGTTTGAGGGCGGCGCAAGTGACAACGCTCACAAGCCTTGCCATTCGGTTAACGCACTGGAGCTTTGCATGCTGACTGCCTACGCGATTTCAGCAACCGGCCTCGCACCGATCGCGATCGATGCGCCGGCGGCCGGCACGTCGGCCGCCTGGCTCGACCTCTTCGCGCCGACTGCCGAGGAAGAGCACGCCGCCGAAGCCTTTCTCGGCGCTTTGGTGCCAACGCGCGAGGAGACTCAGGAGATCGAGTTCTCCAGCCGCTTCTATGTCGAGAACGGCGTCGTGTTCATGACGGCGAGCGTGCTCGCCGGTCTCGACGCCGGTCATCCCGTGCTGACGCCGTTCACCTTTGGCGTCGGAAAGACGAAAATAGTTACCTTGCGCTACGAGGACATGAAGGCGTTTCGCCAGTTCCTCGCCATCGCGCCGAAGCCCGACAGCGGCTGCGGCACCCCGGCCGGCATCTTCAACGGACTGCTCGAGGCCTTCATAGCCCGCACGGCGGACGTGCTCGAGCACATCGCCCAGGCGGTCGACCGCATCAACAGCGAGATATTCACCCGCAAGGCCAGCGAGCGGATCCGCTCCAAGCGGCTCTCCATCCTGATCGGCGCGATCGGCATGCAGGGCGACCTCGCCTCTAAGGCGCGCGAGAGCCTTTCCTCGCTGGAGCGGCTCGCCCAATATGCCGCCGCCATGCTGCCGGACCTGAAGAACGGCAACAATGCGCGGCTGAAGCTGGCGCTGCGCGACGTGCGATCGCTCGAGGACCATGTCAATTTCGTCCTGAACAAGATCACCTTCCTGCTCGACGCGACGCTCGGCCTCGTTGCCAACCAGCAGAACCAGGTGGTGAGCGTGCTGACGGTCGCCTCGACCATCCTGATGCCGCCGACGCTGATCGGCACGATCTACGGCATGAACTTCAAGGACATGCCGGAGCTCGGCTGGGGCTTCGGCTATCCGCTGGCGCTGGTGATCATGGTGGTGTCGGCGCTGGTGCCGTTCCTCTATTTCAAGCGGCGCGGCTGGCTATAGCCGAATTGCCGCTCGTGCCTAGAGATAGGGCGTCAGCAGCCGGGTGGCGGCGTCGCGCAGGCGGGTCGGCAGGCGGCGGCGACGCAGTTCCGCCAGGGTGACGGGTCGCCCCTTGGCCTGTTTGTGGTCGATCAGCCGGTCGATCACGTCCGCGAACGCGGCGTCATAAGCCTCGACGTTGAACTCGAAGTTGAGCCGCAGGCTGCGCGCATCCCAATTGGCGCTGCCGAAGAGCGCCCAGGCGCCGTCAACGGTCATCAGCTTGGAGTGGTCGAAGGGCGGCTCGGCACGGCTGATGCGGCAGCCGGAACGGATCAGCGGCGACAGCGAGGCGTTCATCGCCCAGTCCATGTAGGCCTGGTCGGAGATCTCGGGCAGCAGGATTTCGACCGAGACGCCACGCAGCGCTGCCAGCGCCAGCTGCGAATTGATGCGTTCGTCCGGCAGGAAATAGGGCGTAACGATGCGGATGCGCCGCTCGGCGCGGGCGATCGCCGCCGCCATCGTCCACATCAGCTTCTCATTGTCCTCGTCCGGACCGCTGGCAATGCCGCGCGCCGGGATCGAGCCGGCGCCGCCGATTTCCGGGAACCAGGCCGGACCCTCGAGCAGTTCGTTGGCGGTAAACGCCCAGTCCTCGGCGAAGGTCTCCATCAGGTGCGAGACCACCGGGCCCTCGACGCGGAAATGCACGTCCTGCACGGCGCGGTCCATCGGGATGGTGATGTCGCGGTAGAGATTGCCGGCGCTGATGTTCATGCCGCCGGTGAAGCCGTGGCTGCCGTCGACCACCATCACCTTCTTGTGGTTGCGGAGGTTGATGAACGACATCTTCCAGGGCGCGACCTCATGCAGGAAGCGGGCGACCGGGACCTTGGCGGCGAGCAGCCGGTCATAGGCTGGGTTCTTCAGGTATCCGCCGCCGATGCCGTCGAGCAGAACCCGCACGGCGATGCCGCGCCCATGCGCCGCGATCAGCGCGTCGATGATCGGCGCGCCGCCGAGATCGTCATGGAAGATGTAGCCGGAGATGCCGACGCTCGTCGTCGCCGCGTCGATGGCGCGTATCATCTCGGGATAGGCGGCGTGGCCGTCCACCAGAGGCGTGATGCCATTGCCGGCCAGCAGCGGCCGGCCGGTGATCCGGAGCCCGAACTTCGCCAGGGGCTCCAGATGTTCGTCTTCGCCATGGGCGACGTCGGCCGGGGTCAGCGCGAAGCGCGATTCCGGCGGGTCGATGTCGTCGCCCGGGCTGGAAAGCTTGATCGCCTTGCGACGGACCCGGTTGACGCCGAGCATGACGTAAAGAAGGGCGCCGATATAGGGCGACAGCCAGGCGAGGCCGATCCAGGCGACGGTCGACTGCGGGTTCAGTCGGGTCAGCAGCGCGTGGATCGTCACCGCCGCGGCGAAGACGATGTGCAGGAACGAGAAGAAGAGGGCGAGATGATTGGCCGTCATGGCCTGCCTGACGCTTGAGCGGGGAGGGGACCGCGATCAGGGAGCACCATTGACCTCCACGACGTTGCGGTCGGGGTCGCGCAGGTATAGCTGCGGGAAACCGGCGGGACCGTCGCGCAGTACGTAGAGGCGCATCGGATCGTTCGTGTCCGGGCCCTCGTGGAAGCCCTGCGCCAGCAGGTGGTCGAGGATGGCGTAGAAGTCGCGCGTGTGGAACGAGAAGTGGACGTCGTTGTTGTCGATCGCCTCGTTGGCGCGATAGGTGCCCTGCGGGTAGAGGATCAGGTGGATCTGCTGGCCATGGCAGTCGAGCCAGGCGCCCTGCGTCTTGAAGGGCGGGCGCGGCAGGCGCTCGAGGCCGAACGCCTTCTGGTAGAAGGCGACCGATCGCTCGAGGTCAGTCACGACGATAGAGACGTGGTGAAGGCGCAGATCAAGCATCGAGGCCGGTTCCCCCGGAGTGGCGCGAAATTCGGCAGGAGGATACGACCTGCGGGAGGTTCTGTCTTCCCGCATGTGCAGCGACGCGCCGAGACGATGCCCGCGGATGGGGAACGCGTCCGG
>NZ_JAPKNK010000011.1:0-171872 GCF_026343855.1 Kaistia nematophila | reverse complement strand
CCAGTGATCCAGAGAGGAGAAAGAATGAAGCAGTTCATTATCGAGCGGAATGTTCCCGGCGCGAGCCAGCTTTCCGAAGCCGAGCTTCGCGCGATCGCCTGCAAGTCGAACGCCACGGTGGCGGCGCTGGGCGAACCCTATAACTGGGTGACCAGCTATGTCGCCGGCGACACCATCTATTGCGTCCACGAGGCGGAGAGCGCCGACGTCATCCATCGCCACGCCCGCGAAGGCGGCTTTCCCGCCGACAAGGTGACCGAGGTGAAGACGCGCATCGGTCCCGAAACCGCACGGGGCGGCCTCTGAGACGCTGCCTGGCCGGTCGGACGAACCCCATCGACCGGCTGCGCGCGCTCCGGCCGAAATGGACATCCCGGGCCTCGCCCGGGATGTCCTGTCATCAGGCCTCAGATCTTTGTCACACGCAGCCGCAGCGCGTTGACGATGACGCTGAAGGACGAGAGCGCCATCGCCGCCGCCGCGATCACCGGCGACAGAAGCACCCCCAGGATCGGATAGAGCAGGCCGGCCGCCACCGGTATGCCGGCGGCGTTGTAGATAAAGGCGAAGAACAGGTTCTGGCGGATGTTGCCCATCGTCGCCTGGCTGAGCTTTCGGGCCTGCACGATGCCCATCAGGTCGCCGCGCAGGAGCGTCACCCCGGCGCTCTCCATCGCCACGTCCGTTCCCGTGCCCATGGCGATGCCGACATCGGCCGCTGCCAGCGCCGGCGCGTCGTTGACGCCGTCGCCCGCCATCGCAACGACCTTGCCCTCGGCCCGGAAGGCGGCGACGATGTTGCCCTTGTCCTCCGGCAGCACTTCCGCCTTCACCTCGTCTATGCCCAGCCGTCGCGCCACCGCTTCGGCCGTGGTGCGGTTGTCGCCGGTCAGCATGACGATGCGGATGCCGGCCTCGTGCAGCGCGCGGATCGCTGCCGGCGTCGTTTCCTTGACGGGATCGGCGATGGCGAGCACGCCGGCCGGTTGGCCGTCGACGGCGGCGAGAAGGGCCGTGGCGCCGTCGCCGCGCAGCCGGTCCGCCTCGGCCTCGATCGCCGCGACGTCGACGCCGAGTTCGGCGAGATAGGCCGCATTGCCGAGCGCGACGGTACGGCCGCCGACCTTGCCGACGACGCCCTTGCCGGTCGGCGAATCGAAGTCCTCGACCGGATCGAGCGGCTGCCCGCGCTCTTTCGCGGCGGCGACGATCGCGGCCGCCAGCGGATGTTCGCTCGCCTGTTCGACGCTGGCCGCGAGCCGCAGCAGTTCGGCTTCCGAAAGGCTCGCCGCCGGCCGGATCGCCACAACGCGTGGCCGGCCTTCGGTCAACGTGCCGGTCTTGTCGACGACGAGAACATCGACCTTCTCCATCCGCTCCAGCGCCTCGGCGTTCTTGATCAGCACGCCGGCCTGGGCGCCGCGTCCGACGCCGACCATGATCGACATCGGCGTGGCGAGGCCGAGCGCGCAGGGGCAGGCGATAATGAGCACGCTGACCGCCGCGATCAGGCCATAGGCCATGGCGGGAGAGGGTCCCCAGATCGCCCAGGCGGCGAAGGCGGCTAGCGCCACCAGCACGACGATCGGCACGAACCAGGACGACACCGTGTCGGCCAGCCGCTGGATCGGCGCGCGCGAGCGCTGCGCCTTCGCCACCATCTGGACGATCTGCGCCAGCATGGTATCGGCGCCGACCTTCTCGGCCCGCATGATGAACGAGCCCTGGCCGTTCAGCGTGCCGCCGATGACCTTGGCGCCGGTCGACTTGGCGACCGCGAGCGGCTCGCCCGTCACCATCGATTCATCGACATTGGAGCGTCCCTCCAGCACCTCGCCATCGAGCGGCACCTTGTCGCCGGGGCGCACGCGCAGCCGGTCGCCGACCTCGACATGGCCGAGCTCGATCTCTTCCTCGTTGCCGTCGGCGCCGATCCGTCGGGCCGTCGCCGGGGCGAGGTTGAGCAGCGCCTTGATCGCGCCGGAGGTCTGCTCGCGGGCGCGCAGTTCCAGCACCTGGCCGAGCAGCACCAGCACGGTGATGACGGCGGCCGCCTCGAAATAGACGGCGACGGAGCCGTCATGGCCCTGGAAGGCGGGCGGGAACAGGCCGGGCGCCAGCGTCGCGACGATGCTGTAGACCCAGGCGATGCCGGTCCCCATCGCGATCAGCGTGAACATGTTCAGCGAGCGGTTGACGAGCGAGTGCCAGCCGCGCACGAAAAACGGCCATCCGGCCCAGAGCACCACCGGCGTGGCGAGGAGCAGCTGGATCCAGTTCGACGCCGTGCCGCCGATCAGATGGCCGATGTTGAAGATATGACCGCCCATCTCGAGCAGGAATACCGGCAGCGCCAGCGTGAGGCCGACCCAGAACCGCCGCGTCATGTCGCGCAGTTCCTCGCTCGGTCCCTCGTCGGCCGTGACGAGAACCGGCTCCAGCGCCATGCCGCAAATCGGGCAGTTCCCCGGGCCGATCTGCCGGATTTCGGGGTGCATCGGGCAGGTGTAGGTTGCGCCTTCTGCCGCTTCTCCGGCCGGCTGGGCCGCTGCACTGGCCGGCATGGGGCCGTGATCGTGATCGTGGTTGTGACCACTGTGATGGCCGCCGAGGGCATAGCGGCCCGGCTCCGCCATGAATTTCGACCGGCAGCCGCTCGAGCAGAAGAAATAGTCGGCGCCTTCGAAGCGGGCGCGAAACGCCGTCGCCTCCGGATCGACGTCCATGCCGCAGACGGGATCCTTCACCCGTTTCGCCTCGCCGCCTGTCGCCTCCGCGCTGCCGTGGCCATGCGGATGTCCGGGCGTGGAAGGGTGCGAGTGCCCGGAAGGACCCGCGCCGCCATGCGCGCGCGTTTCGGCATCGGCCCCGGCAGGTCCGGTGTTCGCAGGCCCCGTCTCGGCAGTCGAGATCTTGTCAGGCGCGGTCGTGGTCGTGACAGTCATGTCGGTCTCCCGCAATTGCAGGTCGGGAGCCTGCGGGTTCCCATGATGGGAAGGTCAAGCCCAAATATCGCACCAGGCTTCACCCGGTCGTCCGCCCATTTCTTCTGCGGATGGATGGTTTCGCCGCGCCGAGCACCGCGACGAAGGCCTTCTTGTGCAGCTTGATTTACACCTCCGTCTCGGAAGCATGGTTCTGGCGCAACGAGTTATGGAACCCTCGCGAATCGGCGAAGGTCGGGACCTTGTCCATGTCGACATTGGAGGCGGCCATCGACACCTCGTCGCGGGAGCATCCATGCTGGATGCAACGATGGGTCATGATCAACCGGAGTTGCGCAACGTCGACGTCGGCGCGGTCATCCTTCGCGGCCAATCACCTGCAGAATGACGAGCCAAAACCCGTCTGCTTACTGCAGATCTTACGGAACGACGTTTGGTTTCAGGGGGAAAGGATGGTGCTGCAAGAGAGGATTGAACTCTCGACCTCACCATTACCAATGGTGTGCTCTACCACTGAGCTACTGCAGCGCCGGCGGGCGTGTCGCCCGGACGGCGGTCTATTGCCACAGCGGGGCGGCGGGATCAAGCGCCTGTCGACAACTCTCCAGCCTTTCGCGGTGGAAATGTGGATAGAGGTGGCAAAGCGCCGGGATCGGGCCTGCATCTGTGGATGGCGGCTCAGCATTTCCGGGGGCGCTCCTCTCTTCGAGCGCTGCCGCAGATTGGCATCCGTCAGAGCTTCGGAGCGGGGCTGGCCGGGCAGGGTCGTGCTGCGGGAACGGTGGCCCGGCTGCCGCCGACAGGTCCGCTTCCGATGCCGGGGCGGGGTTTCGGCGATGCGGTCCGTCGGCCTTGGACCGCGACGCTCTTGCGCCGTATATGATTCCCTCTTTCCTGCTGATGATCCGAAACGGCCATGACACGCAAGCCCGACACCGAACCGACCGCTTCCGCGAAGAATCCTTCCGCCGATCCGGCGGATGCCGCCGCGCCCGCCTCCGGGCGGCCGAGCCCGGCCGCCCGCGCCGCCAGGGAGCGTGAGGATCGCCTGGCGGCGGCGCTGCGAACCAATCTCGCCCGCCGCAAGGCCGCGGCGCGCGCCGCCATGGCGGGCGACGGGGACGATCCATCGGAATGAAGGGGTTGCGACGCCGGCTTTTCCTTGTATCGGCCTCATTCCTGGATTAGAGCGACAGTCCATTCATTCGGGGGCACTTCACGGGGCGCCACCGCTCGTTCCATCGTTTCGGAAAGGCTTGGCAGGTCATGGACAGAATCCGCATTGTCGGTGGCGCGCGTCTGAACGGTTCGATCCCGATCTCCGGCGCCAAGAACGCCGCGCTGCCGCTGATGATCGCGAGCCTCCTGACCGACGAGACGCTGACGCTCGCCAATCTGCCGCGTCTCGCCGACGTCGCGCAGCTGAAGCGCATCCTCGGCAATCACGGCGTCGACATGACGGTCGCCGGCAAGCGCCTCGGCGAGGCCGAGCTTTCCGGCGAGACCGTGCACCTGACCGCCCGCACCATCGTCGACACCACGGCGCCCTATGAGTTGGTCTCGGCCATGCGCGCGAGCTTCTGGGTCATCGGCCCGCTCCTGGCGCGCGAAGGTTTCGCCAAGGTCTCGCTGCCCGGCGGCTGCGCCATTGGCACGCGCCCCGTCGACCTCTTTCTCGAGGCGCTGCAGGCCATGGGCGCCGAGATCGACATCGAGGGCGGCTATGTCATCGCCCGCGCTCCGAACGGCCTGCAGGGCGCCCGCATCATCTTCCCGAAGGTGACGGTCGGCGCGACCCATGTCACGCTGATGGCGGCGACGCTCGCCAAGGGCGAGACGATCATCGAGAACGCCGCGCGCGAGCCGGAAGTCGTCGATCTCGCGGAGTGCCTGATCAAGATGGGCGCCCGGATCACGGGCGCCGGCACGTCGACGATCCGCGTCGAGGGCGTCAGCCGTCTGAACGGCGCCCGCCATTCGGTCATGCCGGACCGCATCGAGGCGGGCACCTACGCCATGGCTGTAACGATGACCGGCGGCGACGTGCTGCTCGAAGGCGCGCGCGCCGACACGCTGACGCGGCCGATCGAGATCCTGCGCGAGGTCGGCGCCGAGATCACAGAGACCAATGAAGGCCTGCGCGTCTACCGCAACGGCGCCGACCTGCGTCCGGTCAACATCTCGACCGAGCCGTTCCCGGGCTTCCCGACCGACCTGCAGGCACAGCTGATGGCGCTGGTGACGCGGGCGGACGGCACCTCGGTGATCCGCGAGACGATCTTCGAGAATCGCTTCATGCATGTGCAGGAGCTCGCCCGCTTCGGCGCCGAGATCCATCTCGACGGCCAGAAGGCGACCGTCGTCGGCGTGCCGCGCCTGAAGGGCGCGCCGGTGATGGCGACGGATCTGCGCGCCTCGGTGTCGCTCGTCATCGCCGGACTTGCCGCGGAAGGCGAGACGATCGTCAACCGCGTCTATCATCTCGACCGCGGTTTCGAGCGGCTCGAGGACAAGCTGTCGCGCTGCGGCGCGACGATCGAGCGGATTTCCGGCTGATATCCGGCGCGAAATGACGTTCGGGAGCGTCGTGGCGCGATTCACCTGTTGCGATCGCGCCACACAGTTCCTACCTGTCGTTTCAAGTAAACAGGCCGACAGGTGTCCTCATGGATCAGCTTAAACTCGCCGCGTTCGACGCTGAAGACCTCGCCGTCGTATCCGCGCATGTACAGGACGCGGTGCTGAAGGTTGGCGACATCGCCTTCATTCCGAAGGAGAAGCGTTTTGCCGGCGTCATCAACCGCTTCGTCTGGGAAAAGCAGCCCGAAGCCGGTGCGCACAAGAAGAGCTGGGAGCGTCGTCGTTCCGGCTTCCATTTTGACCGTGTCCTTGCGGTCCGCTCTGTCGGCATAGACCGCAGTCGCCCCGACGCGGTTCTCGATCTTCTCGCCATCGCTTTCGAGCCGCGCGAAGAACCGGCCGGCACCATCACGCTCATCTTCGCTGGCGGCGGCGCCATCGCGCTCGACGTCGAATGCATCGAGGCGGCGGTGCGCGATCTCGGTCCGGCCTGGTCGACCCAGTGCTGCCCCGAGCACAGCCTCGACGAACAGTTCGCCTGAGCGGATCGCGTGTCCCGGTTCGCCCCGATGCGCCGGAACGCGCCTGCGGCCTTTCCCCTCCGCCCGAACCGCGCTAGAGACGTCGCTCTGATCTGAGGAGCCGACGTCTTGGCCATTCGCCTGTCCCACACCGATCCCGATTTCGAAACGCGCTTCCGCGCGCTGCTCGCCGCCAAGCGCGAAGTGTCGGAAGACGTCGACGCCACGGTGCGCGGCATCCTCGCCGACGTGCGGGCGCGCGGCGACGCCGCCGTGCTCGACTACACGGCGCGCTTCGACCGGCTGCAGCTGGCGGCCGGCGCGCTGCGCGTCTCGGAGGCCGAGTTCGAGGCGGCCGAGAAGCTCGTCGACGAGAAGACCCGCGCCGCCCTCGTGCTGGCGCGCGACCGCATCCAGTCGCACCATGCCCGCCAGAAGCCGGTCGACGACCGCTATACCGATGCGCTCGGCGTCGAGCTCGGCTCGCGCTGGACGGCGATCGAGGCGGTCGGGCTCTATGTCCCGGGCGGTACTGCCTCTTACCCGAGCTCGGTGCTGATGAATGCGGTGCCGGCCAAGGTCGCGGGCGTCGATCGCCTCGTCATGGTGGTGCCGACCCCGGATGGCGTCATCAATCCGTTGGTTCTGGTGGCGGCGCGCCTTGCCGGCGTCGACGAGCTCTATCGCATCGGCGGTGCGCAGGCGGTGGCGGCGCTGGCCTTTGGCACGGACACCATCAAGCCCGTCTACAAGATCGTTGGCCCCGGCAATGCCTATGTCGCGGCGGCGAAGCGCCAGGTGTTCGGCACCGTCGGCATCGACATGATCGCCGGCCCGTCGGAAGTGCTGGTCATTGCCGATGGCGACAATGATCCGGACTGGATCGCCGCTGACCTGCTCGCCCAGGCCGAGCACGACACGGCGGCGCAGTCGATCCTGATGACCGATGATCCGAAGCTCGCCGATGCGGTCGAGGCCGCCGTCGAGCGTCAGCTGAAGACGCTGCCGCGCGGCGAGACCGCGGCGGCGAGTTGGCGCGATTTCGGCGCCGTCATCGTCGTCGCCTCGCTCGACGACGCCGTGCCGCTTTCCGATCGCATGGCGCCCGAGCATCTGGAGATCGCCGTCGCCGATCCCGAGCCGCTGGTACGGAAGGTGCGCAATGCCGGCGCCATCTTCGTCGGCCGCACCACGCCGGAAGTGATCGGCGATTATGTCGGCGGTTCCAACCACGTCCTGCCGACGGCGCGCTCGGCGCGCTTCTCTTCCGGGCTTTCCGTGCTCGATTTCATGAAGCGCACCTCGATCCTGCGCACCGGCGCCGAGCAGCTTCGCGTCCTCGGCCCGGCGGCGATCGCGCTCGCCGAAGCCGAAGGCCTCGGCGCGCATGCGCGTTCGGTGGCGATCCGGCTCAATCTGTAGCAGGATCGATCGCCGATCGATGAACGCGGAACCCGACATGGCCAATGCCTCCGAGCCCGAGATCGCTGGCAAGCTGGTTGCCGTCGATCTCGACGGCGCGACGCTCGGGCGCGTCTCGGCCGATGTCGACCATGAGCGCAAGATCGCCATCTATGATCTGGTCGAGGACAACCGCTTCACCCTGCCGGACTACCCGGCCGGCGGCTATCGGCTCCATCTTGCCATTCGCGAGAACCGGCTCGTCTTCGACGTTCGCGACGAGAACGACGCGCCGCTGATCCTGCATGCCCTGTCGCTGACGCCGCTCCGCAAGATCGTCCGCGACTATTTCCTGATCTGCGACAGCTATTACGCTGCCATCCGCACGGCGACGCCGAGCCAGATCGAGACGATCGACATGGGCCGGCGCGGCGTGCACGACGACGGCTCGCGCCTGCTGATGCAGCGGCTCGCTGGCAAGATCCTGGTCGATTTCGAGACGGCGCGGCGGCTGTTCACGCTGGTCTGCGCCTTGCACTGGAAAGGCTGAGCTTGGCCGCCGCCGACGCTCCGGGTGTGTTCGAGCCCCGCGATGCGCGGCCCCCGACCTCGGTTCTTTTCATGTGCGGCATGAACGCGATCCGCTCGCCGATGGCGGCGGCGATCGCCGCCCAGCTCTTTCCGCGCCTCTATGTCGCCTCCGCCGGCGTCCGCAAGGGCGAGGTGGATCCGTTCGTCGCCGTGGTGATGGAGGAGAGCGGCCTCGACCTCACAAGGCACCGGCCGCATACCATCGAGGAGCTCGAGGATACCAATTTCGATCTCGTCGTGACGCTATCGCCGCAGGCGCACCACCGCGCGCTGGAGCTGACGCGCACCATGGCGGTGACGGTGGAGTACTGGCCGATGCCGGATCCGACGCTGGTCGACGGTACTCGTGAGCAGCGGCTCGACGCCTATCGTGACGTGCGCGACCAGTTGCGCCGGCGCATCAAGGATCGCTTCGGCTGGGCGCCGCTGCCGAGCGGGTAGGGGCCATATTCCGGCGATCAGTTTCTTTACCCCGGCAATTCGGCTACGGTCCCGCCGCTCTGCCGAAAGCCGCGTCTTCGCGCGGCGCCATCAGCAACATCGACCGGACGGAAGAATGACAGGCACCGCCAAACTCCTGCTTGCATCGGGCAGCCCGCGACGGCTGCAACTCCTCGCCCAGGCAGGATTGGAGCCGGACAGCCTTCTGCCCACTTCCGTCGATGAGAGCCCGCTGAAGAACGAGCTGCCGCGCAGCCTTGCCAAGCGGCTCGCCCGCAGCAAGGCCGACGCGGCGCGCGCCATGGCGGCGCGCACGCCGGAGTTCGCCGACAGCTACATTCTCGCCGCCGATACGGTGGTGGCGGTCGGCCGCCGCATCCTGCCGAAGGCCGAGTTCCACGACCAGGCAGCCGAATGCATCCGTCTGCTCTCCGGCCGCTCCCACCGCGTCTACACGGCGGTCTGCCTGCTGACGCCAAAGGGCTCCGTCCGCCAGCGCCTGGTCGAGAGCAAGGTACGCTTCAAGCGTCTTGGCCGGCAGGAGATCGATACCTATCTCGGATCCGGAGAATGGCGCGACAAGGCGGGCGGCTACGCGATCCAGGGCCTTGCCGGAACCTTCGTCGTCAAGCTGGTCGGCTCCTATTCCTCCGTGGTCGGCTTGCCGCTCTACGAGACGATCGCGATGCTCGACGGGGAAGGCTTTCCCGTCCGCAAGGGTTGGCTCGGGCCAGCCTGAGGAAGGGCAGACCGATGACTGAGTCCAAGAAGCCGGCAACCGGGACGCCGGCCGCGCCGCAGAGCGCGGAGATCCTGCCGTTGCGCGCGCCGCGGCGCTGCGCCAATTGCGGCAAGGAGACGGTGCGCGCCTTCTATCCCTTCTGCTCGAAACGCTGCAAGGACATCGACCTGCATCGCTGGCTGTCTGGCGCCTACGCGATTCCGGTGGTCGAGCGCGACGCCGGCGACGACGAGGACGAGTAAGCCGGCGCCATGCTTCCGGCGGCCCGCGTCAGCCCGGTTTTCGATCCGCGATGCGGGTTGTTCACAGGCTGCATTCTTCCTGCGTCGGCCTCTGGACAGGCTAGGGGCCGTCGCCTATAAGGCACCTGTCTTCGCGATTGAGACGCCCTTGCGGCGCCGGTCGCCGGCGCCCGGATAGCTCAGTTGGTAGAGCAGCGGATTGAAAATCCGCGTGTCGGTGGTTCGAATCCGCCTCCGGGCACCATTTTCCTTTGAAATCGATAGGTTAGATCGGAATTTCCCGAGCTGGGATTTCCAGCTATTCCGACGTCTTGTTCATCCCCACCACGACGTTGTCGGCGAGGCGGCGCTGGCGCACGCCCCTCGTGTAGCGGTCGATCTCCTTGTATGTGGTTTGGCCGGCGATCGACATGATGTCGGCATCGGGGCAGTCGATTTCTGCAAGACGCGCGGTGGCCGCCTTTCGAAGTCCATGGGCACGGCAATCCTCAAGCCCGGCCTCGTCGCGCCGCTTCCTCGCCAATGTGGGAGTGGCATGGACAAGCTGGCAGCCCACATCGCGCAGGCGCTTTAGCCTGTTCGGTAGCGGCTCCATCCGTGCTGGACGACTGGCGCCGGTTCTGTCCAGGCCCCACAACCGCTGCCCCTGGCGGCTGCTCGGCAAGGCTGGCGGCGGTTCTGCTGCGCTGCACCCGGAGGGCGCAAACCACCGCACTATTGCGTTTGTTACCACGAACACTGCGTAAGCTTACGCATCGAGCGCCGGGTTTCGCTCTATATCTTCCTCAGGTGGCGAGCATCTCCATGACGCCCGGACGCTTGAAACCTCCCGACGACCGCTCCGGGTCGCTGGAATAGGGGCGGAGCGGGGTTGGGGAGCCGCGACCGCCTGGGTTTATCTTCCGGCAAGGAGATCTACATGAAGACTGCATTGGTTCTCGTACTCTGCACGCTGGCGCTTGCAGCCTGCCAGAGCAACCAATCCTCCGGCGGTGGCGGACTCTCGAAGTGCGTCTCCACCGGTGCTGGCGGCACGACGGACGTGATCTGTCCCTGACGCCTGCTTCGGCCTGTTTCCGGTGGCAGCATGGGAGGGGGCGCCACCGGCAGGAGGCCGACGAAGCCGCAAATGCGCTGCGATCCCGAGGTGAACGACAGGTGAGCTGGAGTTCAACATGGCAACCGAGGAGGAGGCAGGCGCGGGGCCGGACGGCATAGAGGCCGCCATCCGCCACTTCCCGACGCAGGCAGACGACATCAAGGCGCTGGCGCGCGAAAGCGAGCTCTTCAGGGACATTTGTGACGAACTGGCCGAAGCCGAGGTCGCGCTATGGACAGTGGATCGCCTCGATGTCGCGCTGCGCGCCGAACGCCGGCTCGAGTGGCTTGGCTTTGTTCGCTGGGCCTTGAAAGAGATCGATAGCGAACTGCGCCACGCGCGGATCGCGTCTTTCAGTCGGACCAACCGGTCCGACTGCTGAAGCGGCTGCGCCGCACCAACGGCAAGCAAGGAGAACGAGCATGAAGCGAGACCTACTATCGGTTGCGGCGCTGCTTTGCGCACTGGCAGCCGCACCGGAGGCTCTGGCGCAGGACGCGATCCAGGCGCCGGCGCAGAAGCCGATCGGCGGCAGCGCCAAGACGCAGATCGAGCCGTCGCTGATCGTCATGAACGCCGCCGGAGCCAAGCTGGAGGGCAGCAAGCTGACCTTGATCGGCGCAGCGCCCAACGCGATCATCTTCGCCGACCGCCCGGTGCGCGCCGCCGGCCATGCGCTGACCGCCCACCTGCTCGAGGAATGGGCCACCGGATCGGACAGCTTCGCCAAGGATCCGCCGAACGCCACCGTCTCGGTATTCGACGAGGACGGCTCCAAGGTCAAGGACGCCGTGGTGACGCTCCTCTCCCCGAAGGCCGATGGCGCCAACATCGTCTTCGACGTTGCCGTGCTGGAAGGGGACCTCGGCAACGCGGCCGGTCCGGCCTCGGTGTTCATCGACATCATCGGTATGCCGCTGACGCCGCTGTCCTTTGCTGGCGTAGCGCGGCGGACGGCCTATCGCGGCGCGTTCTACGCCGGCGCCGCGGCAGGTGCCGCCTACCGCTATCCGCCGGCATACGCGCCGTACCCAGTCTATCCGCCCTATCCCTATTACCCGCCCTATCGTCCCTACTGATTGAAGGAGCCACGATCATGGATATCACACGCCGCACCGCGACCCTGCTGGGCGCCGGCCTGCTCGGATCCGCGGCGATCTCGCCCGCCTTCGCACTGGACGGCCCGCTCTCCGACGTCATCGCCGGCCGCGAGGACTTCTGGACGGGCGTCGACGCCTACATCTACGGCTATCCGCTGGTGACGATGGAGATGACGCGTCGCGTCGTCACGAACGTGGTGGAGGCCAAGGGTACGCGCGCCCCGATGGGCCATCTCATCAAGCTCCGGCAATATCCGGATGCCTCGTTCACCGACGTGACGGCGCCGAATGCGGACACGCTCTACACGACGGCGTTCGTCGACGTTGGCGCGGAGCCCTGGGTGTTCGAATTCCCGGACATGGGCGATCGGTACTTCCTGTTTCCGATGCTCGACGGCTGGACCAATGTCTTCCAGGTGCCGGGCTCGCGCACGACCGGCGAGAAGGGGCTGACCTTCGCCATCACCGGCCCCGGCTGGTCCGGCACGCTGCCGGACGGCGTGGTCGAGTACAAGTCACCGACCAACATCGTCTGGCTGCTCGGCCGCATCTATTGCGAGGGGACGCCGGAGGACTATGCCGCCGTCCACAAGATCCAGGACGCCTGCAAGCTGCAGCCGCTCTCGACCTGGGGCAAGCCGTACACGCCGCCGGCCGGAAAGGTGGATCCGTCGATCGACATGAAGACGGCGGTGCGCGAGCAGGTCAACAGCATGTCCGCCACGGAGTATTTCACGCTCCTGTGCGAGCTCATGAAGACCAACCCGCCTTCTGCCGCCGATGCGCCCGCAGTCGAGAAGTTCGCCTCCATCGGCATCGTGCCGGGGCAGGATTTCGACAAGTCGAAGTTCGACCCGCTCTTCGAGAAGCGGCTGCCGGATCTCGCTTTTGACCGGGTGATGCTGCACTTCAAGTTCAGCGACGGCGACGTGCAGAGCGTCAATGGCTGGGGCTTCACCACCAAGACCGGGCTCTACGGCACCAACTACATCCAGCGTGCCCTGGTCACGGCGATCGGCCTCGGCGCCAACCGCCCGCAGGACGCGGTCTATCCGACCTCGCTCAAGGGCGGCGGCGGCATGATCTCGCGCAGCTACAATGGCAGCGAGGACTATGTCGTGAAGTTCAAGAAGGGCCAGCTGCCGCCCGTGAAGGGCTTCTGGTCCATTACGATGTACAATGAGAAGTACTTCTTCGTCGAAAATCCGATCAACCGCTATTCGATCAGCGCGCGACAGGATCTCAAGGCCAATGCCGACGGCTCCGTCGATATCCTTATCCAGCACAAGTCGCCGGGCAAGGACAAGGAGTCCAACTGGCTGCCGGCCCCGAAGGACAAGTTCTACCTGATGATGCGCCTCTACTGGCCGGACGAGAACGATCCGTCGATCCTGAACGGCAGCTGGATCATTCCGCCGGTCGTGAAGAGCTGACGTCGGCAAACCATCGGAGAGCAGCAAATGATCCGATCCCTTCTCATGGTCGGTGTCGTGCTGGCGCTCGGCGCTCCAGCGGCCATGGCCCAGACGGCGACGCCGTTGCTCGCCTATGCCGACGAGAACGGCTTCCTGGATGTGCAGGCGCTGACCTGTGCCCAGCTTGCCGGGACCTATCAGCAGGACGCCGATGCGCTGACCGCTTGGTATGGCGGCTGGTACAACGGCCTCGCCAAGAAGCACTTCTACGATGTCAAGAAGAGCAAGGAGGCCGAGCACGAGGTCATCGTCTACTGCAAGGCGCATCTCGACAAGAAGATCATCGACGCGATCGCCGTCGTCTTCAAGGATGAGCGCGCCAAGCTCGGCATCGACATGAACTGACGCTACCGGCGGGCGCCCCCGAAATGTCGCGGGCGCCCGCCGACCCTCCTTCTGCTGGAAAAGCCATGGACTCCCCCACTCTGTCCCATCTGTCGCAGGTCATGCTGCACGCCACGGCGCCCGCCTTCCTGCTCGGCGCGACGGCGTCGTTCGTGGGCCTGCTGGTCGGACGGTTCAACGTTCTCATCGACCGCAGCCGGTCGATCCACGGCATTTCCGACGACGACGAGCTTCGCAAGGTGCTCAAATCGGACATTCCGAGGTTACGGTCTCGCGTCCGGCTGCTGCATCGGGCGATCTCGCTGGCGATCGCCAGTTCGCTCTGCACCACGCTGCTGATCGTCTGGAGCTTCGCGGCCGCGTTTCTCGACCAGGATCACCAGGTCGGCGCGGCCCTGTTCTTCATCGTTGCCATGGCCCTGTTCGTTGGCGCCTTGCTCTTCCTCGCCCGTGAAATCTCGATCGGCCTGAACGACATCGACCACCTGCCGTGATCGGCGCCTTGCCGTCGCAATGAGCCGGGTGTGCCAAGATGAGCGTCAACGGCACCGTGATCTGGAGCCGCGGCGGCGTCTGCTACCAGCCCTATCAGGGGCGCCATGTCGTGGCCTGCATCGACTGAGCAAGGGGCCGGGTAGCTCGACATCGCGCAGGCCACTTGCCTGGCATGCGATGTCGGGATCCGGCTTGATCAGCATGCAGTTCGGCTGCGGCGAGGGCGCGAACGCAACTGCGATTGGGACGGAGCACCTCACCCCTCGGCCCTTGCCGCCGCGCAATAGCGTGAATGCACCCGCATCCAGAGCGGCGAGACAATGGCCACGTTGCCCAATGCAATATAGCAGCACGCTTGGCGCACCTACAGACTGCTCTCTGTTTGGCGCCTTCCCGGCGGGCGCAATTTAAACCCGCCAAATTGTAGATTTGGCGGGGCCGCTTCATTCCCGCTCGGCCCGCGATGATGTAACTATGGGTTGCGTGCTGCACCGCCTGGAGAACAGCGATCGCGATGCGGAGTTGGTTTGCTTCGTCGGACAAAGGGCTGGCTGACGCATCAGCTGATCTCGGGCCCCACGCTCCGACCGATGTCGAGATACCACCGGAGGCAATTCGGGATGCGCTTGCCCGAATTCTCAAAGGCGAGACATTCGACGCGCCCTCCCGGTCCCGTCGCTTTCTCAGCTATGTCGTCGAAGAGACGCTGGCCGGGCGGGCCGACCGGATCAAGGCCTTCTCCATCGCTACGGACGTGTTCGGCCGGGGCGCGGATTTCGACTCGCACGCCGATCCGATCGTGCGGCTGGAGGCCGTCCGCCTGCGTCGCGCGATGGAGCAGTATTACGAGAGGGCCGGGACCAACGACCCGGTCGTGATCTCGATCCCCAAGGGCGGGTATGTTCCTGCGTTTGCCTGGCAAGTGCTCGTCCCTCCGGTCGAAGCTCTTGAGACCGACCGGCCGCCGCGATGGATTGTTGGCCTGGTAGCTGTGGTCTGCGTAGGGCTGACTGTGTCGCTGGCGCTCCTGCTCGAGGCCGCTGGCTGGTCGCCATGGCCAAGGGCGATCTCGACGCCAGCCGTGCCGCGCCTGCTGGTTCGACCGATCGACGACGTGTCCTCCTCGCCGGCCGCGTCCGCCCTTGCTAACGGACTGACGCCGGAAATCCTCGGCCAGATGGCGAAATTCCGCGACATCGTCACCGTGGAAGGCGAGCGCGACAATCCCAATGCGCACGGCGCGCGCTATGTCCTGCTGGGCGGCGTCAGTCTGGCAGGAAGCAGACTACGTCTCCAGGCCCGGCTGCTCGATGCAGAAGATGCCAGCGTCCTCTGGGCACACACCTACGATGTGAACTACGACCCCAGGCAGCGGATTGCACTCGAAGAGCAGTTGGCACGGGAAATTGCCACCGAACTCGGCCAGCCCTACGGGGTGATATACAAGGCCGATGCGGGACGCAGCGGGTCGGACACGAGCGGGGACTGGGAATCCTATTCCTGCACGCTTTCCTATTTTATCTACCGTGCCAATCTCGACGCTCGCTCCCACCCGCGCGTCCGCCAGTGTCTGGAGAAGACGGTGGCACGCTTCCCGGACTATGCCACCGCCTGGGCTCTTCTCGCCCAGACCTATCTCGATGAGCTCCGTTTCCGGTTTCCGGTCGAGGCCGCGACGGCACCAGCTTCTCTCGAAAAGGCTACCGCCGCCGCCAAGCGCGCCGTCGAGCTTGACCCTCGAAACGTCCGCGCCCTGCAAGCCAAGATGCTGGCTCTTTATTTCGACGGGCAGGTAGAATCGGCGCTGGCCATTGGCGAACAGGCGATGGCCACCAACCCGAACGACACCGAACTAATGGGGGAATACGGACTTCGGGTGGCGGATTCCGGCCAGTGGTCGCGTGGCTGCGCCCTCGTGGCGCAGGCACGCGAGCGCAATCCAGGGCCGCTTGGCTATTATGAAGTGATCCTGTCCATCTGCTCCTACATCGAGCGGGACTACGCCGCCGCGACGATGTGGATCCGGCGGGCGGCCGTCGTGGACAATCCTGCCTATCATCTCATCGCAGCGGCGGTCTTTGCCGAGGCCGCCTATCCGGTCGATGCCGAAGCCGAACGGAAATGGCTGATGGCCCATGCGCCAGAGTTCGTAACGAATGTCCGGACCTGGGTGGGGCTGCGCAACGTTCCGGAAGTGGATCGCAATCGTTTCTTGACGTCCCTGAGCAAGGCTGGATTGCAATTTTGAACTCAGGGGCAGCGTCCGATGATACTCCTTCCCCACGATGCGGCGGGCGCCGCCTCACCGCATCTCGATGCTAATCGCTCGTTCATCACCGTCGAGAAGGGTGAGCGCGAACCGTGAGGGACGTGCTTGTGATGATGGCGCGCCCGGCTGAGCATGTAGCCACCCGGGAAGGTGATGACGCGACAGGGCTGCGTGGTGCCAGCACGGCGGTCCCGCGTTAGCCGGGCAGGCTTGGACGAAGGCAGGCATGGTATTGCCGCCGGTGGGCGTCCATGGCGGCGCAGCGCGGCGCCATGGAACTTTTCGGATACCGCCGGCTCCCGCCGCGCCCTACTGCGGCGCGAGTGATTCCAGCTGTTTCAGGCGATTGAGCGCCGCTTCCTGCCGCAACAGCCCGTAATTGATGCCGCTCGCGTTCAGCGAGCTGCCTTCCTGGTAGGGGAACTCCGTGAAGTCGGCGAAGAACTCCTTGATCTTCCCCTGCACCGGCACCAGCAGCCACATGTTGCGCGCCAGGAATTCGGTGGCGCCGCCGCCTTCCTTCATGCCCCGTTCATAGGGATCCATGCGGAGATTGGCGATATTTGCCCAGGCCGGGACCTCGCGCGTCGCGGTGGCGATGTTGCCTTCGCTCGAGACCGCGAAGGAGAGCTTCCAGTCGTTCCAGCGCAGCGCGTTCAGATTGCCACCCTGGTCGAAGTAGAACATCGTATCGCGCGGCGGCTCCTTCGCTTCGCCCTTCAGCAGTTCGGTCAGGTCGTAGCCGTCGAGATGGACCTTGAACGTCTTCGAACCGGCCTGGAAGCCCTTCTTCATCTGCTCCTTGATGTCGGGAATGCCGGCGGCGGTAGCAAACGTCGGCATCCAGTCGATCAGCGCCACGGGGTCGTTGATCTGCGTGCCGGGCTTTACGACGCCCGGCCAACGCACCATCATCGGGATGCGGAAACCGCCTTCCCATGTCGTGCCCTTCTCGCCGTGGAACATCGTCATGGCGCCATCGGGCCACAGCGCGATCTCGGCGCCGTTGTCGGTCGTGTAGACGACGATGGTGTCCTCGGTGATGCCGAGATCGTCGAGCTGCTTCAGCAGTTCGCCGACCATGCCGTCATGCTCGACCATGCCGTCGGCATGGATGCCCTTGCCGGTCTTGCCGAGCGATTCCTTCTTCAGATGCGTGAAGACGTGCATGCGGGTGGCGTTGAACCAGACGAAGAACGGCTTGTCGGCCTTGTGCTGGCGGTCGATGAAGTCCTTCGCAGCGGTCAGGAACTCCTCGTCGACGGTCTCCATGCGCTTGGTGTTGAGCGGGCCCGTGTCCTCGATCTTGCCATCGGCGAAGGAATGGATGACGCCGCGCGGACCGAACTTCTTCCGGAATTCCGGATCCTTCGGGTAGAAGTAGCCCTCCGGCTCCTCCTCGGCGTTGAGGTGGTAGAGGTTGCCGAAGAACTCGTCGAAGCCGTGATTGGTCGGCAGATGCTGGTCCTGGTCGCCGAGATGGTTCTTGCCAAACTGGCCGGTGGCATAGCCCTTGGTCTTCAGCACGTCGGCGATCGTCGGCATCCAGTCCTGGATGCCGTGCGGATCGCCCGGCATGCCGATGGTGAGCAGGCCGGTGCGGAACGGCTCCTGGCCGAGGATGAAGGAGGCGCGGCCGGCGGTGCAGCTCTGCTGGCCGTAGGAATCGGTGAAGATCGCGCCTTCGCTGGCGATCCGGTCGATGTTCGGCGTGCGGTAGCCCATCAGGCCCATCGTGTAGGCGCTGATCTGCGGAATGCCGATGTCATCGCCGAAGATGACGAGGATGTTCGGCATCTTGCCGGACGGGGCCGGCGCGTCCTGCGCGCGCGCCGCGGCCGGCATGGCGGTCGCCGCGGCGCCGGCGGCGAGCGCCGAGGTTGCGATCAGCGCCGTCGTTCCGGTCAATAGCGACCGCCTGCTGACGCCGTGGTCGGTCTGGTCGGGGGCAATCGGTCGATCGGTCATGTCATTCTCCCGGTGTGGCTGAGGAAAGAGGACATCTCCCTGTGCGGGTCTCCTCGCGGGCCGCTTGGCGGGTCCTTCGAAGGATATCGCTCGGTCAGGAATCGGGCGGGGGCGTTCGGGATGGGATGAGGCTGTCGCAGGGCGCGCCAGGGCGTAACGCATGCCGGCCGCGAGGGGCGGCGGCCGGGGAAGAGTACGATGCAGGCTGCTTCGTCATCACGAATTCTCCGGCGGATGGCGGAGCGGGTGTGATCTGCGGCAACGAAAAGCAAGGCCCCGGCCGAAGGTCGGGGAGATGTAGAATTCTGGAGTGGACGCTAGGTCAGTCCGGAGGCAAATCTGTCCGCTTACTGCTTTCGAGTCAATTCCGTTTCGTAACCGTCTGAATTGATCGGCAGTCCTGTCGTGAGCGGATTGTTTGCCGGGATGGATTGCTTGGGCTACCGGAATATCGGCTTTCCGGTCTGTCGTATTCGCAGGCAGGGTTGCGGCCGATCAATATTTCTTGAAACGGCAATGTTTGCGATGTCGTGGTTTCCACTCGGGCAGGTCGCGCAAGGCGGCTCCAAGGAAAACGCCCCGGAGCTTGCGGCTCAGGGGCGTTTCACATCCAGGTTTCAGAGGCGGCGAGCGCCCTAGAAGTTATGGCTGGCCTTCAGGCCGAAGGCGTTCTCGGTCGAGGTCTGACCGAAATTGCCGTCGTAGAAGGCGCGGATGGTGTTGCCGTTCTCGAACAGGACGTCGACGCCGGCCGAGGTGTTCCACAGCAGCCGGTCGCTGCTGCTGGTGATCGTGAAGTCGCCGGCATCGGGCGTGACGGTCGCGAAACGTGCCGTCAGGTCGTAGCTGTCGTTGGAGAACACGGTGACGCCACCCCGGACATAGGGGCGGATCATCGTGCCGCCGGTCGTCACCACCTGCCCGCCGACCTCGATGGACGGCGCCGCGCTGAAGACGGTGCGCGAGACGCTGTCGACCGACATAGCCGCGACGCCGCCCGTCTCGGTGAACGCCGACTGGTAGAGATAGGTGGCGTTGCCTTCGATCTGCGGACGGACATAGACCTTGTCGTTGCCGAAGTCGTAGGCGGCGCGCAGGCGGCCGTTCAGCGAGCCGGCTTCCGGCTTGCTGGTCAGGTCGTTGTAGAAGTCGCCGAAGGCGACGAAGCGCTCGGAATCGTACCAGCCATAGCTGCCGGACGCCGAGGCGGCGAGCGTCAGCGGACCCGGCACGTACTTCAGCACCACGCCGCCTTCGACCTGCTTGCCGTCGCTGGTCGAGCCGTCGGCACCGTTGGACTTGGACGTGCTGGCCGCGAAGGCGAAGCCCAGGCGGTAGTGGTCCTTGACGGCATATTGCGCGCCGCCGGCGAGTTCCCAGGTGTCGCGGGTGAAGCCGGACGTGTCGAAGGTGCTGTCGCGGTCGAAGGTGCGGTAGCCGATGCGGCCCCAGGCGCATTCGCCTTCGGCATTGAACACATAGGCGCCGTCCCGGACCTTACAGCTCATCAGGCTGTTGGCGAAGCCGAGCGAGTTGTAGGTCGCCATCAGCTGTTCGTTCAGATGATCGGCCGGCGTCAGCTGGTTGTAGGCTTCGTTGACCGCCTCGATCGAGGTGAGGTTCAGCAGCGACAACGCGATCGGATCGAGCGCGCCGACATTGCCGATCACCTGGTTCAGGTAGCTGCCGAAGGCGCGCCCGTTCTCGTTCAGTCCGTCGACGAGATACTCGTAGCCCGCAACCGTCAGATCGAGGTGGTCTTCATTGACGTTGTCGATGGCATACTGGACCAGCGGGTTGGAGACCAGCAGCGCGCTGGTGGTCACCGTGTCGGCCGTCAGCACCGTGAAGGTCTGGTCGAACTGGCCGAGCGAGGTGAAGTGCAGGCCGAGCGTGCCTGAAAGGCTCGCGGTGCCCGAGACGTCCAGCCGGTCGGCCGTCGAGCCGGCGAGGTCGATGTCGAGCAGCAGCGTGCCGGTGGAGCCGTTGACGAACGAGCCGGTGAGCGCGGTCGTTGCGACCTGGCCCACTTCGCCGACCGAGACGCTGCCATCGTTCGTCAGCGTGTTGCCGGCGCCAAGATGGACGGTATCGCCCATGTTGAAGACGCCGTCCTCGCCGTTGAGGAAGCTGTTCGACCAGTCGCTGAGCACGACATTGCCGGTGATCGTGCCATTGTTGACGATCGACGTATTGTTGTCGTTCGCCAGGATGGCGAGGCCGTTGATGCCGTCGGCGCTGTCGATCGTGCCGGCGTTGACGAGGCTGTTTTCGTAGCCGCCGTCGAAATGCACGGCCGCGAAGCCGGCGCCGCCGGTCACCCGGCCGCCGTCGACCGTCACCGACTGGTCGCCATAGCTGACGAGGTGGATGGCGTCCTGGTGGGCGGAGATGTCGCCGTCGACGGTGACATCGATGTCGGCATTGGCGGTTTCCGCGTAAATGCCGTCATAGTTGGCCGCCGTGATATCGCCGGTATGCTCGATCGTGATCGCGCCGTCATCGCTGCTGTTGACGGCGTTGATGCCATAGCCGTCGGCGAGGATGTCGCCGGTGCTGGTGATGGTGATGGCGCCGAGGGCCGAGGTGGCGATGATGCCGCTGCCCTTGTTGGCGGTGACATTGCCCGTCTGGGTGACCTGGACCGCGGTGAGGCCCTCGTTCTTGGCGACGATGCCGTCCAGATCGGCGAGGATCGCGCCATTGCCGATGACCGTCACGGCGCCGGTCGTCGACGAGGCGACGATGCCGGTGCCGGTATTGGCGGTGATGGCGCCGGCGGTCACGCTCACCGACGCGTCGCCCTCGTTCGTCGCGACGATGCCGTCGAGTTCGGCGATCAGCGAACCGATCGTGGTCACCTTCACCTCGCCCGTGGAGGAGGAGGCGACGATGCCGGTGCCCGTGTTGGAGGTGAGGCTGCCGTCCTGGTAGACCGTGACCTTGCCCGAGCCGATATTGGTGGCGTCGATGCCGTCGAGTTCGGCGGTCAGGGTTCCCGTGTTCGACACCGACAGCTCGCCATTTGCGGAGCTCACGACGATGCCGGTACCCTTGTAGGCCGTGAGGTTGCCGACCTGCGTGACCGAGATCTTGGCGTTGCCCTCGTTGGTCGCGACGATGCCGTCGACATCGGCAGTGAGAACGCCCTCGCTCGTCACGGCGATCTCGCCGTCGGTCGACGAGGCGATGATGCCCGTGCCCTTGTAGGCGGTGATGTTGCCGCTGCGCTCGATGGTGATCTTGCCGTAGCCCTCATTGCCCGTGACGATGCCGTTCAGCTCGGCCGTGATGTCGCCTTCGCCGGTGACGTTGACTGCGCCGGTGGCGGACCAGGCCGTGATGCCCGACTTCGAATAGGAGGTCAGTTCGCCGTTCTGCTCGACCGAGACCGCGTTGTTACCGAGGCTGCTGGCCTTGATGCCTTCCAGCTTGCTCGTCACGGCGCCGTTGTTGGTCACCTTGACGATGCCGGCCGCCGACGAGGCCAGGATGCCGGCGCCGTCATAGGAGGTGACGCCGCCGCTGGTGATCTCGACCTTCTGTCCGCTCAGGTTCGTGGCGGTGATGCCGTCGAGCTTGGCGGTGACGGCTCCCGTCGAAACCGTGACGGCGCCGGACGGCGTATAGGCGTCGATGCCCTTGCCGGCATTGGAGAGGACGGTGCCGGTCTGGACGACGGTGACGTTGCCCGAGCCGGTCTTGGCATGGATGCCGGTGGTCTTGCTTTCGATCGCGCCGGACGAGGTGATCGAGACGTTGCCGGAGCCGGAGCTCGCCCAGATGCCGGCGCCGTTGGAGGCGGTGATCGCCCCGGTCTGGTCGATCGTGTTGCCATAGCTCGAGGTCGACTTGATGCCGTCCTGGTAGGCGGTGATCGTGCCGGAATTGGTGATCGAGGCGCTGCTGCCCGTGGCGTCGACCACGATGCCCGAGCCGCTCCACGATTCGATCGCGCCCGACGTGCGGTCGATGGTGACGCCGCCGCTGGCCGTCATCGAGATCGCGTCGCCCTTCGACGTGATGCTGCCGGCGCCGGTCAGGGTTGCCGTGCTGGCGCCCGACGTGGCGAGGATGCCCTTGCCGTTATAGGCGGTCACGTCGCCCGTCTGCGTGATGCTGACGGAGCTGCCGCCCGACTTGGCGGTGACGGCATCCAGCTCGGCCGTGACCGTGCCGGTCTTGGTGATCTGGACGCTGCCATTGCCGGAGGCGGCGTAGATGCCCTTGCCTCCATAGGACGTCAGCGCGCCCGTCTGGCTGACGGTGACGGATGCGCTGCCGCTTTCGGCATAGATGCCGAAGCCCTGCGCTTCCAGCGTGCCGGTGTTGGTGACCGAGACCGTGCTGTTCGGCGCCTTGGCGACGATGCCGTCGCCGTCGCGGGCGGTGAGCGTGCCGCCGAAGTGCTCGACGATGACGTTGGATTCGCTGCTGTTGGCGTAGATGCCGGTGCCGCCGGCATCGACGGCGCCGTTCACCGAGACGTCGACCGTGCCGAGCGCGTCGGCATAGACGCCATAGCCCTCGTCCGCGGTCACGCTGCCGGTCTGGTCGAGCGTAAGCCCGTAACCGGAGGCATGGCCCTCGAGATGGATGGCGTCGACCTTGCCGCGCACGTCGCCGGTGACGGTCGCGGTGACCTCGCCATTGGCCGTTGCGTAGATGCCGTGCTGGCCGTCGCCCTCGACGTCGCCGGTATGGGTGAGCTCGACGTCGCCGCTCTCATAGCTCTGCAGGACGATGCCGCCGCCGGCCGCCAGGATGTCGCCATTCGTAATCGACGTGATCCCGCCATTGGTCGAGGCGGTGATGCCGTCGCCGCCGGTGGAGGTGACGTCGCCGGTGACGTCGATCGAGATCGCGCCGTTCGTCGTGCTGTGCAGCTTGACGGCGTCGAGGCCGCCCGAAATGTTGCCATGCGCCGTCAGCGTGATGGCGCCGTCCGTCTCGGCCCAGACTCCGAAGCCGTCGGTCGAGCTGACATTGCCGGAGTGGTCGATCGCGATCGCGCCGACATCGTCGTCTTCGTAGCTCTGCGCCTTGATGCCGTCCGCGCCTTCGCCGCTGACGACGATCTCGTGCGTCCCGGTGTTGCTGTTGATCGTCACCGCGCCGTTCGAGATGAAGCGGATGCCCGAATTGCCGTCGTCCCAGGTGATGTCGGCGTCGGGTTCCGTCAGGTTGAGCGTGTGGACTTCGCTCGTCTCGTCGATGCTGATCGGGTCCGGCAGAGCGCCGCTGCAGGTCATCGTCCCGTCGTCGGTCGTGCATGCGGCGAAGGCCGGCGCGCCCATGGCGAGAAGGATCGCACCCGCGGCCGAACCGCCGAGCAGCGCCCGGCGCCATGCCGCCGTCGAGCGTTGCGTGGCGGCGCGTTGCGGCAAGCCCGGTCCCGTCGAACGGAACGGAGCTGCCAATCGGCCGCTTCCTCCTACTTCTGCAAAATCTGACACGTCGTCCCCCGGCTTTTCATAATCTCTGGAAATTGGATGGCACCGGCGTAGGGCGCGCCGCGCCCCTCCGGCTCAGTCGTGCCGCGCGAAGCGGCGAGGCTTCCGCCTCCAGTCCGTCTCGAAATCCTGCCCTGCGGGATCGCGGTCATGGGCGCGCTCCCCGCAATTGCTCGACGAGCAGGCCCAGCGCCGCGTCCCTTTCGGCGGCGGTCGCGCGCGCCGTGCGGGGTTGGGCGATCGCGCGCGGGCGCGTCTCGGCCGTCGCCGTGCTGTTGCTCTGGCTGGCGATGGCGCCGCCGATGAAATCGTCCTGCGACAGCTTCGGCGCCACGTTCATCGGCGCCAGCATGATCAGCGCGAACAGGGCGGGCGCCGCGAAGATGCGCGCCGGGCGCAGGCCAAGCCAGCCGAGGCCGTGCACCGCGCGCGCCATGCTGCCGGCAGCCGCGTTCGATGCGGCCGCAAGGCGCGTCCTGATCGCCAGCGCCAGGTCTGCGAGGCCGTTGCGGAAGCCGATCAGGCGATGCAGGCCGTAGCCATAGAGCGTGACGTTGACGGCCGGCACGATGGCGCCGAGATAGTCTCCGGCGATCAGGCCATCGGCGACGTAGCGCAGCATCAGCGCCAGCATGAAGCTGTTGAACAGGAAGCAGTAGGGCGGGATGAAGGTGCGGTCGGCGACCTTTGGCGTGCGCGAGAAGCTGCCCTTCCGCCCGGTGATCATCTGGCGGATCGAGGCGAGGATGCCGGCGAAGGTGACCGGCAGCAGCATCAGGTTGAGCGCACAGACGGCGAACAGGTCCCGGAAGCGATAGCCGAGCCGGCGCAGGTCGCTGCCGTAGAGCAGGAAATAGGGCAGCATCACCAGCGGCGTCCAGACCAGCGCCCGTCCGTCCGCGCTGGCCCAGATCATCAGCGCGAACACCGCTGCGTTGCCGATCAGCGGCGACAGCAGGTAGTTGGTGCGCAGCACCAGCTCGGGAATTCGGCGCATCCGGCCGCGATTGCCGAAATATTGCCGCAGCAGCATCGGGAAGATGATCAGTCCGCCATTGCTCCAGCGCTTGCGCTGGATCGCGAGGGCGCCGAAATCGGCCGGGGTGGCGCTGTAGGCGAGCGGGGCGAAGTAGTTGTGCACCGTCCAGCCTGCCTCGAGCAGGTCGATGGTCGAGCCGGTGTCCTCGATCACCGTCTCGTCCTGGATGAAGACCTTGCAGGTCTTGCCGGCCTCCTGCTGCTCGCGGGCGATCTGCTGCAGCGCCGTGGTGCGGATCAGCGCATTGGCGCCGACCCAGTAGGACGCGTTGAAGAAGGTCGCGCCCTGGTGGATGAGGTACTGGATGTCGGTGGTGGCGCCGGCGATGCGTTCGACCGGCGTCAGGCCCTTCGGGAAGGTCAGGTAGGGGGTCTGCGCGACGCCGGCCTTTTGATTCTGGTTCAGAAGGTGGACGAGTTGCAGCATGTAGTCGCCGAGGATGACGCTGTCGGCGTCGAGCGTCAGCACGAAGTCGGCGCCCGGGATCTCGATCGGATCGCGCGCGCCGGCCGCTGCCGGCTCCAGCGCCACGCCGCCGCCGGCGCGGCGCATCGCATAGCGGCCGCCCATCATGCCGATATAGGCGTTGAGGTTCATCGCCTTGTTCGGCGCGTGCGAGAGATTGGCGAAGGTCTTGCGCTGGAAGCTGCTGATGTCGGTGCAGAACAGGTCGGCGAGGATATCGTATTCGCGGTCGATCATCTCGACCGGCAGCAGCGCGTCCGACAGTTCGGCGCCCCGCGCCCGGTAGTGGCGGGCGAGATCCAGAACGATGCGGTCGATAAAGAATCGGTCGACATGCCGGAAGGCGGGGCTGATCTCGGCCTCGAACGAGCGCGCAAGCCGCTCCAGCCATCCCGCGACATAGTCATAGCTGCGCTTCAGCCGCCAGGTTTCGGTCGCGAGATTGACGCCGCCAGCGGCCTGGCGTCGATGCCAGGCCTTCGCCTCGTTGCGCAGCGCGCCCATCGGCGCGTCGAGCAGGGCATGCACCTCGTCGACCGCCGACAGCGTCGCCTCCACCGAGGCGTCGTCGCCCGGCGGATCGTCGACGAGCAGGACGAGCCTGCGGTTCGAATAGCGCGCCAGCGCCGCCGACAGCATCGTCATGATGATGACGCGCCGTTCCTCGCGATAGCTCGGGATCAGCACGGCGACGCTCGGTGCGTCGGGCCGCAGCAGATAGGCGACCTCGCTCTCGGCGAAGGCGCGGTGGCGCTGCGCTCGCCTGGCCGCACCATACCGGCTCAGCTGGTAGGACAGGCTGCAATAGAAGAGTCCGAGCAGCAGGCCGCAATAGAGCGTCCGGTCGACCCAGTGCATGTCGTCGATGACGTACAGAAAAATCGTCAGCCCGCCGACGGCGCCGAGCGAGCATGCCATGACGACGAGCACGAAGAACGGCTCGAGCGCCCCGGCACGGGCTGCGGTCGTCGACCAGGAAGCGGGCAGGCGCGGCATCGGCATTGCGGCGGTTTCGGCAAGTCTCGAGAAGCAGGGTGTCGGGCTGGCGACGACGCGCCGAGGCGGGGAGCAGCTCAGGCGGTCGAGGCGGGTCGATACGGGCTGGACGCCGAAGGCGGGTGCCCGCGCAGCACGCGCGCGGCATCGGGCGGGCGCGGCCGCGATGCGGCGGCGATCCTCCGTCGCATGTCCTTGCTGTTCGGTAATGCGGAATAGTCGAATTCGGGCGAGGTGAGGTAATCGGTGATGCTAAGGCGGCCAGACAATGACTCCGCCAGCAAGTCCGCCGCTTTGCGCGCGGCTATTTCGCTACACCCGTCCTGCAACTTGGCGCCCCCCGGCGTGCCAATATTTCAGACTCTTAATTAGCCATAGCAAAACAGTACGATGGCTTAGATGGTTCAATAACTTAATAAGAATCTACTGACCGAAGACTGCGTACACGCCCGTTCCACATTACGCAACGGACCTCCCTGCGGTTGCAGGCGGCTGTGATGAAATTGCCACGAAATTTGGTTGATTTTCCCCAGCGACGAGCGCTTGTCAGCATGACGGAACGGAGGCTACCAATGTCGCGATCCGCAGGGGGCAGGATGAATTCGCGCCATCGCGGTTGAAAGAAACGATCTCGTCCCGGCCAAGGAAGGTTCCGGCGCGGCGGATCGATACCAGGGGGCTCGGTTCACGGAATGCGTTTCAACAAGCTCGGATATCGCGCGGCGCTGCGCGCTTTCGCCGGCGGTCTGGTCATCGCGGCCTCGATCGTCGGCGCCAGGGCCGGCCTCATCGAGGAAGGCGACAAGGCGCTGGCGGCGCAGAATTATGAACGTGCCATGGCGCTCTATCGGCAGGCGGCCGACAAGGGCGACGTGTGGGGCCAGGTCAATCTCGGCAAGATGTACGAGAACGGCTCCGGCGTTCCGCAGAACCAGAAACTGGCGGCGAGTTGGTACGCCAAAGCGGCCGATCGCGGCAATGACTGGGCGCAGAACAGTCTCGGCTCGCTCTACGAGAACGGGACCGGCGTGCCGAAGGACGTCGCAAAGGCGGCGGCGCTCTACAGGAAGTCGGCCGCCAAGGGCAATAACTGGGCGCTATACAATCTGGCGCGCTGCCAGGCCGAGGGCATCGGCATGGCGGCCAATGCCTCGGATTCGCTGAAGAATTATCGCAAGGCGGCCGAGCTCGGCAATTCCTGGGCGCAGTATGCGCTGGCCGAGAAATACGCGACCGGCGCTGGCGTGGCGCCCAGCTATCCGATGGCGATCGGCTGGTACAAGAAATCGGCGGACCAGGGCAATGCCTGGAGCCAGTTCAAGCTCGGCGAATACTATGCGAAGGGTGTCGGCGTCGTGCAGAGCGATGCGACGGCTGCGAAATACTACAAGCTTTCGGCCGAGCAGGGGAACCATCTGGCGCAGGCGAGCTATGGCCTGGCCCTGGAGACCGGCAAGGGCTTGAAGCGCTGGAACAAGAAGGAGGCCGCGCATTACTACAAGCTCGCGCTGGCCAATCCCGGCGCGCCCGATTGGGTCAAGCAGCGTCTGGCGGCGCTGGGCGGCGCGCCGTAGCGGAGGCGTCGCGACAGGCAAGTCGAGGCCGCCGCCCGCCGGCGCGGGGGCGGTGTCGTTTCACGCGGGCCGGGCCGCGCGTCTCGTCAAAGCGACTGGGCTGCGCCGGCCAGGTCCCGGAGCGACCCCGATGCTACGCGCGGCCTCTCAGCCATGCGCCGCCGAAGCCGCCTGAAGCCGGGTCAACTCGCGCTTGTAGGCGGCGTCCGCGGTCGCCTGGCTGATCTTGCCCTGGTCAACCTGCATCGCCAGCGACAGCCGCAGGCCCTGCTGTCGCCGCAGCAGCTCCCGGTCGGGGAACTCGGACGCGAACTGGTTTTCCGCGGCGTTGATGCAGCGCGCCCGCTCGGCTCGTGTCTTGAGGGTGTGGTTGTCATAGCTGGTCTGGCAGGCCTGGTAGGCCTGCTGCAGTCCCGAGCTCGGCCCGGTTGCGGGGCCGGTCGCGGTATGGGTTGTGCTGCAACCCGCGACAAAACCGAGCAACGCCAGAATTGCAATGCGCATTTCGATCGCCTCCCGTTTTGCGCAGCATCTCGCAGCTTTGCGCGCGAGTCGAGTATCGTTTCCGTAACGTAAAGGTGATCGACAAGGCGCAGCTTCTTGTCGGCGCTTCCGTTTTCCCGGGCTTCCGCTTTCTGGGGCTTCCGTCGGGAGATGAGGCGTCTTGTCCGGGCGTTTCGATCGAGGCTTCCCCAAATTCGCCGCGTGCCCGATACTGTGCAACGAAGCGTTGTGCGGAATGCGAGGTACCTTCGATGCGTCACTCCTGGCCGAGAACGGGGCTCGTCGCCCTGGCGGCAATTCTGGCCGCCGGCACCCTGGCGGGGACGGCAGGGACGGGGGGCTGGCTGATCCCGCAGGCCGAGGCGCAGAGCAAGCTGCAGAGCCTGATCGAGCGGTTGCGCGGCAACACGCTGCCGAAGGGCATCGCCCAGTCGAACGGCCGCATCGAGGGCCAGGAGATCGACGTCTCCAGCAAGTATCCGGGCCGTCTCGCCTCGGTCGACGTGAAGGAGGGGGACACCGTCGAGGCGGGCCAGGTTCTCGCCCGCGTCGATGACCGCGAATACCGAGCCCAGCTGCTCGGCGCCCAGGCGCAGGTGCTGCGGGCCGAGAGCGCGCTGAGCGAGGCGGACGCCCAGATCGCGCAGCGCGACAGCGATCGCCAGCTTGCGCAGGCGAGCTTCGACCGCATCGACGCGCTGTTCAAGAAGGGCCACGCGACGGCGCAGATGCGCGACGAGGCGCAGAACAAGCTGAACGTCGCCAATGCCGCCTACCAGGCGATGGTGGCCGCGCGCGCCCAGGCCGAAAGCTCGATCAAGGCGGCCGAGGCGGATGTTTCGCGCCTCAACGCCATCATCGAGGACATGGTGCTGGTGGCGCCGCGGCGCGGCCGCGTGCAGTACGAACTCGCCCGCGCCGGCGAGGTGGTGGGCGCCGGCACGCGCGTGTTGACGCTGCTCGATCTCTCCGACATCTCGATGTCGATCTACCTGCCGGCCAAGGACGTCGCCGGCATCGCCATCGGCGACGAGGCGCGCATCATTCTCGATCCGATCCCGGACTACGTCATTCCCGCCACCGTCACCTTCGTCTCCGGCGAGGCGCAGTTCACGCCGAAGACGGTCGAGACCAAGGACGAGCGCGAGAAGCTGATGTTCCGCGTCAAGCTGCAGATCCCGCGCGCCCTGGTCCAGAAATATGAGAGCCAGGTCAAGGTTGGCGTGCGTGGCGTCGGCTTCGTGCGCACCTCGGTGGATGCCGACTGGCCGGATAGTCTCAAGGTCAATGTCCCGCAATGACGGAACCCGTCGCGCGTCTCGAGGGCGTCAGCCATCGCTATGGCAAGCGGCTGGCCGTCGATGATCTGACGCTCGCCATTCCCGCCGGCTGCATGGCCGGGCTGATCGGCCCCGACGGTGTCGGCAAGTCGACCGTGCTCGGCCTGCTCGCCGGCGTGCGCAAGCTGCAGGCCGGCCGTGTCGAGACGCTCGGCGGTGACATGGCGGAAAAGCGCGTGCGCGACGTCGCCTCGCCGCGCATCGCCTACATGCCGCAGGGGCTCGGGCGGAATCTCTACCCGACGCTCACCGTCTTCGAGAATCTAGACTTCTTCGCCCGGCTGTTCGGCCAGGGCGCTGCCGAGCGGCAGGAGCGCATCCACGATCTCCTGACCGCCACCGGGCTCGACCCGTTCCCGGATCGTCCGGCCGGCAAGCTCTCTGGCGGCATGAAGCAGAAGCTGAGCCTCTGCTGCGCGCTGATCCACGATCCCGATTTCCTCATCCTCGACGAGCCGACCACCGGCGTCGACCCACTGTCTCGCCAGCAGTTCTGGGACCTGATCGACTCGATCCGTGCCCGCCGGCCGCAGATGAGCGTCATCGTCGCCACCGCCTATATGGAGGAGGCCGAGCGCTTCGACTGGCTGGCGGCGATGGACGACGGCAAGGTCATCGCCGAGGGGACGCCGGACGAGGTCCGGGCGAAGGCCGGCAAGGACACGCTGGAGGAGGCCTTCATCGCGCTGCTGCCGGAAGAGAAGCGCCTCGGCTACCAGAGCGTCGTCGTGCCGCCGCGCGTGATGGAGCCCGACGAGGTCCCGGCGATCGAGGCGGAGGGCCTGACCTGCCGCTTCGGCGATTTCACGGCTGTCGACAATGTCTCCTTCCGCATCTCCAAGGGCGAGATCTTCGGCTTCCTCGGCTCGAATGGCTGCGGCAAGTCGACGACGATGAAGATGCTGACCGGCCTGATCACCCCGACCGAGGGCTGGACCAAGCTGTTCGGCCAGTCGCTCGCTGGCAACGACATGGAGATCAAGCAGCACGTCGGCTACATGTCGCAGTCCTTCTCGCTCTATACCGAGCTGACGGTGCGGCAGAACCTCGAGCTGCACGCGAATCTGTTCCATATCCCGGCCGCCGAGATCGGGCCGCGCATCGGCGAGATGCTCGACACCTATGATCTTCGCGATGTCGCCGATCAGCTGCCCGACAATCTGCCGCTCGGCATGCGGCAGCGCCTGCAGCTTGCCGTCGCGGTCATCCATCGGCCGTCGATCCTGATCCTCGACGAGCCGACCTCCGGCGTCGATCCGGTGGCGCGCGATTCCTTCTGGCGCACGCTGGTGACGCTCGCGCGCGAGCATGGCGTCACGATCTTCATCTCTACCCATTTCATGAACGAGGCGGCGCGCTGCGACCGCATCTCGCTCATGCATGCCGGCAAGGTGTTCGCCGTCGGCGCGCCGCAGGAACTCGCCGAGCAGCGCGGCAAGGCGACGCTGGAGGAGGCATTCGTCTCCTATCTGAAGGAGGCGTCCGGCATTCCCGAGGAGGCGCCGGTCGCGACCGAGGCGGAGACCGCCGCGCTCGAGGCGGCGACGACTTCCCCGCACGCCGCCGCGACCCGGCCGCGTCGCTTCGATCCCGGCCGCCTCTGGGCCTATGCGCGCCGCGAGACGATGGAACTGCTGCGCGACAAGATCCGTCTCGGCTTCGCGCTGTTGGGCCCTGTCCTGCTGATGATCACCTTCGGCTATGGCATCTCCTTCGACGTCGAGAATCTGAGCTTCGCCGTCTACGACCAGGACAGGACCCCGGAGAGCCGTCAGTTGATGGAGAACTTCTCCGCATCGCGCTATTTCAGCGAACAGCCGGAAATCACCTCCGAGAGCGACCTGCAGGACCGGTTGAAGAGCGGCGAGGTCAATATCGCGATCGAGATTCCATCCGGCTTCGGGCGCGACCTCCGGGGCAGCCGCCAGCCCGAGGTGGCGGTGACGGTCGATGGCAGCATGCCCTTCCGCGCCGAGACCGCGCGCGGCTACGTCACCGGCCTCGCCGCCGAATATGCCGCCGAGGTCGCCGCGCAGACGGGCCAGTCGGTGCCGGACGTCTCGGTCGAGACGCGGTTCCGCTACAATCAGGCCTTCAAGAGCGTCAACGCCATGGTGCCGAGCGTGATCATGCTGATGCTGGTGCTGATCCCGGCGATCATGTCGGCGATCGGCATCGTGCGCGAGAAGGAGACCGGCTCGATCGCCAACTTCTACTCGACGCCGATCAGCAAGGCCGAATTTCTGCTCGGCAAGCAATTGCCCTATATCGGCGTCGCGCTGGTGAGCGCGGTGGTGCTCTTCCTGCTGACGCTGTTCCTGTTCCAGCTGCCGTTGAAGGGCTCGCTCAGCCTGTTCGCGGTAGCGACGCTGCTCTATGTCACGGCGACGACGGGCTTCGGCCAGCTCGTCTCCACCTTCACCCGTTCGCAGGTGGCGGCGGTGGTGGCGACCGCGATCATCTCGATCATCCCGGCGGTCAATTTCTCGGGCCTGATCATCCCGGTCTCGTCGTTGACGGGCGGCGGCCGCGCCTTCGGCCTTTCCTTCCCCCCGGCCTGGTATCAGCCGATCAGCGTCGGCACCTTCACCAAGGGGCTCGGCTGGGCCGATCTCTGGCTCAACGTGCTGGTCCTCGCCGGTTTCGGCGTCCTGTTCTTCGTTGCTTCCCTGCTCCTGCTGCGCAAACAGGACACCTGATGATGAAGAAGTTCTTCCGCTGGTGTTCCGGCCTCTTCCAGCTCTTCATCAAGGAACTCCGCAGCATCAAGGCGGATCCGATCATGCTGGTTCTGGTGCTCTACACCTTCACGCTGGCCGTCTATTCGGTTTCGAGCAGCGCCTCGACCGAGTTGAAGAACCTCGCCGTGGCCGTCGTCGACGAGGATGATTCGCAGTTGTCGCGCCGGATCCTGGGGGCGCTGCAGCCGCCGATCTTCCAGGAGGCGGTGAAGATTTCGCCGCGCGACGTCGATACGGCCCTGAACGAGGGCCGCTTTGTTTTCGTGCTCGACATCCCGCCGAATTTCGAGCGCGACGTGCGGTCGAACCGCGCCGCCGAGCTCCAGGTCGAGATCGACGCCACCGCCATGGCCTTTGCCGGCAATGGCGTGGTGGCGTTGCAGAACGTCATCGCCAACGAGATCTCGGAATTCCGCTATGGCGGCGGCATCGAGGCGACGGCGCCGGTCAGGCTGGTGATGCGCAATGCCTTCAATCCGAACCTGAACTCGGTCTGGTTCGGCGCGCTGATGCAGGTGATGAACAATGTCACGATGCTGACGCTGATCCTGTCCGGCGCGGCGCTGATCCGTGAGCGCGAGCGCGGCACGGTCGAGCATCTGCTCGTCATGCCGGTCGGGGCCGGCCAGATCGTGCTCGCCAAGATCCTGGCGAATGGCCTGATCATCGTCGCCGCGGCGACCCTGTCGCTGATCTTCGTCGTGCAGATGCTGCTCGGCGTGCCGATCCAGGGCTCGATCGGCCTGTTCCTGCTCGGGACGACGATCTACACGCTCTCGATCGCCTCGATGGGAATCCTGGTCGCTACCTTCTCGACCTCGATGGCGCAGTTCGGCCTGCTGGCGATCCCCGTCCTGATCGTGCTGAACCTGCTGTCCGGCAGCGCGACGCCGCTGGAGAGCATGCCGGTATGGCTGCGCTACACGATGCAGGCGCTGACGACGACGCCGCATTTCGTGTCGTTCACCCAGGCGGTGCTGTTCCGGGGCGGCGGTTTCCCTCTCGTCTGGCAGTACCTGTTGATATTCCTGGCCTTTGGCGGCGCCTATTTCTTCGTGTCGCTCGCCCGCTTCCGCAGCGCCGTCCTGAAGGGATAGCGCCGGCTGCCTCGGCCGCCGGCGCCCGCGTCCAGCCTCAGGGCAGGGCGGCGACCGCCGTGATCTCGATCTTGTAGTCGGGATCGGCGAGCGCAATGCCGCCGGTGGCGCGGGCCGGCGGGTTGGCCGGGTCGATCCAGGCGTCCCAGACGCTGTTCATGGCGGCAAAATCGGCGATGTCGGCCAGCCAGATCGTGACCGAGAGCAGGCGCGATTTGTCGGTGCCGGAGAGCGCGAGCACGCGGTCCATCTCGGCCAGCGCGCCGCGCGTCTGGGTGATGATGTCGGCGCCCGGCTGCCCGACCTGGCCGGCGACATGCACGACGCCGTCATGGGTAGCGGTCTCGCACCAGCGCGCCGCCGGCTCCAGTCTCGAAATCTCCACGAAATCGCTCCTTCGTAACGTGCGGGCGGTGCGTCCTCGCGCAGCCCCAAGGCATCCGGTTAGCCGTTGAACGGGAGGTGCGCCACTCGCAATAGATAGGTCGGCCATATCTATGCAACCATAGATATATTTTGGATTGCGGATTTGCAGCCCTTTCGCCACAGGTCCGGAGAATCGCGCCCCCGCTGACCTAGGGTCACATTACGCGGTGGTAAACCATATAGGTTGCAGCTACGCGAACTCGTGCCCTTCGGCGCGAAGGGGCGGGGGGCGGGACATGGCGGGGATCTGGACGCGGGTTGCGGCGCTGCGGGCGCTCGGGCGCTATCGCCCGATAGGCGTCTCGACGCTTCGCGGGGCTGCCGCGGCGGCGCTCCTCTCTGGATGTCTCGGTCTGTTGTCGCTCCTGGGTGCCAGCGATCCGGCCGCGGCTGCCTGCGTCGGCCAGACCGGCAATGTGATGAACTGCACGGGCGACGCCAATGGCGGCTCGGCCGTCTACACGGCGCCCAGCGTCACGACGCTCAACGTGAATTCCCTGACCTCGAACCTGTCGCAGGTGTCGCTGACCGGCACGGGTTCGTCGCCGATCGATCCGGCCGCCGTCGAGCATTACACCTGCGCGCCCCCGGCGCAGGGGCAGCCCGCCAACTGCACCATCACGCCAGCCGTGCCGGCCACCGACGACGAGCCGGCCAAGCCCGAAACCTGCGCCGGCGCCAACTGCATCGCGCCGCCCGCGAAGGCGGCCAGCGGCCCGACCGGAAATGCCGGCCCGACCCTCATCGTGAACTACACGCCGGGCGCCAATGCCGCCAACGGCGTCGTCGGTGGCAATACGGATGGCGTGCCGGGCGTCATCGCCCAGTCGAATGGCAGCCGTGGCGGCAATGGCAGCAATGGCTATGTCTTCTCGAATGGCGGCGATGGCGGCAACGGCGCGGATGGCGGCAACGCCACGGTGAACGCGAACGGCAACGTCACGACCAGCGCGGATCACGCCGCCGGCATCGTCGCGACGAGCATGGCCGGCAATGGCGGCAATGGTGGTGGCGCCTATGGCATTTCCGGCAGCGCCGGCGATGGTGGCCTCGGCGGCAGCGGCGGAACGGCAACCGTCAATTTCATCGGCGGTCACGTCATCACGACGGGGGACTACTCGGTCGGTATCGCCGCTGTCAGCCAGGGCGGCGGCGGCGGCAATGGCGGCGGCGGCGGTGGCCTTGTCTTCAACCCGGGCGGCGGCAATGCGGCCGGCAGCGGCGGCAACGCCAATGTCACCACCAGCGCCGGCACGTCGATCAGCACGTCCGGAATCTATTCTCACGGCATCGTGGCGCAGTCGATCGGCGGCGGGGGTGGCGGCAGCGCCGGCGGCTTCGGCCTGTTCTCGGCCTCGGGCGGCAGCGGCGGCAATGGCGGCAATGGCGGCATCGTCCACGTCGTGAACGGTGGCTCGATCACCACCACCGGTGATTACTCGCAGGGTATCCTGGCCCAGACCATCGGTGGTGGCGGTGGCGACGGCGGCTCGAATTTCGGCCTGTTCGCCGGCAGCGGTTCCGGCGCGCCGGGCGGCAATGGCGGACCGGCCGATGTGGTGACGGTCGGCGTCACCAATTCCGGCGCGATCGAGACCTATGGCGTCTCCTCCAACGGCATCCTGGCGCAGTCGATCGGCGGCGGCGGCGGCAATGGCGGCCGGGCCGGCGGCCTCGTCGCGCTGGGCGGCAACGGCAGTGCGACCAGCGATGGCGGCATCGTCGAGGTCACCAATACCAGCGCCGGCTCGATCAAGACGCATGACGCCTATTCGGCCGGCATCCTGGCGCAGTCGATCGGCGGCGGCGGCGGTAATGGCGGCGTCAGCGCCGGCCTGTTCACGGCAGGCGGAACGGGCGGCAAGGGCGGCGATGGCTCCCGCGTCACCGTCATCAATGCTGGCGATATCGAAACCGGCATCTATGGCGCCGATTCCATCAATTCGGCCGGCATCTTCGCGCAGTCGGTCGGCGGCGGCGGCGGCAATGGCGGCGGCGCCTTCTCCGGCAGCGCCGGCGTCAGCGTCGCGCTCGGCGGCACCGGCGGCGACGGAGGCGAGGGCAAGACGGTCGAGGTCCTGCGCGACGAGGACAATGCGCGTTATTCGATCATCACTCATGGCGACCAGTCGGACGGCGTCTTTGCTCAGTCGATCGGTGGCGGCGGCGGCAATGGCGGCTTTGCCGTGTCGGCCGCGGTCGGCGACCTGGCGCTTGCCTTTGGCGGTGACGGCGGCAAGGGCGGCGATGGCGGCGAGGTGACCGTCGAGACGGCCGGCACCATCACGACCGAGGGGGCGGGATCGCGTGGTATCTTCGCGCAGTCGATCGGCGGCGGCGGCGGCAATGGTGGCGGCGCGATTGCGGTAGCGGTCGGCGGAACGGTGGCAGCCGGCGTCAGCATCGGCGGCACCGGCGGCGAGGGCGGTGACGCCAAGGCGGTCAACGTCTCGAGCTGGAGCGATATCAAGACAAAGAGCGATAACGCCCAGGGCATCGTCGCTCAGTCGGTCGGTGGCGGCGGCGGCAATGGTGGTTATGCGATCAGCGGCGCGATCGGCGGTCTCGGCGTAGCGGTCGGCATTGGTGGCGCCGGCAGCAGCGGCGGCGCCGGCCTGGATGTCGATGTCGACAGTTCCGGCTCGATCTGGACCAAGGGCAACAATTCGACCGGTATTCTGGCCCAGTCGGTCGGCGGCGGTGGTGGCAATGGCGGCTTCGTGGTCGCCGGCGCCATCGGCGGCGGCGCGGTCAGCGTCGGTCTTGGCGGCGAAGGCGGTTCCGGCAGCTCGGCCGGCGAGGTCACCGTCAACGCCGATGGCGCCGGCCACACCATCAGCACGACGGATGGGCGCACCTGGAACATGGTCACCGAGGGTGACAATGCCGTCGGCATCCTCGCCCAGTCGGTCGGCGGCGGCGGCGGCAATGGCGGCTTTGCCGGCAGCCTGGCGGCGGGCGGCGTGGTCGGCATCGGCGTCAGCCTGGGCGGCTCCGGCGGTGGCGGCGGCGACGCCGCCAAGGTCACCGTCAACAACGGCAAGAAGGTCGGCTCGGTCGTCACCCAGAACAACATCCTGACGATGGGCGACGGTTCCTCCGGCATCGTGGCGCAGTCGATCGGTGGCGGTGGCGGCAATGGCGGCTTCGCCGTGACGCTGAGCGCATCCGGCTCCTATGGCGGCGCGGGCGGTGCGGCGGCGGTGTCGCTCGGCGGCAGCGGCGCCACCGGCGGCGTCGGCAAGGAAGTCTTCGTCACCAATTATGGCAACATCGCCACCGGCGGGCAGCAGGCGCACGGCATCCTGGCGCAGTCGATCGGTGGCGGCGGCGGCAATGGCGGCTTCTCGATCGCCGGCACCTTCACCTCCGGCGCGCTCGCTGCCTCGGTCGCCATCGGCGGCAGTGGCGGCGCGGGCCAGAATGGTGGCGAAGTCACGGTCGGATCGACCGGCAACATCGAAACCCGCGGCGACCAGTCGATCGGCATCTTCGCGCAGTCGGTCGGCGGCGGTGGCGGCAATGGCGGTTTCGCGGGCGCAGGCGCCATCGCGCTGCAGGGCGGCAGCGTCGGCGTCGGTCTCGGCGGCTCGGGCGAAGGCGGCGGCGCCGGCGTCAAGGTCGCGGTTACCTCGACGGGTAACGTGACGACGGGCGGCGACCAGTCGATCGGCATCCTCGCGCAGTCCGTCGGCGGTGGCGGCGGCAATGGCGGCTCCAACGTCACGCTGGCGCTCGGCCAGGACGCCGGCATCGCGGTCGGCCTCGGCGGCGATGGCGATATCGGCGGCGCCGGCGGCGTCGTGACCGTCACCTCCACGGGCAACCTCACCACCGGCTATGATTTCGAGCATGGCGTAATGTTCCAGGGTGGAGGCTCGGGGGCTGCCGGCATTCTGGCGCAGTCGGTCGGCGGCGGCGGCGGCAATGGCGGCTTCTCGGCTGCGGTCAGCGGCGGCAAGACGCTCGGCGTCAGCGTCTCGCTCGGCGGCAGCGGCAAGGGCGGCGGCCAGGCCGATATCGTCACCGTCTCCAGCGAAGGCAACATCACCACTGGCTATGACAGTTCGGCCGGCATCCTGGCCCAGTCGGTTGGCGGTGGCGGCGGCAATGGCGGCTTCTCTGGCGTGCTCGCCATTTCGACCGATGGCGGGGCGGCGGGCGTCAGCCTCGGCGGCTCGGGTGGCACGGGCGGCATCGGCGAGGCCGTCACGGTCACCAGCAACGGCAACATCCGGACGCTCGGCAACGGCTCGGATGGCATCCTGGCGCAATCGGTGGGCGGCGGCGGCGGCAATGGCGGCGCCAGCATCGCGGCGAGCGGCTCCGGCAAGAAGGGCAGCGTCTCGGTTTCGCTTGGCGGTGGCGGCGGCGATGGCGGCATCTCGAAGCTCGTCACCGTCAACAATACCGGCACGATCTGGACCAAGGGCGACATCTCCAACGGCATCCTGGCGCAATCGGTTGCCGGCGGCGGCGGCAATGGCGGCTTCTCGGTCGCTGGCAATCTGACCGTCGACGGCATGGGCGGCGCCAGCGTCAGCATTGGTGGTGGCGGTGGCGAGGGACAGAACGCGGGTGCGGTCATCGTCAACAGCAATGTCGGTGCGACACTCTCCGGCAATGCGGCAACGATCCACACCGAGGGCGGCGATTCCAACGGCATCTTCGCGCAGTCGGTCGGCGGCGGTGGCGGCAATGGCGGCTTCTCCGGCGCGATCTCGGTCACGGGCGAGAATGCCAAGACGGCGGTCGCCGTCTCGATCGGTGGTTTCGGCGACGGCGGCGGCAACGGCTCGACCGTCAACGTCAACTCGGTCGACAACATCCTGACAGAGGGCAACGGCTCGAACGGCATCTTCGCGCAATCGGTCGGTGGCGGCGGCGGCAATGGCGGCTTCTCCTTCGTCGCGGCGATCCAGGGCTCGCTTGGCAAGGCCGAGGACGGCACCAAGACGGCCATCTCCGCCTCGCTCGGCGGCTTTGGCGCGGCAGGCGGCAATGGTGACGCGGTGACGGTGGATTCGACCGGCCTCATCCAGACCAAGGGCAAGAAGGCCTATGGCGTGCTGGCGCAGTCGATCGGCGGCGGCGGCGGCAATGGCGGCCTCAGCGTTTCGGCGAGCCTCTCCGGTGGTGAGGAAGGTCGTCAGGTCAGCGCCTCGGTCGGCGGCTTCGGCGCGGATGGCGGCTATGGCGGCACCGTCACCGTGACCCGCAACGGCTCGATCATCACCGAGAAGGACCAGTCGGTCGGCATCTTCGCGCAGTCGGTCGGCGGCGGCGGCGGCAATGGCGGCCTGTCTGTCGCCGGCGTGATCTCCGGCAAGAACGCCAAGAGCCTGTCGGCCTCGCTCGGCGGCTTCGGCGGTGAAGGCAGCTATGGCGGTACGGTCACGGTCGACAATACCGGTTCGATCACCACCGGAGGTGTCGAGGCGCACGCCATCCAGGCGCAGTCGATCGGCGGCGGCGGCGGCAATGGCGGCATGGCGATCGCGGGCACGATCGGCGTGCTCGGCGACGAGGGCACCAACGTCAATGCCAGTGTCGCGGTCGGCGGCTTCGGTGGCGATGGCGGCATTGGCGGCCTGGTCAAGGTCGACAATGATGGCCTCCTGACGACGACCGGTGACGGCGCCTATGGCATCTTCGCGCAGTCGATCGGTGGTGGCGGCGGTTCCGGCGGCAACGCCGTCACCGGCGTGCTCGGCCTCGGCGGCAACACCGAGGGCACGCAGGTCAATATCAGCGTAGCCGTCGGCGGCCTCGGTGGCGACGGCAATCTCGGCGGCGACGTCCATGTCACCCAGGATGGCGGCATCGAGACATCGGGCGTCGGCGCGACCGGCATTTTCGCCCAGTCGATCGGCGGCGGTGGCGGCACCGGCGGGCGGTCGAACTCGATCTCGCTGCAGCTTGGTCCCTCCTGCAAGCCGCCTGCGGATTGCGACGAGGTCAAGAAGTCGCCGAACTGGAACCTGCAGGCGACGGTCGGCGGAGAGGGCGGCGTCGGCAATATCGGCGGCCTCGTCGAGGTCACCAATCTCGATTTCATAACCACCCATGGCGACAAGTCGGCCGGCATCCTGGCGCAGTCGATCGGCGGCGGCGGCGGTACGGGCGGCGACGCCTATGTCGGTCTGGGCGGCCTGGTGTCGATCCCGGGCGTGCCGGTCGATCCGCTCACCTTCCTGAAGCCGGTCAGCACAGGCAGCTTCAAGCGCTCGGCGGCGGTCGGCATTGGCGGCACGGGCGGCACCGGCGGCAATGGCGGCACGGTCACCGTCACCAATACCGGCCACATCACCACCGAAGGCCAGACCTCGGACGGCATTCATGCGCAGTCGGTCGGCGGCGGCGGCGGCGATGGCGGTGATGGCAATGCCGGCATGCTGGGCACCATCGCCCTCGGCGGCAGCGGCGGCGCAAGCGGCAATGGCGGCGCGGTCACCGTCACCAATGGCAAGGACGACTTCTCGCAGGCGAATGTCGCCCTGATCGAGACCTTCGGCGGCATCGTCCTCGACGAGGACGGCGAGCGAACGAATCCGGATGCGGATACCGGCCGCTCCAACGGCATCTTCGCGCAGTCGGTCGGCGGCGGCGGCGGTTCCGGCGGCGGCGCCGGCGCTCTGCTGGCCATTGGCGGCACCGGCGAGGCGGCGGGCTATGGCGGCACGGTCACCGTCGACAATTATGGCGGCATCCTCACCCATGCCGATGATTCCGCGGGCATCTTCGCCCAGTCGATCGGTGGCGGCGGCGGTGCCGGCGGTTCGATCGGCCTGGCGATTCTCGGCGTCGGCGGTTCCGGCGGCTCCGCCGGCGTCGGCGGAGCGGTCGGCGTCACCAACGCGGCGATGATCGAGACCCATGGTCTCGATTCGCATGCCATCTTCGCCCAGTCGGTCGGCGGCGGCGGCGGCTCCGGTGGCGGCAAGAATTCCGGCAAGTTCACCGACAGCGTTCCGGCGCTGGTGCTGATCGGCGGCGCCGGCGGTTCCTCCGGCAATGGCGGCGCGGTCACGGTCACCAACTCCAACAGCCTGCACACGCTGGGCGACGGCGCCGACGGCATCAATGCGCAGTCGATCGGCGGCGGCGGCGGCTCGGGCGGCAGGACCTATGGCCTGCTCATGGTCGGCGGCGATGTCGCTTCGACCGGCAATGGCGGCGACGTCACGGTCGAGAACCAGCGAATCCTGTCCGGGGACGAGAGTGGGACGCTGCTGCGCCAGGGCAACATCCTGGTCGAAGGCTATGGCTCGCATGGCATCTTCGCGCAGTCGGTCGGCGGTGGCGGTGGCAATGCCGGTGGCGGCTTCGCGGCCAGCCTGACCTCGGGCTCGCTCGGCGTCGGCGGCGCCGGAGGCGGGGGCGGCGGCGTCGTCAAGGTCACCAATGCGGGCACCATCACCACGACGGGCGACGCGGCGGTCGCGATCTTCGCGCAGTCGATCGGCGGCGGCGGCGGCAATGGCGCCATGACCGGCGGCACGGCGCTGGCCGACGGCTCTACCTTCGACTTCGTCATCGGCGGCGCTGGCGGCGCAAGCGGCAAGGGCGGCGACGTCACCGTCACCAATGAGGCGACCGGCCTGATCCACACGACCGGATATGGCTCGACCGGTATCCTGGCGCAGTCGGTCGGCGGCGGTGGCGGCACGGGTGGCATCACCTATGTGACCAGTCCCGGCGACACGCCGTCGATTGCGCTGGCGATCGGCGGCTCGGGCGGCGCCGGCGGCGATGGCGGCATCGTCAAGGTCATCAATGACGGCAACATGCTGATCGAGGGCGACAACTCCGTCGCGATCTTCGCCCAATCGGTGGGCGGCGGTGGCGGCGCCGGCGGCGCGGCGACCGCTGTGGCGCTCGGCGGTACGGCAGTGATCGGCGGCGCCGGCGTCACCGGCAAGGGTGGCGACGTCATCGTCGACAGCACCGGCGTCATCGAGCTGAAGGGCAACGGCTCCGTCGGCATCTTCGCGCAGTCGGTCGGCGGCGGCGGCGGTGTCGTCACCGCGGGAACCGATGGCATCGTCGAGGCCACCGCAAATGGCGGCACCGGCAATGGCGGCATCGTCAAGATCACCGGCAACACCAGGATCCTCATCACCGGCGACAATTCGGTCGGCGTCTTCGCCCAGTCGGTGGGCGGCGGCGGCGGCGTCGGCGGCTTCGACGGCAACTATCTCGGCCTGGACGGCTTCTCCGGCGCCAGCGCCCAGACCTTCAGCCTGTTCTCGGAACCGACGCCGGCCGGCTTCATGGGCTCTGTCGGCGGCGACGGCTATGGCGACGTGGTCAGCCTGACGCAGAAGGTCGATGTCGCGGTCACCGGCAAGAACTCCTTCGCCATCCTGGCGCAGAGCGTCGGCGGCGACGGCAATGGCGACATCGACGTCACCATCGAGGACAAGGTGAAGGTGATCGGCGGTTCCGAAATGGGAGCCGGCGTCGGCTTCAAGGACGGCAAGACCAACAAGCTCACCAACAAGGGCATCGTCACCTCGGTCGACTTGATCGACGGCTACGCCATGCGCGCCACCGGCGGCGACGACACCTTCGAGAACGAATATGTGACCATCGGCTCGGTCGCGCTCGGCGAAGGACAGAACGCCTTCAACAACCGCTTCGACGCCATCCACTACATGGGCGACACCGTCGATCTCGGCGCGACGGGCAAGTATCTGAACGAAGGGTACATGTCGCCCGGCGATTGGGACCGGGTGATGCGGACGACGCTGACCGGCAATCTCGAGCAGACCGAGGAAGGCGCCTATCTGCTCGACCTCGATCTCGCCGGCACGACCGACCGCATCGATGTCAGCGGCACGGCGGTGGTGGACGGCATCGTCGCCATCAACGTCATGCACCCCGCGTCGGCGCGCACCGGCAGCACGGACTACGTCATCATCCACACCGAAGAGGGCGTCACCGACGAGGGCCTGGAGCTCGACGCCGCGCAGAGCGCGGTGGCGCAGTACAAGCTGCTCTATCCGGTCGATCCCCAGGATGTCGTCCTCAATGTCGACATCAACTATGCCCGTGGGGGCATGACGGAGAACCAGACGGCGGTCGGTTCGGCGATCAACGCGATCCAGACGGACCTTGCCTCGCCGGATTTCGCTCCGATCGCGGCGGCGCTGTTCTACGTGCCGACGATCGATGCCCTCGGCGCGATCTACGATTCGATCTCGGGCGAGGGCGTTAGCGGCTTCCAGCAGCCCGAGTTCGACATGAACAGCACTTTCCTGGCGGCGATGACCGGCCAGGCGGACAGCTGGCGCATCGGCATGGGTCTCGATCCCTCGAGCCAGAGCTATACGCCGAAGGCGCTCGGCTACGCGGACGAGCCCGAAAAGAGCCCGGCCTTCGCCGCGCTCGACCAGGCCGAGGAGCGTCGCTGGAAGATCTGGGCGACGGTCGGTGGCAATTCCGGCAACGTCAATGGCGACCCGACCATCGTCGGCAGCGCCGACCTGACCTACAAGGCCGGCAGCCTGGCGGCCGGCGTGGACTACCAGGTCGATCCCGACACGCTGATGGGTCTTGCCGTCGGCGGCGCCGCCGGCTCGTTCTCGGTGCCGGATCGCGAGACCAGCGGCAACATGGTCGGCGGCCATCTCGGCGCCTATGGCGCGAAGAAGTGGGGCCAGTTCTATGCCAATGGCGCGCTCGCGTTGGACATCTACGACAACAGCACCCGCCGCCAGGCGACCGTGCCTGGCTCCGACGCGCCGCTCAATCCCGTGCCTGGCTTCTCGGAACGCTGGGAGGGCGATTTCCTGAGCGGCGGCTTCAGCGCCCGCGCCGAAACCGGATGGCGCCAGCCCGTCGCCGGCCTCGGCGCGGTCACCGGCTTCGCCGGCCTGCAGTTTGCCTCGCTGACCATGCAGGGCTTCCAGGAGACCTCCCCGAACGGCGACGTCCTCGGCCTCGACTATGACCGCCGCACCATCACGTCGCTTCCTTCCATGCTCGGCCTGCAGTTCGACACGACGATGGGGCTCGGCGAGAACACGACCATCCAGCCCTGGGCGCGGGCGGCCTGGCAGCACGAGTTCAATCCGGATCGCTCGGTCAATCCGAGCTTCCTCGCGGCGCCGGGCTATCCCTTCGTCGTGCAGGGCGCGGCCGCGGCCGAGGATGCGCTGGCGGTCAATGCCGGCTTCAGGATGAACTGGGGCCCGGACACCTCGTTCTTCGCCACTTTTGACGGCAAGTTCGCCGACAACGTCCAGACCTATGGCGGCAATGCCGGCTTCCAGGTCCGCTGGTAGCGTCTCCTGCCGGCCGCGCTTTCGCGTGGCCGGCTCCAATGCCCAGTTGGCTCGACGCCCGCTCGCGTGGATCCCGCCGGCGGGTGTCGAGCTTTGGAGGAGCAGGCTTTTCCCAGACCTTCGTCCGGTCCCAAGCGCTCACCTGTTATTCGTGGTCAAATACCAGTTGACAGGAATGCGGCTTGCTATCTGATGTGAACGAAAGCTCTCACCTGCGAAAAATAAGCTGGAGGGCGGAGGTTGGCGTGGGAGCCGCCAGCCGGGTGTTCTTGAGAACAAGAGTTCGCGTGCGGAACGTGCGACGAGAAAGCTTGGGCCAGAGGGACGTCGCACGCCACGCGGCGGGGCCTGAACAGGGCGCGGTGAGCGGATATCCGCCCCGGCCAAGAGGGAGGGAGACAGGATCATGACACGGGCTAGGACGAAACTCGGCGTGGCGGTCTGCGCCGCTGCCTTGATGAGCGTGGCCGGCGTGGCGAAGGCCGCCGAACTGCCGCCGGCCTTCGCGACGCTGCCGCCGGATATCCAGGCGCTCTATGTCGGCGTCGAGGAGACGATCCAGCCGTCGGCCTATGACAATTTCGGCCCGGTCAAGCAGCCGTGGAAGTGGTGCCACTCGGAATCCTACCAGGGCAATCCCTGGCGGGTCTCCGTCACCAAGGAGCTCGAGCGCCTGGTCGATCTCTACAAGGCGAAGGGCTGGGTCTCCGATTTCGAGATGTCGGATTCGAACGGCGACACCGGCCAGCAGATCGCCCAGATCCGCGCCTTCATCGACAAGAAGTGCAGCATCATCACCTCCTTCGCCGGCTCTTCGACGGCGCTGAACGAAGTGATCGAGGCCGCCTTCAAGGCCGGCATTCCCTTCGTCACCGGCGCGGGCGCCGTCACCAGCCCCTATGCCATCAACGTCGATTCCAACTATGTGAAGTTCGGCTATGACGTCGCCAAGGGCGTCGTCGAGGGCATTGGCGGCAAGGGCAACGTACTGCGCATCGAGGGCATCGCAGGCAGCCCGTTGGTCGCCCAGCAGCGCGCCGGCGCCGACAAGGCCTTTGCCGAGGCGCCCGACGTCAAGGTGATCCGCGACGTCAACGGCAACTGGTCGCCCAACGTCACCAAGACGGTGACGCTGCAGGTGCTCGCCACCACGCCGCAGCCGATCGCGGGCGTCTGGACCTCGGGTTCGGAGTCGCGCATCGTCGCCGAGGCGTTCAAGCAGGCCGGCCGGCCGATCCCGGTCGTCTCCGGCTCGATCTCCGGCGATGCGCTCGGCTTCTGGAAGGATAACCAGGACACGTTCCGCTTCACCGGCGGCGCGCTGATGCCGTCCTGGACGGCGCAGACCCTGTTCCGCGTCGGCGTCCGCGTGCTCGAAGGCCAGCAGCCGAAGCTGAACATCCTGATGATCCCGGTGCCGGCCGTGAAGCCGGACGAGCTCGGCAAATGGCATCGCGAGTGCATGACCAAGGACGCCGTCTCGATCTTCCCCGTCGCGCCTCAGGACCCGATGCCGGAAGAGCTGATGGACGCCTATTTCGCCAAGCCGGCGCATACGCAGCTGTTCGATTACGCCCAGACGCCGGATCCCTGCTCCAAGTAGGATCACGGACAGGCGACACACGCCGGTGGCCGCTTCAAACCCGGCTATCGGCGTGGTTCTCTGACGAGCGGGCGGCCACGGCCGGCGCCCGCCTGAATGCGCATCGGGGGAATGACGGTCTATGCTGGAGATCCGCGATCTCTCCAAGCGCTATGGCGAGACGGTGGCGCTGGACGGCGCCACCATCGATTTTGCGCCCGGCACCATTCACACCATTCTCGGCGAGAACGGCTCGGGCAAGAGCACGCTGGTCAAGCTGCTCTCCGGCATCGTCACGCCGGATCGCGGCAGCATCACCTTCGAGGGCCGCAGGATCGCCGGTCGCGATCCCGCCGATTTCCGCGCGGCCGGCTTCGCCACCGTCTTCCAGGAAGTGCTGATCGCGCCGGACCGCAGCGTCGCCGACAACATATTGCTCGGCTATGACGGCCTTCTTCGCCGCCGCGTGCCGCGCGGCGAGCGTCGCGCCTTCGCCGGCAGCGTCCTGTCCGAATTCGCGGTGACCCGGGTGCCGCTCGACGAGCCGGCCGGCGAGGTGCCGCTGGCGGCGCAGCAATTGATCGTGCTCGCCCGGGCGCTGACCCGCAAACCCCGCGTGCTGATCCTCGACGAGGTCACCGCCGCGCTCGATTTCGCTGATCGCGAGGCGGTGTTCGCGCTGATGCGGCGGCTGGCGGCGGACGGCTGCCTGATCCTGTTCATCACCCACCGGATGGACGAGGTCACCGGCCTTTCCGACCGCGTCACGGTCTTGCGCAGCGGTCAGGTGGTGAAGACTCTGGAGAAGGGCGAACTCGTGCCGGATGAGCTGCTCGCGCTGATGGCGCCGGATACCGCGCGGGAGCTGCACCATGGCTGACGCCGCCGTCGCGCTTTCCGTACGCGGCCTGTCGCTGAAGCCGGGCGCGGTTCTGTTCGAGCAGACGATCCGGCGCGGCGAGATCGTCGGCCTTGCCGGCCTCGACGGCCATGGCCAGGATGCCTTCATCGAGACGCTGGCCGGCCTGCGCCCGCCCGTCGCCGGCGAGGTCCTGGCCGGCGGCCGCGAGATACGGAGCTTCCGGCAGGCGGTTCGAAGCGGCATCGCCTATCTGCCGCGCGACCGTCGCGCCACCGGCATCTTCCCGTCCATGTCGATCCTCGACAATTTCGCCATCGCGACTGTCGGCCGCGATCGCCGGCTCGGCCTGATCAGCGCGGCCGAGCGGCGCAAGCGCTACGATTATTATCGCGACCGGCTGTCGATCGTCGCGCCCGAGCCCGGCCACCTGATCACCACGCTTTCCGGCGGTAACCAGCAGAAAGTGCTGCTCGCCCGCGCCCTGGCGCACAAGCCGGACGTGCTGCTCCTGAACGACCCGACGCGCGGCGTCGACATCGCCACCCGGCGCGTGCTCTACGCCGTGTTCCGCGAACTGGCGGCTGAGGGCATGGCGCTGGTGATCCTCTCGACCGAGATCGAGGAGGCTCTGGTGCTCTGCGACCGCATCCTCGTCTTCCGCGAACAGGAACTTGCCGCCTCGCTGGAAGGGGTAGGGCGCTCGTCCGAGCGCATCATTTCCACCATGTTCGGGCGCGCAGCATGACGGCGATCGCAACCTCGCAACCCACTCGCCGGGCCTCGGCCCTGACGGCGATCTGGCGGCAGACCGGCTTCGCGCCGATCCTGTTCGTCATCCTGCTCGCGATCAACATCGTCATCAATCCGGCCCGCTTCGCGCCGGGCGCCTGGGGCACGCTGATCGGCCTCGCGGCGCCGCTGGTCGGCGCGGCGATCGCCTCGGCGCCGGCGATCCTCGGCGGCCGCGGCGGCATCGACATCTCGGTCGGCCCGATCATGGGCTTCGTCAACGCCATCGTCGTGCTGGTGCTGGTGCAGAAGCTGGGCTTGACCTCGCCCCTCATCGTCGTCGGGGCGGCCGTCCTGATCGGCGCCGCCATTGGCGCGCTGAACGGCTTCCTGGCGACGATCCTGCGCATCCAGCCGATCGTCGCGACGCTCGGCACCTATCTGCTGCTGGTCGGCACGACGCTCACCATCCTGCCGGCGCCGACCGGCACGGTTCCGGCCTGGCTGAAATCGCTCGGCGGGCCGCTGTCGATCCTGCCGCTCGGCGCCGTCTTCCTGATCTGGATCGGCATCCGCCGCCTGCCTTACTACGACCACCTGATGGCGGTCGGCAGCGACGACCGCGCCGCCTATACGGCCGGCATCCCGGTGACGCTGGTGCGCTTCCTCTCCTATGTCATCACCGGCGTCTTCGCCGGCGTCGCGGGGCTGATGATGACGGCGCTGATCGGCTCGGCCGACCCGTCGATCGGCCCGACCTACACGCTGATCGCCATCTCGGCCGTGGCGCTTGGTGGCGTCAGCCTTGCCGGCGGGCGAGGCGGCCTGCTCGGCGCCGCCATCGGCGCGATCGACATTTTCCTGCTGCAGAGCGCGCTGACCTATTTCAACTTCTCGACCTTCGTCCTGCAGATCGCCTATGGCGCGATCCTTGTCATCGCCATCGTGCTGACGGCCTTGCAGGACCGCTGGCTCGGACGTGTGCGGGGAGTGAGCTAGATGGCGCGGTTGACCAGTGACCAGGCTCGCGTCCTCGGCGCGCTCATCGTCGCCGTCGCCCTGCATCTGACCGGCACGGCGCTGATCGAGGGCTACAGCAGCGAATTCTCCATGCGGGCGATGCTGGTGCTCGGCTCGCTGCTGGCCATCGCCTCGATCGGCCAGACGCTGGTGGTGATCATCGGCGGCATCGACCTCTCGATTCCCTTCGTCATCGGCTTCGCCAATGTCGTCACGGCGCAGCTCTATGGCGGCGGCATGAACTTCGCGCTGGTGTGCGCGATCGTCGTCGGTCTCGCCTGCGCGATCGGCGCGCTGAACGGCCTGATCTCGTCGAGCCTCAAGCTGCATCCCCTCATCGTCACGCTCGGCATCGGTACGATCGTGCAGGGCTCGGTGCTGCTCTGGACTGGCGGCTTTCCGTCCGGCTCGGCGCCAGAATCGATCACCGAATTCGTCTCGATCGGCGGCTCGGTCGGCTTCCTGCCCGTACCCTGGCTGGTGCCGTGCTTCGTCGCGCTCGCGGCCATCGTCACCGTGGCGCTCGCCCGCACCGCCTATGGTCGCCGCCTGTTCGCCCTCGGCAGCAATCCGCGCGCCGCGCCGCTCGCGCTCATCAACCCGGTGGCGATGTGGACGGCGACGTTCGCGCTCTCGGCCGCCTTCGCCGCCGTCACCGGCATCCTGCTGCTCGGTTTCACCGGCTCGGCCTATGGCGAGGTCGGCCAGCCCTATCTGTTCCAGACCATCGCCGCCGTCGTCATCGGCGGCACGGCGCTGGTCGGCGGGCGCGGCTCCTATCTCGGCACGGTCGCCGGCGCGCTGGTGCTGACCGAGATCAACACGCTCTTGATCGGCATCGGCCTGCAGCCGTCGCTGGTGCAGGCGGTCCTCGGCGTCGTCATCGTCGTGCTGGTGTCGTTCTATGGCCGCGACGCCCATGTGCGGACGACGATCTGAGGCGGTTCAGCCCTTGATCGGGAATTTCGGCTCCGGCAGGTGGCCGCCGATCTGGCGGCAGAGTTCGGCCGCAGCCTCGTAGAGATGCTTCGATGCGTCCGCCAGCTGCACCTGGTTGGTGACCCAGAGCAGGAACGGCATGGTGATCGCCGCCTGGGCGATGCCGCTGGCGTCGAAGATCGGGAAGGATACGTCGGTGATGCCGCGCAGCGTCTCGTCCGCGACCATCTCGTAGCCGCGCTTCTGGATCTGCTCGACACGGCGGATCAGCGGCTCCGGATCCTTCTCACGCGACAGCAGCTCCTCGGAGGCGCGCTCGATCAGCATGGCGCGGGTCGGCTCGTTCTGGAAGGCGATCAGCGTGCGCCCGGACGCCGTCGACAGCATCCTGGTCTGGGTGCCAAGACGCACGCGAAAACCGACCGGGGCGGGATTGTCGGCAACGGCGATGACTCGGACCGAGAGCCCGTCGAGGATCGACAGGATGATCGCCTCCTCGACCTCGGCCGCCAGGCTCTGCAGGATCGGCTGCGCCGCCTCGCGCAGCCGCCGGATCGGCGGATGGCCGCAGGCGAGATCGAACAGCTTCATCGAAATCTGGAACGCCTCACCGGGCGGCTTGCGCTCGACATAGCCGCGCCGCTCGAGCGAGACGACGACGCGGTAGACTTCCTGCACGGACCGGCCGAGCGAATGGGCGATCTGCGACAGGATCAGCCCGCCCGACTGGCCGGCCAGCAGTTCGAGGATGTCGAGCCCCTTTTCCAGCGCCGGAGCCTTGTAGGCGACCGCCGCCGTGGCCTGCTGTTCGACGTCCACCGCCACTGCCTTCTTCGCCATTTCCGAGCCCCGTGCGTGCCTGCTTGTTTCCTCACCGATACATCATCGCGCCCTTGACAGCATCTGCCGAGCGCTATCCTATTTCAAAAACAATTATCATATGTGGAAATTGACGTCGCGCCGCGAGTCGTTTCCCGTGGGAACAGGAACATGACGGGGCAGCGCTACAGCGGGGCGATCATCGACGCCCATCATCATTTCTGGGATTTGAGCCTCGGCAAGCATGGCTGGCTGGAGGGCGGCCAGCCCGACGACGAACTGGCGCCGCTCCGCCGCAACCATCTCGCCAGGGACTACGAGGCACTGGCATTGCCGGAAGGCATCGTCGCCAGCGTGCATGTCGAGGCCAACTGGGATCCGGCCGACCCGGCCGGCGAAAACCGCTGGCTCGACACGCTGGAGCGATCGCCCGGCATCGCGTCGCGCTATGTCGCCCATGCGGCGCTGCTCGATCCCGGCGCAGCCGCCGTGCTGGAGCAGCATGCGGAAAGCGCGCGCGTCGTCGGCATCCGCGAGATCCTGAGCTGGCACCCCGACCCGGCCAAGCGCCGGATGCCCGACAATGACCGCATGGACGATCCGCGCTGGCGCGCCAGTCTCGCCCGCTTCCGCGATCTCGGCTTCAGCTTCGACCTGTTGATCACGCCGCATCAGTTCGAGAGCACGATGCGACTGGTGGCGGATTTTCCCGACATCGCCTTCATCTTGAACCACTGCGCCAGCCCGATCGACCGCGATGCGGATGACATGCGGCGCTGGCGCGAAGGGCTGGTTCAACTGGCAATCGCGCCGAATGTCGCGATCAAGATCTCCGATCCCGTCGCCTATGATCCGCAATGGAGCCGCGAGAGCCTGACCGAAGTGATCCATGCCTGCATCGATGCCTTCGGGCCGGAGCGCTCTATGTTCGCCACCGACTACCCGGTGGCGGGCCTGCATATCGGCTTCGCCGAATGGATTGACGTCTTCAAGGACGCGACGCGCGGTTTCTCGGCCGACGAACAGGCAGCGCTCTTCGCCGGGACAGCCCGGCGCTGGTACAGGATGGCTTAGCCATACCGCCTTCAGCTGAAAGCAAGACCCTCACCCAACCCTCTCCCGCAAGCGGGCGAGGGCTTCGGGCCGGCGTCATGCCGATAGCGGGGCGTCATATCGATCGCGGGGATTGGACGGCGCGCTCCCTCTCCTGCCTGCGGGAGAGGGTAGGGGTGAGGGCCCCCTAGATTAGCCTCAGTTGCTCGCCTGGGTCTGCACGTCGTCGAGCTTGACGAACACCGCGCCCGAGGCGGCGAGCCGCTTGATGCCCTCGACGACGCCGAGGCCGGCCGGATGTCCCGGCTGGTTGATATGGGCGATGATAACGTCGCCGGATTTCGCCGCGGCGATGCGCTTGGCGACCGTGGCGGCCGGCAGCGACGCGCCCATGTCGGCGTTCAGCGAGAAGCCGGCGACCTCGTAGCCGTCGGCGCGGATCTGGTCGAGCGCGTCGCGGCTGTAGACGGCCGTCGCGCCGCGGAACCAGCGCGGCGGCTTGCCGGTCGCCTGCTGAATGGCCGAGGCGCCGCCATCGACCTCCTTCTGCACCGCTTCCAGCGAGCCGGCCGTCTTCACGCCGTAGAGGCTTGGAATGTCGGTGATCGCCGGCACATGCTGGTCGCCGTGGTTCTCGATCTGGAACAATTCGGGGTGCGCCATCAGGGTGGACATGGTGGCGGCGTTCCGCTTCATCCAGCGATGGGTGACGAACAGGGTCGCCGGAATCCGGTTCTCGACCAGCAGGTTCAGGATGCGCTGGTCGATGGCGCCGGAACACGCGTCGAAGGTCAGCGCCACGACTCGGGGTCCCGGCGGCGGCGCGGCGATGCGCAGCTTCAGTTCGATGTCATGCGACTTCGCCGTCGCCGGCAGGGCGGCGACGAGGCTGGCGCCAAGCGCGAGGATCGTGGCGAGGAGGGGGCGACTGCAGGACATGCGGAACTCCGGGACGCGGCGTGCGCGGAGAAAGATCCAGCACTTCGACTCAAATAAGGCGGCAGGCAACAGATCTCGCGCTTTCCGCCTCTCTTTCGCACCGGCGCCGGACGCGATTGCGGCGTGCCGGCAGGACGCCGCCGAACTGGGGCATCGATTCCTGCAAACGCTCCTTGGAGGTCTTGCATGTTTGGACATTAACCATCTGCGCGCAAACATTTTTCCGTTGTCTAGGAGGCGACGGGCGACGGTGGTAGCGTTAACTTTCCCCAGGCTTGAAGCGAACGGACCGTTCCGCCCGGGGCGAGGGCCGCGTCGTGATGTCTTGTACCGCGCAGTGCCATGGCTCATGCGACGCGCGAAGCTGGCGGAATGGATCCGGCGTTTCTCGGCGTTTCGCATGCCTCCCGGAACGGGCTCCGACGCAAGGGGATGCCGGTGGCTGACAGCTGGCCCGTGATCCTGCTGGTCGAGGACGAACCGCTGGTGCGGGCCGCTGTCGCTGAAATGCTGGAGGATCTCGGATTTTCCGTCGAGCAGGCCGCTTCCGCTGGTGCAGCCTCGGCCCTTCTGGCCGTGCCGGATCATCCCTATGACGCGGTCATCATCGATGTCGGCCTGCCGGATCGGCCCGGCGACGAACTCGCCAGGGACATCCTGTCCGATCTCGCCGAAATCCCGGTCATTATCGCCAGCGGCGGCGATCCCTCCGAGCTCGATCCGGCGCTGGCCGGCAATGCGCGCATCGCCATCCTGAGCAAGCCCTATGGCGCCCGAGGCATGATCGAGCTTCTAGCCTCGCTCGGCGTCATCGCCGGCAGGCCCTGAGGTCCGCGCAGTCGCACAGCTTTTGGTGGAAGAAGGCAGCGTCAGGCTGGGCGTCCGGCTGGTACGCCGTCGAAGATATGCGACTATGCCTGCTCGCTCGACGTTCCGACCGGAGGAGGCCGCCCCGTGCCGACGGAGTACTATCTCGACGTTGCCATGCGTCTCGGTATGGCCGTGCTTTGCGGCCTGCTGATCGGCATCAACCGCGACGCCAAGGAAAAGCCGGCCGGCATGCGCACGCTGGCCATGGTCTCGCTCGGCGCGGCGCTGGTCGCGGTCAGCGTCGGCAACATCGCCACCTTCGCCGGCCATCCCGACGCGCAGAGCCGGGTGTTGCAGGGCGTCATCCAGGGCGTTCTCGCCGGCATCGGCTTCATCGGCGCCGGCGCCATCCTGCGTCCGTCCAAGCGTGGCGAGGTCGTGCATGGCGTCACGACGGCGTCGACGGTGTGGGTGTCGGCGGCGCTCGGCATCGCCTGCGGCCTCGGCGACTGGCCGGTCGTCCTCATCTCGCTGATGCTGGTCTTCCTGGTCCTTGTCGTCGCCAAGCCGATCGAGCGGCGCTGGCTGGACTATCTGCGCGCTCGCGAGGAGGCGCAGGAGGCCGCCGCAGCTGCCGCCTCGGCGGAAGGCGCCGAACCGGCGGCTCGCTCGAAGCCGGTCTAGGACTGGTTGCCACGACGGTTGGAATCGAGCGCCCAGACGAGCGCGCCGAGGACGGCGACGGCGCTGACGCCGCTGGAGGCGATCAGCACCTTGCGCGACAGCCGAGTGACGTTCGATGGTTCGGGCCGCAGGCAAAGCTAGGCTTTGATATCGGGAGCGTCGGTCGTCAATACGCGGCACCCGTGAGCCAACGGAAAACGCGGCGCCATCCGCATCATCGGAGCCTTACTCAGCTGAAACAGCTCACTTGTCAGCGCCTCTTCATTCGGAAGTCTTGAAAGAGCCAGCTGATCCGCAAGAGGCTTGGTCGGTCCTGCCCAGATTGACAGTTCGGGCAATCTCCGGTCTTCTCATGCTGGCGGCCCGATGCATGTCGGTAAACGATTTAAGTCGAACGGTGCCGGAGCGAACCGCCCTACGTTTCATCTTCATCCGATCCGGGCCGGCCTGCGGACTTAAGGAGGTCAAGTAGAGTTCGGAGGAACTTGATCAGAATTCTTTATCCACTGCTGTGAGATCAAGGAGCGTCTGATGAAGTCGTCCAAACTATTTCGTAGCCTGCTGGTGTTGCCTTTTCTGGCCGCAAGCTGTGGAGCTTCTGCCCATGCCCAAACCGCCGGTGTGCCGCTCGCTGCACGAGATGGACAGGTCACGCTGCCTTATGCGGAGCAGAAGTTCCGCGGCAATGTGGGCACCACCTATCTGAATGCCGACCCGGCAGAGTTTCCCGCCCCAATCAAGGCCCCCGAAGGCGCACCGAACGTCCTGCTGGTGTTGCTCGACGATGTGGGTTTCGGGCAGTTCGACGTTACAGGCGGCGGCGTTCCCTCGCCCGCGCTAGACGAACTGGCCAAAGAGGGTCTGACCTTCACGCGCTTCCACACCACCGCGCTCTGCTCGCCGACGCGCGCCGCTCTGCTGACGGGGCGCAACCACAATGTGGCCGGGACCGGTGTCATCACCGAACTTGCCACCGGCTATGACGGCTATACCGGAGTCATTCCCAAGGACACCGCCTCGTTCGCCGAGATCCTGCGTCAGAACGGCTATGTCACGGCTTGGATCGGCAAGAACCACAACACTCCGATCTACGAGACCAGCGCCGCCGGGCCCTTCGACCATTGGCCGAACGGGCTGGGCTTCGATTATTTCTACGGCTTCATGGCAGGCGACACAAACCAGATCCGCCCATATCTCTTTGAGAATCAGACCCCTATTGGGACTCCCGATAAGGAGGGCTATTACCTCAGCACCGATCTGGCCGACCATACGATCGACTGGCTGAAGAGGCTCGAGGCGATCCAGCCCGAGAAGCCCTGGTTCGCCTATCTCGCGCCCGCCGCGACCCATGCCCCGCATCAGGCCCCGAAGGAGTTGATCGCCAAGTTCAAGGGCAAGTTCGATATGGGCTGGGATGCCTATCGCGAGCAGACCTTCAAGCGACAGAAGGAGCGCGGGATCATTCCTGCCGATACCGAGTTGACTCCGCGCCCCGCCAGCCTGCCGGCCTGGGACAGCCTGAACGCCGACCAGAAGAGGCTGTACTCGCGCATGATGGAGGTCTTCGCGGCCTATGGCGAGCAGGTAGACCACGAGGTCGGGCGCGTGCTTGACTATGTCAAGACCTTGCCCGATGCCGACAATACGATGATCATCTATATCGTCGGCGACAATGGTGCCTCCGCCGAGGGCGGCTTCGACGGCACGCTGAACGAGAATGCCTTCTTCAATCAATATCTGATGAAGACCGAGGACATGATCGACCGGATCGATGAGATCGGGACCGAACTGCATTTCAACCACTTCCCTGCCGGCTGGGCCTGGGCTGTCGATACCCCGTTTCAATGGACCAAGCAGGTCGCGAGCCACCTGGGCGGCGTGCGCAACCCGATGATCGTCAAATGGCCGGCCCGCTTCCGGAAGGGCGGGGAGATGCGGACCCAGTTCCTGCATGTCATCGATATTGCGCCGACCATTCTTGACGCGGCCCATATCCCCGAGCCGCGCAGCGTCAATGGGACGGCTCAGACCCCGATCCAGGGCAAAAGCTTCCTGAGCGTGCTGGACGATGCCAAGGCCGAAGAGGTCCGCACGAGCCAGTATTTCGAGATGTTCGTGAACCGCGGTATGTATGACAAAGGCTGGTGGGCGGCGTCGCTGGCCTTCGAGCCCTGGGACCCGGTTCGCGGCGAGTTCGATCCGATGAAGGCGAAATGGGAGCTCTACAACCTTGATGAGGATTTCAGCCAGGCCAAGGATCTTGCGGCCAAGAATCCCGACAAGCTGGAGGAACTGAAGGCGCTCTGGTGGGCAGAGGCATCGAAGAACAAGGCGTTGCCGCTTGACTGGCGCGGTGCCGAACGCTTCAGCGCCGAAGGCACCGGAAAGCCGAATCTTGCAGCCGGGCGTGACAGCTTCACCTATGAGGGCGTGCTGGCGGGCCTGCCGGAATCCTCCGCCCCCGACCTGAAGAACAAATCCTTCAGCGTCACCGCCAAAGTCAAGATCAAGGAAAATGCCAATGGCATGATCTTCACGCAAGGTGGCAATACCGGCGGCTGGGCATTCTATCTTAAGGACGGCCAGTTAAAGGCCGTCCATAATTATATCGACGTCGCGGTTTATTCCGTCGAAAGCGACAGCGCCGTCCCTGCGGGTGAGCATGAACTGAAAATGGAGTTCGCCTATGAGGGCGGCAAGGAAATGGGAAAAAGCGGGTCCATAACTCTGTCCATCGACGGCAAGGCGGTCGGTTCGGGCACTATCGCGAAGACCACTCCGTTCAAATATTCGCTCTCCGAGAACCAGGACGTCGGGACGGATACCGGCACGGCGGTCACCAGCGACTACAAGGCGCCGTTCGATTTTCAGGGCGAGCTGGAGAAAGTGGTCGTGGAACTCCAGAAGTAAGATTGGCCGGGCGCTCTGCCATTCGGTGGGCGCCCGGCTTATTGGCTGAGGTCTCATTGGTCCGTTCCAGCGATCGGCCTCTAGCTGCTTTGGGAACGTTATGGGCCGCGCACGACCTGTGTGAACCGCTTCAACCGGCGGCGAAAGGCCGGCTTATGGGATCGGCTTCTGACGGCGGTCTCGAAGGCCCACGGTGGCGGTATCCTGATGATCGACCGTTCCAGCGTGCTCCGCATCTGGATGCGTCTTAATGAGTCTGTGACCTAGTCTAGGTCAGCACGCTGGCGCCGAGATTGATCGCGAGCGCCAGCAGCGTCGTGTTGAACACGAACGACGCGATCGAGTGGAACATCATCACCATCCGGAAATCCGTCGTGCGGACGTTCACGTCGGAAGTCTGGAAGGTCGCGCCGAGGCAGAACGAGAAATAGAAGAAGTCCCAGATCACCGGCTCCGGCGTGTCCGGGAAGATCAGCCCGCCCTTGTCGTCTTCCTTGCCGTCGGCATTGCTGTCGGTCCCGGCCGGCGCGTAGTAGAGCCGGGCATAGTGGAACGCGAACAGGGTGTTGAAGACGATCCAGCCGAGCGGAATGCTGATGATGGCGGTGGCGAGGTGGGTGGCCGTGGTGTTGGCGCCGTTCAGGATCGAGAAGATCGAATAGAACGAGAAGGCGATGGCGCCGACCGTCAGGCACATGATGAGGACAATGCCCTCATCCGCGCTGCGTGCGCGCCGGCGCAGCGTGTCGAGATTGGCCTTTGCCGCCAGCCGGAACAAGAAGAAGAGGTAGACGACGAAGAAGATGTCGCCGGCCGCGATCAGCGCGAATTCGGCGAAGACCAGCCGGATGAGGAAATAGGCGACGACCGCGACGAGGATGGACTCGTAGAAGTGCCGGTGCTGGTTCCAGTGGCGCCCGATGAGAGAAATCGCCTTGCTCCGCCTTGCGGGCTATTCCACGAATACCGTGACCCGGTCTGACCGCCCGGCCGAATCGACGACCGATAGAGTAACAAACCCTGGTCCGTCCGGCGCCCAGCTTTCAGCGCGCGCGAACGGCGTTTGCGCGATTGGCACGCCGTTGGCGAACCAGGTGAAGGGCGGCTGGCCGTTGCGGATCTTGATCATCAGCGGCATCGGATCGCCGGCGCGGATGCCGAGATCGACCTGGACGCCATCCGGCGGGAAGGCGATCTCCGGCGTGTCGGGCGCTTTGTTGGCGAGGATGTCGCTGCCGCGAAAACGCTTCAGCGGCGCCGGCAGGTCGCCGTTCGAGGCGATCAGGGCGCCGCGCGGGGCGGGCGGCAGCGGCGCGCGGTCGCCGCCGAGCTTGTCGAAGGCCTCGAACAGCACCGGCGCCGCCGTGCCGATGCCGGAAAGGCCGGAGACCGGCGCGCCATCGGCGCGTCCCGCCCAGACGCCGATCACGGTGCGGCCGTCGAAGCCGATCGACCAGGCGTCGCGATAGCCGTAGGAGGTGCCGGTCTTGTAGGCGATGCGGCCGCGCGCGCCGATGGTGGGCGGCGGCACGTCGGCGAGGATATCCGAGACATACCAGGCGGCGAGCGGCTCGAGCACGGGCGCGGTATCGGCCGAGGCGAGGACCGGCAGGGGTTCGGGATGCAGCGCCACCGGCCGGCCGCCGCGCGCGATCGCGGCATAGACCGAGACGAGGTCCTTGAGCGAGATGCCGACGCCGCCGAGCCCGACCGCGAGGCCGGCCGCCGACATGTCCGGCAGGCGCGGGCTGGCGGCGGCGCGCTTCAGCCGCGCGATCAGCCGCGCCGGTCCGACCGCGTCCAGCACCTGCACCGCCGGCACGTTGAGCGATTGCGTCAGCGCGTCGTGGATGGTCACCGTGCCGCGATAGAAACCGTCGAAATTGACCGGCGCATAGCCGGCGAAGGCCGAGGGCTTGTCCTCGATCAGGCTCTGCGGATGGGCGAGGCCCTGTTCGAAGGCGAGGCCGTAGATCAGCGGCTTCAGCGTCGAGCCGGGCGAGCGCACCGCCTCGGTCATGTCGACATAGCCGTTGCGGCCGTCATCCATGAATCCGGCCGAACCGACCGAGGCGAGGATGTCGCCGGTGACCTGGTCGGCGACGAGGATGGCGACCGACGCCTTCGCCCCGACTTTTGCCGCGCGGATGCCGGCCAAGGCTTCCAGCTTCGCCTGCAGGCGGCCGTCGACGGTGAGGCGGATGACGGGATCGGTCGGATGCCGCTTGCGCGCCTGGTCGCCGAGATGGGCGGCGAGCATCGGGAACGGCTTCCTGGCTTCCGGAATGCGCTCGGTCTTGGCCGAGGCGGCGGTCTCCTCGTCGAGTACGCCGGCCGTCACCAGCCGGTCGAGCACGCGGTCGCGCGCCGCCTTCGCCGCCTTCGGGTCGCGGTCGGGCCGCCGCGCCTCGGGCGATTGCGGCAGCGCGACGAGCAGGGCGGCCTCGGCGATGGTCAGCCGGCGCGGCTCCTTGCCGAAATAGGCGAGCGTCGCGGCGCGGACGCCTTCGAGATTGCCGCCATACGGCGCGAGCGCGAGGTAGAGAGACAGGATCTGGTTCTTGTCGAGCTTCTGCTCCAGCGCCCGCGCGTGGACGATCTGCTTCAGCTTGCTTTCGGCCTGCCGGGTCGAGCCGCCCTGGACGAGGCGCGCCACCTGCATGGTGAGCGTCGAGCCGCCGGAAACGACATGGCCGTTGCGCAGGATCTGCCCGGCGGCGCGTCCGAGCGCCCGCCAGTCGACGCCGTGATGCTCGTCGAAACGGCGATCCTCATAGCCCTTCAGCATGGTGAGGAACATCGGATCGACGTCGGCAAGCGTCACCGGCAGCCGCCAGCGGCCCTCGGCGATGGTGTAGGGTCGCAGCAGCGTGTCGCTGCGGTCGACGACGATCTGCGAGGTCGGCACCTTGGCGGGATCGGGCACCGGCGGCAGGGACCTGTCGATCTCGGCCAGCACGCCGCCGAGCCAGGCATAGGCGAAGAAGGCGGCAAGGCCGAGCGAGAGGCCGGCAATGGTCCCCCGTCGCCGCCATCTCGAGGGCGGCCGCGGCGCGTCGTCTCCCTCGCCCGCAAGCGGGCGAGGGCTTCCATTCGAGTCCGCATCCGGCTTGCCGTTCATCGCAGCCGCCTCTCGTGGCTCCGCGCGACTCCGACCCTCTCCGTCATCCCTGCGGAAGCAGGGATCCATTCAGCCTGAGGTTTCGGCTGCATGGATCCCGGGTCTTCGCCCGGGATGACGGCGAGCTTGGTCATGCGCATCGCCCGCTCACTTCGTCGTCGTTGGGCCGACGATCTCGACCGAGCCGGTGTCGGTGTGGGCCTGGCGGTCGGGGTCGTACATGTCTTCCACCGTCGCGGCCGGATGCACGAACTGGCCCGGCGACACGGCGCGAACGCCATAGGCGACCGAGAACTCGACCGGATCGCCGGCCGAGCGGGTCACCGCCGCGACGAAGCGGTCGGTGCGGGCCTCGGTATGGACGACATTGGTCTCGACCTTCAGCCAGTCATACGAGGCGGTGTCGCCGGAGCGCGAGATGTTGGGGTTCTCGATCTCGAAGCCTGCCGGCAGCGGGTCGACCACCATCAGGCGGCCGAAGCGGGCCTGGTCCGCCGTCACCGTCAGCACCACCACCAGGCGGTCGTTCTGGCCGACCGTCGTTGGGTCCGCCTCGCTGCCGTCGGTGTTGAAGTAGCTGCGCGTGATGGTGAAGCCTTCGCCGCCGGCCGGTTCCGGCGAGGCGGGGATGCCGGTCAGCGTCAGCGCCGCGTCGAGCGGGATGTCGCTGGTGTTCTCGACCACCAGCGGCCGCGGCGACACGTCGGAGCCGAGCAGCTTGCGGTAGAGCGGCACCTCGGCCTTGTTGCCGTCGACGTCGATCGCGGCCTGCTTCAGGTCCGACATCATCGCGGCGGCCGCCATCAGCATCCAGCCCTGCTCCTGGGTGGAGAGAGTGCGGCGGGTCTCGCGCGTCGTGACGACGTCGTCGACCAGCTTCTTGACGTTGGCGTCCTTGTCGCCGCTCTCGGCGACGAGGGTTAGCACCGCCGCCTGGTCGCGCAGGGCCGAGCCATAGTCCTCGCGGCCGGCCAGTTGCGGGGCTACCGCGCTGCGGAGATTGTCGATCGCCACCTTGAGCACCGAGCCGGAACGGGCCTTGTCGCCATATAGCGCGAGCGCCGCGCCGATCTGCGCCTGCGCCAGCGGGGTTGCGAAGTTGTTCAGCTTCGATTCCGCGTAGTAGCGCAGGTCGCCGATCGCCGCCTTGCCGTTGCGCGCGAGCACGTAGAGCGAATAGGCGATCGCCTCGCCACCCCTGTCGAAGTCGGAGGCGTAGCCGACCTTGTTGGAGAGGTTGTCGAGCGCGTTGTTGAACGCCACCTCCGGCACCAGATAGCCGGCCGCCTTGGCGCGGGTCAGGAAGTCGGTGACATAGGCATCGAGCCAGAGATCCTCATAGCCCGGGCCCCAGAGGCCGAACGAGCCGGCCGAAGACTGGTTGTCGAGCACCTTGCCGATCGCATCCTGGATCCGCTTGCGCAGCTCGCTGTCCTGCGCGATGCCGATCGTCGCCGCCACCTGGTTCAGGTAGAGCAGCGGCATCGCCTTGGAGGTGATCTGCTCGGTGCAGCCATAGGGGTAGCGGTCGAGCGAGGCGAGGATCGCCGCCACGTCGAGCTTGGCCGAGCCGCCGATGGCGATCGTGGCGCTCGTCGTGCCGGGCACGAACTCCGCGAAGGCGTATTCGTCGACGGTCAGCTTGTTGCCGGGAGCCAGCGAGATCAGCGAGCGGCGCGAAACCGGCTGGCCGGCAGGGCGGATGCCCAGCATGTAGGTCCGGTCGAAGGTCTGGCCGTTCTCCGGGCTCGCCAGGCTGACGGTGATCTGGTGGTCGCCGATGTCGACCGCCTTGATCGGCAGCGCGATCGTGGTGCGGCCGGCCTTTTCCAGGCGGATCTGCTTGTCGGCATCGCCGGGATCCATCGCCACGCCGGGAGCGTCGACCGTCAGCTGGTAGTCGCCGGCAGGGCCCTCGACATTGTTGATCTCGACGAGGATGCGGCTCTGGTCGTCCGGGGTCATGAAGCGCGGCAGGCTGCCCATCACCACGACGGGATCGCGGATAATGACTTCCTTCTCGGCATGGCCGATACCTTCCTTCGACCAGGCCATGGCCATGACGCGGACCGAGCCGTTGAAGTCGGGCACGTCGAAGGTGATCGTCGCCTTGCCGTTCTCGTCGACCTTCACCACTCCCGAATAGAAGGCGATCAGCTTTTCGGTCGGCGGCACCGACTTCAGGCCGGGCGCGCCGCCATCGCCGCCGGAGCGGAGACGGCCGGGAACGCCCTGCATGCGGTCGATCAGCAGGCCGTAGAGGTCGCGGATCTCCATGCCGAGCCGGCGCTGGCTGAAATACCAGCCATCCGGATCCGGCGTCTTGAACTGGGTCAGGTTGAGGATGCCGATATCGACGGCCGCGACCGTGACATAGGCTTCCTCGCCCTTCTTCAAATTGGCGAGCGTGACGGGGATGGTGAGGGCGCCACGCGGACGAATCTGGTCCTCGGTATCGAGCTGGACGTCGATGCGACGATCGGCCGGGTCGACCGGCACCCAGGCGAGGCCGAGCGCGCGCGTCGGCATCCGCTTGGCCTCGACGTCCATCGGCCGGAACAGGGTGGCCGTCACATAGGCGCCGGGACCCCAGTTCGCCGTCACCGGCAGGTCGACCGTGGTGCCGCCTTCCGGCACCTCCACCGTCTTCATGTCGATGACGCGGTCGTCGATCACCATGATCTGGGCGATGCCAGGGAAGCGCGGGTCGAGCCTGAGCTTGGCGGTGTCGCCGGGCTTGTAGTTCTTCTGGTCGAGCGAGACGGTCAGCATGTCCGGCGTCTCGGAGGCGACGCTGGCGTCGACATACCAGCCGGCGTCGAAATTGGTGCTGGCCGAGGTCGGCGCGTCGCCGGCGAGCGCCACCGTCAGGCGGAACCGGCCCCAGTCGACCTTGCCTTCGATGCTGGCGGGCTTGCCGGCGTCGAGGTCGACCGTGCCGTTGGCGACGCGCGTCGCCGTGGTGATCGCCTCGTATTTCCAGGCGCCGTCGCGGCGATACCACTGGTAGTTCGTGTCGAGCTTCTCGATCTGCCAGGTCGCGCCCTTGGCGTCGATGCGCTTGCCGTCCGGGCCGATGGCGATCAGCTCGAAGCCGGCCGTCGCGCCTTCCGAGACGCTGCCCTCGAAGTTCGGCTTGATGCCGATATGCGGCTTGCTGCCGTCCGCCGGCAGCGACATCCGGCGCTCGACGGCGCGGCCATTGGTGTCGGTGACGCGCACGACGATCTCGGCGTTGAAGAGCCGGGTCGTCTCCGGCAGCGTCGGCACCGTGGCGTCGAAATTGGCCTGGCCTTCGTCATCGGTGATGGCGCTGGCGCCGAGGGAATCCCTGACGCTCTCGACCGGGTCGTCGGCGAGGCCGAAGGAGAAGCCGGGATAATCGGGGCTGGTGCTGGTCGGAGTGGCGATGATGTCGCCATCGACGCCGAGGCCGATCGCCTTGGCGCCATAGAGATACTTTGCGGTGAGTTCGATCGGGAAGGTGCCGCCCGAGGTGAGCCGCTCGGCCGAGGTCTTGAGCTCGAAGGCGATCCGCTCCGGCTCGAAATCGTCGATCAGCGCCGAGATCTCCGTCAGCGCCGCGCCGTCGGGATCGGCATAGAGCTGGAAGCGCCAGGCGCCGCGCTGGGCGCCGTCCGGGATCGCGACGTCATGGCTGTAGCCGCCCTGGCCCTCTTCGGTGAGCTTGGTGCGCAGGAACTCGACGCCGTCCGGGCGGTCGACGACCAGCGTCAGCGGCAGGCCGTTGACGGCCTTCGCCTGCGCGTCGCGCAGCAGCGCCGTCAGGTGCACCGTCTCGCCGGGGCGATAGATGCCGCGTTCGGAGGTGAAGAAGGTGTCGAGCGGGCCGGGGGCGGGGCGTCCGTCGACGCCGCGGTCGGTCAGGTCGAAGGCGGTCTTCTTCATGTCGAGAAAGGCATAATCGCCGGCTGCGGTCTGGGCGACGAGCAACTGGGGCGCCATGCCGCCCGTGCCGCGCGCCAGGCCAGGCTCGAAATGGACGTAGCCGTCGGCGTTGGTGGTCGCTTCGCCCAGCACCTCGTCGTTGGTGGCGACGAGCTTGACCTTCACGCCGGCGAGCGCCTGCGCCGTGTTGAGCGAGCGGATGACGGCATGGACGCCGTCATTGCCGGACAGCGCTGACAGACCGAGGTCGGAGACGATGAACCACTGCGTGGCGAGCGAGGAATCGTAGCCGCCATCGTTGTTGGAGCCCTTGGTCGCCGCCTTGGCGGTGATGACGTAGACGCCCGGCTCGATCGTCTTGACCGCGTCGCCGATCGGGATCGCGGTGGTGATGTTCTCGTTCAGCTTGTTGGCGCCGACCTCGATCTGGCCCTTCCAGACAGAGACGCCCGACTGGCTGGCGATCTGGCTGGCCGAATAGCTGTCGAGCTGGCGCAGGAAATTGCCGTCGCGCACGGCGATGGCGATCGAGCGGTCGCCGATGCGGTAGACCTCGGCGTCGATCAGGTCGGTGTTGATCGAGTCGATCGGGATCGAGGCGCCCTGGCCGGCGGGCAGCACATAGGCGTTGCCGGCGAAGCCGACCCAGGGGGCGCGGTCACGGATATAGCTGGAGACGGAGGCCGTCTGCGCCAGCTTCTCGCCATCGGCGGAGGGCAGGCCGGCGCGGAAGCGCAGCGTGTAGCGCTGGCCGTGCTTCAGCCCGTCGATACAGATCTGGTTGTCCTGCGGCTCGATGGCGAGGCCCTTGCCGCCCTCGACGACCACGTAGTCGGAGAGCGTCGCATCGGCGACCGGCAGCGAATCGGAGAAGACGACGCACATGCGCGGCGAGGCGGCATCGGCGTCGACCGTGTTGGAGACGATGCGGAAGCCGCGCTCGGCGAGCAGCTTTTCATAGGCGGTGCGGATGGCCGAATCCGCCTTGTATTCGAGGCTGAGGCGATAGGTCTTGATCGCCGCCTTCCACATCTCGCGCTTTTCCAGCGCCTGTCCGAGCAGGGCGAGGGAAAGCGCCTGCTCGGCCGCGCCGTCGGCGCGCAGATAGGCGTTGAGGGCGGCCGAGGAGGCGGCGGTCAGCGCGTCCTGGCGCTCGCTGTAGTCGTTGGGATTGCGCTGCATCTGGGCCAGCGCGAACTGGCGCCAGATCGACGAATCCTCCGGCGCGATCGCCAGCATCGCGCCGAGGTCGCGCGACAGCTCCTTGGCGTCGCCGCTCTCTCGCGCGCGCTCGGCGCCCTGGCGGATGGTGTCATGGCCGATGCCGTTCGACGGATAGAGCGTCGAGAGCGATCCGAGCTGGCGCTTCGCCTCGTCGAAGGGCGAGGGCCCGAGGAAGGCGAGCTCCTCGATGCGGGTCTCCTGGGTGCTCTTGTCGATCGCCTTGGCGACGACGACACGGCCGGCATTGGCGCCCGGGGCGACGGCGAGGCTGCCGAAATCGCTCTTCAGGAAGCACCACTTCGCCTTGGTGTTGTAGGTGAAGGCCTTGCAGGCCTGGTCGTCGACGCAGGCGCTCGCGCAGGCCTTCTGGTCGACGTCCTTCAGCGTCTGCAGGTCGAAGCCGGGATAGTCGGCATCGCGGCTGACGATGACGCGGCGGGCGCCGCTGTCCTCGGCCTGCACCGGCGCGCTCATGCCGCCGGCAAGGAGCGCCGCGCCGAGGACCACGCCCGAGATCACGTTCGTGACGCGTCCCATGATTCCGCCAATGCCGCGCATGTGTTCCCTCCGCCAAGGTCTTGTCAGGCGCCGCATTTTACGGGGCCGGAGGCGGGAGGTAAAGCTGGCGCGGTCGTTTGGTTGTGCAGCTAAGTATTTTGGAACAAATGCAAATTCGTCGTATGGCCTGGCTCTGTGACAGCCATCACAGTCACGCTAGCGCTCGCCGAGCGCCGCGAGCGCGGTGATCGCGGCCGAGGCGCGGTTCTCGACGCCGAGCTTCTGGTAGACCTGCTCGAGGTGCTTGTTCACCGTGCGCGGTGACAGGCCCAGGATCTCGGCGATGTCGCGGTTCGACTTTCCGCGCGCGATCCAGAGCAGCACTTCCGCCTCGCGCTGGGTGACGGTGAACTGCTTGCGCAGCAGCGCCTCCTGGCCGCTGTCGTCATCGCTCGACAGGCGGAACAGGAACTCGTCCTCGCCGGTCTTGCCGACGAAGGCGAGCTGCAGCTGCCGGCCGCCCTCGACGGTGATCGGGCCCGGCGAGGCGCCGCCGCCGCGCTGGCCGGCCGAGATGCGGAGCCAGAGCTTGACGCTCTCCGGCAGGTGGATGGCGCCGTCTCGGCCGGGCAGCGTCGCCTCCAGCAGCTTCACCGCCTGCGGCGTGCACCAGCGGATTTCGCCGTCGCGATTGGCGGCGAGCAGGTAGCGCCCGGCGGTATCGAGCGCCATGCGGGCGCTCTGCGCCGTGCGGGCATTGGCGAGGTGGACGCGGATGCGCGCGAGCAGCACGTCGAGCACGATCGGCTTGGTGACGTAGTCGACGCCGCCTGCCTCCAGGCCCTCGAGGATATGCTCGGTCTCGGAGAGGCCGGTCATGAAGATGACGGGCACATGCGCGAGCGCCGTGTTCGCCTTCAGCCTTCGGCAGGCCTCGAAGCCGTCCATGCCTGGCATGACCGCGTCCATCAGCACGATGTCGGGCGTGATTCGCTCGACGAGCGCCAGCGCCCGCGCGCCGGAGGTCGCCACCAGCACGGTGGCGCCGGAACGCTCCAGCGCCTCGGTGAGAAAGCTCAGCGTCTCGGGCGAATCGTCGACGACGAGGACGATGTCGCGGGCATGCGCCGTCTCAGTCATGCTCGCCCACCCCCTCGAGCGTCGATTGATAGAGGTCGAAGTCGAAATTGCGCAGATGCGTCCGCAGCGCCGCGACCAGCGGCTGGTTGCCGCTTTCCGCCGCCAGTTCGTCGAGCTTCGCCTCGATGCCGCGGACATAGCCGATCTGGCCGAGGTCGAGAAGCTCGCGCACATGCTCGGCGCCGGGGTTCTTCAGCGGCGCGGAAGGCTCGGCCGGCGGCGGCGCGTTCGGCTCGTCGTTCCAGTCGAGCTCGAGCAGCGCCTGGATGCGGTCGAGCAGCTGCCGCATGTCGAACGGCTTCGGCAGCGCCGCGTCGTGGGCGGCGTCCTCGGCCGGCTCCGGCTGCATTTCGCCGAGGCTCGCAGACAGCATGACGATCGGCGCCGCATGGCCGCCTTCACGCAGGCGCCGCGCCAGTTCGAAGCCGGTCATGCCGGGCATGGAGATGTCGAGCAGGAAGAGGTCTGGACGGATGTCGGTGGTCAGCGCCAGGCATGCCGTGCCGTCCGGCACGGCGAGCACGACGAAGCCGAGCGGCTCCAGGATCTGGCGCACCAGCTCGCGATGGTCCTGGTCGTCGTCGGCGACGAGGATGGTGCGCCGCGCTCCCTGGTAGCCGAAGATGCGCCGCGCGGGCGGCGGCGGCGCCGGCCGCTCGATCGCTGCCAGCATCACGCGCACCTCGAAGGTGCTGCCGACGCCCGGCGTGCTGCGCAGGCGGATGTCGCCGCCCATCAGCTGCGCCAGCATCTTGGTGATGGTCAGCCCGAGGCCGGTGCCCGGCACGGCGTTTACCTGCGGCCCGGCGCCCCGCTCGAAAGGCTCGAAGATGCGCTCGACGTCCTCGGCCGCGATGCCGGGCCCGGTGTCCTCGACCCAGAGCGTGGCGATCTGGCTTCGATAGCCTACGCGCAGCGTCACGCCGCCGCGCTCGGTGAATTTGATGGCGTTGGAGAGCAGATTGACGAGGATCTGGCGCAGTCGCTTCTCGTCGGTCGCCACCATCTCGGGCAGCTTATCCGGCCGCTCGAAGCGGAACGCCAGCCCCTTTGCTTCGGCCTGGAAACGGAACATCTCCACCACCTGGTCGAGGAAATCGCCGAGCCGGATCTCGTTGCGCTGTAACCGCAGCCGGCCCGTCTCGATGCGCGAGATTTCCAGCAGGCCGTCGATCAGGCCGGAGAGATGCTCGGCGCTGCGGCGGATGACGCTGATATTGTTCTGTCGCGCCGGGGGAATGCTATCGTCGCGCTCGAGGATCTGCGCATAGCCGAATACGGCATTGAGCGGCGTGCGCAATTCGTGGCTCAAGCCGACGAGATAGCGGCTCTTGGCCTGGTTGGCGGATTCGGCCGCTTCCTTGGCGCGCTGCAGTTCGGCGTCGGTCTTCCGGTGCGCCTCGATTTCGCGGAGCAGCAGTGTCGTCTGTCGCGCCGATTCCTCCTGCGCCACGTGCCTGCTCTCATTCGCCAGCACCAGGAACCAGGCGGCGATGCCGGAAACGATGAGAAGGATGAAGAAGGCCGCCCAGAGCGTCTGGCGGATGACGTCGCCATGCGGCCCGCCATAGGCCGTCGCCTGGACGTGGATCAGCAGCAGCACCAGGCTGATCACCGCCATGAACAGGGTCAGGATCCCCGCATATTGCACGATGCGCGGGCTGATCCGCGCGGCGATCCCCGCCGGCAGCAGCGTCGAGGCGGCCTCGCTCACCTGCGCCTGCAGCCGCGCGTGCGGCTTGCAGAGGTCGTGGCAGCGGGCGTCGAGCGAGCAGCAGAGCGAGCAGATCGGGCCGGAATAGGCCGGGCAATAGGCGCTGTCCTCCGGCTCGAAATAATGCTCGCAGACCGTGCACTGGATCTCCTTCATCTGGTGCCAGTGGGCGCGCGGCTTGCGGGCGAGATAGTAGCGCCCGCCGGTCGCCCAGGCGATGGCGGGAGCGGCGACGAGCGCGACGCCGAGCGCAATGAAGGGGGCGAAGGCCCTGGCGATCTCTCCGAACAGGCCGACGGCGCCGATCAGTCCCAGCATGGCGGCGATCGCCATCGAGCCGACGCCAACCGGGTTGATGTCGTAGAGATGGGCGCGCTTGAACTCGATGCCGGGCGGCGACAGGCCGAGCGGCTTGTTGATGGCGAGGTCGGCGACGATGGTGCCGAGCCAGGCGACGGCGACGACGGAGAACAGCCCCAGCGTCTGCTCCAGCGCCTTGTAGATGCCGAGCTCCATCAGGAGCAGCGCGATCGCCACGTTGAAGACGAGCCAGACGACGCGGCCGGGGTGGCTGTGGGTCAGGCGCGAGAAGAAGTTCGACCAGGCGAGCGAGCCCGCATAGGCGTTCATCACGTTGATCTTCAGCTGCGAGACGACGACGAAGGCGGCGGTCAGGAACAGCGCCGCGTCCTGCCAGGGCAGCACGTAGCCGAAGGCGACGACATACATCCGGGCCGGCTCGGCGGCGTGCTCGGCCGGCACGCCATGGCGCAACGCCAGCACGGCGAGGAACGAGCCGAACAGCAGCTTCGGCGCGCCGACGAGGATCCAGCCGGCGCCGGCCAGCAGCGTCGCGATGCGGCCGCGCCGCCCTTCGAGGCCGGAGGCCGGCAGGAAGCGCAATATGTCGACCTGCTCGCCGATCTGCGGCATCAGGCCGAGGATGACCGAGCTGGCGGCGCCGAGCGAGACGAGGTCGAGCCCGTGATGGCCGGGCGCCGGCGCCAGGCCCTCGAAGGCGAACCAGTCGGCGATCGAGCCGGAATCCTGCCAGAGGATGAAGCCGACCGGCAGGATGTTCAAAATGATCCAGAGCGGCTGGGTGAAGATCTGGAAGCGGCTGATCCAGGTGATGCCGTGCGTCACCAGCGGGATCACGGCCGCCGCGCTCAGGATGTAGCCGAGCCAGGGCGGGATGCCGAAGGCGATCTCCAGCGCCGTGGTCATGATCGAGGCTTCGATCGCGAACAGGATGAAGGTGAAGGTGGCGTAGATCAGCGACGTCACCGTCGAGCCGATATAGCCGAAGCCGGCGCCGCGGGTGAGCAGGTCGATGTCGACGCCGTAGCGCGAGGCGTAGCGGGCGATCGGCAGTCCGGTCAGGAGCAGCACGAGGCCGACGACGAGCGTCGCCGCGAAGGTGTTGGCGGTGCCGTGCGACAGGGTGATGGCGCCGCCGATCGCCTCCAGCGCCAGGAAGGAGATGGCGCCGATCGCGGTCTGCGCGACGCGCGGTGTCGTCCAGCGCCGGGCGCTCTTGGCGGTGAAGCGCAGCGCATAGTCTTCCAGCGTCTGGTTGGCGACCCAGCGGTTATAGTCCCGGCGGACGGGAAGGATCCGCTGTCGTCCCGTCATCGCGCGTCTGCTTATCTTCTGGGCTTGCCTAGGACTTGAGCGATGATGCGGGATCGGGCCCGGTCGCGCAAGGGGCTTTGACGGCTCCGGGCATTCGGAGGAACGGGCGAGACAGGCTTGTCCCGGGCTCGGTCGTCATCCCGTCCCCCGAGACGGGATCCATGGCGCGGCGTGGTTCGTCGCCGGAGCCTGAGGCTCTTCGGCCGGCTAACATGGATTCCTGCTTTCGCAGGAATGACGGAGCTCTTCCCTGCCCGAGAGTGACGGGCTTCCTCGAGCCTCCGCTCCCGTCCCGCTCCGGCAGTCGTGATCCACATACGTCAATCGACGTATATGCTGCACTGCCACAACTGTCCGACAGTTCCCCCACGAACGAGCCGGGTCGCCGGTCCGGATCCCAAGCCGGAAGCGCCCGGGGAGCCGGTTTCGTCTCGCGCAGTCGCAAACCAACCGCTCCGCTCCGGCCCTGGCCGGAGAAGGGGCAGAGCAGGGGGAATTGAGACCGATGAGCTATATGAGCCGCATGTTCGGCGCGATCGCGACGGCAGCCATGATTGGCGCCGGAACGGTCGGCGCCATCGCCGCGGAGGACACGATCAAGGTCGGCGTCCTCCATTCGCTGTCGGGCACGATGGCGATTTCCGAGACCACGCTGAAGGACACCGTCCTCTTCCTGATCGACGAGCAGAACAAGAAGGGCGGCGTGCTCGGCAAGAAGCTCGAGGCCGTCGTCGTCGACCCGGCGTCGAACTGGCCGCTCTTCGCCGAGAAGGCGCGCGAGCTGATCAGCCAGGACAAGGTCTCGGTCGTGTTCGGCTGCTGGACCTCGGTTTCCCGCAAGTCGGTGCTGCCGGTCTTCAAGGAACTTGACTCGATCCTGTTCTACCCCGTCCAGTACGAGGGCGAGGAGAGCGAGCGCAACGTCTTCTACACCGGCGCCGCGCCGAACCAGCAGGCGATCCCGGCCGTCGACTACCTGATGAGCGAGGAAGGCGGCGCCGTGAAGCGCTGGGTGCTGGAAGGCACCGACTACGTCTACCCGCGCACCACCAACAAGATCCTCGAGGCGTACCTGAAGTCGAAGGGCGTCGCCGAGGAAGACATCCTGGTCAACTACACGCCGTTCGGCTTCTCCGACTGGCAGACCGAAGTCGCCGCGATCAAGAAGTTCGGCTCGGCCGGCAAGAAGACCGCCGTCGTCTCGACCGTCAACGGCGACGCCAACGTGCCGTTCTACAAGGAACTCGGCAACCAGGGCATCAAGGCGACCGACATCCCGGTCGTGGCCTTCTCGGTCGGCGAAGAAGAGCTGGCTGGCATCGACACCAAGCCGCTCGTCGGCCATCTCGCCGCCTGGAACTACTTCCAGTCGATCGATACGCCGGAGAACGAGGAGTTCATCAAGAAGTGGCGCGCGTTCATCAAGAACGACAAGCGCACCACCAACGACCCGATGGAAGCGACCGTCATCGGCTTCAACGCCTGGGTTAAGGCGGTCGAGAAGGCCGGCACAACCTCGCCGGATAGCGTCATCGACGCCCTGATCGGCGTCTCGGTGCCGAACCTGACCGGCGGCTTCTCCACCATCATGCCGAACCACCACATCACCAAGCCCGTCTATATCGGCGAGATCCAGGACGACGGCCAGATCGACGTCGTGTGGCAGACCCCGGGCCTGGTCGTTGGCGACGAATGGTCCGACTACCTGCCGGACTCGAAGGACCTGATCTCCGATTGGCGGGCCCCGATGTCCTGCGGCAACTTCAATGTCGCGACCGGCAAGTGTGGCGGCAAGGGTTCCTGACCTCCTCTGCCCACCCAGACCCGGTAGCGGGAGGCGGCGCGTCCGCCTCCCGTCTTCGATCGGGGCGGAGGCCGCCAGGCTCTCCCGGAACGCCCCGTCTTTGAGAAAGAGGAGCCCGCCCGGCGGGCGCCTCGCACCACGCACCGTTTCAAGACAACTGAGGCTTCGAGCCTGAGGATAGACCCGTGGTCGACATCATTTCCCACTGCAAGGCCCTTCTCGCCATCCTGGCTCTCGTCGTTCTCGCCGCCATTCCGGCGGCCCGCGCCGACGATCTGAAGCCGCTGGTAGACGGGCTCGGCAAGCCCGGTTACGCCGCCCTGAAGGACGCCGTCGGCGCGCTCGCCGCGACGGGCGATCCGGCGGTGGCGCCCGTCCTGCAATCGCTCACGGCCGGCGACCTCTATGTCCGCAAGTCGGACCGCGCCGTATTCGCCGCCAGCAAGGCTGACGGCGGCTTCAAGCTCGCCGATCCCGCGACCGGCGCGGACGCCGGCACCGCATCCTCCGGCGAGGTCGAGAAGATCAAGGTCAACAACGCCGTTCGCGAGGCGGTGACGGCGGCGCTCGGCTCGCTGACGCTGATGAGCCCGGATCCGGCCCGGCGCCTGGCCTCAGCCGCCGACCTGTTCAAGAGCGCCGACCCGGCGCAGATCCCGCTGATCGACCAGGCGATATCAAAGGAAAGCGACCCGCGCGTCGCCACCACGCTGCAGCTCGCGCGCGCCGCGGCGGTGCTGAAGTCGGACGAACCCGATGCCGACAAGATCGCCGCGATCAACGTGCTGCAGGCGAAGGGTGGTCGCGACGTGCTGGCGCAATTGACGGCGATCGAGGCTTCGTCGCCGGACGGCGCGGTCAAGGCGGCGGCGACGAGCGCGCTCACCTCGATCCGCGGCACGCTGGCGCTCTGGGACGGCGCGCAGAACATCCTCTATGGCGTCTCGCTCGGCTCGGTGCTGCTGCTCGCCGCGATCGGCCTTGCCATCACCTTCGGCGTCATGGGCGTCATCAACATGGCGCATGGCGAGATGGTGATGCTCGGCGCCTACACCACCTTCGTCGTGCAGGAACTGATCCGCAACAATGCGCCCTTCCTGTTCGACTGGTCGCTGGCGATTGCGCTGCCGCTCGCCTTCCTCGTCGCCGGCCTCGTCGGCGTGCTGATCGAGCGCCTGGTGATCCGCTATCTCTACGGCCGGCCGCTGGAAACGTTGCTCGCCACCTGGGGCGTGTCGCTGATCCTGCAGCAGGCGGTGCGCACCTGGTTCGGCCCCAACAACCGCGAGGTCGGCAATCCGTCCTGGATGTCGGGCGCCTTCGAGCTCGGCAACCTCACCATCACCTATAACCGCATGTGGATCGTTGTCTTCGCGCTGGTCGTGTTCGCGGCGCTGATGCTGGTCTTGAAGCGGACCGCCTTCGGCCTGCAGACCCGCGCCGTGACGCAGAACCGGCCGATGGCGTCGTCGATGGGCATCCGCACGCCCTGGGTCGACGCGCTCACCTTCGGCCTCGGTTCGGGTATCGCGGGCATCGCCGGCGTCGCGCTCTCGCAGATCGACAATGTCAGCCCCAATCTTGGCCAAGGCTACATCATCGACTCGTTCATGGTGGTGGTGTTCGGCGGCGTCGGCAATCTCTGGGGCACGCTGGTCGGCGCCTTCACGCTCGGCATCGCCAACAAGTTCCTCGAGCCCTATGCCGGCGCGGTGCTCGGCAAGATCCTGGTCCTCGTCTTCATCATCCTGTTTATCCAGAAGCGCCCGCGCGGCCTGTTCGCGCTGAAGGGCCGGGCGGTGGAAGCGTGATCGCCCGGATGATGGCGACGGCGGAAGTCCTTCGCTCCGCCTCGCAGGGGAACTCGGCGGCGAACGGCCGGCGGGCGAGGCGCAGGAGCCTCGCCGGATGGTTCCGGAAACTCTCATCCGGCCTGCTCGGCCGGCTTCTCCCTCCGGGAGAGGCGAAGAAAGGGCTTGCCCCATGCTGACCGCCTTCGTCCTGCGCGCGCTCGACCGCCGCACCTCGATCGTCCTGCTCGTCATCCTCGGCGTCGGCATCCTTCTGCCGGTGCTGAACCTCGCGACGGACCCGTCGAGCCCGTTCCATGTGCCCACCTATGTCCTGACCCTGCTCGGCAAGTACCTGACCTATGCGCTGTTGGCGCTGTCGGTCGATCTGGTCTGGGGCTTCTGCGGCATCCTCTCGCTCGGCCACGGCGCCTTCTTCGCCCTCGGCGGCTATGCCATGGGTATGTATCTGATGCGCCAGATCGGCGACCGCGGCGTCTACGGCAATCCGGTGCTGCCGGATTTCATGGTGTTTCTGAACTGGAAGGAGCTGCCCTGGTTCTGGACCGGCTTCGAGCATTTCTGGGTCGCCGCGATCATGGTGCTGCTGGTGCCCGGCCTGCTCGCCTTCGTGTTCGGCTGGTTCGCCTTCCGCTCCCGCGTCACCGGCGTCTATCTGTCGATCATCACCCAGGCGATGACCTATGCGCTGCTGCTCGCCTTCTTCCGCAACGACATGGGCTTCGGGGGTAACAACGGGTTAACGGATTTCAAGGACATCCTGGGCTTCGACATCCAGGCCGACGCCACGCGCGGCGCGCTGTTCTTCGCCTCGGCGCTAGCGCTCGCCATCGGCTTCTGGATCTGTCGCGCGGTGATCGCCTCGAAGTTCGGCAAGGTGCTGGTCGCCGTCCGCGACGCCGAGAGCCGCACCCGCTTCATCGGCTACCGGGTCGAGGGCTACAAGCTCGTCGTCTGGACGCTGTCGGCCATGATGGCGGGCGTCGCCGGCGCGCTCTACGTGCCGCAGATCGGCATCATCAATCCCGGCGAATTCGCCCCGGCCAATTCGATCGAGGCGGTGATCTGGGTGGCGGTCGGCGGCCGCGGCACGCTGATCGGCCCGATCGTCGGCGCGCTGCTCGTCAATTTCGGCAAGACCTGGTTCACCTCCGGCATTCTCGCCGAATACTGGCTGTTCGTGCTCGGCGGCCTGTTCGTCCTCGTCACGCTGTTCCTGCCCAGGGGCGTCGTCGGCTCGCTGCTGGCGATGGGCGCGAAGAAGAAGCCGGTTGAAAAGCCGATCGAGGATGTGGTGGCGCCGGGCGTCGCCGCTGGCCAGGCAGCGGAGTGAAGCCATGACCGTGACCACCGAACCTTCCCGCGTCGCGCATGCGAAAGCCAAGGATTCGCTGCTCTATCTCGACGGCGTCAGCGTCTCCTTCGACGGCTTCAAGGCCCTGCGCGGTCTGTCGCTGGTGATCGAGCCGGGCGAGATGCGGGCCATCATCGGCCCGAACGGCGCCGGCAAGACGACGATGATGGATGTCATCACCGGCAAGACCAAGCCGGATTCCGGCGACGTCTATTTCTCCGGCGATGCCGACCTGACCCGCATGGACGAGGCGTCGATCGCCTCGCTCGGCATCGGTCGCAAGTTTCAGAAGCCGACGGTGTTCGAGAGCCACACGGTCTGGGACAATATCGACCTAGCGCTCGCCGGTGTCCGCAAGCCCTTCGCCACCCTGTTCCACCGCACTTCGAAGGCCGAGATCGCGCGGGTGGAGGAGATCCTCGAGATCATCCGCCTGACCGACAAGCGCCATTGGTTCGCCGCCAATCTCTCGCATGGCCAGAAGCAGTGGCTGGAGATCGGCATGCTGCTGGCGCAGGAGCCGAAGCTGCTGCTCGTCGACGAGCCGGCGGCCGGCATGACCGATGCCGAGACGGCGCAGACGGCGATCCTGCTGAAGGAGATCGCCAGGACCAAATCGGTCGTCGTGGTCGAGCACGACATGACCTTCGTGCGCGATCTCGGCGTCAAGGTGACGGTTCTGCACGAGGGATCGGTGCTTTCCGAGGGTTCGCTCGACGCGGTCTCGGCCGATCCGAAGGTGATCGAGGTCTATCTGGGGCGCTAGGCGATGGCTGACGATCCGCGCGGCGACGGCGACAAGGCGGGGCCGGACAAGCGGCCGCCGAAGCGCGAGCGCGCGGCGAAGCTGAGCCGCTCGGCGGCGTGGAAGCTCGCCTCGGCGAGTGGGATGAAAGCGACAAGTCTGCCGGATGGCGGGAAGGGCTGAGCGATGCTCGAAGCGAAGAATGTCGATCTTTTTTATGGCGCCGCCCAGGCGCTGCGCCATGTCTCGCTCTCGGCCGAGACCGGCAAGGTGACATGCCTGATGGGGCGTAACGGCGTCGGCAAGACGAGCCTGCTCCGCGCCATCGTCGGCCAGAAGCCGATCGCCGGCGGCGAGATCCTGTGGGAGGGCAAGCCGCTCGGCCGCATGGCGCCGCATGAGCGGGCCAAGGCCGGCATCGCCTATGTACCGCAGGGGCGGGAGATCTTCCCGCTCCTGTCGGTAAAGGAGAATCTGGAGACGGGCTATGCGCCGCTCGCGCGTCGCGAACGCAACATTCCCGACTATGTGTTCGATCTGTTTCCGGTGCTGAAGGATATGCTTCGCCGTCGAGGCGGCGATTTGTCAGGCGGCCAGCAGCAGCAGCTCGCCATCGGGCGTGCGCTTGTGATGCGGCCGCGACTGCTCGTCCTCGATGAGCCGACGGAGGGCATCCAGCCGTCGATCATCAAGGATATCGGCCGCGCGATCCAATGGCTCCGCCAGCAAGGCACGATGGCCATTCTGCTGGTGGAGCAATATTTTGATTTCGCACATGAGCTCGCCGATGATTTTGCCGTGATGGACCGCGGGGAGATCGTCGTCTCGGGTCCGCAATCCGAAATGGGCTCGGAACTGGTCCGCGCCCATCTTACCGTATGAAGCAGCGCTCCATGGCGCCCAGATCGCGGGCGCGCTGACGCTTTGCCTCGTTGCGGCGCTCCAGCTTGTTGTAGAGCGCGCGAATGTCCTCTGAACGCACGCCGTCGCTGGCCATGACGAGCCCGATGATCGGATCGTGCAGCAGTTCGTTGAGGGAAGCCTCCCGTGGGAAGCAGGCGGTGGAAACGTCCATGACGGTTCTCCTGATCTCGCTTCGGTGTTCGGATACTAACCAGAACCATGTGCGGTTTTTATGACGGATGTCACACGCTGGGTTCACAATCGCTTGAGGCTCCAGCGCGTGAACCCAGCTTTTTGTTTTGCCGCCGTAGCTTAGCGGCAGCCGGCCGGCAGCGTGCCCGGCAGGATGACGGTGCCGCCGACCGAGAAGGTCTCGCCATTGTTCTGCGATAGCGTGGTCGACGTCCACGTGCCGGTGTCCGCCACGCAACTCGCCGGCGCCTGGCCGACCGCGATGCTGCCGGACAAGTTGCTGAGTTCGCCCGCGAGGTGAACCGCTTCGTCGGTCGAGCTGACGACCTTCACATTGGTGAAGCTGACATCGCTGAGGGCGCCGCCGAAGAAGGACGGGCCGTACAGGTAGACGCCATGCGTTCCGGCGTTGGTGATCTCGATGTTCGAGAAGGCCACGTTGGAGGACCCCATGTTCATCATGATGCCGGCGCGGCTGGTGTCGCGGATAGTGACGTTGGACACCGTGATGTCGCTGGCCGGGTCCGCGAAGGACGACGGGCCGATGAACTGCAGCGCGTTGACGCCGCCGGCCAGCGTCAGGCCGTCCATGCTGATGCCGGAGCTCGACATGATCACGATCAGGTCCATCGTCCGGTCCATGGCCGTATTGTCGATGGAAAGGTTGCGGATCGCGATGTCGGAGGCGCCGACGAGCTGCAGGGCTTCGCGGCGGGTATTGGTGATGGAGACGTTCTCGATCGTCAGGCCGGTCGTCGGGTTCGGCGCGCGCAGGCCGTAGATGTCGTTCTCCCAGTCGTCGATCTCGTCGAAGGCCGCGTTGGCGAAGATGCCGTAGGTGACGTCCCGGATCTCGACGTCGCGGATGGTGACGTCCTTGGCCGAGAACAGCGAGATCGCCGTGTTGGGGACGCTGCGTTCCGGATCGTAGATCGAGAACTCGCACTCGGTGTTATCGGTGCAGATCGTCAGGTCGTGGATCTTGCTGCCTTCGATCAGCGCGCCGTCGACTTCGCTCAGCAGGATGCCGTTGCCCGCCGTCTCGGCAATGTCGAGATTGCGCAGGAAGATGGTCTCGACGCCGTCCGCGAGGATGCCGTCGCGGCCGCCGCGGATCGACAGCCCGACCGCGCCGCTCTCGTCGGCCATGGCCAGCACATCCGCCGTCGCGCTGGTGCCGACCAGCTTCGTCTCGGCGCCGGAGCGCGTGAAGGTCGCCTTGCCGCCGCTGCGGGCGCCGATGATTTCCAGGCCGCCCTGGCCGCCGACGATGAACTGGCCGGAGGAGAGCAGCAGCGTCTGGTCGAGCTGGATCACGCCGTCGGCGAGGATCAGGGCGTTCTCGCCCGCAGCCGTGATGGCGGCATTGATCGCCGCCGCGTCGCCGGTGGCGGCGGAAACGGTACGGACATTGCCGACGATATTGCCGGTATCGGCATAGATCGCCGCTTCCGCGTCGCCGGTGGCGCCGACGGCGGTGCGGATGAAATTGGCGCGCTCGACGCGCTGCATCAGCGGATCGCGGTCGGCGAGCGCCGGGCCTGCCTTGCCGAGCGGGATGCGCAGGCGGGCGAGGAACAGGCCCTCGGCCTTGTCCTCGTTGTCATAGGTGAAGCCGGCCGACAGGCTGAAGGTCGAGCCCTGGGTGAAGCCGGGCAGGTCGGAGAAGGACAGTTCCGCGCGCGCGCTGACGCCGGTGATATCGTCGAGGCGGTCGCCGTCATACCAGTAGCCGCCGCCATAGAGCATCATCTGCGCCGACGACTTGGCGTCGAACATCGGCAGGCGGAAGCCTGCCTCGCCATCGATGCCGCGCATCGCCTGTTCCTGGCCGGCGCGGAAGACCAGCCGGCCCGCCTCGATCAGCGCGGCATTGGCGTCTGCGGCCGAGCCGTACTTGTCGCCGAAGGGCAGGTAGCCGTTCAGGCGGAACACCATGTCGCGCGAGATCAGCTCGGCGCCGGCGGAGATCTGGTGGAACTCGTTCTTCCGGTCGGTGCGGAGATAGTCGTAGTAGCCATAGGCGCCGACGGTCCAGACGCCGTCCAGCTTCATCCGCCAGCCGAGGCCGGCGGAGAGCTGGTCCATCTGGTCGTTGTTCATGTGGCCGCGGATGTCGCCGAAGCCGATGGAGCGATCGCCGAAGCCGAACGGCAGGAAGATATCGAAGCCGCCGATGGCGCCATTTTCCTGGCCGCCGCCCAGCGTGACTTCGACGGTCGGTCCAACCGCGTCGGCCTTGGCGGAGGCCGTGATGGCAAGGGTCGAGGCGGCGCAGAGCAGCGCGGCGATGGCGGAGGATCGCATGGTTGCAGGTCCCGGTTCTGGAATGCGCCGGGATTTGAAACAAAACGCCCGGCAAGTGACTGCCGGGCGGTATAGGGTTGAATCAAGTTATTGAAAACATTTATGTTTTCGATCTTGACTAATGTAAAAGTAGCGTTCCGTTACGCAATGCCCGCGGCCGCCTTGAAGGCGGCGACCAGCTTGCCCGCTCGCTCGCCGATATCGGCCGCCGTCATGCCCGGCTTGTATATGTTCGAGCCGATGCCGAAGCCGGCGCAGCCGGCCTGCAGGTAATCGCCGAAATTGTTCTCGTTGGCTCCGCCGACCGCGAGCACCGGCACATGCTTGGGCAGCACCGCCTTCATGGCCTTGATGCCGGACGCGCCGATCAGCTCGGCCGGGAAGAACTTCAGCGCGTCGGCGCCGGCCGCAAGCGCCGCGAAGGCCTCGGTCGGGGTGAAGACGCCCGGATAGGAGTCCATCCGGAGCGCCTTGGTCTTGCGGATCACGGCGGCGTCGGCATTGGGCGAGACGATGATCTCGCCGCCGACATCCTTGACCGCCGCGACCTGCTCCTCGGTCAGCACCGTGCCGGCGCCGACCTTGGCGAGGCCGGCCGAACGCTTCGCCATCTTCTCGATCGAGACGAACGGATCGGGCGAATTGAGCGGCACCTCGATCAGCGTGATCCCGGCCGAGGTCAGCGCGTCGAAGGCCGCGTCCGCCTCGGCAGGCGTGATGCCGCGCAGGATGGCGACGATGGGAAGATGGGAGCCGAACAGGGGATGGGTCATGATCCGAATCTCAAAGGAGGCCGTTGGCGCGGGCGAGGCGGACGAGGCCGCGGCGGACGAGGGCGGAGCCGTCGCGCGTGTCGGCCGGGTGGCCGGCGACCGCGAAGGCGGCGTGATAGGAGCGGGCGAGCGTACGCGAGCCGATGATGCGGATCGGCCGGTCGGCGTCGAGCAGGCCGATCTGGCGGGCGGCAGCGATCTCGCCGCCGATGACCAGGCCCGACAGATAGGCGAGGTTGTCGTCGCCGGAAACGCCGTCCAGCAGCTGCCGGACGCGGACGGAGAAGATGGCGCCGAGGAAGGGCAGACCCTCCGCGATAGTGCGCTTCACGGCGAGGGCGAAATGCGGCGAGCCGGCGATGTCGTCGGCATTCTCCGCCACCGAGTGGCGCAGGAACGACTTGCGCGCCAGCAGGTCGAACATCTCGCCGGTCAGGAAGGTCTGGAAGGTGGTGATCTCGCCGTTCGAAATCGCGGCCCATTTGGAATGGGTGCCGGGCAGGATGGCGATGCCCTCGAAATCGGGCTCCTCTTCCATCAGGCCGATCAGCTGGGTTTCTTCGCCGCGGATGACGTCGCCGTCGCGCGCTTCCGACCGGAGCACCAGGCCCGGCACGATCGCGACGGGGCGATGGTCGGACGTTTCGAACTTCAGCAGTCCTTCGGCCAGCGCATCCGGTGAAGTGGGGACGCCGACATAGGCGGCCTCGTGCCAGCCCTGTCGGCTTCCTACCATGCCGGCCATGATCGCCGGCAGCTTCGGCCAGCTGGCGACGAGCGTCTCGAAGGCTTCCTCGTGGCCGGCGCCGCCGAGCGCGCCGATGCCGTCCGCGCTGTCGGCCTCGGCCAGCAGGGCGCCGTCGCGATCGAGCAGCATGGCGCGGCAGCGCGTCGTGCCCCAGTCAACGGCGATGAGAGCGGCGTCGGCAAAGCGATCGGAGGGCATCTTTCGGTCCGTAGGTTCTAAATCGGGTGAGAATGGAACGGTTGTTCGCGGATCGGGGCGTCGTGTCAAGGCGACAGCAGGCCGCTAGCCGTCCGATCGGTAGCTGCGCAGGGTGAGGGCGCGTGCCTTGAACAGGTCGGCGTCCTGCGCGGCGAGGCTCGCCGCGAGGTTGGCGCCCTGCGCCCGGGTCCGGGATGTCGCCTGGAAGCGGCGTTCGGCCGCGACATAGGCTTCCCGCTGCTTTTGCGCGCCGCGCAGGATGCCGCGCGAGCGGGCGTCGAGGGTCGCCGCCAGCGCGAAATAGGCGCTCGTCATTTCTTTTTCCCAGGCGCCGCGAGCGCTGGTGAAGCAGGCGGCCTTGCCGACCGTTTCGCCGGCTTCCGGCGTAGCGAGGCACGAGGCAAGCGCCGCGTCGATCGGGTCGGCGGCGCTTTCCAGTGCCACGGCCGGGGTCGAAAGGATGCCTGCCGCCATCAGCAGCAGGCCAGCCAGACTCGGACGCATGCGTTCCGCTCCATTCCACCAGGCAAATCAACCAACCGGATTTCGTCCCGAACCGGTGGCGCGGTCAATCCCGCGGGGCCGGTCCCGTGGATGCGCGGACGACGAGGTCGACCGGCCAGAGTTCGTGGATGCTGGCAGGCGAGCGGCCTTCGACGATGAGTTCCATCAGGAGTTCCGCCACCCGCGTTCCGGCGGCGCGGATCGACGAGCGTGTCGTCGACATGGTCGGCACCATGGCGTCCGGGTTGAGGAAGGGGATCACGTCGTCATGCGCGATCATCGAGATGTCACGGCCGAGCTCGAGCCCTGCCGAACGGATGGCGCGCAGGGCACCGAGCGACATCATCATCGAGGAGACGAGCAGGGCGGTCGGCCGCGGCCGCTGCGCCAGGAAGCGCGCCGTGATGCGGTAGCCGGTCTCGTCCGACATGATGCCTTCCGCCACCAGGTTCTCGTCGACCTCGACGCCATGGGCGGCGAGCGCCCGACGGAAGCCGCGGTCGCGGTCGAGCGCGAAATTGTGGCGGGTCTCGCCGTTGATCAGGCCGATGCGGCGATGGCCGAGGTCGAGCAGGTGCTTGGCCGCGTGCCGGAAGGCGCCTTCGTTGTCGATGTCGAGCCAGGCATAGTCGAGCGGGCTGTTCGTCCGGCCATGCACGACGAAGGGCAGGCCGAGCTCGTTCAGCAGCGCGACGCGCGGATCGTCGACGGTCGGGCTGGACACGATGACGGCGTCGACGCGCGAGCTGATCGCCATGCGCCGGTAGGTCGCCATCTCGTCGCCGGCCTTGGACGGCGACAGCACGATATCGATCTCGTCCTTCATCAGCCTTTCGCCGAGGCCGGCCTGGAATTCGATATAGTGCGGATCGAGCAGCATGTTGCGGTCGGTCGGCAGCACGATGCCGATGGCGCCGGCCCGGCCGGTGGCGAGACGGCGGGCGCTGGCGTTGGGGCGGTAGTCATAGCGGCGCGCCGCGTCGAGCACGCGTTGCCGCGTCTCCTCGTTGACCTCGGGATAGCCGTTCAGCGCGCGACTCACGGTCGTCTGCGACAGGCCGAGATGCAGCGCCAGTTCCTTAAGTCTCATCAGAAAAATCATCCTCCCCGAAGGGCATTCAAAGCGCTTTCAATCCACGGCGCAAGCGGGCTGGCGGGTTGCGGAGAGCGTTCGTGTTCGATGATGCAATGCACCATCGGCGTCCTATTCCAGAAAACTGCAATAAATCAACTAAGTGCTATGTTTTATCATATGAATTTTGAACCGATTTCTGTTGCGGCGCACGGTGGCAGGCGGCCGTCGCGGGGTTGACAGGGGCGTTTGTTGCCGCTTTGAATGACCTCAAAGCGCTTTGAGGAAAGCGGGGTCGTCGGCCTTTGCCGAGGCGCTTAGGGGGAGAAGGGGTGGCGCGCCGGGGGTGATGGACACCTGCGGTCGCGACGGCTTCGAGGCTCCTGTCACGGAATGTCTCTCAGGGAGGTTCTTACAAATGAAGTTGCGCTCCGCGCTTATGGCTTTCGGCGCCGGCATCGTCCTCATGGGCAATGTCGCCAACGCCGCCAATCTGTCGATCGTGTCGGGTGACACCGGCAACGGCCTCGCCGTGCTGCGCGAGCAGCTCGACATCTTCGAGAAGAACACCGGCAACAAGGTCACGATCGTGCCGATGCCGTCCTCGACGAGCGACCAGTTCGGTCAGTACAAGCTGTGGCTTGCGGCTGGCAACTCGGACATCGACGTCTACCAGACCGACGTCATCTGGGCGCCGCAGCTGTCGGACCAGCTGCTCGACCTGACCGACGCCACCAAGGACGTGGTCGGCGCGCATTTCCCGTCGATCATCGAATCGCAGACCGTGAACGGCAAGCTCGTCGCGCTGCCAATCTTCACCGACGCGCCGGCGCTCTATTACCGCAAGGACCTGCTTGAGAAGTACGGCAAGCAGCCGCCGAAGACCTGGGACGAGCTCGCGGCGACCGCGAAGGAGATTCAGGACAAGGAGCGCGAGGCCGGCAACAAGGACATTTGGGGCTTTGTCTGGCAGGGCAACTCCTATGAGGGCCTGACCTGCAACGCGCTCGAGTGGGTCAAGTCGAACGGCGGCGGCCAGATCATCGAGGCCGACGGCGAGATCTCGATCAACAACCCGCAGGCAGCGGCTGCCATCGACCGCGCCAAGGGCTGGGTCAACACCATCTCCCCGCCGGGCGTGCTCGCCTACCAGGAAGAGGAAGCCCGCGGCGTCTGGCAAACCGGCAATGCCGTCTTCATGCGCAACTGGCCCTACGCCTACGGTCTCGGCAATGGCGCCGACTCGGCCGTGAAGGACAAGTTCGACGTCGTGCCGCTGCCGGCCGGCTCGGGTGAGGGCGCCAAGTCCGCCGCCACGCTGGGCGGCTGGAACCTGGCCGTCTCGAAGTACACGAAGAACCCGAAGGAAGCGATCGAGCTGGTCAAGTTCATCGCCTCGCCGGAAATGCAGAAGCTGAAGGCCCTGAAGGCTTCCAACCTGCCGACGATCCAGGCCCTCTATGACGATGCCGACATCGCCAAGGAGCAGTCGATCATCCCGCGCTGGAAGGAAGTGTTCCAGAACGCCGTGCCGCGTCCGTCGGCTCCGGCCAAGGTCAAGTACAACGAAGTGTCGTCCAACTTCTGGACCGCCACGCATGACACGCTGAGCGGCAACGGTTCGGCGGCTGACAACCTCGAACAGCTCGAGGCCAAGCTGACCAAGCTCAAGGGCGGCGGCTGGTAGTCCAGCCCCTGCATGCCGGCATTCACGCGAATGCCGGCATCGCCCGTTGACCCAATCGGCGTGGCGGATACCCTCGGGTTCGCCACGCCGTTCCGTTCATGCCGAGCTATCGGCCCCAACAGCGAAAGCCGAGAACATGGCGGTAGCCGAGACCATTGCTGCGCCCGTCGCGGGCATGCGCTCCGACCTGATGCGCCAGAGGGTGCGTTCGGCCTGGATATTCCTGGCCCCGATGCTCGCGGTGCTGGCCCTCGTCGCCGGCTGGCCGCTGGTGCGAAGCATCTATTTCTCGTTCACCGATGCGTCGCTTTCCAATATCAGCGCGGCGCAGTGGATCGGTTTCGAGAACTATTTCTCGGCCACCACGCTGAAGAGCGGCAAGGTGATCTATGACGGCCTGCTCGTCGACCCGATCTGGTGGCGCGCCGTCTGGAACACGGTCAAGTTCACCATCGTCTCGGTGACGCTGGAGACGATCTTCGGCACCATCGTCGCGCTCGTGCTCAACGCCGAATTCCGCGGCCGTGGCATCGTCCGCGCCGCCATCCTCGTGCCGTGGGCGATCCCCACCGTCGTCTCCGCCAAGATGTGGAGCTGGATGCTCAACGACCAGTTCGGCATCATCAACGACGCGCTGATGCATCTCGGCATCATCTCGAGCAAGATCGCCTGGACCGCCAATCCCGACACGGCGATGTTCGCGGTCCTGCTCGTCGACATCTGGAAGACGACGCCGTTCATGGCGCTCTTGATCCTCGCGGGCCTGCAGATGGTCCCGGGCGACATCTACGAGGCCGCCAAGATCGACGGCGTGCATCCGGTCAAGGTCTTCTTCAAGGTCACCCTGCCGCTGATCCGGCCGGCCCTGATGGTCGCGGTGATCTTCCGCATGCTCGACGCGCTCAGGATCTTCGACCTGATCTACGTGCTGACGCCGAACAATTCCCAGACCAAGACGATGTCGGTCTATGCCCGAGAGAACCTGTTCGATTTCGACAAGTTCGCCTATGGCTCGGCCGCCGCGACCTTCCTGTTCCTGATCCTTGCGGTCATCACGGTGGTCTACATCGTTGTCGGACGCGTCAACTTCGATGGAGGCCGATAATGCTCTGGACCCTGGCCAAGCGGACGGCCTTCTACGCGCTGGTCGTCCTCATCGTCTTCATTTCGGTCTTCCCGTTCTATTACGCGGTGCTGACCTCGTTCAAATCGGGCACGGACCTGTTCCGGGTCGACTACTGGCCGACCTCCTTCGCGCTCGACAACTACGTCTCGGTGCTGACCACTGGCAGCTTCGTCCGCAACCTCGGCAATTCGCTGCTGGTTTCGACCGTGGTGGTGGCGATCTCGCTGTTGCTGGCGGTGACGGCATCGTTCGCGCTCGCTCGCGTCCGTTTCCGCGGCCGCTCGCTGTTGCTCTTCACCATCCTGTCGGTGTCGATGTTCCCGCAGATCGCCGTGCTCGCCGGCCTGTTCGAGATCGTCCGCTTCTTCGGCATCTTCAACACGCCGCTGGCGCTGATCTTCGCCTACATGATCTTCACCCTGCCGTTCACCGTCTGGGTGCTCACCACATTCATGCGTGATCTGCCGATCGAGATCGAGGAAGCGGCGATCGTCGACGGCGCCTCGCCCTGGGTGATCATCACCAAGGTGTTCATGCCGCTGATGTGGCCGGCGCTGGTGACGACGGGCCTGCTCGCCTTCATCGCCGCCTGGAACGAATTCCTGTTCGCGCTGACCTTCACCTCGTCGAACGCAACCCGCACGGTGCCGGTGGCGATCGCGCTGCTCTCGGGCAGCAGCCAGTACGAGATCCCCTGGGGCAACATCATGGCCGCGTCGGTGATCGTCACGGTGCCGCTCATCGTCCTGGTGCTCATCTTCCAACGCAAGATCATTTCCGGCCTGACCGCCGGCGGCGTAAAGGGCTGATCCGATGAATGACGTTGTTTCCGGTGGCGTGATCGCCTCGCGCGCCGCCGATGCCGACTGGTGGCGCGGCGCGGTCCTCTACCAGATCTATCCGCGCTCGTTCCAGGACACGGATGGCGACGGCGTTGGCGATCTGAAAGGCATCACCGCCCGGCTCGACCATATCGCCTCGCTCGGCGTCGATGCGATCTGGATCTCGCCCTTCTTCAAGTCGCCGATGAAGGATTTCGGCTACGACGTCTCGGACTATTGCGCCGTCGATCCCCTGTTCGGCACGCTCGCGGACTTCGATGACCTGATCGCGGAGGCGCATGCGCGCAACATCAAGGTCACGATCGACCAGGTGCTGTCGCACACCTCCGACCAGCACGCCTGGTTCAAGGAAAGCCGCTCTTCGAAGACCAACCCGAAGGCAGACTGGTTCGTCTGGGCCGACGCCAAGCCGGACGGCAACCCGCCCAACAACTGGCTGTCGATCTTCGGCGGCTCGGCGTGGGAGTGGGACACGACCCGCTGCCAGTACTACCTGCACAACTTCCTGACCTCGCAGCCGGATATCAATTTCCACTGCATGGCGGCGCAGGATGCGCTGCTCGACAGCGTCGAGTTCTGGCTGAAGCGCGGCGTCGACGGCTTCCGCCTCGACACGGTGAATTTCTACGTCCACTCGCAGGGCCTCGAAAACAACCCGCCCTCGAAGCCGGAGGACCGCAATTCGCCCGAGGCGCCGGCGGTCAATCCGTATAACTGGCAGGACCATATCCACGACAAGAGCCAGCCGGAGAACCTCGAGTTCCTGAAGCGGCTGCGCGCGCTGCTCGACCGCTATCCCGGCCAGACCACGGTCGGCGAGATTGGCGATGGTCCGCGGTCGCTGAAGACGATGGCGGCCTATACCGCCGGCGGCGACAAGCTGCACATGTGCTACACCTTCGACTTCCTGAGCCCGATCTTCACGAAGGAGCACTTCGTCAACCGGATCAAGGCGTTCGAGGCGATCGTCGGCGATGGCTGGCCGTGCTGGGCCTTCTCCAATCACGACATCGTCCGCCATGTCTCGCGCTGGACCCATGACGGCGATTTCGACGGCGTGGCCAAGCTCGCCGCCGGCATCCTGCTGTCGCTGCGCGGTTCTGTCTGCCTGTACCAGGGCGAGGAACTCGGCCTGACCGAGGCCGACATCGCCTTCGAAGACCTCCAGGATCCCTACGGCATCCGCTTCTGGCCGGAATACAAGGGTCGCGACGGCTGCCGCACGCCGATGGTGTGGGAATCGAACGGCGCCAATGCCGGCTTCTCGTCCGCGAAGCCGTGGCTGCCGGTCTCGCCCGATCACATCGCCCGCGCGGTCAATCGCGAGACCACCGACCGTGCGTCGGTGCTGGCGCATTACCGCAAGCTGATCGCGTTCCGCCACGCCCATCCGGCGCTGCGCGACGGTTCGATCGCCTTCGTCGATTCGCCGGACGATGTGCTGGCGTTCGTCCGCGAGGGTGGCGGCGAGAAGATCCTCTGCGTCTTCAACCTCGCGGCCAAGGGCGCCAGCTTCAAGCTGCCGTCCGACCTGAAGGTGACCCCGCTCGAAGGGCACGGCTTCGCCGCCACGCTCGATGCGGCCGGCACCGTCGGCCTTGGCGGCCGCGACGCATTCTTCGGCAAGATCGCCTGAACAAGAAACGGGCACGGGAAGGAAACAGACATGGCCGGCTTGCTGCTACGCGACATCAAGAAAGCCTATGGCACCGTCAAGGTCCTGCACGGCATCGATCTCGACATCAAGTCGGGCGAGTTCATCGTGTTCGTCGGGCCGTCCGGCTGCGGCAAGTCCACGCTTCTGCGTCTGATCGCGGGGCTGGAGGACATCACGTCCGGCACGCTGCAGATCGACGGCAAGGTGGTGAACCAGCTCGCGCCCTCGAAGCGCGGCATCGCCATGGTGTTCCAGAGCTACGCGCTCTATCCGCACATGACCGTCTACGACAACATGGCCTTCGGCATGAAGCTCGGCGGCGGCGGCAAGGAAGAGATCGACCGGCGCGTGCGCGAGGCGGCCGATATCCTGCAGATCACGCCCTATCTCGACCGCCTGCCGAAGCAGCTTTCGGGCGGCCAGCGCCAGCGCGTCGCCATTGGCCGCGCCATTGTGCGCGATCCGAAGGTGTTCCTGTTCGACGAGCCGCTTTCCAACCTCGACGCGGCGCTGCGCGTGCAGACCCGCATCGAGATCAACAAGCTGCATGAGCGCATGTCGGGCGTCACGATGATCTACGTCACGCACGACCAGGTCGAGGCGATGACGCTCGCCGACCGCATCGTCGTGCTGAACGCGGGCCGGGTCGAGCAGGTCGGCGCGCCGATGGAGCTCTACCACCATCCGGACAATCTTTTCGTGGCGAAGTTCCTCGGCTCGCCGTCGATGAATACCATTCCTTGCGTGATCGAATCGGGCGGCGCCAACGCCGCCGTCCGCCCGAATGGCTGCGAGGCGATCCGCGTGCAGGCGGCAATTCCCGAGGGAGCCAAGGGCGCCAAGGCCACCTTCGGCGTGCGTCCGGAGGATCTCGAGATTACCACCGGCGACGACGCCATCTTCCGCGGCACCATCGATATCGTCGAGCAACTCGGCGAAGTGACGCTGGTCTATGTCGATATTGGCACCGACGAACCGATCGTCGCCAAGCTCGAAAACGACATTCCGTTCGCCAAGGGCGAGCAGATCGCGCTGACCTCGCCGTTGAAGCACCTGCAGGTCTTCGACGAAAAGGGCGTCGCCTATCGCCGTACCTGAGTAGCCGCGCGGAAGCACGACGGCGCTGGTTCGTCACGCTGGATCTTGCGGGATAGCGAGGCCTTTGCTGATCTATCCCGCGGCGCAGCCGCCAGGCTGCGTCCGCCGTCCTGTTCGCGCGTCCGGCCATGCCGTCGCCGGGCTGGGCGGACCGGGAAGTGTCGAAAAGCGAGGCCGGCCATGACGCTCACGCTCTATACGCATCCGCTTGCGTCCTTCTGCCAGAAGGCGCTGATCGCATTCTACGAGAACGACACGCCGTTCAAGGCGCATTTCCTCGACCTCGGTGATCCGACCGTGCGGGCCGAGTTCAACACGCTCTGGCCGATCGGCAAGATGCCGCTGCTGCTGGACCAGGCGCGCGGCCAGCAGGTGGCCGAGTCGACGATCATCATCGAATATCTGGCGACCTATTATCCGGGGCCGACGCGCTTCATTCCGGACGAGGCCGAACTGGCGTGGCAGACCCGGCTCGCCGACCGCTTCTACGACAACTACGTGCACGTCCCGATGCAGAAGATCGTCGTCGACAAGCTCCGCCCGGAAGGGCAGGGCGACCCGTATGGGGTGGAGGAGGCGCGGGCGACGCTCCGCACATCCTATGACATGCTGGAAAGCGAGATGGGCTCGCGCTTCTGGGCGATGGGCGAGGTCTTTACGCTCGCCGATTGTGCGGCGGCGCCGGCGCTCTTCTATGCCAATGAGGTGCAGCCCTTCGGTGAGACGCATCCGGCGCTCGCCGGCTATTTCGGCCGGCTGATGGACCGGCCGTCCTTTGCCCGCGTTCTCGCCGAGGCGCAGCCCTATTTCGACATGTTCCCGGGCTAGCCGCCTGTCAGATCGCGCATCCCGCGCGACCTGTTGATGTCTGGCTGCCAATCATGGGATCGCGGGTTCCCGCTTACTGCATAAGCGGGGCGAGGGCGCTCTTGCAGCCCGGCGACAGCGAGGCCGCGTTCTCGCGCAGGCAGGCGATGACGTTGCCGCCGCCGATCGGCACGCCGCGGCAATGGGTGCGGAAATCGCGGCGGCAGGCCTGGCGGATCAGCCCGGCCTCGCGCGGCGCCATGTCGCCAGCGGGCGGCGCTGCCGCTGCCGGCGCCTTGTTCGTGGTGGCTGCGCCTGTTGTCTTGCCCGTACCGGTCGTGGCCGCTCCTGATTTTCCGCTGGCGGCAGGCGGCGTGGCCGCCGTGCTGCCACCGACCGCCTGAACCGCCGTGCGGCAGGCGTCGGAGAGCTTGGCGGCATTCTGCTGCAGGCAATTCAGCGCCGGCATTCCGCCCGGCGGAACGCTGGCGCAATAGGTCTTGTAGTCGCTTGGACAGGCGGAGCGGATGGCCGATTGCTGCGCTTTGCTCGGCGCCTGCGCCATGGCGGGCGGGATGGCGAAGACGAGGATGACAGCGACCGCCGCCGAAGCGGCGATCTCAAGGAAATGGAGAATTGGCCGGCTCATGACGTCCTCCCGAAAAGGGGGATTTCTTATCATGAGCCTTCCGCAACGGCAATTTGGCGGCGCGCTGCTCCCGGGAGTGCATCCGGGATGCGCCATGCAGCCCGGATCTCTTTCAGGCCCCCAACTTGAACACGTTCTCGGCGATGCCGGCGACGTCGAGCTCGATGGCGTACAGGCCGCCGGCCAGCCGCTCGAGCGGGCCGTTCCCGCCCTGCGCCGTGGTGATGTAGAGCGTCTTCAGGTCGGCGCCGCCGAAGGTGCAGTTGGTGATGTTCGAGACCGGCATGTCGAGAACGCCCGAGACCTTGCCTTCCGGCGAGACACGGACGATGCAGCCGCCGTGATAGCGGCAGTTCCAGACATGGCCTTCGCCGTCGATCTGCGAGCCGTCGGGCGAACCGCGCTCGAAGCCCGAGAACCAGGTCGAGGGGTTGGAGACGGCGCCTGTCGTCGGATCATAGTCGAAGGCCCAGATCTCGTTCTTGAGCGTGTCGCCGGTATAGAAGCGGCGGCGGCCGACATCCCAGCACATGGTGTTGGAAATGCCGATCTCGGAGCGGATCGTCTCGCTGCCGCCGCCCTGGTTCACGCGATAGAGGCCGCCGAGAGCCGGGCCGGTGATGTCGACGCCCGAGCCGTCGGGAGCGACATTGTTGAACATCGAGCCGACGACCAGATTGCCGAACGGATCCGGCCGGCCGTCATTCAGACGGGCCTTGGGCGTGTTCTTCTCGGGACGGGCGAAGTCGGTGCGCGCGTCGGTTCCGGGCTGCCAGAGGATCACCTTGGAGCCGAGCGCCAGAATCAGCGTTCCGGGCCGGTCGGTCAGGCCGATGGTGGTGACGGGCTCGTCGAACCGCCAGTTCCGCGTCGACTTCGTCGCGGGGTCGTATCGATGCACGAGGAAGCGGTTGATGTCCGTCCAGTACACGGCCTGCTCGGCGGCGTGCCACACCACGCCTTCGCCGCAACGATCGCCCGCAGGCACAACGCAAACCGGATCCGCCATTGATTTTTCCCCTTTGCCCGCAGGATGCGGGTATCGTCCACGCTTCCAAAATCGCATAGCGTGACGCCGCAGCCATCACACGCAATTCTTGTCGCAAGGATTTTATTTCGGTGCTCTAATTTTTTCGCTCAACATATGAAGCGGATTTGATTAGGACACTCAGCGGACCAGGGAAGCTCCGGCTGACACCGGAAAGAGGGATTTCATGACCAGTCGCATCATCGCCGTCGACCCCTTCGATCTCGTCGTCTTCGGCGCTACCGGCGATCTCGCCTATCGCAAGCTTCTGCCGGCGCTCTATCATCGCCATCGCGACGGTCAGATCCCCGAGGTTGCCCGCATCATCGGCTGCTCGCGTCGCCCGATGAGCGACGAGGCCTACCAGAAGCTGACCGAGGCGGCGCTGGAGAAGTTCGTGCCCGCCGACGAGCGCGAGCCGGAGCAGGTCGCCTCGTTCCTGAAGCGCATTTCCTATGTCGCCATCGACGCGACCGCCGAGAAGGCCGGCTGGCCCGAACTCGCCAAGGCGCTGGAAGGCGGCAAGGATCGCATCCGCGCCTTCTATCTCGCCGTTGCGCCGGACCTCTTCGGCATCATCTGCGAGGGCCTGGGCGCGCATCATCTCGTGACGCCGAAGACCCGCGTCATCATCGAGAAGCCGATCGGCAAGAGCCTCGCCTCCGCCAACGCGCTGAACGATTCGATCGGCAAGGTGTTCAAGGAAAGCCAGATCTACCGCATCGACCATTACCTCGGTAAGGAGACGGTGCAGAACCTGATGGCGCTGCGCTTCGCCAACGCGCTGTTCGAGCCGGTCTGGAACGCCAATCACATCGACCATGTGCAGATCACCGTCGCCGAGAGCCTCGGCGTCGAAGGTCGCGCCGGCTACTACGACACGGCCGGCGCGCTGCGCGACATGGTGCAGAACCACATCTTGCAGCTCGTCTGCCTCGTCGCGATGGAGCCGCCCGGCCGCTTCGACGCCGACGCGCTGCGCGACGAGAAGCTCAAGGTGCTGCGCGCGCTGAAGCCGATCGTCGATGGCGACGTCGACAGCGTCACGGTGCGCGGCCAGTACAAGGCCGGCGCTTCGGCCGGCGGTCCGGTGCCGGGCTATCTCGAGGAACTCGGCAACGACGAATCCAACACCGAGACCTTCGTCGCCGTGAAGGCGGAGATCGAGAACTGGCGCTGGGCCGGCGTTCCCTTCTACATCCGCACCGGCAAGCGCCTGCCGTCGCGCCTCTCCGAGATCGTGGTCAACTTCAAGGCGGTTCCGCACTCGATCTTCGAGGGCGCAGCCGGCCAGCTCGCGTCCAACCAGCTCATCATGCGGCTGCAGCCGGACGAGGGCGTCCGGCTCTGGCTGATGATCAAGGACCCGGGCCCGGGCGGCATGCGCCTGCGCCACGTGCCGCTCGACATGAGCTTCGCCCAGACCTTCAAGGTCCGCAGCCCCGAAGCCTATGAGCGGCTGATCATGGACGTCATCCGTGGCAACGCCACGCTGTTCATGCGTCGCGACGAGGTCGAGGCGGCCTGGAAGTGGATCGACCCGATCCTCGAGGGCTGGGCGAATTCGCGCGAGGCGCCCAAGGCCTATACGGCCGGCACCTGGGGGCCGTCCTCCTCGATCGCCCTGATCGAGCGCGACGGCCGCACCTGGCACGAAGAAGGCGCCTGAGGATCAACCTCGCCGCCTTCGACGAAGGCGAGGGGCGCGTGCCGAAAATCGACCGGGCGGGATACCCTCTCCCGCCCACGGAGGGGTCTGGGTGAGGGGTATTGTGCGGGCAGGCGCCACCCTGCTCCTCGCCCAGCTCCGGACGTCCAGGAGACACAGTCATGTCCATTCACCCCAAGGTCCTCGAAGTGACCGATCGGATCCGGGCCCGCAGCGCCAAGACGCGCGGCCTCTATCTCGATCGCCTCGCGGCCGCCAAGGATGCCGGGCCGCGCCGCGCGTCACTCGCCTGCGGTAACCAGGCCCATGGCTTCGCCGCCTGCGGGCCGGCCGACAAGGCCGTGCTGAAGGGCGACATCGCGCCCAATCTCGGCATCATCACCGCCTACAACGACATGCTGTCGGCGCATCAGCCCTACGAGACCTATCCCGAACTGATCCGCCAGGCGGCGCGCGAAGTGGGCGGCGTGGCGCAGGTCGCCGGCGGCGTGCCCGCCATGTGCGACGGCGTCACCCAGGGCCAGACCGGCATGGAGCTGTCGCTGTTCTCGCGCGACGCCATCGCCATGGCCGCCGCGATCGGCCTCTCGCACAACACCTATGACGCGGCGGTCTATCTCGGCATCTGCGACAAGATCGTCCCCGGCCTGCTGATCGCGGCGCTGACCTTCGGCCATCTGCCGGCGGTGTTCGTGCCGGCCGGTCCGATGACCTCCGGCCTGCCGAACAGCGAGAAGGCGCGCGTCCGCCAGCTCTATGCCGAAGGCAAGGCGAGCCGCGCCGACCTGCTCGAGGCGGAGAGCGCCTCCTATCACGGCCCCGGCACCTGCACCTTCTACGGCACCGCCAATACCAACCAGATGCTGATGGAGATCATGGGCCTGCATCTGCCCGGCGCCTCCTTCGTCAATCCGAACACGCCGCTGCGCGACGCCTTGACCAAGGCCGCCGCCAAGCGGGCGCTGGCGATCACCGCGCTCGGCAACGAGTTCACGCCGATTGGCGAGATCATCGACGAGAAGGCGGTGGTGAACGGCGTCGTCGGCCTCAATGCCACGGGTGGCTCGACCAACCATACGCTGCACCTCGTCGCCATGGCCAAGGCGGCCGGCATCCAGCTGACCTGGGACGATTTCTCGGATCTTTCCGACGTCGTGCCGCTGCTGACGCGCGTCTATCCGAACGGCCTCGCCGACGTGAATCATTTCCATGCCGCCGGCGGCATGAGCTTCCTGATCCGCGAGCTGCTGCAGGCCGGCCTGCTGCACGAGGACGTCAAGACGGTCTGGGGCGCCGGTCTCTCCGGCTACACCGTCGAGCCCGAGATCGACGAAGCGGGCGCCATCCGCTGGAAGGAAGGCGCGAAGACCAGCCTCGACGAGAAGGTGCTGGCCCCGGTGTCGCAGCCGTTCCAGGCGACCGGCGGCCTCAAGGTGCTGGAGGGCAATCTCGGCCGCTCCGTCATCAAGGTCTCGGCCGTGAAGGCCGATCGCCACGTCATCGAGGCGCCGGCCCGCGTGTTCCACACCCAGGACGCCCTGCTGGCCGCCTTCAAGGCGGGCGAACTGACCGAGGACTTCATTGCCGTCATCCGCTTCCAGGGCCCGCGCGCCAACGGCATGCCGGAACTGCACAAGCTGACGCCGACGCTGGCGGTGCTGCAGGATCGCGGCCTCAAGGTGGCGCTCGTCACCGACGGCCGCATGTCCGGCGCCTCCGGCAAGGTTCCGGCGGCGATCCACGTCACGCCGGAAGCCGCCGCCGGCGGAGCCATCGGCAAGGTCCGCGACGGCGATCGTGTTCGCCTCGACGCCGTGACGGGGACGCTCGAAGTGCTGGTCGACGCCGCCACCTTCGCGGCGCGGGAACAGGCGGAAGCCGATCTCGCCGGTAATGAATTCGGCCTCGGCCGCGAGCTCTTCGCCATGTTCCGCGCCAATGCGGCGCCGGCCGAACTGGGCGCCGGCGTGTTCTGATAGCTTACTCGCTAAAGGCTACAAGGTAAGTCGTGTATTTAGGATTGATGTCTTGATCTCGGTGTGGCGGGGTCAAGACATCAATCGCTAGACTTCAGGCGAAACCAGAACAACTCCGGGGCGCGTGCTGGAAATACGCGGCGTCTCGTCGTGGCTTCGGCCAGATGTGGAATGTTTTTCCAAGCCTCTTCCTGAGTTTGGAACGGCCGTCGTCGTCTTCCCTGCGCCAACTCTCTACAAAGTCTGCAATCGTTCCAGACTTCGCGCGATCCGGTTCGGGTGGCGTTCAGGGAGAGACGGATGGCCCCGGTCCATCGCACGGTTCAGCGCCAGCTCGGCACGTTCCCCGCCTTTCACAAGGTCGAGGGTCGCCGCGTCGTGATCGTCGGCGGCGGAGACGAGGCGGCCGCCAAGATCCGCCTGCTCGCCGAGACGAGCGCCCACCTGGTCGTGTTCGCCACCGAGCTGGAAGAAGGAGCGCGCCGCGATCTCGAAGCGGCCGGCTCGACGTTCGAGCCGCGGGCTCCGGATGCCGCGGATCTCGCCGATGCGGCGCTGGTCTTCGCTGCGACCGGCGAGTTCGAGGCCGATCGCGCGGTGCGCGATCTTGCGAGGTCGGCAGGCGTGCCGGTCAATGTCGTCGACCGTCCCGAGCTCTGCGACTTCTTCACCCCTGCGCTCGTCAACCGCGCGCCGCTCTCGATCGCCATCTCGACCGAGGGTGCCGCGCCGGTGCTGGCGCGCCACGTTCGCGCGCGCATCGAGGCGATGCTGTCGCCGCGCCTCGGCGATCTCGCCGACCTTGCCGAGCGGCTCCGTGCGCGCGTCGCCGAGACGATCGTAACGGGCGAGGGCCGCCGCCGTTTCTGGGCGCATTTCTTCACCGGCCCGACCGCAGCCAAGGTGCTGGCCGGCCAGCTTGAGGCGGGCGAGACGGCTGCCGTCGCCGATATCGAGCAGGCGGCCGGGAACGGCGCCGCCGTCGGCCATGTCAGCCTGGTCGGTGCCGGTCCGGGCGCCGAGGACCTGCTGACGCTCCGCGCCCAGCGGCTGCTGCAGGAAGCCGACGTCATCGTTTACGACAAGCTGGTGCCGGAGGCGATCGTCGCCATGGGCCGGCGCGACGCGCTGCGCATCTATGTCGGCAAGGCCAAGGGCGCGCATGCCGCCAGCCAGGACGAGATCAACGCCATTCTCGTGCGCGAGGCGCGCGATGGACGCCGCGTCGTGCGGCTGAAGTCGGGCGATCCGCTGATCTTCGGACGGGCGGGCGAGGAGATGGCGGCGCTGCGCGAAGCCGGCATCCCGTTCGACATCGTGCCGGGCATCACCGCGGCCTTCGCCGCCGCCGCCGAGAATGAGATCCCGTTGACGCTCCGCGACGTGGCTTCGAGCCTCGTCGTCGCCACGGGCCATGACATGCGCGGCGACACGCTGCCGGACTGGGCCGGCCTCGCGCTCTCCGGCGCCACCGTCGCCGTCTATATGGGCCGCAGCGTCGCCACCAAGGTCGCCGGCAAGCTGATCGAGAACGGCCTGGCGCCGTCGACGCCGGTCGCCGTCATCGAAAACGCCTCGCGTCCCGAGCGGCGCGCCTATGCCGGAAGGCTCGACGAACTGGCCGGCATCGCCGACCGGCCCGAGCTCGACGGTCCCGTCGTCATCATCGTTGGCCGCGTCGTCGCCGAGAGCGCGCTCGGCGCCACGCCGCTGCCGCTCGTGGCATTGGCCGCCTGAAGTTGGAAATCCGGATCCTCGCATGACCGCCAAGCTCATCACCGCCAATCATCTCGCCGACGGGCTCGTCGTGTTCCTCACCGCCGATGGCGGCTGGTCCTACCGCCTGGCCGATGCTCGCGTCATCTCCGACGCCGAGCTCGAGGCGGCGCTCCGCCATGCCAAGGCCCAGCACGAGGCGCTGATCGTCGTCGATCCCTATGAAATCGAGGCGACCGTCGAGGATGGCGTGCCGGTGCCGGTTCGCCTGCGCGAGCGGATCCGCGCCGCCGGCGGCCCGACCGTCACCTATGGCGAAGCCGAGCTGGCCGAGCGCGCCGCCCTTCTGAATCAGGCAGGTTGAGTGATGTATCGCTACGACGAGTTCGACCATGAGTTCGTGACCGCCCGCGTCGCGCAGTTTCGCGATCAGGTCGGCCGCCGCGTCTCCGGCGAATTGACCGAGGACCAGTTCAAGCCGCTCCGGTTGATGAACGGCGTCTACCTGCAACTGCATGCCTACATGCTGCGTGTCGCCGTGCCCTATGGCACGATGAACAGCGCCCAGATGCGGATGCTGGCGCATGTCGCCCGCAAGTATGACCGCGGCTACGGCCACTTCACCACGCGGCAGAACATCCAGTTCAACTGGCCGAAGCTCTCCGAGATCCCGGATGCGCTGGCCGATCTCGCCTCGGTCGAGATGCATGCGATCCAGACCTCGGGCAATTGCATCCGCAATGTCACGGCCGATCATTTCGCCGGCGCCGCCGAGGACGAGGTCGCCGATCCGCGCCCCTATGCCGAGATCCTGCGGCAGTGGTCGTCGCTGCACCCGGAATTCGTCTTCCTGCCGCGCAAGTTCAAGGTCGCCGTCACCGGCGCCGAGCGCGACCGCGCCGCGATCCAGGTGCACGACATCGGCCTGCACCTGAAGCAGGACGAGAACGGCCGGCTCGGCTTCGCCGTCTATATCGGCGGCGGCCAGGGCCGCACGCCGATGGTGGCGAAGAAGATCCGCGACTTCCTGCCCGAAGAGGACCTGCTCTCCTATTCGGAGGCGATCCTGCGCGTCTACAATCTGAACGGCCGTCGTGACAACAAGTACAAGGCCCGCATCAAGATCCTCGTCCACGAGACCGGCGCCGACGAAATCTCGCGCCAGGTCGAAGAAGAGTGGGAGCGCATCCGCCACGGCGCGCTCAAGCTGCCGCAGGGCGAGGTCGAGCGCATCCGCGAATATTTCGCCGCGCCGGACAGCCTGAAGGCTTTGCCGCCGAGCCCGGCGCTCGCGATCGAGCGGGCGCGGGATCCGGAGTTCGACGCCTGGGTCGAGCGCAACACCCATCCGCACCGCGTTCCCGGCCATGTCTCGGTGACGATCTCGCTGAAGCCGATCGGCGGCACGCCGGGCGACGCGACGGCCGAGCAGATGGACATCGTCGCCGACCTGGCCGAGCGGCTCGCCTTCGACGAAATCCGCGTCAGCCATGAGCAGAACCTGATCCTGCCGCATGTCGAGGTCGCCAATCTGAAGGCGGTCTACGACACGCTTCTGGCCTCGGGTCTCGCCACGGCGAATGCCGGCCTCGTCACCGACATCATCGCCTGCCCGGGCCTCGACTATTGCGCGCTCGCCAATGCCCGCTCCATTCCGGTGGCCCAGCGCATCTCGCAGCGCTTCGGCGACACCGCGCGCCAGCGCGACATCGGCGATCTGAAGATCAAGATCTCGGGCTGCATCAATGCCTGCGGCCATCACCATGTCGGCCACATCGGCATCCTGGGCGTCGAGAAGAAGGGCGAGGAATTCTACCAGATCTCGCTCGGCGGCTCGGGCGACGAGAATTCCTCGATCGGCGAGATCATCGGCCGCGGCTTCTCGACGGAAGAGATCGTCGACGCCGTCGAGACGCTGGTCGATACCTATATCGCGCGGCGCGAGAGCCCGGACGAAACCTTCCTTGCCGCCTATCGCCGCCTTGGCCAGGCACCCTTCAAGGAAGCACTCTATGGGACGGCTTGAACCGATCGCATCCGGCTTCGACCATGAGAGCGCCGGCCTGCAGGAGCCCGCGATCCTCAATGCGCGCTTCTCCGGCCTGACGGCGGAGCGGCTGATCGAGCGAGCGCTGACGGAGATCTTCCCGGGCCGCATCGCGCTCGTCTCCAGCTTCGGCGCCGAATCGTCAGTGCTGCTGCATCTGGTCGCCTCGATCGATCGCGGCGTGCCGGTCGTGTTCATGGATACGCTGCGCCTCTTCCCCGAGACGCTGGCCTACCGGGACACGCTGGTCGAGCGGCTGGGGCTCACCGACGTCCGCACCATCACGCCGGAGCCGGCGGTGCTCGCCAAGGCCGACCCTTACAAGGCGCTCTGGATGACCGACGCCGACGCCTGCTGCCGCATTCGCAAGACCGAGCCGCTGGCGCGCGCCATGGAAGGCTTTGAGGCCTGGTTCACCGGACGCAAGCGGTTCCAGGCGGCGACGCGCGCGGCGATCCAGGCCTTTGAGCAGGACGGCGCGCGCATCAAGGTCAATCCGCTGGCGAGCTGGTCGGCGGAGGACCTGAAGGCCTATATCGTCCGACATGAATTGCCGCCGCATCCGCTGGTCGCGCAGGGCTATCCTTCGATCGGCTGCCAGCCCTGCACGTCGAAGGTCAAGCCGGGCGAAGACGCGCGGGCCGGCCGCTGGCGGGGTCTGGACAAGACCGAATGCGGCATCCATCTAGGTCTCGAGAACGACGGAAGCGGCATCTGACATGAGCCTCTGGAAGAATGGATCCTTCGTCGCCGATGCGTTTCGGCGCGTGGCGGATGACGAGGCGATTGGCGCCGAGGACGCCGTGATCGTCTCGCTGGCGCGGTTCCGCGCCGAGCGGGATGGGTTGCTGGCGCGCTCCGCACCGCTCGGCGTGGTGATCGAGCCGGGCGCGGACTGGTCGGATATCGTCGCGGACCTGCCGCGTCTCGCGGTGGTCGCGGCGGATTTGCCGAAGTTTGCCGATGGACGCGCCTTTTCGATCGGCCGCCTGCTGCGCGATCGCGACGGCTTCGAGGGCGAGTTGCGCGCCGTCGGCGCCTTCTTCCTCGATCAGATCCCGTTCCTGAAGCGGGTCGGCTTCGATGCGTTTTCGACCGAGGACCCGATTGTGATAAAGGGTCTTCGCGAGGGCCGCTGGCCCGAAGTGACCGAATATTTGCAGCCCGTCGCCGATCGTGGCGAGGTGCCGGCCGGAACGCGCCCCTGGGCGCGCAGGCCCACGGCAAGGGCAGTCGAGTAAGGATAGGGTTTATGAAGATCTTCGTCACCGACCACGCCGGCGAGGAGCATGAGCTGGAAGCCCTGGAGGGCTGGCGGGTGATGGAAGTCATCCGCGACTGGAACATCGGCATCAAGGCCGAGTGCGGCGGAGCCTGCGCCTGCGCGACCTGCCATGTCTATGTCGATCCGGAATGGGTCGACCGGCTGATCCCGATGACGGACGAAGAGGAAGAGCGCCTGGACGATGCCATGGCGGTTAAGTCGAACTCGCGCCTGTCGTGCCAGCTCCTGATGTCGGACGAGCTCGACGGTCTGCGCGTCCGTCTCGCCCCGGGCAGCGAACCCGAAGAGCTGGCGGCCTGAGCGCCGGCCTCGACGACCGTCAGTCCAGCGTCCGGCGATAGCGGAACAGCGCCAGGGCGCCGACGGCGAGCCAGAAGGTGACGAGCGGCCAGATCTCGTTGACGAGGTCGGAAGGGCCGCTGCCCTTCAGCATGATGCCGCGCACCGAGCGGATGTAGTGGGTGATCGGCAGCGCGCTGCCGATGACCTGCGCCCAGTCCGGCATGCCGCGAAACGGGAACATGAAGCCCGAAAGCAGGATCGACGGCAGGAACCAGAAGAAGGTCATCTGCATCGCCTGCATCTGGTTGCGGGCGATCGTCGAGAACGTGTAGCCGAGCGTCACGTTGCAGCCGATGAACAGGAAGGTGACGCCGAGCAGCACGACGAACGAGCCCATCATCGGCACGTGGAACAGGATCTGCGCGCAGACCAGGATCACCGCCACCTGGACGAGCCCGAAGCCGATATAGGGCACGATCTTGCCGATCATGATCTCGAACGGCGTCGCCGGCATCGCCATCAGGTTTTCCATCGTGCCGCGCTCGATCTCGCGGGTCAGCGCCAGCGCGGTCATCAGGATCGTCGTCATCGTCAGGATGGTGCCGAGCAGGCCGGGCACGATGTTGTAGGCGGTGATCCCCTCCGGATTGTAGCGGCGCTGGATCACGAGATCGACGGCCGTGGCGCGGCTCGCCTGCGTCGACAGCGGCCCGGTCAACTCGCGGGCGAGCGCGCTCGACAGGATCTGGGGCAGGGCACCCAGCGCGTTCGACGTGGCCGCCGGATCGGTGGCATCGGCCTCGACCAGCAATTGCGGGCGGGTGCCGCGCACGAGGTCGCGCTCGAAGCCGGGCGGGATGGTGATGACATAGCTGGCGGAGCCGTCGACCAGTGCCTCGTTCGCCTGCGCCTCGCTCGCGAGGCCGGGCGCGACGCTGAAATAGCCCGATGCCTCCATCGCCGCGACGATCGTGCGCGTGGCGGGGCCGCTATCGGCGGAGACGATCAGCGTCGGCAGGCGCTTCGGGTCGAGATTGATGGCATAGCCGAACAGGACCAGCTGGATGATCGGGATGCCGATGATCATGGCGAAGGTCAGCCGGTCACGCCGCATCTGGATGAATTCCTTCATCATCAGGGCGAGGATGCGGGACAGCGAGAATCCGGCGCTCATGATGCCTTGCCGTTCGTCGAGCGGTCGCGCGCCTGCGCCTGCTGCATCAGGCGGATGAACACGTCCTCGAGGCTCGTCTCGCCGGGCTCGGCGACGGCGTCGGATCCGGTCTCGGCGAGGGCCGCGTCGACGGCGCGCTTCAGCGCGGCCGGGTCCGGGCCGACGACATGCAGGTCGTTGCCGAACGGCGCCGCCTGCTCGACGCCCGGCATTTCCCGCACGGTCTTGGCGATCGCGCCGACGTCCTTGCCGCTGACCACGATGGTCGAGAGGCCGGAGCTCTCGATCACTTCGGCCACCGTGCCGCGGGCGACGATCTTGCCATAGGCGATGTAGATGATGCGGTGGCAGCGTTCGGCTTCGTCCATGTAGTGGGTCGAGACCAGCACGGTCAGCCCGTCGCTGGCGAGGTCGTGGATCTCGTCCCAGAATTCGCGCCGCGCCTGCGGATCGACACCGGCGGTCGGCTCGTCGAGCAGCAGCAGCTTCGGCTGGTGCATCACGGAGGCGGCGAGCGCCAGGCGTTGCTTCCAGCCGCCGGACAGCGAGCCGGCGAGTTGGTCGCGCCGCTCGTACAGGCCAAGCCGCTGCAGCGTCGCCTTCACGGTCTCCGCCCGGTTCTTGAGATCGTAGATACGCGCGACGAAATCGAGGTTCTCGCGGATCGTCAGGTCTTCGTAATAGGAGAAGCGCTGCGTCATGTAGCCGACCTGGCGCTTGATGCGATCGGCATCCCTAAGGATGTCCAGGCCGAGGCAGGTGCCGCTGCCATCGTCCGGACGCAGCAGGCCGCAGATCATGCGGATCGTCGTGGTCTTGCCGGAGCCGTTCGGGCCGAGGAAACCGACGATCTCGCCGCGGCGGACATCAAGCGAGACGTGATCGACGACGGTCTTCTCGCCGAAGCGCTTGGTCAGGCCATGAATGTCGATGACGACTTCCTCGGGCCTGTCCGCCGCCATGCCTATTGCTCCGTCCCGAGCCGGATGTCGACAGGCTGGCCGGGATCGAGCTTCCGGGCGTCGCCTTCCGGCCTGGCCTCGACGCGGAACACCAGCTTGGCGCGGCTCTCCTTCGAATAGATCACCGGCGGCGTGAATTCCGCATCGGTCGCGATGCTGGCGATGGTCGCCGTCAGGCCGCTGGCGCAGCCATCGCAGAGGATCGACGCGCGCTGGCCGGGCCGGACCGTGGAGCGCATCGCCTCCGGCACGAAGAACAGGATCTTGCGCGCCCCCTCCGGCAGCAGCGACGTGACGGCCTGCCCTGCCGGGACGATCTCGCCGACCTGGTAGAACACCTCCTCGATGCGGCCGGGGGCGACGGCGCTTTGGGTGCGCCGCGCGAGCTTCGTCTCGGCCGCGGTGACGGCGGCGGCGAGCGCGGAGACCTGCTGTTGCGCCGCCGCGATCTGGTCGGGTCGCGCCGGCAGGTTGGCGACGGCGCGGTTCTCCCGCGCCGCCTGGACGCGGGCCGCGGCTGAATCGAGATCCGCCTTCGACTGGTCGAGCGTCGCAACCGCGACGACGGCGCGGGTCGAGAGGTCGCGATTGCGGTCATAGGTCTTCTGCGCCACCGTCAGCGCCGCCTCGGCATCCGCGAGCTGGGCGTCGAGTACGCGGATTTCCTCCGGCCGCTTGCCGGTCAGGAGGTCGGCGAGGCTGGCCTTCGCCTGCGCCAGCTGGGCCTGGGCCTGCGCGAGTGCCGCCGTCTCGTCGCGGTCGTCTAGGGTGAAGAGCACGGCGCCGGCCTTGACCGGATCGCCGCGCTTCACATTGAGGGTGGCGAGCCGGCCGGTGACTTCCGCCCCGACCAGCACGTAGTCGGCGTCGACATAGCCGTGCAGGAGCGGATCGCGCGCGCTGTCGCCGCAACCCGCCAGAAGAAGCAGTAGGACCAGCGAAAGCGCACGGCCCGTCCGCATGCTACCCCTCGTCTGCCAGTGTCTCTCCGACCAACAGGTCGATCTGTTCGGCAACGATGCGCCGGATCTCGTCGCGGTCCTTGTTGCTCAGCGTATCGCGGCCGAGCTTCTTCAGCACCATCGGACGGCCGACGCAGAAGATGACGAACTGGCCGGAGATGGCGAAGGAGCGCAACGTCGCTTCTTCCGAGCGCGGATCAAGGTTGAGCAGGATCGCCACCAGCGTCGTCGTCGTGGTCTGGCAGGACATCATGTAGTCGTAGATGACGTCGAAGGCGGACGAAGGCTCCATCTGTTCGCGCATGATGAAGCGGCCCCAGAGTTCGGCCTCGGCCTCGCCGAGCATGCAATCGATATGGACGTCGATGATGTTCTGCAGCAGGCGACGGGCCGTCGGCCGGTCGACATCGCCGGTCAAGGCCCGGGCAGCGGCGTTGATGCTGTCGCCGATCCGCATCTGCATCTGCTCGACGACATATTCGGCGACGGCGCGGTGTAGCGAGTCCTTGCTGCCAAAATGGTAGACGATCGCCGCCAGATTGGCGCCGGCGCGCTTGGCAATGTCGCGCGTCGCCGCGCCCTCGAAGCCATAGCGCCCGAAGACGTCGAGGGCGGCGAGCAGCAGCTTCTGGCGAGTTTCCGCACCGCGATCCTGGCGGGCGCGGCGATAGTGGCGGGAGGCCGGAAGCGCGTCCTGCGCCTCGACCGTCTCGACGTCGTCGGCCCTTTCGAAGGCCATGTCGAAATCAGCCCGCCCGACCGAGGTTGCTTCCGAATTCATCCAGCGTCACTCCGATTCGCTCCGCCCCGCCCGCCAAGATTGTGCAATTGCGAAACGAGGTCAATCGAATGATTGAATTTATGCGACGCTATAAATTTCTACGAAGCCCTTGCAAGGCGCGTGTCGAATTCCCATGACGGTTCATGCCGTTACGGCAGATTTGCGCCATTGGCGGGTGACAGAGTCTGGGCGGAATCCAAGGGAAACGACAACCGAGATCGCCCGCGCCGGTCGTCCGGCGCCGGGGCGAGCGGAGCGCGAATGCCTTAGCCGGTTGCGACGATCCCCTGAGCGACGAGCCAGTCGACCGCCTCGCGCACCGCTTCGAACGATGAGTAACGCGGCTGGTAGTCGAGATGTCGCCTGGCCTTGTCGATGCTGCAGTTCGGGCTGCGGGCGATGTGGTCGAGCGTCTGTTCGACGATCTCGGGGCTGTGCTGCTGCTTCCACTGCTCCCACGGCAGGTAGGAGAGCTTCGCCTCCTGTCCGAACCAGGATGACACGGCCTCGGCATAGCCGCGCAGCGACACCGCCTGGGCGGAGACGGTGTGGAAGGCCTCGCCGACCGCCATGCTCCAGTTGCCGATCGCCTTCATGAACATCTGCGCGACGTCGTCGGCATGGACGTGATGCACGGTCTCGAGGCCGAAATTCGGCAGCACCAGTTCCTTGCCCTGCGCCAGCGTCGAGAACACGGAGGGATCGAAATGGCCGGCCGGATTGAGCGGCGCCCAGCCGGGCCCGACGATATGGCCGGGATGCACGATGGTCGCGGGGAAGGCGTTCCGCTGCGCTTCGTGCATCAGATAGGCTTCGATCGCCGCCTTCTGGGTGCCGTACTCGCCGAAGGGGCGGCGCGCCACGGTTTCCGGTGTCGGCACGGCGACGCTCGGGCCATGCACCCAGATCGTGCCGGTGTGAAGGAAATGCTCGACCCGGCCGCGTAGCGCATCGACCAGGAGCTGCGCGCTCGGGAGCGTGAAGCAGATCATGTCGATGACGATGTCGGGCCGCAGATCGCTGATCTTGGCGCCGAAGGTGCCGGCCCTGTCTTCCGCCTCACGGTCGAGCACCACCGTCTCGACCTTCGACCAGGCCGCATGCGGCTGGTAGGCGCTGCGCTGGCCGCGCGCGACGTTGACGACCTCGAAGCCCGCCTCCACCAGTCTCGGCACCAGATAGGTACCGACATGGCCACTTCCACCGATCACGATCACACGTGTCATGGTGCCGTCCTCCCGTTCCGCATCACGATAATGTTATCGTAAGCCATGCGCTTCGCCAGAGGGCCGGCAAGCCCCGGAACAGTTGCGAGCATCTTTATGTTGCGGCGACGCAAAATCGTCGAAACCGTTCGGCGAACGGGCGACCCGAACGCCGAAATGTCCCGTCCATGGATGCCATGGCGCTCATGTTCGGCCGGCTGCCGCGCGGACTATCGGGAGGCACGCTGCCGCATCCGCCAAGCGCCCCCTGGTTGCGGAGAATGAAATCCGCCGCCCCTGCGTCGCCGTCTCGGCAGGAAGGGGCGGCGATTTCGCCAGGCGCGCGGAACCGTTGGCGCTTGCCCCCTCAGTGGCTGTTCGGGCCGAGGGCGTGCTCCAGTTCCTCGTCCGACATGCCGGTGATGATGCGCTCGACATCCTCGACGCTGGACTGCTTCGGGTTGATGTCGTCGGCGACAACCCGGCCGCCGCGCATCACCACGATCCGGTCGACCACCTGGAACACATGGTGGATGTTGTGGGCGATGAAGATGCAGGAGTGGCCGGACTTGCGCGCATTGCGCACGAAGCGCAGCACGCCCTGAGTCTCGGCGACGCCGAGATTGTTGGTCGGCTCGTCGAGGATGATCAGGTCGCTCTCGAAATACATGGCGCGGGCAATCGCGACCGCCTGGCGCTCGCCGCCGGAAAGTGCGCCGACCGGCGTCGAGGGCGGGATGTTCTTGCTGATGCCGACGCGCTTCAGCAGGTCGCGGGCGACCGCGTCCATGGCCTGGTGATCGAGCCGGTTCATGAAGCGCGGGCCCTTCACCGGCTCGCGACCGAGGAAGAGGTTGCGCGCGATCGAGAGCTGGGTGACCAGCGCCGAGTCCTGGTAGATCGTCTCTATGCCGTTGGCGATCGCGTCCGTCGTCGAACGGATACTCACCTTCTTGCCGCGCACATAGATGTCGCCGCTGGTCGAGGGCACGGCGCCGGAGAGCACCTTGATCAGCGTCGACTTGCCGGCGCCATTGTCGCCGAGCAGTCCGACGATCTCGTTTTCGCGGACGCTGAAATCGACGTCCTTGAGCGCCTGCACCTTGCCGTAGGCCTTGGAGACGCGCTCCATCCGGATCAAATCGGTCATGGTCAGGTACCCGCCTGGTGCCGGCGCTCGAGGACGGAGTGCAGCGTCATCATGCCGAGGATGATCGCGCCGATGAAGATGTTGTAGGCGAGGCCGGGCACGCCGATCAGCACGATGCCGTTGCGCATGACGCGCAGGATGAACACGCCGAGCACGGTGCCGATGATCGTGCCGCGGCCGCCCATCAGCGCGGTGCCGCCGATCACCACCATGGCGATGACCTCGAGCTCGTAGCCGGCGCCGCTGTTCGGATTGGCGGCGGAGGTCCGGATCGAGCTGATCACGCCGGCGAAGGAGGCCATCGTCGCCGACAGCATGAAGAGCAGCACCTTGGTGCGGTTGACGTTGACGCCGCGCGCCCGTGCCGCGCCGGGATTGCCGCCGGTCGCCTGGATCCAGTTGCCGGCCTTTGTCTGGGTCAGCACATAGCCGAGCAGCAGCGCGAAGCCGATGAACCAGAACAGCGACATGTAGATGCGGAAGGGGCCGACATAGAAATCGCCGACCAGCACATGCGCCAGCCAGTGCTGTCCCGCGCTCCAGGTCCGCTGCGGGAAGCCGTCGGAGATGAACAGCGCGACGCCGCGCACGACGAGCAGCATGCCGAGCGTGACCAGGAAAGACGAGATCTTGATCCGCGTCACGAACAGGCCGTTGGCGAGCCCGATCAGAGCCGCGACGGCGAGCGCGATCAGGAACGCGACCTCGAGCGAGGTGATGCCGGAGTTGAAGAGGGTCCACATCAGCACCGGCGCGAAGCCGAACACCGAGCCGACCGAGAGGTCGAACTCGCCGGCCGTCATCAGGAGCGTCATGGCGAGAGCGATCAGGCCGAGCTCGACGGTGAAGGACAGGGTGTTGGAGATGTTGAGCGGCGACAGGAAGTCCGGATTGATCGACCAGAAGATCGCGATTTCCACGATCAGCAGAACGAGCGGGCCGAACTCCGGCTTCGCGATGAAGCGCTGGATGAAGGAGCGGTTTTCCACGGGCAGACCGAATGGCGTGAGGGCAGGCAGGTCGCCGCCGCGAGGACGCGGTCATGCGGCCGTCGATCGACGGGGCATCCGCGACGCCGTCGCGGATGCCCGCTCCTGCGGGACTACTTGCCCGAGAGGATGTTGTCGTAGAGCTGCGCCGTGTCCTTCTCGTACAGGGCGCCGGTGATCACGTTGAAGCCCGGAGGAATGCCGCTGGCCGCCATGTTGGCGAGCGACAGGGCGACGTAGCTGGTCGCCTGCGGGTCCTGCCACTGCGCGGCGTTGACATAGCCGTTCAGCACTTCCTGCGTGGTGTCGAGCGAGTTGCCCCAGCCGACGACCGGGATTTCGCCCGGCTTGACGCCAACCTGGTCGAAGACGCGCTTGATCGAACCGGTGACGAGATCGCCGAGGCCGATGATCGCTTTCACCTTGGTCCGGTTGGCGGTGAGGTAATCGACCATGCGGGTGATCACCTCGGCCTGGTCGAGCGTCGCCTCGGTCACCTCATAGGTGATGCCGAGCGGCTCGAACACGCTCTTGATGCCTTCCTCTTCCTGCACGCCATAGGTGGCGCCCGGGATCTCGACCGGCATCCAGACGAAATCGCCCTTCTTCACCAGGCCCTTGTCGACCAGATACTGCGCCCAGCCACGGCCGAACACGACGTTGTTGCCGCCGACATAGGCGTTGAACGACGCCTTCGGGTCGGGGGTGTTGAAGTTGATGATCGGGATCTTGGCGGCGTTGGCTTCCTTCGCGACCTCGACCAGGCTGCCGGGATCCGGGCTGGTCGTGACGATGCCGTCGGCCTTGGCGGCGATGGCGGCGCGTACGGCCTCCTGGTGCGAGGCGACGTTGCCCTGGTGGAACGAGGTGTTGACCGTGTTGCCGGTATCCTTCGCCCACTGCTGGGCACCGGCAAGGAAGTAGGTCCAGACCGGGTCGGCCGACGTGCCGTGCGAGATCCAGTAGAAGGTCTTGGCCTGGGCCGCGACCGGCATTGCCAGCGCTATCATTGCGCCGGACAAGAGTACCGCGAGCTTCTTGAACATTGGCATCCTCCCATTGAACGTTTCGTTCATGCGACCACGGCTATGGCTGCCGCTTCGCCGCTTTTCGCGGCGCGCTTGCTGCCCGGTCGAGAGGTGCCTCTACGCCGTTGGCAGCAGCGGTCTCGGGGGGAGACTGACACAATTGCCGCGTGCGTCAACTGACGCTGCGACAGATTGTCCAAAAAAATGACACCGCTGTCATTGGCGCAACGCCTCGGCTCTGCCGGATGGCATCAGAGCCGGTCGCGCAGCGCGTACCAGCTCATGCCGGCGACGAGCGCCGGCCAGCGCAGCAGCTTGCCGCCGGGGAAGCGGGGGCAGGGGAGCGCGGCAAAGGCGTCGAGCTTGCCGGGATTGCCGAGGATGGCCTCGGCCAGGATCTTGCCGCCGAAGGGGGCGAGCGCCACGCCCTGGCCGGAATAGCCGGAGGCGGCAAAGACGCCGCTGCGAAGCTTGCGCAGGAAGGGCAGGCGGTTGACCGTGACCGCGAGCGTGCCGCCCCATGCGTAGTCGATCCTCGTGCCATCGAGCCCAGGATAGATCTTCAGGAGATGGCGCCGCACGAAGGCGAATATGTCGGCGGGGTCGCTGCGCGAATAGGTCTCGCCGCCGCCGAACAGGATGCGTCCGTCCGGCGTCGGCCGCCAGTAATAGACGACGAAGCGCGAATCGGAGACCGCCTCGCCGCCAGGGATCAGGCCGCCAGGACCACCGGCGCCGATCGGCTCCGTCGTCAGAATGAAGTTCTTGATCGGCATGGCGCGGGTTTCGGTTTCCGGGTCGATGCCGTCGAGCAGGCCGTTGCCGGCGAGCACGACGATATCCGCCTTGATCCGGCCACGTAGCGTCTCGATCATCGGCGTCTCGCCGTCGACGAGCTTCCTGGCTGCCGTGCCCTCATGGATCCGCGCCCCGGCCTTCTGGGCGGCGCGCGCCAGTCCCTGCGCGAATTTCAACGGATGCAGGTGGCCGGCGGTGCGATCGAGCCGGCCGCCGAAATAGCTGTGGCTGCCGATCATCGGCGCCAGCCGGTCGCGGTCGATCCATTCGGCCGGTGTGTAGCCATAGTCGCGGTTCAGCACCTCGACATAGTGGCGCTCCTCTGCGACGAGGCGCTCCTTGTGCACGGCCTCGATCAGGCCGGGTCGCCACTCGGCGTCGATCTGGTGCTTGTCGATCAAGTGGTGGACGAGCGCCTTGGCTTCCTCGGCCAGACGGAACAGTTCCAGGGCGGCCGGCTTGCCGAGCCGCTTTTCCAGCCATTCCTGGTCGCGGCGCTGGCCTGTATGGAGTTGGCCGCCATTGCGCCCGGAAGCGCCCCAGCCGACCTTCTCCGCCTCGATCAGCACCACGTCGATGCCGGCTTCGGCGAGGTGCAGCGCCGCCGACAACCCGGTGTAGCCGCCGCCGACGATGACGACGTCGGCGCGCGTATCGCCGTCGAGCGGGGCGAAGGCGAGGTCCTTGTCGGCTGTCGCGGCATACCAGGAAGGGGCGTGCGGCTTCATCGCGCGCCTCACAGGAGGCCGAGCCGCTTCAGCTCGGCCTGGGTGTCGTCGAGCGTCTTGCGGGCGGAGGCGATCAGCTGGTCGGCCTCGTCATGGCTGAGCGTCAGCGGCGGCGCGATGATCAGGCTGTCGCGCACGGCGCGCATGACGAGGTTGTTCCGCAGCGAGATGTCGCGTGCGATCGTGCCGACCTTGCCGGTATCGGCGAACTTCTCCGTCCGCGACGGCTTGTTCGGCACCAGTTCAATGGCGCCCATCAGGCCAGTCATGCGTGCCTCGCCGACCAGCGGATGGTCGGCGAGAGCGCGCCAGCGCGCCTGCAGATAGGGGCCGATATCGTCGCGTACCCGCTCGACCAGCTTTTCGGATTCGAGAATGCGCAGGTTCTCGACCGCCGCGGCGGCGGCGACGGGATGGGCCGAATAGGTGAAGCCGTGATGGAATTCGCCCGCGCCGTAGAGGACGTCGGCGACCTTGTCGGAAACCATGACGCCGCCGATCGGCAGATAGCCGGAGGAGACGCCCTTGGCGAAGGCCATCAGGTCGGGCTCGATTTCAAAGGTCTCGGAACCGAACCAGTTGCCGGTGCGGCCGAAGCCGGTGATGACCTCGTCGGCGACCAGCAGGATGTCGCGCTCGGCGAGGATGCGCTTTACTTCCGGCCAGTAGGTGGCGGGCGGGATGATGACGCCGCCGGCGCCCTGGATCGGCTCGGCGACGAAGGCGGCGATCCTGTCCTCGCCGATCTCGTCGATCGCCTTTTCCAGTTCGCGCGCGGCGAAGACGCCGAATTCGTCGGGGCTCATCTCTCCGCCCTCGCCGAACCAGTAGGGCTGGGCGATGTGGTGGATGCCGGGGATCGGCAGGCCGCCCTGGCTGTGGATCGATGTCATGCCGCCGAGGCTGCCGCCGCCAAGCGTCGAGCCGTGATAGGCGTTCTTGCGCGCGATCAGGACCGACTTTTCCGGCTTGCCGAGGCTCGCCCAGTAGTGGCGCACCATGCGGATGACGGTGTCGTTCGCCTCCGAGCCCGAGCCGGCGAAGAAGACGCGGTTGAACTGCGGCGGCGTCAGCCGCGCGAGCGTCTCGGCCAGTTCGATCGCCGGCGGATGGGTCGACTTGAAGAAGGTGTTGTAGAAGGAGAGATCCGCCATCTGCCGCTGCACGGCCTCGGCGATCTCCTTGCGGCCATGGCCGATATTGACGCACCAAAGGCCCGACATGCCGTCGAGGATGCGGTTGCCCTCGGAATCCCAGATCCACGAGCCCTCGGCCCGGACGACGACGCGGCTGCCCTCCGCGTTCAGGCTCTTCATGTCGGAGAAGGCATGGATGTGGTGCGCCGCGTCGCGGGCGCGATAGTCGGCGGTGACGTTGGATGGCTTCGTCATGGGCAGGTCCGGTTGCGGTCTTGCATGGATCCTCGCCGGGCCGCGGGCCCGACGAGAATGCGCCTTATAGGGTCGGCCGGCGGCCTAGACGTTCAGCAGCAGGAATTCCCGCTCCCACGGGCTGATCACCTGCATGAACGTCTCGTATTCGGCTCGCTTGATGGCGCCATAGGTGGCGACGAAGCGCTCGCCGAAGATTTCGGCCAGTTCTTCCTGTTCCTCGAACAGCGCGACGGCTTCCAGCAGCCCGCGCGGCAGGTCGATCTCGTTCGAATTGGCCGAGCCGGAGACGGGGTCGCCGACCTTCAGTCCCTCCATCAGGCCAAGATAGCCGCAGGCGAGCGACGCGGCCATGGCGAGATAGGGGTTGGCGTCGGAGGAGGGCAGTCGGTTTTCCAGCCGCCGCCCGGCCGGATTGGAGTTCGGTACGCGCAGGCCGACCGTGCGGTTGTCGTAGCCCCACTGCGTGTTGACTGGCGCCGAGGACGAGCGCACCAGCCGGCGATAGGAGTTCACATAGGGGGCCAGCATGCAGAGTACGGCGGGCAGGTATTTCTGCGAGCCGCCGATGAAGGCGAAGAACTTCGAGGTCGGGTCGCCGTCCTCGTCGGAGAAGATGTTCCTGCCAGTCTCGACGTCGACGACCGACTGGTGGATGTGCATGGCCGAGCCCGGCTCGCGCGACATCGGCTTCGCCATGAAGGTGGCGTACATGTCGTGCCGCAGCGCCGCCTCGCGGATGGTGCGCTTGAACAAGAACACCTGATCGGCGAGCGCCAGCGGGTCGCCGTGCAGCAGGTTGATCTCCATCTGCGCGGCGCCTTCCTCGTGGATCAGCGTGTCGATCTCGAGGCCCTGCTGCTCGGAAAAGTCGTAGATGTCGTCGAACAGGTCGTCGAACTCGTTGATCGCCGCGATCGAATAGGACTGGCGCGCCGCCTCCGGGCGGCCGGAGCGCCCGGTGGGCGGCTCCAGCTGGTAGTCGGGATCGGTGTTCGGCTTGACCAGGTAGAACTCGAGCTCGGGCGCCACCACGGGCTGCCAGCCCTGGTGCGAATAGAGCTCGATGACGCGGCGCAGCACCTGGCGCGGCGCGGTTTCCACCGAGCGCCCGTCGCGGTGATAGGCGTCGTGGATGACCTGCGCGGTCGGGTCTGCTTCCCACGGCACGACGCAGAGCGTCGACAGGTCGGGCTCGAACATCACGTCCTGGTCGGCGGCGTCGCTGACGAAGCGGGCGTCGTCGTCGGGATAGTCGCCCGTGATGGTCTGGGTCAGGATCGAACCGGGCATCGACATGGTCGGTCCCGCGAGGAATTTCTGCACCGGCATCATCTTGCCGCGGGCGACGCCGGCCTGGTCTGGCACGACGCATTCGATGTCCTCGATGCCGCGCGCCTTCAGCCAGTCCCTGGCCTCATCCAGCGACTTGACGCCACGGACATCACCCTCGATGGCCTTGGCGCCCTTCTTCCGTTTTGCCACGATTTCCCCTCGGCTTTCACGCGACTGTCCTGAAGTGTCGCCACGGCTGGACCGAAGTCAACTTGGATGCGTTGTCCATGCGGCGTCGGGTCCCTGCCAGTGGTCGCAGGAAACGGTTGAGGTAGGCCAAAAAGCCTTCTAACGTCTAAATTCGGGAACAGAATTGTGGCCGGCCCGCGAGGGTCGATGCGGCTGTATCTAGGGGAACTATATGATCAAGCATATCTTCAGCGGCGTTGCGCTCGGCGCGATGCTGGCCGTCGGTTCGATCAGCGGCGCCGCCGCCGCCGACAAGGAACTGCACATCTTCAACTGGTCGGACTACATCGATACCTCGATCATCGAGGACTTCACCAAGCAGACCGGCATCAAGGTCGTTTATGACGTCTACGATTCCATGGAAATCCTGGAAACGAAGATGCTGGCCGGTGGGTCGGGCTACGACATCGTCGTGCCGACGGACCGCAATCTGAAGCGCATGATCGACGTTGGCGTGTTCCAGGACCTCGACAAGTCGAAGATCCCGAACCTCTCCCATATGTGGGACGAGATCACGACCCGTCTCGCCACCTATGATCCCGGCAACAAGATCGCCGTGAACTACATGTGGGGCACCACCGGCATCGGCTACAATGTCGAGAAGATCAAGGCGGCCATGCCGGACGCGCCGGTCGACTCGATGGACATGTTCTTCAAGCCGGAAGTCGTGTCGAAGTTCAAGGACTGCGGCGTTTACATGCTGGATTCGCCGGATGACGTGATCCCGGCCGCGCTCAACTATCTCGGCCTGCCGCCGGATTCCAAGAACCCGGACGAGATCGCCAAGGCGGGCGAGTTGCTCGAGAAGATCCGTCCGTATATCCGCAAGTTCCATTCGTCGGAATATATCCAGGCGCTGGCCAATGGCGACATCTGCCTGGCCTTCGGCTATTCGGGTGATGTGATCCAGGCCCGCACGCGCGCCACGGAAGCCAACAACAAGGTCGAAGTCGGCTACGCGATCCCGAAGGAAGGCGCGTTGCTGTGGATGGATTCGATGGCGATTCCGAAGGACGCGCCGAACCCGGAGGCAGCGCTCGCCTTCATCAACTACATCCAGCAGCCGGAAGTGATCGCCAAGGCGACCGACTATGTCGCCTACGCCAACGGCAACAAGGATTCGCAGGCCTTCATCAACAAGGAGATCCTTGACGATCCGACGATCTACCCGCCGGCGGACGTGATGAAGAAGCTCTACACGACGACGCCGAACGACCCGAAGGTTCAGCGCGTCGTGACGCGGCTCTGGACGAAGATCAAGAGCGGCACCTGATCCGATGGACAAAAGAGGCCCGGTCTAGTACCGGGCCTCTTCACGACGGGCATGGAACGCGGGTGGAGGCCCCATGGCAGGTAAGTCGCTTTCAGCGGGCAAATCGCTCGGACCGATCCGCAGGGCCTTCGCGCCCTGGAACGATCCGGCCGCGAAGCCCTTTATCCAGTTCCAGAACGTCACCAAGACGTTCGGCGATTTCACCGCCGTCGACGATCTCTCTTTGAACATCTACGAGCGCGAGTTCTTCGCCCTGCTCGGTCCGTCCGGCTGCGGCAAGACCACGCTGATGCGCATGATCGCCGGCTTCGAGGAGCCGACCAGCGGCCATGTCATGCTCGACGGGCAGGATCTCGTCGGCGTGCCGCCCTACCGGCGCCCGACGAACATGATGTTCCAGTCCTATGCGCTGTTTCCGCACATGTCGGTCTGGGATAACATTGCCTTCGGCCTGAAGCAGGACGGCATGCCGAAGCCGGAAATCGCCACCCGCGTCGACGAGATGCTGGCGCTGGTCAAGCTCGAGAAATTCTCCAAACGCAAGCCGCACCAGCTTTCCGGCGGCCAGCGGCAGCGCGTCGCGCTGGCCCGCTCGCTCGCCAAGAAGCCGAAAGTGCTGCTGCTCGACGAACCTCTCGGTGCGCTCGACAAGAAGCTGCGCGAGGAAACCCAGTTCGAGCTGATCGACCTGCAGGTCAAGCTCGGCATGACCTTCGTCATCGTCACGCACGACCAGGAGGAGGCGATGACGGTCGCCGACCGGATCGCCGTGATGGACCAGGGCAAGATCGTCCAGATCGCGACTCCGGCGGAAATCTACGAGCAGCCGAATTCGCGCTATGTCGCGGACTTCATCGGCGACATCAACCTGCTCGAAGGCCACGTATCCTCCGTCGAGGGTGGTGTGGCGACGCTCGATTGCGACGGCACCGGCGCGAAGGTGCAGGTCAGCCAGGACGGCGGCGCCAAGCTCGGTGACAAGGCCTGGTTCGCGGTCCGGCCGGAAAAGGTCGCGATCTCGCTGACGCCTCCCGCGGATCCGGGCGTCAATGCCGTCTCCGGCGAGGTCTGGGACATCGCCTATCTCGGCGACGTCTCGATCTACCATGTGCGGCTCGCCACCGGCGCCACCGTCAAGGCCACCATCACCAACACCACCCGACTCGTCGAGCGGCCGATCACCTGGGACGACAAGGTCTGGCTGACCTGGTCGCGGGACGGCGGCGTCGTGCTCACGAGGTAGTCCGATGGCCAATCGTTCCTCCGGACATTCGCCCCTTCGATGGCTGGTCGTCGCGATCCCCTATCTGTGGCTGATCGTGCTGTTTTTGGTCCCGTTCCTGATCGTGGTGAAGATCTCGCTGTCGACGACGGCGATCTCCATGCCGCCCTATACGCCGGCGTTGGATGTCTCCGGCGGCATCGGCGCGCTCTGGGAGCAGATCAAGGAATTCAGCTTCGACAACTACGTCTTCCTGACCGAGGACGCGCTCTACTGGGAATCCTACCTGTCGAGCCTGAAGATCGCGGTGATCTCGACCTTCCTGATCCTTTTGATCGGCTATCCGATCGCCTATGGCATGGCGCGCTCCCGCAAGGAGTGGCGGACAACGCTCCTGATGCTGGTGATCCTGCCGTTCTGGACGTCGTTCCTGATCCGCGTTTACGCCTGGATCGGCATCCTGAAGCCCGAAGGGCTGCTCAACCAGCTGCTGCTCAGCCTCGGCGTGATCAGCGAGCCGCTCAACATCCTGCCGTCGACGCTCGCCGTCTATATCGGCATCGTCTATTCCTACCTGCCCTTCATGATCCTGCCGCTCTACGCGACGCTGGAGAAGCTCGACGAGACGCTGCTCGAGGCGGCCGCCGATCTCGGCTGCCCGCCGATCCAGGCGTTCTGGAAGATCACCTTCCCGCTGTCGATCCCCGGCGTCATCGCCGGCTGCTTCCTCGTCTTCATTCCGGCGGTCGGCGAGTTCGTGATCCCCGATCTTCTCGGTGGTTCCGACACGCTGATGATCGGCAAGACGCTGTGGGCCGAGTTCTTCTCGAACCGTGACTGGCCGGTCTCGTCGGCGGTCGCCGTCGTGCTGCTGGCGATCCTGGTGATCCCCATCATGCTGTTCCAGAATGCCCAAAAGAAAGCGTCGGAGTAGGCCCATGCGGACAGGTTCGCTTTCTTCGCGCGATATCGCGGCGGTCCGATGGGGAGGGGCACGATGAGACGCGGCGCTTCCTGGTTCAACGTCACTTCGATCACGGTCGGCTTCGCCTTCCTCTATCTGCCGATTGTCCTGCTCGTCGTCTATTCGTTCAACGCCTCCAAGCTTGTGACGGTATGGGGCGGCTTCTCGACCAAATGGTATGTGTCGCTCCTGAGCAATCAGGGCCTGCTCGACGCTGCCTGGGTGACTATCCGCGTCGCGCTGCTGTCGGCGACCTTCGCCACCATTCTCGGCACGCTGGCGGCGATCGCACTGGTGCGCTTTGGACGCTTCCCGGGTGGCACGCTGTTTTCCGGCATGGTCTACGCGCCGCTCGTCATGCCTGAGGTCATCACCGGCCTCGCGATGCTGCTGCTCTTCGTCGCTATCGGCTTCGCGCGCGGCTTCTGGACCCTGACGCTGGCCCATATCACCTTCTCGATGTGCTTCGTTGCGGTAGTGGTGCAGTCGCGGCTGATCACCTTCGACCGCAGCCTGGAGGAGGCGGCGCTGGATCTTGGCTGCCCGCCGCTCCGCACCTTCTTCACCATCACGCTGCCGCTGATCCTGCCGGCGGTGGTGGCGGGCTGGATGCTGGCCTTCACCCTGTCGCTCGACGATCTCGTCATTTCGAGCTTCACCACCGGCCCCGGCGCAACCACTCTGCCGATGAAGATCTACAGCCAGGTCCGCCTTGGCGTGACGCCGGAAATTAACGCCATCTGCTCGATCCTGATTGCCATTGTGGCGACGGGCGTCATCATTGCTTCGGTCGTGACCAAGCGCCGCGAGGTTGAGCGGCAGCGCGCGGAGCGGCTGGCGATTCAGGGCGTTTGAGAACAGGCTCAGGAATTACCCGGGTAATATTGACGTTTTGATTTTGCCCGGGTAAAACGCCGTCTGTTCAGGAAGGGCGTGATGATGAGCATTCCACAGCAGGTCTACTGCACGGCGTTTCAGGGCCTCCGGCGCATTGCGTCGGGGCTGCTGCCCGACGTGGCGCTGAAGAGCAAGGAGGCTGTCGACCAGGGCGGCGAGCCGGTGTTGCTCTTCGACGATGACACCAGCCGGCTGATCGAGGTCGATTTTCGCGGCTCGGCCGGCGAAGTCCTCGCCCGGCTGACCGATGACCGGCCGGTGGCTCCGAAGGCGCCGGTGGAAACGGCGCCGCCGCGCGGTCCCGGCCGTCCGAAGCTCGGCGTCGTCGCGCGCGAGGTGACGCTGCTGCCGCGCCATTGGGAGTGGCTCGGCAGCCAGCCCGGCGGCGCCTCGGTGGCGCTGCGCAAGCTGGTCGACGAGGCGCGCCGCAGCGGCGAGGGGCGCGATCGGGCCCGGCGCGCGCAGGAGGCGACGCAGCGCTTCATGACGGCGATGGCGGGCGACCAGCCCGGATATGAGGAGGCGAGCCGGGCGCTGTTCGCCGGCGACCGTGAGCGCTTCCGCCAGATGACGGCCGCCTGGCCGGTCGACATCCGCGACCATGCCGGCAAGCTGGCCGGCCCGGCCTTCGAAGACGCCTGATCCGAAATGAGGCTTTCGCTGTCGCTGCCGCCGCTCTGGAAGACCTTTCTCGTCTTCCTCGGGCCGATGATCCTGAGCAACATCCTGCAGGCCCTGTCGGGCACGCTCAACAACATCTATCTCGGGCAGATGCTGGGCGTCGGCGCGCTCGCCGCCGTCGCCGCCTTCTTCCCGATCCTGTTCCTGTTCATCTCCTTCACCATAGGCCTCGGCGCCGGCGCCTCGGTGATGATCGGCCAGGCGTATGGCGCGCAGAAGCTGGAGACGGTGAAGGCGGTCGCCGGCACGACGCTGACGGTGGCGATTCTGTTCGGCGTGGTTGTGGCGATCTTCGGCGGCGCGTTCACGGGTCCGATCCTGCAGGCGGTCGGTACGCCGGCCGACATCCTGCCCGACGCCACCCGATATGCGCGTATCATGCTGATCGCGATGCCGGGGCTGTTCGTCTTCCTGCTGATGACCTCGATGATGCGCGGAGTCGGCGACACGGTAACGCCACTCTATGCGCTGACGGTTTCGACGGTGACTGGCCTGCTGGTGACGCCGGCGCTGATCCGCGGCTGGTTTGGCCTGCCGCAGTTCGGCATCGCCAGCGGCGCTTATGCGTCGATCGTGTCGTTTCTGGTCGCGCTCGCCTGGCTGTTCTTCCACATGCGCCGGCGCAAGCATCCGCTCGCCCCGGATGCGGTGCTGATCCGCCACCTGCGCATTGACGGCAAGCTGCTGCTCGCCGTGCTCAGGATCGGCATTCCCTCCGGCGTGCAGCTCGTTCTCGTCTCGCTGGCGGAAATCGCCGTGCTGGCGCTGGTGAATTCGTTCGGCTCGGATGCGACGGCCGCCTATGGCACCGTCAACATGGTGATCAACTACGTGCAATTCCCGGCGATCTCGATCGCCATCACCGTGTCGATCCTGGGCGCGCAGGCGATCGGCGCCGGCCGTGCCGCGGCCCTCGGCGTCATCACCCGCACCGGCATCCTGCTGAGCCTCATTATCACGGGCGGTCTGGTAACCCTCTGTTACCTGTTCTCGCGCACGCTGATCGGATTCTTCATCACTTCCGAGCCGGTGATCGAACTCGCCCAGACGCTGCTGCACATCGTGCTCTGGGGCTACATTATCTTCGGCATGTCGAGCGTGCTGGCCGGCGTCATGCGGGCGAGCGGCACGGTGCTGGTGCCGACCTTGATCTCGATCGTCGCGATCGTCGGCATCGAGGTGCCGGTCGCCTATGGCCTGTCCGGCCATTTCGGCATCAACGGCGTCTGGGCCGCTTATCCGATCGCCTATATCGCCATGCTGGCCATGCAGGCGAGCTATTACCAGTTCGTCTGGCGCAGGAAGTCGATCCAGAGGATGGTCTGAGGCGGCGTCGCCGCCTCGGTCGCCGCGCCGGCGTCCGTCCTAGCGCATCGCCGGAAGCAGGGCGCGGGCGAAGCGACGGACCGGCCCGACCGGGGGCTCGGCGCCGTTGTCGCTGCGGCGGGAAAGGCCGCTGAAGTCCGGCACCAGCGTCGGGTGCCCCCAATTGCCGCCGATGACGAAGGGAACGCGGACCGGGCCGCTGGCGGCGCCGCCGGTGGCGCGCTGGATGGTGAGGTCGCCGCGGGCGCTGAGCGAGGTCGCCTGCAGCGGCGCCTCGCCGGTGAGGTTGATCTGGTAGCCGCTTCCCGTCACCTGGATCCCCGGCGTCGCCACCTGGTCGGCGTCGATGGTGAAGGTCCCCTCGGCTTCGGTGAACTTGGTCGAGCCGCCGAGCAGGTTGCCGCTCATCGTGCCGTCGGCGGTGATCTGCTGCGACAGCGCCGAGACGTTCACGCCATCGAAGCTGCCGTCGGCGACGGTCGCCTTGCCGCTGCCGGTGAGCGAGGTCATCAGGCCGTTCCAGTTGGTGCCGTGCGCCGAAAGGCTGAGCGTGCCGGAGCCGATGCCGTCGAGATGGCCGATGCCGAACAGGTCGGAGAGCGCGGCGCGGACCGGCAGGCCGTCGATGCGCGCCTGCAGCGAGCCCGAGGCGGCCTGGTCCTGCAGCGAGGCCGAGAGGCTGGCGGAGAGTCGGCCGCCATAGAGCAGCGCCTCGCCGATCGAGAGGTTCAGCCGGTCGTCGCGGATCGTAGCCGAGGCGGCGGTGCGGCCGAGCCGGGCGCTGCCGAGCAGCACCTGCGCCGCGGAGATCCGGAGGTCGAGGTCGTTGCTGTCGAGCGCGGCGAGCGGCAGCGGCTCGTCGGGCGTCGCCCGCGCCGAGGCCACCAGGCTCGAGAGCGCCTCGGCATAGGCGGAAAGGTCAAGGCTCTCGAATGCCAGCGTGCCCTGCACGGAAGGCCGGGAGCGGGCGAAGTCGATCGAAAGCGCGCCCTCGCTGTCATTGCCGTCGACGCTGATCTTGGCGTTGGCGAAGGTCAGCGTGCGGGCCGCCAGGCTGGCATGGGATTCGATCGAGGCGCTGCCGAGCGTCGAACCCTCGCCCATTGGCATGTTGAAGATGCCCGCAAGGCGGCGGATCGACGGCGTGGTGACCGAAAGCTCGCCCTCGCCCTCGGGGTCGGCGAGATTGGCGACCGTGCCGGTGAAATTGGCGCGCAGCGGCGTTGAGGCGATGGCGAAGCGGAGCGCCGTCTGGCGGCCGCTGACGAGGTCGAGCGGCGTGCCGATCGACCCGTTGAAGTCGAACGCCTCGTTCTTCCAGGTGGCGCTGCCCTTGAGGCTGGCGGTCGCGGCGGGGTCAGGCCAGTCGATCCGGGCGTCGACGCCGGTCAGCAGCAGTTCCTTCTTGTCGCTGCCGACATAGTGCAGCGTGCCGCCATGGATGACGAGGCGGCCGAGCTCGGAATCACCGCGCAGCGCCCGCGGCAGGTTCCAGTTCGGCAGGCCCTTGTCGTCGACGCCGAAGCGGAACACCGGATTGTCGAGTTCCAGCACGGACGGGCGAACGCGGCCGATCAGGAGCGGCAGGAAGCTCAGCTCGGCCGAAAGCGAATCCATCTCGACCAGCGGCTTCGGATCGCGGTCCGAGCTGATCCGCACCTTTGCGAAGGTGACGGTCGGATAGGGATTGAAGGCGACGGTCGGCGCGCCCTCATAGGTGAGCGCACGGCCGCTCCACCCCGCGACTTCGCGCGTCAGGGAACGACGGACGGCTTCGATCGTGACCAGCTTGGGCGCCAGAAGGACGAATGCGCCGCAAAGAATCAGAATCGCTGCGAGGGCGAATAGGATTTTTTTCATGTCACCCGGTGACGATTGCCCCTAACGTTTCGGTAGGTGCCACGACCGAATGGCACCCGGATAGGCAGAATTCCGTGATTTCGCAAGGCTTTTCTCGCCTGTCCCGGCTTGGTTTCTGACGTGACTTGGCGGCAGGCTGCGGATATCCATGGCAGGACAGCGAATTTTTGCCGCACTGCAACCTAGCCGGATAGGATTCCTCCCCATGACGTCCGCGAATATCCCGGCCAGTTCCGAACAGCCCCTGTGGGTGCCATCGGCGGCGCGCCTCGCCGACCATCCGATGACGCATTTTCGCGCCGCGGCGGCGGAGTGGACCGGCCTGCCGCTGCCCGATCATGACGCGCTGCACCAGTGGTCGATCGACGACCGTGCGGCGTTCTGGGACCTCGTCTGGGACTTCTGCGGCGTCGAGGGCGACAAGGGCGAGCGGCTGTTGGTCGATGGCGACCGCATGCCCGGCGCGCGCTTCTTCCCCGATGCGACACTGAACTTCGCCGAGAACCTGCTCAGGATATCGGGCGATGACGACGCGCTCGTCTTCTGGGGCGAGGACCGGGTGAAGCGGCGGCTATCCTGGGACGATCTGCATGCGCTGGTGTCGCGGCTGCAGCAGGCGCTTGTCGCCGCCGGCGTCAAGGTCGGCGATCGCGTCGCCGCCATGATGCCGAACATGCCGGAAACGATCGCCGCCATGCTGGCGACCGCCTCGATCGGCGCCGTTTGGTCGTCCTGCTCGCCGGATTTCGGCCCGCGCGGCGTGCTCGATCGCTTTGGCCAGATCGAGCCGACCGTCTTCATCGCCTGCGACGGCTACTACTATGCCGGCAAGACCATCGACATCGCGCCGAAGCTGGCCGAGATCGTGCCGAGCCTGCCGACCGTGCGAAAGACCGTCGTCGTTCCCTATATCGGCACGGCGGAGGCGAGCGCCGCCACCCTGGCGAACGGTGTCACGCTCGACGCCTTCCTGGCGCCGTTCCCGGTCGCGCCGGTCGCCTTCGCCGCCATGCCCTTTGCCCATCCGCTCTACATCATGTTTTCGTCCGGCACGACCGGCGTGCCGAAATGCATTGTCCATTCGGCCGGCGGCACGCTGCTGCAGCACCTGAAGGAGATCCATCTCCATTCGGGCGTCGGTGACGGCGACCGGATGTTCTATTTCACCACCTGCGGCTGGATGATGTGGAACTGGCTCGTATCCGGCCTCGCCGCGGGCGCGACGTTGCTGCTTTATGACGGCTCGCCGTTCCATCCCGGCCCCGAGATCCTGTTCGATTATGCCGATGCCGAGCAGATGACCTTCTTCGGCACCTCGGCCAAGTTCATCGATGCGGTCCACAAATCCGGCGCGCGGCCGATTGAGACGCATGATCTCTCGACCCTGAAGACGATGACCTCGACCGGGTCGCCATTGGCGCCGGAGAGCTTTTCCTTCGTCTATGAGGGCATCAAGAAGGACATCCAGCTCGCGTCGATCTCGGGCGGCACCGACATCGTTTCCTGCTTCGTGCTCGGCATTCCCGAAAAGCCGGTCTGGAAGGGCGAGATCCAGGGGCCGGGCCTCGGCCTCGCCGTCGACGTCTGGGACGAGGACGGTACGCCGCTGGCGCGCGGCAAGGGCGAACTGGTCTGCCGCAAGGCGTTTCCCTCCATGCCGATCGGCTTCTGGAACGATGCCGATGGCAGCCGCTATCACGCCGCCTATTTCGACCGCTTTGACAATGTCTGGTGCCATGGCGACTTCGCCGAATGGACGGCGCATGGCGGGCTGATCATCCATGGCCGATCGGACGCGACGCTCAATCCCGGCGGCGTGCGCATCGGCACGGCAGAGATCTATAACCAGGTCGAGCAGATCCCCGAGGTGCAGGAAGCGCTGGCGATCGGCCAGGATTGGGACAACGACGTTCGCGTCGTGCTGTTCGTGCGCCTGCGCGACGGCGCCGTGCTCGACGAGGCGCTTGCCAGGACGATCCGCGACAGGATCCGCACCGGCGCCTCGCCGCGCCACGTACCGGCCAAGATCATCGCCGTCGCCGACATTCCCCGCACCAAGTCCGGCAAGATCGTCGAGCTCGCCGTGCGCGAGATCGTGCATGGCCGGCCGGTCAAGAACCAGGAAGCCCTCGCCAATCCCGAGGCGCTGGCGCTCTATCGCGATCTGCCGGAACTGGCCTGAGTCGGCGGCAGGCGGTAGGGACGGGGTGAAGGATAGCAAGGCCCTCACCCCACCCTCTCCCGCGAGCGGGCGAGGGCTTTGCGGCCGGCGATCCCCATCGATTGCGAATGCTATACAAGCACGATCGGACTCCCTCGCCCGCTCGCGGGAGAGGGTGGGGGTGAGGGGCTTTCTTGGCGCTTTCCAGAACTGGAGCCTGAGAGTGCGACGGGGGCGCTGCTTTCTAGAACAGGCTCTCCTGCGTCGGCGGCTTCGGCTTGGCGGCCTTCTTCGGACGGGGCTCGGCGGCCCCACCGGCGGCCACGGCGCCGATCTTGCCGTCCTGGAACTCGATCGTCAGCGCCTCGCCGCTCGTGACCTTCGACGCCATGCGCACCGTCCTGCCCTCGGCATCGGTCACCAGCGCGAAGCCGCGCGCCAGCACGCTGCGATAGGAGAGTGTCTCGGCCAGTCGCCAGGCGCGGTCGAGACGGTCGCGGTTCTTCTCGACGATGCGGATGAAGGCGCGATTGCCGCGCTGGTCGAGCTCGGCGATCTGCACGGCGCCGCGCGCCAGGCGCTGCGACAGAGGCTCGACGCGGAGGCGTCCGGCGATGCGGGCGAAGCCGGCGCGCTTGCGCTCGGCATGGACTTCCAGCGCGCGGCCCTGCCGCTCGCCGAGCGACGTCAGCCGGTCGCGGGCGCGGATCGTCAGGCGATCGAGCGAGGCGGCCGAAAGCCGCCCGGCGGTGCGTTCCAGCCGGCCGCGATGGGCGAGCGTGTTGGCGCCGAGCGCGCGGCCGATGCGGGCGGCGAGCTCGTCGAAGGCGCGGCGCGGAATGGCGAGCAGGTCGTCGAGCCGGGGCAGGGAGCGGGTCGCGGCCCGCAGTTCCCGCTTTCTGCCCTCGATCAGGCGGAGCATGGCGCCATCGAGCCGGCGGTCGAGATCGCCGACCGTTCCGACCAGTTCCGAACGCACCGGCACGGCCATTTCGGCGGCGCCCGTCGGCGTCGGGGCGCGCAGGTCGGAGGCGAAATCGATCAGTGTCGTGTCGGTCTCGTGGCCGACGGCGGAGATCAGCGGGATCTGCGAGGCCGCCGCCGCGCGCACCACGATCTCTTCGTTGAAGCCCCAGAGGTCCTCGAGGCTGCCGCCGCCGCGCGCGACGATCAGCACGTCCGGCCGGGGGATCGCGCCGCCCGGCGCCAGCGCGTTGAAGCCGGCGATGGCGGCTGCCACTTCCGCCGCCGAGGTCTCGCCCTGCACCCGCACCGGCCAGACCAGCACCCGGACGGGGAAGCGGTCGGCGAGGCGATGCAGGATGTCGCGGATGACCGCGCCGGTCGGCGAGGTCACGACGCCGATCACGCGCGGCAGATAGGGGATCGGCTTCTTGCGCCCGGAATCGAACAGGCCCTCGGCGGCGAGCTTGCGCCGGCGCTCCTCGAGCAGCGCCATCAGCGCGCCGACGCCGGCCGGCTCCAGCGACTCGATGACGATCTGGTATTTCGACGAGCCGGGGAAGGTGGTCAGCTTGCCGGTGGCGATGACCTCCATGCCTTCTTCCGGGCGGAAGCGCAGCTTGCCGAAATTGCCCTTCCAGATCACCGCCTCGATCTTGGCGCGGTCGTCCTTCAGGGCGAAATAGGCATGGCCCGAGGAGTGCGGCCCGCGATAGCCCGAGATCTCGCCGCGCACGCGCACGAAGCCGAAGGCGTCCTCGACGGTGCGCTTCAGCGCCATCGAGATTTCGGAGACGGAATACTCGCCGGCGTTATGGACGGGATCGGGCAAGTCGGTCGCGGCCTTCCATGATTCCCGCAGGGACGGCGGGTAGCTGTCGGCCCTGAATGCCTCCGCCGTCCGCCCCGGTCAAGCCGGCAGCCGCGCCACCTTGCGGCGCGGCGGGGCATTGCGTAATCGAAGCGTATGTCGCGCTATGATTTCACCACCCAACGCCTGTTCCTTGATGCGCCGCTCGACGCTGGCGCCCGCGTCGTGCTGGACAAGGGCCAGACCAATTATCTCGTCAATGTGCTCCGCATGCGCGAGGGCGACCCGGTCCTGATCTTCAACGGTCGCGACGGCGAATGGCGCGCGACGCTGGCCGAGGCCGGCCGCAAGGGCGCCGTGCTGCGGGCGGACGAACAGGCGCGCGAACAGACGCCCGCCTCTTCGCTCCACTACCTCTTCGCGCCGATCAAGCAGGCGCGGCTCGACTACATGGTGCAGAAGGCGGTCGAGATGGGGGCGGGACTGATCCGCCCCGTCATCACCCGCCGCACTCAGGTGACCCGTCTGAACGATGACAGGCTCGTCGCCAACGCGATCGAGGCGGCGGAGCAATGCGGCGTGCTGTCGATCCCCGAGATCGCCGCCCCGGAGCCGTTGAGCGCCTTGCTGGCGCGCTGGCCGAAGGACGAGCCCGAGCGGCGGATCATCTTTTGCGACGAGGACGAGACCGGCGCCGATCCGGTCTCCATCCTGCGCGCGCTGCCAAAGGGGCCACTCGCCGTGCTGATCGGTCCCGAGGGCGGATTCTCGCCGGAAGAGCGCGAGACGCTGCACGCGCTCCCCTTCGTCACCGCGATCCCGCTTGGGCCGCGCATCCTCAGGGCCGACACGGCCGCCGTCGCCGCGCTGGCGCTGGTCCAGGCCGTCGCCGGCGACTGGGTCGAGGGCGGATCGGGTCCCGCTGTATAAGTCGCAATACACAGCTCACGAAATCGTGACCGCGATGCTTTTCGGCAGTGCATCGAAGCGTCGTCTTGCTCCGCCAAGAGAAACGCGCGCCGTCTGGATTCATTCCATATTAGAACTCATCTAAACTGAAGAACAAAAGCGATACGGCCGGTTGACCTCTATTCGCGATGATGAGATGCAGCCGGCAGAAGTCGCCGAACAACGACGGCGACCAGGGTTCCGCCCCCTCAATGAACGGAGTTCACTATGCCTAGCCTGAACCGCCTGATCCAGGGCGCCGCCGCCGCCGCGCTGCTTGCGACGACCACGCTTTCCGCCCATGCGGCCGGCGAAGTGAACGTCTACACCACCCGCGAGCCGGGCCTGATCCAGCCGCTGCTGGACAGCTTCAGCAAAGAGACCGGCATCAAGGCGAATGTGATCTTCGTCAAGGAAGGCCTCGCCGAGCGCGTCGCCACCGAAGGCGAGAACTCTCCGGCCGACCTGCTCTCCGTCGTCGATTTCGGCAACCTGATCGAGCTCAGCGACCGCGGCCTGACGCAGCCGGTCAAGTCGACCGTGCTGGAGGAGGCGATCCCCGCCAATCTGCGCGATGCCGACGGTCAATGGTACGGCCTGTCGATGCGCGCCCGCGTGATCTATGCCTCGAAGGACCGCGTCCAGGACGAGACGCTGACCTATGAGGATCTCGCCGACCCGCGCTTCAAGGGCAAGGTCTGCATCCGTTCGGGCCAGCACCCCTACAACACCTCGCTGATCGCCGCCGTGATCGCGAAGGACGGCGCCGACACCGCCAAGGAATGGCTCACCGGTGTCAAGGACAACCTCGCCCGCAAGGCCGGCGGCGGCGACCGCGACGTCGCCCGCGACATCCTCGCCAATCTCTGCGACGTCGGCGTGGCCAATTCCTACTATGTCGGCCTGATGCGCTCCGGCAAGGGCGGCCCCGAGCAGGTCGAGTGGGGCAACGCCATCCGCGTCATCCTGCCGACCTTCAAGGACAAGGCCGGCACGCATGTGAACGTCTCCGGCGCCGCGGTCGCCAAGAACGCGCCGAACAAGGAAAACGCCGTCAAGCTGCTGGAATACCTCGTCTCGCCGGCGGCGCAGGAGATCTACGCCAAGGCGAATTTCGAATATCCGGTTCGCGCCGGCGTCGCGCCCGATCCGATCATCGCCGAGCTCGGCACGCTGACCGTCGATCCGCTGCCGCTGACGGCGGTCGCCAAGGACCGCAAGCAGGCGAGCGAGCTGGTCGACGTGGTCGGCTTCGACGGCTGATCCCCTGCATGCGCCGAAATATCGGCCTCTGCCGCGATACCTCATGCCCCGGAACCCCCGGGGCATGAGCGATTCCGCCATCGCGATGCAGCCGCCGCGGCCAGCGCCGGCCCGGTCGGACCGGCCCTGGCGGATCGGCTCCGCCATCCTCGTCCTGCTGGCGCTGGCGCCGATCGGCGGCCTCGCCTTCTTCGCCTCGCGCGGCTCGGGCGAGCTCTGGCCGCACCTGATCGCCAACGTCCTGCCGGTCGCGGCGCGCACGACGGCGCTGCTCCTCCTCGGCGTGGGCATCCTGGTCACCGTCCTCGGCATTGGTACGGCATGGCTGGTCACGGCCTATCGCTTTCCCGGCCGACGCCTGTTCGAATGGGCGCTGCTCCTGCCGCTCTCGGTGCCAAGCTACGTCATGGCCTTCGCCTATCTCGACGTGGTGCATCCGGTCGGGCCGCTGCAGACCGGGCTGCGCCATCTCTTCGGCATCGCGGATCCGCGCGGCCTGCGGTTTCCCGAGATCCGCTCGCTGGGCGGCGCCATCCTGCTGCTCGGCCTGATCCTCTATCCCTATGTCTACCTGCCGGTGCGGGCGCTGTTCGTCATGCAGTCGGCCTCGCTGCTGGAAGCCTCGCGCACGCTCGGCGCCGGGCGCTTCCGCGCCTTCCGCACCGTAGCGCTGCCGCTGGCCCGTCCCGCCGTCGCCGTCGGCGTCAGCCTGGCGCTGATGGAGGCGTTGAACGACATCGGCGCGTCGGAATTCCTCGGCGTCCGCACGCTGACGGTCGCGATCTACACGACCTGGGTCACCCGTTCGTCGATCGAGGGCGCGGCGCAGATCGCGCTGGTCATGCTGGCGATCGTCTTCGCCCTCGGGCTGCTCGAACGCCTCGGCCGGCGCGGCATGAATTATTCCGCCCCGCGCGGCAACGCCCAGCCGATGGCGCAGCCGCTCTCGGGCGGCGCGGCGCTCCTTGCCGTCGTCGCCTGCGCGCTGCCGATCCTGCTCGGCTTCATCGTGCCGGCGAGCTATCTCGTCGTCTCGGCGGCGCGGCGCATCGCGCTCGGCGGCCTGCCGGCCGATCTCTGGATCTGGACCGGCAACAGCGTCCTCTTCGCCGCCATCGCCGCGGCGCTCACCATCGCCATCGGCCTGTTCCTTGCCACGGCGGGGCGGATGTCGCGGCGGAAGTCGCTGCACGGCATGATCCGCCTCGCCGGCATCGGCTATGCCATTCCCGGCACGGTGCTCGCCGTCGGCCTGCTGGTGCCGATCGCCGGCCTCGACAACTGGATCGCCAATGCGGTGAAGGGTGTCTGGGGCCGATCGCCGGGCCTGATCCTGATGAGTTCCGGCGCGGCGCTGGTGCTGGCCTATTGCCTGCGCTTCCAGGCGATCACGATCGGCGGCATCGAATCGGGCTTCAGCCGCATCAGCCCGTCGATCGACATGGCGGCGCGCAGCCTCGGCGCCGGCACGGCGAGGCTTTCCGGCGGCATCCACATGCCGCTGCTGTCACCGGCGATCGCCGCCGCCGGCCTGCTCGTCTTCGTCGACTGCATGAAGGAACTGCCGGCGACGCTGCTGCTCCGGCCGTTCAATTTCGAGACGCTCGCCACCTACGTCTATGGTGAGGCGGCGCGCGGCACCTATGAGGACGGCGCGATCGCGGCGCTGGTCATCGTCTTCGCCGGCATGCTGCCAGTGGCGCTGCTGGCCCGCGCCGGCACGCGCGAGCGGCGAAGGCCGCTCGCCTGAGTCGCCGGAACTGGCTAGCCTTTCAGGCTTTTGCCCCGGATCTCGTCGATCGTCGCCGAGGGCGAAATCGCCTGCGGGTCGACCTTCACATGCAGGATGGCGGGCTTGCCGCTCGCGGCGGCGCGCTCGAACGCCGGCAGGAATTCCTCCGTCGTCTCCACCGTCTCGCCATGGCCGCCATAGGCGCGGGCCAGCGCGGCGAAATCCGGATTGACGAGCTTCGTCGCCTCGATCCGGTCCGGATAGCTGCGCTCCTGGTGGGCGCGGATGGTGCCGTACATGCTGTTGTCGACGACGATCACGAGGATGGCGGCGCCCTCCTGCGCGGCGGTGCCGAATTCGTTGTTCGTCATCTGGAAGCAGCCGTCGCCGGCAAAGGCGATCACCGTGCGCTCGGGATAGCGCAGCTTGGCGGCGACCGCGGCCGGCACGCCATAGCCCATCGAGCCTGAGGTCGGCGCCAGCTGCGTATTGGGGCCGCGGAAGCGGTGATAGCGGTGCACCCAGTTGGCATAGTTGCCGGCGCCGTTGGTGAGGATGGCGTCCTTGCCGAGCCTTTCGCGCAGCGTCCGCATGACCGCGCCCATCTCGACGCCGCCGACATTGCGCGGCTTCGGGTCCGACCAGTCGCGATAGGCCTTGTTGGCGGCGCGCGTCTCGGCGCTCCAGGGAATGGTCGCGGGCGGATGCACCGCCTCGAGCTGGGCTGCGAAGCCGTTCGGCGTGGCGTTGATGGCGAGCGTCGGCCGGTAGACGCGGCCGAGCTCGTCCGAGCCGCCATGCACATGCACCAGCGTCTGCTTCGGCTGCGGGATGTCGAGCAGCGTATAGCCGGAGGAAGGCATCTCGCTCATCCGCCCGCCGACCAGAATCAGCAGGTCGGCCTCCCTGACCCTTTTGGCGAGCGCCGGGTTGATGGCGATGCCGACCTCGCCGGCGAAATTCGGATGCTCGTGGTCGAACAGGCCCTGGCGGCGCAGCGAGACGCCGACCGGCAGGTCGAAGCGTTCGGCGAAGCGCTGCATCGAGGCGATGGCCGCGTCGCTCCAGCGCGAGCCGCCGAGCACCAGCAGCGGCCGCTCGGCCTTCCAGAGCAGCTTCTGCAATTGCGCCGTCTGGGTCAGGCCGGGATAGGTCTCGATCGGCTCCGAGGCGCCGACGGAGGCGACGGCGGTCTTCTCGCGCAGCATGTCCTCCGGCAGCGCCAGCACGACGGGGCCGGGCCGGCCCGACGTCGCCACCTGGAAGGCGCGCGACAGGAATTCGGGGATCCGCGCCGCCTCGTCGATCTCCGCCACCCATTTGACGACGTCGCCGAACATGCGGCGATAGTCGATCTCCTGGAACGCCTCGCGCTCGCGCATCGAACGGCCGACCTGGCCGACGAACAGGATCATCGGCGTCGAATCCTGCATCGCCACATGCAGGCCGGCGGCGGCGTTGGTCGCTCCCGGTCCGCGCGTGACAAAACAGATGCCGGGCTTGCCGGCGAGCTTGCCCCACGCCTCGGCCATCATCGCCGCACCGCCCTCGTGCCGCGCCACCGTCACGGGGATCGCCGAATCATGCAGCGCGTCGAGCACGGCCAGATAGCTCTCGCCGGGCACGCAGAAGACGCGCTCGACGCCATTGGCCTCCAGCGCCTCGACGATGAGGCGGCCGCCGGTACGGGAGGGGATGACGTCGGGCATGAAGGAGATCCTTGCGAGAGGCGGGTTTATCCGACCCCCAGGCTCGAACCGGGGGATCGCTTAGAAGGGGATGGTGGCATCAACTTCTGTTCGGCGAAAGCCGGTGTCGCTAGACTGGCCGGCACGGGGCCAGACGAGGGACGTCGAAAGTGCGTAGCGGATCATTTCTCCGGCGGAGCAGCCTGGCAGGCATGGCCATGGCGGCGCTGATGATGGCGTCGTTTCCTGCCCCGGCGGCCTCGGCGGAAGATGCCGAAGAGGACAAGCCGGCCTATCCGACCGCCGAATTCGCGGAGGGCGCCAAGGAGGCGACCGTGACCGATTCCGGCATCACCGCGCGGGTGTTCCAGGAGCGTCGGCCGCAGATTGATCCGGATGACGACGTGCCGGTGCTGCAGGTCATCGTGAACGGCAAGATGGTGCTGGAGCATGTCGGCACCGCGTCGGGAATGTCCTTGCCGTCGATGAGCGCCTCGATCGTCGATATCGACCCGACCAACAAGAGCAAGGAAGTCTATTTCAGCAGCTATACCGGCGGCGCCCATTGCTGCTCCGAGGTCGTGGTGGCGACCGAGACCGACAAGGGCTGGGTGGCCGTTCCGGTCGGCGCCTTCGACGGCGACGGCGACTACCTGCAGGACCTGAACGACGACGGCGAGGCCGAGATCGTCACGGTCGACAACAACTTCCTCTACACCTTCGATTGCTATGCCTGCAGCGCGGCGCCGCTCGTCATCAAGTCGGTGCGCGACGGCAAGCTGGTCGACATCACGACGGATCCGCGTTTCGCCAAGGCGCATCGCGATTGGCTGCGGCAGCTCGAAGACGATTCCGATCCGGTCGAGCGCTGGAAGTCGCCCGGCTTCCTCGCCGGGTGGGTCGCCGCCAGCATTCGCGCCGGCGAGGGCGAGCAGGCCTTCAAGCAGCTGCAGAAGCACTGGAACCTCGCCACCGACCCCGGCGAGGAGACCTGCGTCACCGGCGGCGACATCGATACCTGCGCCGCCAAGGACCGCAAGACACTGAAGTTTCCCGAGCGTCTGAAGCTATTTCTCGACCATAACGGCTACCGCTTCTGATTTTTTCGCCGGCGAGGCAACGGAAAGCGGGGTCTCGCGCGTTGAAGCCTATGCGGGTGGCTTTGGACGCGTACGCGCGTCCCCTATCGTATGGGATGGAAGATCATGCTTTCTCGACGTTCTCTGTTGACCGGGCTTCTGGCCGCGGCCGTTGCGGCGCCTCTGGCGACGATGGCCCCAGGCGATGCAGAGGCGCAGCAGTGGGGCCCGGGCCCCGACCGCCGGCCGCCGCCGCCGCGCCGTGAACGCGTCCCGCCGCCGCGCCGTGGCTATTACTGGCGTCCGGGTCACTGGGAATGGCGCCGCGGTCGCTATGTGTGGATGAGCGGCGGCTGGATCCCGGCGCGGCCGGGCTATCGCTATCGCCGGTCGGACTGGGTCTGGCGCAATGGTCGCTGGGTCTATGCGCCGGGCGGCTGGTACCGCTGATCTCGGCGGGTTGAATTGGAAACGGCGCGGAATTTCCGCGCCGTTTCTGTTTTTGCGGGTGGCGGCCGTCAGCGATAGGTTGCGCCCAGATGATGCACCGTCAGCTCGGCGGCCGTCGGGACGGAATGGCCCGCCTCCGCCTTGAAGGTCACGATCCGCGGTTCGCCGGGCAGGAGCAGGAAGCTCGCATCGTCGAAATGGCCGGGAATGCCTTCAGCCTCGGCGCGGACATGGAAGGCCGGCGCATCGGCCGATAGCTGGAAGCGACCGGGGCCGAGCTCGCGCACCGAGACCGTCGCCTCCGGCAGCTCGAAGCGCTTCGGCACGTCGGGGAAGACGACGACCTGGTGTTCCGGCGAGGCGACGCCGTCGACCTTGGCGTCGATCACATAGAACCGGTCCTGCGCCACCGGCGCGCCGATCGCCATGATCTCGACGGCGCGGTCGGGCGGAACGCTGCCCTTGGCATGGCGTTCGTCGATCAGCGTTCCCTGGAGGTCGAAGCTGCGCAGCCGCGTCTCCAGCACCACCGGAGCATGCCGGTCGTTGATGGCGCGGACGACGAGCTTGCCGTCGAGCATGCGGGCGGCGAGCGCCACCGGCGCGAAAAAGCGCTTGGCGTGATAGTGCAGCGTCTTCCAGGCCAGCGAATGGTCGATCGACGACCAGGACACCGCCGGCCAGACATCGTTCAGCTGCCAGTACAGCGCGCCCATCGAATGCGGCTTCAGGCTGCGCCAGTAGCGCACCGCCGTCTCGATCGCCATCGCCTGCTGCAATTGCGATAGATAGACGAAGCTCTCGAAGCCGGAAGGCACGCGGAAATAGCGCGCCATCGTGTCGATGATGCGCGAATTGCCGGCGCCGTCGCGCTGGTGGAACTCCATCACCGGCGAGGTCGCGTTCCAGTTCTGCGGGGCGCCGGCGAAGGCGCGGATGCCGGTCATCGACGGGAAGGACTGGAAGCCGAACTCGGAGCAGAAGCGCGGCTGCACGGTGTAGTAGTGCTCGAAGTTCTTGTTCGAGTGCCAGACGTCCCAGAAATGCAGATCGCCCGAACGGTCGTCGTGCCAGGCGTCGCCGTAGTCCATGTCGCCGTTGCAAGGGCTGGACGGCCAGAAGCGGCGGTCGGGATCGCTGTCCTGCACCGCCTTGTCGATCACCCGGTTCAGCCGGTCGTAGTTGACCAGGTAGCGGTCGCGGTTGTTGCGCGAGATCTCGAACCAGGTGAGCGAGCCGATCACCTCGTTGTCGCCGCACCAGATCGCGATCGACGGCCGGCTGGACAGGCGCTTGATCTGGTAGCGCAGCTCGGCGTCGACCTCGGTGAGGAATTCGGGCGTCGAGGGATATTGCGAGCAGGAGAACATCATGTCCTGCCAGATCAGCAGGCCGAGCCGGTCGCAGGCGTCGTAGAAGGCGTCGAACTCGTAGAAGCCGCCGCCCCAGAGCCGGACCATGTTCATGTTGGCCTCGACGGCGGCGGAGAGCAGCGCGTCGATGCGCTCCGGCGTGATCGCGGCAGGCAGCGAGTCGGCCGGGATCCAGTTGGCGCCCTTGGCGAAGATGTCGATGCCGTTGACGCGGAAGAACATCGAGGCGCCGACCTCGTCCTTCTCGGTGACGACCTCCAGCGTGCGGAAGCCGATGTTGCGGCGAACCGTGTCGCCGGGGATCGAGACGGCCGCCGGATAGAGCGGCTGCGCCCCGTGGCCGGCCGGCCACCAGAGGTCTGGCTTGCCGACGTCGAGCGACAGCGTTGCCTTGCCGCCGCGCTCCGCCGAGACCTTCACGTCGGCGCGCGCCGTCTTGCCGGCCAGTTCCACGGTGACCGGAACCGTGACGTCGGCCTGCGCCAGCAGCTCGATCTCGGCGATCGCCGTCACCGTGCCGTCGGCGTGGTGGCGCTGGCGGATCTGCACCGCCTCGATCCGCGCCGTGTCGTAGAGATGCAGGATCGGCTCGGCGTAGATGCCGGTCACCATCAGGCAGGGCCCCCAGTCCCAGCCGCCATGGCACTGCGCCTTGCGGATCATGTTGAGGTCGGGAACCCGGTTGTTCGAGACGCTCCACGGAATCGGGAAGGGCTGCTTCTTCGCGCGCGCGATCGCCTCGGCGCCGGCCGGCGAGAAGCGGACGCGAAGCGCGTTGGCGCCTGGCCGGAGCGCGTCGGTCACGTCGATCCGGTGGCGGATGAAGCTGGAGCCGAGCGTCGCCACCGGCCGGTCGTTCAGGAAGACCTCGGCGAAGGTGTCGACGAACTCAAGCTCGAGCACGGCCCAGCTTCCGGCAAGGTCGGATGCGGCGACGTCGAACTGGCGGGCGATCTCCCAGCTCGCCTCGCCGACCCACTGCATGGCGGCCTCGTTGGTGCCGACATAGGGGGAGGGGATCCGCCCCTGCGCCACCAGCGCCGAATGGACGTCGCCGGGGATCGGGCAGGGGCCGAGCGCTTCGCCAGCGGAGTTGAAAAGCTGCCAAGGGCCGGCCAGGGAGAGTTTCGACATCAACGCGTTTCCTCAATGCGGTGCTGTTTCATTGGCGGCTCGTCCGGCAACCGGCGGCGATTGCGCGACGGACCGCGGATAACTGGTTACCGCGTTTGTTTTCGAGTGGCGAAGAAATTTTCGAGCTTCCATTTGTCCGGCGGGATGCTCATATGCCAAACAAATACGTGCGCATGCGCGCATGCCAGCCTTGGAGGAGCGTCCGATGACCTCGAAACTTGATCAGCTCAAAGCCATGACCGTTGTCGTCGCAGACACCGGCGATCTCGAGGCCATCAAGACCTATCGTCCGGTCGACTGCACGACCAACCCCTCGCTCGTCCTCAAGGCAGCCGAACTGCCCGCCTACCAGGACGTCATCGAGAACGCGATTTCCTGGGGCCGCAAGCAGGGCGGCACCAAGGACGCGGTCGCCGCGCATGTCGCCGACCGTCTCGCCGTCGCCTTCGGCGCCGAGATGTCGAAGCTGGTGCCTGGCCGCATCTCGACCGAGGTCGACGCCGACCTCTCCTTCGACACCGAGGCTTCGGTAAAGCGCGCCCGCGACATCATCGCGACCTATGAGACCATGGGCGTCCCGCGCGAGAAGATCCTCGTCAAGCTCGCCTCGACCTGGGAAGGCATCCGCGCCGCTGCGATCCTCCAGAAGGAAGGCATCGACTGCAACCTGACGCTTCTGTTCTCGCTCGCCCAGGCCGTCGCCTGCGCCGATGCCGGCGTGTTCCTGATCTCGCCCTTCGTCGGCCGCATCCTCGACTGGCACGTCAAGGCCTCCGGCAAGACGTTCGAGCCGGAAGAGGATCCGGGCGTCCTCTCGGTCCGCCAGATCTACAGCTACTACAAGCAGCACGGCATCTCGACCGTCGTCATGGGCGCGTCGTTCCGCTCGACCGGCGAGATCGAGGCGCTGGCCGGCTGTGACCGCCTGACCATCGCGCCGGCTCTGCTCGAGAAGCTCGCCGCCGACAACGGCACGCTGGTGCGCAAGCTCGACCCGAGCAACACCGGCGAGAAGATCGCCACCGTCGCCGCCGACGAGAAGAGCTTCCGCTGGGCGATGAACGAGGACCAGATGGCGACCGAGAAGCTCTCGGAAGGCATTCGCCTGTTCGCCAAGGACCTGCGCGCGCTGCGCGCCTTGATCGCCAAGCGCCTGGAGGCCGGCGTCCCCGCCTGATCGTCTTCGGCTCAATTGGAAAGGCCGGTGCCCTCCGGGGCGCCGGCCTTTCTTTTGGCCCGCCTTCCGGGCCGCCTCGAATATTTTCTGCGTGCAGAATGTCGACAAATCGGCCAGATTGCCTGCGACAGGATTGCGCAAAGGTTTTCTCAAATGGCTGCGGCTCGCCGACAAGGGCCGACGCGATCCATCGATCCCGCCAAGCGCGCATGGAAACGCCCGATGCAGACGACCGAAACCACCCATTTCCGCCGCCTCAAGCCCGTTCCGCACACGAGCGTCGCCTTCACGGACGGCTTCTGGGCCGAGCGCACGCGGATCAACCGCGAGACGACGATCCCGACCCAGTTCCAGCGCCTGGAGGAGGAGGGCTTCATCGAGGTGCTCGACGTCGACCAGCCGCCGAAGCCATTGGTCCGGCCGATCAACGAATACGGCCTGTCGATGCAGATGTTCTTCGATTCCGATTTCGGCAAATGGATCGAGGCGGCGAGCTACAGCCTCGCCACCCATCCCGATCCCGAAATCGAGGCGAAGATCGATTTCCTCGTCGACAAGCTCGACCACGCCCAACTGGCGGATGGCTACCTGAACACCTGGTTCATCCGCCGCGATCCCGAAAAGCGCTGGACCAATCTGCGCGACTGGCACGAGATGTACTCGATGGGCCATCTCCTCGAGGGTGCCGTCGCCTACTATCAGGCGACGGGCAAGCGCCGCTTTCTCGACGTGATGATCCGCTGCGTCGACCACATCGCCACCGTCTTCGGCCGCGAGCCGGGCAAGCGCCGCGGCTATGACGCGCATGAGGAGATCGAGCTGGCGCTGGTGAAGCTTTTTCGCGCCACGGGAGAGAGCCGTTTCCTCGACCTCGCCCGCTATTTCATCGACGAGCGCGGTGCGCAGAACCCGCACTACTTCGACGAGGAAGCGAAGGAGTTTCCGGGCGGCAAACCGTTCAACTTCGGCACGTACGAATACAGCCAGTCGCACAAGCCGGTACGCGAGCAGGACGAGGTCGTCGGCCACGCCGTGCGCGCAATGTATCTCTACAGCGCCATGGCCGATCTCGCCGCCGAGGACGATGATGCGAGCCTCAAGGCGGCCCTCGACAAGCTCTGGCGCCACCTGACCAGTCGCCAGCTCTACGTCACCGGCGGCATGGGGCCGGCGGTCGAGAACGAGGGTTTTACCCGCTCGTTCGACCTGCCGAACGAGACGGCCTATGCCGAGACCTGCGCCGCCGTCTCGCTGGTGTTCTGGGGCCATCGCATGGCCGGGATCGATCTCGACGCGCGCTTCGCCGACCATATGGAACTGGTGCTGCACAATGGCGCGCTGTCGGGCGTGTCGCTGGCGGGCGATGCCTATTTCTACGAGAACCCTCTGGAGAGCCACGGCCAGCATCGCCGCTGGCGCTGGCATTATTGCCCCTGCTGCCCGACCAATCTCGCCCGCCTCGTCGCCTCGCTCGGCGGCTATGTGGCGAGCCATGACGACGAGAACGTCGCCATCCACCTCTACGCCGCCTCGACCATCGACCTCGAGGTGGCGGGGAGGGCACTGCGGCTGACCCAGCAGACCGCCTATCCCTGGGACGGCGACATCCGCATCACGGTGGAGGCCGACGCGCCGGTGCCGGCGACGCTCTGGCTGCGCATTCCCGGCTGGTGCCGCGACGCGACGGCAAGCGTCAACGGCGCTCCGGTCGATGTCGCCGCCCTGACCCGGAAGGGCTATCTCGGCATCCGTCGCGACTGGGCGGCGGACGACGAGATCCGCCTGCATCTCGCCATGCCGGTCGAGGCGCTGCATGCCCACCCCGATGTCGGCATGGATGCCGACCGGGTCGCGCTCAAGCGCGGGCCCGTGCTCTATTGCGTCGAGGAGGCCGACAACGCCGCGCCGCCGCAGCATATGCGGCTCGCCGCCGGCGAAGCGAAGGCCGCCTTCGACGCCGGCAAGCTCGGCGGCGTGGTGACCCTCGCTGTTCCCGCGACGATCGACCGGACGGCCGACTGGCAGGATACGCTCTACCGACCGAGGCCGGCCGAGACGGTAGCGGGCACCATCACCGCCATTCCCTATTTCGCCTGGGCCAATCGCGAACCGGGCGCGATGCTGGTCTGGCTGCGCGACGGGCGCTGACATCGTCGGCCGCCCTCTGCCGCGGGCAGGAGAGGGCGAGCCGCGGGCCTTGCCTCGGCTTTGCCCGGCGGGGCATGAAGGATCGTTGCGGACTGGAAAGGGCGGGGAGCGCATGCGGGTTGGAATTGTCGGGGCGGGGATCGTCGGGGTCGCCACCGCCCATGCGCTGCTCGACGACGGCCATGTCGTCGACCTGATCGACCGCGAGGGCATCGCGGCGGGCACCTCGGCCGGCAATGCCGGCTGGATCGCGCATCTCGACATCCTGCCGCTCGCCTCGCCCAAGGCCTGGCGCCATTTGCCGCGCTGGGCGCTCGACCCGCTCGGGCCGCTGGCGATCCGGCCGTCCTACCTGCCGGCGCTGACGCCCTGGCTCGCCCGCTTCGTCAGCGCGAGCCGCCCGTCCCGCATCGAGGCCTCGACCCAGGCGATCGCCACCCTGAACGGCCTGGCCCTGCCGGCCTGGCGGAAGCGGTTGCAGGCGGTCGGCCTCGGCCATCATCTGCGCGAAAGGGGGCTGCTCTCGGTCTGGGCCGATGCCGGCGGCTATCGCGCGGCGCAGCCCCTCTTCGAGCGCCAGCGCGGCCTCGGCATCGCGGTCGAGACGCTCGACGCGGCAGACCTGCGCAGGCTGGAGCCGGCGCTCGGACCGCGCGCCGTCGCCGGAGCGCTCTATCCGACCGGCTGCCATGTCTCCGATCCGCTCGATTTCACCCGCGCACTGGCGCAGGCGGCGCTGGATCGCGGCGCCGAATTGCGCAGGTTCGAGGTCGTCGATGTGCGCGCCGGCGGCGACAAAGTCGCCCTCCGTACCTCTTTCGACACGCTGGCGGAGTATGATCGCATCGTCGTCGCGACCGGCGCCTGGTCGAAGCCGCTGGCCGCCTCGCTCGGCGACAGCGTCCCGCTCGACACGGAGCGCGGCTACAACGTCACGCTGCCCTCGGGACGGTTCGGCCTGACCCGGCCGGTAATGTTCGAGGGCGAGGGCTTCGTCACCACGCCGCTCGACACCGGCGACCGCGTCGGTGGCAGCGTCGAGTTCGCGGGGCTCGCGGCGGCGCCCAATTTCAGGCGCGTCGATGCCATTCTCGGCCGGTTGCGGCGCTTCCTGCCGGAGGCGGATCTTTCCGGCGGCACCCGCTGGATGGGGTTTCGGCCGTCGACCCCGGATTCACTGCCGGTCATCGGCCGCGCGCCGCGCGATCCTCGCATCGTCTACGCCTTCGGCCACGCCCATCATGGCCTGACCCAGGCGACGGCCGAACTGGTCGCCGCTCTCCTGGCCGATCGGCGGCCGGATATCGACCTCACTCCCTATTCACCCGAGCGCTTCGCCAAGAGGTTCTGAGCATGGCTCGCCATACCTTCGTCTGCATCGACGGCCACACCTGCGGCAATCCCGTCCGCGTCGTCACTGGCGGCTCGATCCCGGTGCTCAAGGGCGCCACCATGTTCGACAAGCGCCAGCATTTCCTGGCCGAGTTCGACTGGATCCGGAAGTCGCTCTGCTTCGAACCGCGCGGCCACGACATGATGTCGGGCTCGATCCTCTATCCGCCGTCGAGCGACGATTACGACGTCGCGATCCTGTTCATCGAGACCTCGGGCTGCCTGCCCATGTGCGGCCATGGCACGATCGGCACGGTGACGACGATCATCGAGCATGGGCTCGTGACGCCGAAGACGCCCGGCCTGCTTCGGCTCGAGACGCCGGCCGGCCTGGTCGAGGCGCGTTATGTCCAGAACGGTCCCTATGTCGACAGCGTGACGCTGACCAATGTTCCGTCCTTCCTGCTTGGCCGCGGCTATGAGGTCAATGTCGAGGGCATCGGCGCGTTGACCGTCGACGTCGCCTATGGCGGCAATTTCTATGCGATCGTCGAGGCGCAATCGAACTACGCCGACCTGTCCGATCTCGAACCCTCCGACATCGTGCGGTTGTCGCCGAAGCTTCGCGCCGCATTCAATGCGCGGCACCAGATCGTGCATCCGGAAAACCCGGCGCTGAACAGGCTCACGCACGTGCTCTGGACGGGCAAGCCGAAGAGCCCGGGCTCATCGGCGCGCAACGCCGTCTTCTATGGCGATAAGGCGATCGACCGCTCGCCCTGCGGCACCGGCACGTCGGCGAGGGTCGCACAACTCTTCGCGACCGGCCGGCTGCAGGAGGGCGAGGCCTTCGTGCATGAGAGCATCATCGGGTCGACCTTCACCGGCCGCGTTGCCCGCCAGACCACCGTCGGCGGCAAGCCGGCGATCATTCCGACGATCGAGGGCTGGGCGCGCGTCACCGGCTACAACACCATCTTCGTCGACGACCGCGATCCGTTCTGGGCCGGTTTTCAGGTGGTGGACGGAGAGGGCTAGGCGCGGCCGGCCTGCAAAGAAGTGTGATGTCCGCGACATCGGACTCGTAGCGTGAGGGGCGCCCCTCGGCTAAAACGACAATCCCGACGCCAATCTGGATCCGCCGCCATGCGTGCCCTCGTTCTTGAAGAAAAGCTGAAGCTCTCGCTCCGCGACATCGACCTGCCGCTCGAGGTCGGTCCGCGCGACGTTCGCATCGCCATCCACACGGTCGGCGTCTGCGGCTCGGACGTGCACTATTATACCCATGGCGCGATCGGCCCGTTCATCGTCAAGGAGCCGATGGTGCTCGGCCACGAGGCCTCCGGCACGGTGCTCGAGATCGGCTCCGAGGTGAAGAACCTTAAGGTCGGCGACCGCGTCTGCATGGAGCCCGGCATTCCCGACCTGACGTCGAAGGCCTCGAAGCTCGGCATTTACAATGTCGATCCGAGCGTCACCTTCTGGGCGACGCCGCCGGTGCATGGCTGCCTGACGCCGGAAGTCGTCTTCCCCGCCGCCTTCACCTACAAGCTGCCGGACAATGTCTCGTTTGCGGAAGGGGCCATGGTCGAGCCGTTCGCCATCGGCATGCAGGCGGCGACCAAGGCCAAGATCGTTCCCGGCGACACGGCGCTGGTGATCGGCGCCGGTCCGATCGGCATCATGGCAGCGCTCGCCGCCCTCGCGGGCGGCTGCAGCCGCGTCTACATCTCTGACCTGGTGAACGAGAAGCTCGCCATCGCCGGCCAGTATGACGGCGTCATCCCGGTCAACATCCGCGAGACGGACCTGAAGGCTAAGATCGCCGAGGAGACGGAGAACTGGGGCGTCGACATCGTGTTCGAGGCCTCGGGCAGCCCGCGCGCCTATGACGGCATCTTCAACTATGTCCGTCCCGGCGGCACCATCGTCTTCGTCGGCCTGCCGGTCGAGCCGATCGCGCTCGACATCGTCTCGGCCTCGGCCAAGGAAGTGAAGATGGAGACAGTGTTCCGCTATGCCAATGTCTTCGACCGTGCCTTGGCGCTGATCGCGTCGGGCAAGGTCAACCTGGTGCCGCTGATCACTGGCACCTATGACTTCGAGCAGTCGATCGCTGCCTTCGAGCGCGCCGCCTCGGCCAACCCGAACGACGTGAAGCTGCAGATCACGCTCTGAGGCTTCGCGCCTCATCGAAGGTGTAGGCAAAAAAAGGCCCCGGAGCGATCCGGGGCCTTTCCTATTCCGGCTAAGGAAGGCCGGTCACATCATCCAGTAGGGCGGGATGCCGTAATAGTCGTGGACCCGCTTTTCATAGTCGCGGTCGCCCCAGGCCGGCTCGTCGCCTTCGTCATAGGCGGGGCCGCCCTCCAGCTGTTCCTTGGTCAGGCCGACGACATAGCCGCCCTGTCGCGTATCGTATTTCAGCGTATTCCACGGCAGCGGATGGTATTTCTCGCCCAGGCCGAGGAACCCGCCAAAGGACATGATCGCATAGGCGACCCGTCCGGTCTGCTTGTCGATCATGATGTCATGAATATCGCCGAGACGATCGCCGGCGGTATTGTAGACGGCGGTGCCATCAACCTTGGCGGCGCCGATCAGCGAGCTGCTAACGTGGGTATGTTCCATCGTCTTCCTCCATGATCTCGAATTGATGGAGGGTCAACGTGGTGAGCGGACTCTGGTTCCCAAAGGGATCGTCGGTTTGTGTCAGGCCGTCATGGTCTTGCGGGCGACGAGATAGATGTGCTCGCAGGCAAGAACCGTCTCGCCGGTCTGCTTGGTGACGGTGACGAGCTCGGAGACGATGCCGTGGCTGGCGCGCTTCGGATGGTCGCGCCTGTCGACGATCTTCGCCTCGACGGTGATGGTGTCGTTGATGAAGACGGGCTTCACGAACCGCACCTTGTCATAGCCATAGGACATGGCGTGCGGGTTGATCGTCGTCGCCGTCATGCCGACCGCCACCGACAGGATCAGCGTGCCATGGGCGACGCGCTGCTTGAAGTCCTGCGTCGCGCACCACTCCGCGTCCATGTGGTGCGGGAAGAAATCGCCCGTCTGGCCGGCGTGGATGACGATATCGGCCTCGGTGATCGTGCGGCCCATGGTGCGGCGGGTAAAGCCGATTTCGTAGTCTTCGAAGTACTGCTCGACGATCATGATGATCCTGCGCATCGCGGGTTGAGGAAGACCCTCACCCAACCCTCTCCCGCAAGCGGGCGAGGGCTTTTCGGCCGGCGTATCAACGGACCGCAGTGCTGGTCGATAGCGTCCCTCTCCCGCTTGCGGGAGAGGGTAGGGTGAGGGACTTGGGTCTTAGTTGACCCAGCCGCCGTCGATGATGTGCATCTGGCCGGTGGTGTAGGTCGCCGTCGCCAGGTAGATGGCGAGGTCGGCGATCTCGCTCGGCTGGCCGATGCGGCCGATCGGCTGGCGGGCGATGAAGGCGGCGCGGGCGGCCTCGTAGTCGCCCTGGTCGCGCAGGCGCTGCTGCAGCGACGGGCTCTCGACCGTGCCGGGGCAGATGCCGTTGCAGCGGATGCCCTTGGTGACGTAGTCGGCGGCGATCGACTTGGTCAGGCCGACGGTGGCCGCCTTGGTGACGCCATAGGCGAAGCGGTTCGGCACGCCCTTGATCGAGCCGGCGACCGAGCAGATGTTGACGATCGAGCCGTCCTTCTGCGCCAGCATGCCGGGCAGGGCGGCCGAGATGGTGCGCCACATCGACTTGACGTTGAGGTCGTAGGCGAAGTCGAGATCGGCTTCCGTCGCCTGCTCCAGCGCGCCCGCATGCACGATGCCGGCGCAGTTGAACAGCACGTCGATGGTGCCGATCTCGGCGATCAGCGCCTTGACGTCGTCGTTCGACAGCACGTTCAGCTTGCGCGTGGTGATGCCGTCGACGCCGTTCAGTTCCGCCAGCGCCGTCTCGTTGATATCGGTGGCCCAGACGGTGGCGCCTTCGGCCGCAGCCTGTTCCGCGATCGCGCGTCCGATACCCTGTGCCGCTGCCGTGACCAGCGCGACCTTGCCTGCGAGCTTGCCGCCCATTGTCGTCCGTCCCTTTGGTTCGTCTTCAGATCAGGTGGTCTGGAAATTCGATCCTTCGACCGTCTGGCGGCCGATGGCGTCGAAATCCCAGGCGATGCCGAGACCGGCCTCGGCGCTCGGAATGGCATATCCGTCCGCGATCGTCATGCCCTTTGTCGTCAGGCTGTCCAATTGCGGGATGTATTCGACCCAGCGCGCATTCGGCACGGCGGCGCAGAGCGCAACATGCAGTTCCATAAGGAAGTGCGGGCAGACGACGACGTTGAACGTCTCCGCCAGGTGCGCGACCTTGAGCCAGGGCGTGATGCCGCCGATGCGGGCGACGTCGACCTGGACGACCGAGCAGGCGCGGCGCTGCAGGTAGTCGCGGAAATGCAGGCTCGAATAGAGGCTCTCGCCGACCGCGATCGGGATCGAGGTCGATTCCGACAGGCGGATATGGCCGTCGACGTCGTCGGCGGTCAGCGGCTCCTCGAGCCAGCCGATGTCGGCCGCCTCGTAGTGGCGCGCGCGGCGGATCGCCTCGTCGACCGAGAAGGCCTGGTTGGCGTCGGTGAAGAGCTCGAAGCCGGGGCCGACGGCCTCGCGCACGGCGTTCAAGCGGGCGACGTCCTCATGGATCGGCCGGCCGACCTTCATCTTGGCGCCGCCGAAGCCGTTCGCCTTGGCGCGCAGCGTGTCCTCGATGATCGACTCGACCGGCAGATGCAGCCAGCCGCCTTCGGTGGTGTAGAGGCGGATCTTCTCCTGCGCGCCGCCGGCGAGGATATGCACCGGCAGGTCGGCCTTGCGCGCCTTCAGGTCCCAGAGCGCCGTGTCGATGGCGGCGAGCGCCAGCGAGGTGATGGCGCCGACGGAGGTGGCGTGCGTGAGGAACAGCAGGTCGCGCCAGATCTGCTCGATCATGCCGGCCTCGCGGCCGATCAGGGCAGGAGCCAGCGTCTTCTCGATCAGCGACATGATCGCCGGGCCGCCGGTGCCGATCGTGTAGCTGTAGCCGGTGCCGACCGCGCCATCGGCATCGGTGATGCGGATGATCGGCGTTTCCTGGCTGACGAAGGACTGGATCGCATCGACCCGCTTCACCTTCGGCTTCAGGTCGACCATCAGTCCTTCGACGCGAACGATCTTTGCCATTGTCTCCCCCTGAACTCTCTTTTCAGACCAGCACGCTCTTGCCCGATGCCTTGTCGAAGACATGCAGGCGCGAGAGGTCGAGATTGAAGGTCAGCTGCTCGCCCGGCTTGACGAAGCGGGGATTGAGCATCTTGCCCTGAACTTCCTTGCCGCCGAGTTCGGTGTAAAGCAAGGTTTCGGTGCCGAGCGGCTCCGGCAGGATGACCGTGCGCTCGATCGTCGCCACTTCATTGTCGCCATAAAGGCCGTAGCCGACCGGCGAGAACGCCTCGGCGCGGAAGCCGACGGTGATCGCCTGGCCGTCCGTGACCTTCGCCGCGGCGGCGGCGGGCAGGGCCAGCGTCACGCCGTCGGAGAGCTTCGCCACCTTGCGGCCGCCTTCGGTCGCGGTGGTCGCGTCGAGCAGGTTCATCGGCGGCGAGCCGATGAAGGAGGCGACGAAGGTGTTCTTCGGCTGCTCGAACACCTCGGCCGGCGTGCCGACCTGCTCGATGTGGCCATCCTTCATGATGACGATGCGGTCGGCCAGCGTCATCGCCTCGACCTGGTCGTGCGTGACGTAGACGATGGTCGTCTTGACCTTCTGGTGCAGCTTCTTGATCTCGACGCGCATCTGGCCGCGCAGCTTGGCGTCGAGGTTGGAAAGCGGCTCGTCGAACAGGAAGACGTCCGGGTGGCGCACGATGGCGCGGCCCATGGCGACTCGCTGGCGCTGGCCGCCCGAGAGCTCGCCCGGCGTGCGCGCCAGCAGCGGCGTCAGGCCGAGGATCTCGGCGGCTTCCGCCACGCGCTGCTCGATCGTCGCCGGATCCTGCTTGGCGATCTTCAGCGAGAACCCGAGGTTCTCCTTGACCGTCATGTGCGGATAGAGCGCGTAGTTCTGGAACACCATCGAGATGTTGCGCGCGCGCGGCGGCAGGTCGTTCACGACGCGGTCGCCGATCGAGATCGTGCCGCCGGAGATGTCCTCCAGGCCGGCGATCATGCGCAGCGTGGTCGACTTGCCGCAGCCGGACGGGCCGACCAGCACGACGAACTCATTGTGGGCGATCGTCAGGTCAATGCCGTGCACGACGCCGACATTGCCGTATTTCTTGACGAGCTTCTGAAGCTTGACCTCGGCCATATCAAATTATCCCTTGACGCCGCCGAAGGTGAGACCGGCGATCAGATGTTTCTGCACGATGAAGGTCAGCAGGAGCGCCGGCACGATGATGATCACGGCCATGGCGCACATGCCGGTCCAGTCGACCGTGAACTGTGCGGTGAAATCCATCAGCCCGACCGGCAGCGTCTTCGACGCCGTGGTCCGGGTGAGCTGGGAAGCGAGGGCGAACTCGTTCCAGGAGGTGAGGAAGGCGAAGATGCCGGCCGAGGCGATGCCCGACTTGGCGAGCGGGAACTCGATCTTCCAGAACGCCTGCCAGCGGGTGCAGCCGTCAACCTGGGCGGCCTCCGAGAGAGACAGCGGGATCTGCCGGAAGAAGCCGTCGATCAGCCAGATCGTGAACGGGATGTTGAGCGCCAGATAGACCAGGATGACGCCGAAATCGGTGTCGATCAGGCCGACGCGGCTCCAGATCATGAAGACCGGCAGCGACAGCGAGATGCCCGGCACCGTGCGCGACAGCATCAGCCACAGGAAGGCGACGTTCTTGCCCTTGAAGCGGTAGCGGGCGAAGGCGTAGCCGCCCATCATGCCGATCAGCACGGCGAGCACGGTGCTCGTCACCGAGATGATGACCGAGTTCAGGAAGTAGCGGGCGACGGGAATGCCCTGCTGGTTCTCGGACAGGCCGAGGATCGCGCGGAAATTGTCGAGCGTCCAGCGTTCGGGGATCCAGACCGGGGGACGGGCCATCACCTCGACGTTGTCGCGGAAGGCCGTCATCACGATCCAGAGACCGGGGATGCAGATGATCGCCATGACGATGAACACGGCGAAACGGATCAGCCAGCGCTGCCAGGAGCGTTCCATATCAAGCCACCCCGCCCATGGTGCGTCGCGCGGCGGCGAGCTTGCGGAAGAAATAGACGGTGAAATAGACCGACAGCAGGATTGAGGCGTAGGACATGGCGTTGGCCATGCCCATGCGGGCGTCCTGGTAGCCGGTGCGGGCGATCAGCGTCCACAGCAGCTCCGTGCGTCCGGCCGGGCCGCCATTGGTCATGATCTTGACCATGTCATAGGCGCGCGCCACGTCGAGCGAGCGGATGGCCATGGCGATGTAGACGAAGGGCATCAGGTAGGGCAGCGTGATGTGGCGGAAGACCTGCCACGGATTGCAGCCGTCCACCTTGGCCGCCTCGATCGGATCGCGCGGCATGGCCATCAGGCCCGCCAGCAGCAGGATCGCGAAAATTGGCGTCGACATCCAGACCTCGGCCATCAGGATGGCGAGGTTGGCGGTGACCGGATTGACCAGCCACGGGATCGTCACGTCCGACCAGCCGAGCGACTGGATGGCGTTGTTCACCAGGCCGACATTGTCGTTGAAGATGTACTTGAACTGGAAGCCGACGAGGATCGGCGAGAACATCATCGGGAACATCATGATGGTCCGGATGATGCGCTGGCCGGCGGTCAGCTTGTCGATCAGGAGAGCGATGCCGAGGCCGATCACCAGTTCCAGATTGAGCGCGACCGTCAGGAACACCACCGTGCGGCCGAAGGCCCACCAGAAGTCGACGTCGGTGAGCAGGCGCTGGTAGTTGCGCCAGCCGACCCACTGCCAGAGCGAGGCGGGCTGCACCAGGCGGTAGCCCGTGAAGCTCGTATAGAGCGAGAACAGGAGCGGCAGCGCCACCACCAGCGCGATGATGACGAAGGCCGGCATCAACAGCAGGAGAGGAGGCGAGAGCCGGCTTCGGAAGAAACGCATGGAAGGATTCCGTGAGCCGTTGAACGGGCGGGACCGCGAGGTCCGGGTCTTCTGTGCCCGCTCTCCGCTCGGGGAGTTCTGGGCGGCGGGAGCAGCCACGACGGCGCGCCCTGAAACAAAACCTCGCCCGCGAGCGGGCGAGGTTCATTTGGGTCAGTCAGGGTCTACTGGAGGACGCCGGCGTCTTCCATGATCTGCGTCGCCTTCTTGGCGGCGGTATCGAGCGCCTCCTGGGCGGTCTTCTGGCCGACGATGGCGGCCTGCAGTTCCGGCCAGATCACGTTCGACACTTCGATCCACTGGGGGATCAGCGGCGGCGTGCGGGCTTCGGCGAGGGACTTTTCCCAGACCGCGAACATCTCGGCCATGTAAGGCGTGTCGCCCTTCTTGAACTCCTCGACGACGTCGGTGAACGCCTTGGTCCGGGTCGGCAGGTTGCCGGCGCGGGCTTCGAGCATTTCCGAATCGTAGTCGGTCAGGAAGGTGATCAGGCTGGCCGCGGCTTCCTTGTTGTCGCAGGCCTGGGTGATCGAGAAGGAGTGCGAGCCGGACCAGCCGCCGCGCTTGCCGGCGGTGCCGACCGGCGACAGGGCGAAGCCGACCTTGCCGGCGACCTTGGACTTGGCCGGGTCGTTGTAGAAGGCGGCGAAGCCGGGCCAGTCGAGGTCGACGGCGAGGGTGCCGGCGGCGAAGGCCTGGCCGATGTCGTCCCAGGTATAGTTCACCGTGCCGGCCGGGACGGCCTTGGCGTTGTAGATGTCGATGAACCACTGCAGGGCGTCGACGCCGGCCTGCGAGTTGAAGATCGGCTTCCAGTTCTCGTCGAACATGTCGCCGCCATTGGCGCGCACGATCTCCATGAAGCGGCCGGTCATGCCCTCGTCCTTGCCGGCGAAAGCGGTGCCGTAGAGGTTCGGCGGGCTGGCGAAGAAGATGATCTGCTGCTTCAACTCGTCGAAGGTCTTCGGCGGAGCGAGCTCGGTGCCGAACTTCTCCTTGTACTTCGCCTTGTTGTCGGCGTTCTCGTACAGCTCTTTCTGGTAGTAGAGGTTCGAGACGTCGGTGACGCGGGGCAGCTGCACGAGGCGGCCGTCGACCATCGAGGCAGCCAGCGTGCCGGGGACGTATTCGTCCAGCGTCGCCTGCGGGATCAGCGTCTTCAGGTCGACGTAGAGATCACCGTACTGCGGCGCGAAGCTGGTGTGGTTGGAGCCGACGCACCAGGTGATCGTGCCGGAAGCGATGTCCTGCTTGATCTCGCGGTCGAGCTCGAAATGGTTCTTCGACGAGACGATCTCGACCTTGGCGCCGGTCGCCTTCTCCCATTCGGGAATGCGCGTGTAGAGCTTCTCGTACTGCGTGCCGCCGACGAGCTTCACCTTCAGCGTATAGCCGGGGAAGGAGCCCCAATTGGCAGCGTCTTCAGCCGAAGCGACTGCGGTCAGCGCGCCAAGAGCCGCGCACGAAAAAAGAGCGGCCTTGATGCCGCGCATAAAATTCATGTGTCGAATTCCTCCCAGAAGGCGCCCGAACCGCTTTGGTTTGAGGCCTGTCGCATTCTCCACTACTGAATGGAGCATTCGTATATAAGCGAAATTGACTGGATCGAGTCAATGTCTAACTTGTCGGGGCCGGGCCGCTGGCCCATGGGGAGGCGAACCATGCTCGACGACGCGAACGACCGATATCGCGCACCCGCCCTCGACAAGGGGCTCGACATTCTTGAACTGCTCGCGGCCACCGACGAGAGCATGACGCAGGCCGAAATCGCCAAGGCGTTGAACCGTTCGCCGAACGAGATTTACCGCATGCTCGACCGTCTCGTGCGGCGCAGCTACGTCGCGCGCGTGCATGGCGACCGCTATGAACTGACGCTGCGGCTGTTCGCGCTCGCCCATCAGCATGCCCCCGTGCGCCGGCTCGTCAGCCAGGCGCTGCCGGTGATGCGGCAGTTCTCGCGCGATTCGGAGCAGGCCTGCCACCTCGCCATCTACGACCGCGGCCGGGTCGTCGTCGTCGCCCAGATGGATGCGCCAAGCTATTGGAGTTATTCGATTCGCGTCGGCGCGCGGGTCAGTCTCTACAACACCGGCTCCGGCCATGTTCTGCTCGCCTTCGCGACGCCCGAGGAGCGGACGATGATGGAGGCCGAGCGCGAGGAGCAGGCCGAGGACAAGGGGCGGCCGGACAATCTCGACGAGCGGCTGGCGCAGATCCGCCGGCGCGGCTTCGAATCGACGCCGAGCGCCCAGTCGCAGTCGGTCTACAACCTGTCGGTGCCCGTGCTCGGCGCCAACGACACCGCACTGGCGGCGCTGACCTGTCCGTTCCTGCCCCGGATCGATCGGCCGAACGCGCCGAACATGCAGGAGGCCATGGATATCCTGCTCGCCGCCAGCCGCGACCTGTCGCATGTGCTGGGGCGCGGCGCCGTCGAGGCAGGATCGCCGTAGCGGGACCGGCAGGCGAGCTTGCCACGCGCCGGCTTGGCGTGAATGATAAGCCCACATATGAATGGACCGGAATCCGAGAAATCCGGCCGGAGGAGATGCGCATGCGGATGATCGATACCCACCTGCACCTGGTCTACCAGGAGCGGTTTTCCTACCCCTGGCTTGGCGGCGCACCGAAGCTCAACCGCAATTTCACCATCGAGGACTACCTGCCGCAGGCGAAGGCCGCCGGCATCACCGACATGATCCACATGGAGGTCGACGTCGCCGAGGCGGATATCGAGCCGGAGACTGCATTCGTGACCGGCCTCGGCCAGGGCGTGATCGGCGCGATCGCCGCCTGCCGCCCAGAGAGCGCTGAGTTCGCCGCCCAGCTGGAGCGCCTTGCCGCCAACCCTAAGGTCAAGGGCTTGCGCCGCATCCTGCACCAGTCGCCGGACGAACTGGGTCAGCGCCCGATCTTCGCCGACAACATCAAGCGGCTCGCCGCGCACCAGCTGACCTTCGATTTCTGTGTGCTGCCGCACCAGATCCCGATCGCGATCGCCATCGCCAAAGCGGCGCCGGACGTGCAGTTCGTCGTCGATCATTGCGGCGTGCCCAACGTCAAGGACAAGGCGTTCGAGCCCTGGCGCACGAACATGTCGGCGATCGCGGATCTGCCGAACGTCGCCGCCAAGATCTCCGGCGTCATCGCCTATGGCGACCCGGTCAACTGGACCGTGGACGACCTGCGTCCCTTCGTCGAGCACACGATCGGCGCCTTCGGCTGGGACCGCGTGGTCTGGGGCTCGGACTGGCCGGTCTGCACGCTGACGGGCGATCTCGGCCGCTGGGTCGCCGCAACGCATGAGATCATCAAGGGCGCCAGCGACGACGAGAAAGCCGGCCTGCTGCACCGCAACGCCGAGCGGATCTATCGGCTGGATTGACTTCGAGCCCTCCGCCGTCATCCCGGGTGAAGCGAAGCGTAGATCTGGGATCCATGCAGCCGCCGTCTGCCGGGGCTGCAACGGATCCCCGCTTGCGCAGGGATGACGATCGGAGAAGCTTGGCAGCCGAGCTTAAAACAACGGACAGGGGAGAAGATCACATGCAGCGCATGGGAAATGTCATCGGCCTGCAGGACGGGGCGATCGAGGAATACAAGCGCCTGCACGCCGCCGTCTGGCCGGGCGTGCTCGCCAAGATCGCCGACTGCAACATCAGGAACTATTCGATCTACCTGAAGGAGCCGGAAAACCTGCTCTTCGCCTATTTCGAATATCACGGCACCGACTTCGCCGCCGACAGCGCCAAGATGGCCGAGGATCCGACGACGCAGGAATGGTGGTCGGTCTGCATGCCGCTGCAGAAGCCGCTCGAGACCCGCAAGGAAGGCGAGTGGTGGGCCGGCATGGAAGAAGTCTTCCATATCGATTGAGGAACACCCTCACCCCGACCCTCTCCCGCCAGCGGGAGGGGGGCAGAACGGCGCGCCGCCGCGCCCATCGAGGATCCATCCATGACGTCGTTCGACCCCGCATCGCTCGTTCAGGCCTGGCCGCTGCCGACGGCGCCCCGGCCCATCGTGATCATCGGTGCCGGTGGCATCGTCAATGACGCCCATCTGCCGGCCTATGCGCTGGCGGGCTTTCCCGTCGCCGGCATCTTCGACCGCGACGTCGGCCGCGCCAAGGCGCTGGCCGAGCAGTGGGGCGTGCCGTTCTTCCGCACGCTCGACGAGGCGGTGGCGGCGCGCGACGCGATCTTCGATCTCGCCACGCCGCCGGCGGCGCATCTCGAGATCATGCGCCGCCTGCCCAAGGGCGCGACGGTCCTGATCCAGAAGCCGATGGGACGCGACCTCGACGAGGCAACGGCGATCCTCAATCTCTGCCGCGAGCGCCAGTTCAAGGCCGCCGTCAATTTCCAGCTCCGCTTCTCGCCGATGATGCTGGCGGTGCGCGACGCGCTGCAGCGCGGCCTGCTCGGCCGGCTGGTCGATGTCGAGATGCATCTGAACCTCGTCACGCCCTGGCACCTGTTCCCGTTCCTGAAGGGGATGTCGCGCGTTGAGATCGCCGTGCACTCGATCCACTACCTCGACCTGATCCGCGGCATGCTCGGCAATCCGACCGGCATCCATGCGCGCACGCTCGGCCATCCCGGCAACGAACTGGCGCAGACGCGCACCTCGGCCATGCTCGATTTCGGTCCCGATGTCCGCTGCACGCTGTCGATCAACCACGACCATGATTTCGGCCGCAAGTTCCAGGACGCGACCTTCCGCTTCGAGGGCGACCAGGGCGCGGCGTCGGTCAAGCTCGGCCTGCTCCTGAACTATCCGGCGGGGGAGCCGGACGAACTCTGGATCACGGCCGCGCGCGGAGCCGACGCCGACTGGCGGCAGGTGCCGCTCGCCGGCGGCTGGTTCCCGAATGCCTTCGCCGGCGTGATGTCGAACCTGCAGCGCTTCTCGGCCGGCGAGGACGACAGCCTCGTCACCTCGGTCGAGGATGCCTGGCACACCATGGCGCTGGTCGAGGCGGCGTTCCGCTCGGCTGCCGAGCCGGCGACGCCGGTGCCGCAGCAGCCCGGATAGGGCGGCGCGCGATCAAATCAATCAATCCATCTGCGGGCGGAAACTTTATTTGCAGATGAGCGATCGATTGATATATGAAGTGACTGAGGGACGGAGACGACTATGACATCAGAGGAATTCGCGCCGACCGTCGGCGTGAGTTCGACGCATCCCAAGGACATGCCGAAGGATCACGCCGACCTTCCGGTCTGGAATGCGGAGAACTGGCTCTATGAGGATTGGCCGGTAGGCCAGAAGATCCGCTCGCTGCGCCGCACGATCGGCGAGGGCGAGTCGCATCTCTTCAACACGCTGGTCACGGACATCCATCCCTACGTCCAGGACCAGATGTTCGCCGAGACTGAGGGCGTGTTCGGCCGCCGGCTGGTCGCCGGCGCCTTCGTCTTCTCGGCCGGCCTCGGCCTCGTCGCGACGAACTGCGTCAACGCCTTTTCCTATGGCTACGACAAGCTCCGCTTCATCAAGCCGGTGTTCATCGGCGACACGATCTACACGATCCGCACCAATCTGGATAAGCGCCCGAAATACCAGGAAATGGGCCTGATCCGCGCTTCCTATGAAGTGTTCAAGGGCGAGGGCGAGCTGGTGCTCTATTGCGAGCATCTGCAGACCGTTCGCTACCGTGACGCAACCGCCTTCGCCGATCAGGTCGAGAAGAAATAGGCCAAGAATGTCCAAGTCCGATTTGCCGCTCGACGGCCTGCTCGTCGTCGATCTCAGCCAGTTCCTGTCCGGTCCCTATTGCGCGCTGCGGCTGCTCGATCTCGGCGCCCGCGTCATCAAGATCGAGCGCCCGGACGGCGGCGATCTCTGCCGTCGCCTGTATCTGACCGACACCGAGATCGGCGGCGACTCCACGCTCTTCCATGCGATCAACCGCAACAAGGAGAGCTATGCCGTCGACATGAAGAACCCGGTCGAGCTGGAGAGCCTGAAGAAGCTGCTCGCGAAGGCCGACGTCGTCATGCAGAATTTCCGCCCCGGCGTGATCAACCGCCTCGGCCTCGGCTACGAGACGATCAAGGAGATCAATCCCGACGTCGTCTATGGCTCGATCACCGGCTATGGCGACGAGGGGCCGTGGGTGACCCGCCCCGGCCAGGACCTGCTGGCGCAGGCGCGTTCCGGCGTCACCTGGCTGAACGGCGACGAAGGGCAGGGGCCCGTACCGTTCGGTCTCGCCATCGCCGACATGCTGGCGGGCGCCGCGCTGTGCCAGGGCATCCTGGCGGCGCTGGTCCGGCGCGGCATTTCCGGCCAGGGCTCGCATGTCGAGACCAGCCTGATCGAGGCGCTGGTCGACTTCCAGTTCGAGGTGCTGACGACGCACCTGAATGACGGCGGCCGCAAGCCGACCCGCGCCAGCTTCCGCAGCGCCCATGCCTATCTTTCGGCGCCCTACGGCATCTATCCGACCCAGAACGGCTTCCTCGCCGTCGCCATGACGCCGATCCCCAAGCTCGCCGACCTGCTCGAGATGCCGGAACTCGATCTCTATCGCGACACGCCGAAGAGCTGGTTCTCGGAACGCGATGCGATCAAGCGGCTGATCGCCAACCGCCTCGCCACCGAAACGACCGAGCACTGGCTGTCGATCCTGGAGCCGGCCGACATCTGGTGCGCCAAGGTATTGGAGTGGCCGGAACTGCTGCAGAGCGAGGGCTTCACCTCGCTCGACATGCTGCAGACGGTCGAGCGCGCCGACAATGTCCGTGTCGTCACCACGCGCTCGCCGATCCGCGTCGACGGCAAGCGCCCGCCGCTGTCGCGCGCCGCGCCGCGCATCGGCGAGCACACCGAGGAGATCCGGGCCGAATTCGGCCTGTGACGGAAGATTGGCGGCCTTCCGAGCCTGAGGGATCGAAGGCCGCCGCAGGAATTTGAGGAAGACGGGCCGGTTCGCCGGCCGCCATTTCAATGCCAGCCGCGATCCCGCGCCACGCCGCCGGTCCGGTTCGAGGGGGAAGAGATATGACCAAGCCGATCACGCTCAAGGGCATGACCTGGAGCCATCCGCGCGGCTACGACCCGGTCGTCGCCTGCGCCGAGCTGTATCTGAAGGAAACGGGCGTCCAGGTCGAATGGGACAAGCGCTCGCTGCAGGATTTCGAGAGCTTCCCGGTCGAGGAGCTGGCGCGTGCCTATGACCTGATCGTCATCGATCATCCGCATGTCGGCCAGATCACCAAGGAAGGCTGCCTGGCGCCGCTCGACGTCGCCGGCCGCGAGGCCGAGCGCGAGGCGCTCGCCGCCGGTTCCGTCGGCGCGTCCTATCGCAGCTACACCTGGCAGGGCCATCAGTGGGCGTTCCCGATCGATGCCGCGACGCCGGTGCTCGCCTATCGCCCCGACCTGATCGACACGCCGCCGACGACCTGGGACGAGGTCCTGGCGCTCGGCGCCGGCAAGGTGCTGGTGCCGTTCCGCGCGCCGCACTCGCTGATGAGCTTCTATTCGCTCGCCGCCAATCTCGGCCATCCCTGCGACGTCAGCGGCGAGGGCGACCTGATCGACCCGGCAACCGGCGTCCGCGTCTACGAGCTGTTGCAGAGCCTTGCCGCCAACGGCATGGCCGATTTCGACAGCGATCCGATCCAGGTGTTCGAGAAGCTGGCGGCGGAAGGCTCTGAAATCGCCGTGGCGCCGCTGCTCTATGGCTATGTCAGCTACGCGACCGACGGCTTCCGTCCCAACCGGCTCGCCTTCGCCGACATGCCGGTGCTGGGTACGAACGGCCCGGTCGGCTCGGCGCTCGGCGGCACCGGCATCGCCGTCTCCGCCTATTCGCAGAACCGTGACGCCGCGATCGATCTCGCCTACTGGCTCGCCAGCGCCGACGTGCAGCGCGGTCCCTATGCGTCGAATGGCGGCCAGCCCGGCCATGCCACGGCCTGGGAGGCCCCGGAGGTCAACGCCCCGACGCACGGCTTCTACGAGAACACCCGGCCGACGCTGGAGGGCGCCTGGCTGCGTCCGCGCCACAATGGCTACATGGCGTTCCAGGACGCGGCGTCGAAGCGCATCAATGTCGCGCTCCAGGCCGGCGAGCCCGGCGCCGCGCTGATCGCCGAGCTCAACCTGCTGTTCCGCCAGAGCTTCGCCAACGCCTGATATCGAATGGCGGGGCCGGCCCTGGCCGGGCCCGCCATCGACGGTCCAGGGATATCGGGAGGTGGCAACGCCTCTCGATGGCCGTCTCGCCGACCCTCGCGGCCGATTGCTAAGTCATCCGATTCCGAAACGCCGTAAAACGCTTTAAGATCGAAACTTGTGCCGAGTCTGCGGGCGGCGAGGGGAGCGAGTTTCGATGGCGGATTCCAGCAGGCGCAATCCCAGCAAGCCGCGCATCAGCATGAAGGAAATCGCCCGCCGGGCCGGCGTCGCGCCAATGACCGTTTCGCGGGCGCTGGCCGATCCCGACAAGGTGTCGCCCGATACGCGCGCCCGCGTGCTGGCGGTGATCGAGCGCGAGGGCTTCATCCGCAACCAGATCGCCTCGGCCATGTCGTCGACGCCGAGCCGCCGCCGCATGCTGGGCACCATGGTGCCGCCGCTGATCAATTCCGGCATCGCCGAGCAGGTCCAGGGCATGTCGGACGCCTGCCACGAGGCGGGCTACCAGCTTTTGCTGATCCAGGGCGCCTTCGATCCCGAGGCCGAGGAGAAGGCGATCCGCGCGCTGCTCGGCTGGCAGCCGGCCGGACTGATCCTGCAGGCCTTCGTCACCTCGGATTCCGCCCGCCACCTGCTCGCCGCCGGCGAGGTGGCCGTGGTCGAGATCAGCGAGATTCGCGGCCACGAGCCGATCGACATGGCGGTCGGCGTCTCGAATTTCGACACCGCCTATGCCATGACCCGCCATCTGATCGGCAAGGGCTATCGCCGCATCGGCTTCGCCTCGACGCCGGTGCACGGCAATGACCGCCTGCAGCAGCGCCGCATCGGCTATCGCCAGGCGCTGGTCGATCACGGCCATGTCTATCCCGGCGGCCTGGAGATCGAGGTGCCGATCACCGCGCAGGGCGGCGCCGCGGCGCTCGTCGCCTTGTCGGCCCGCGATCCGGAACTGGATGTGCTGTTCTGTTCGTCGGACACGCTCGCCATCGGCGCCGTGCAGGAGTGCCACCGGCGCGGCTGGAAGATACCCGGGCGGATGGCGATCGCCGGCTATGGCGACATGGACCTTGCGGCCGAGCTCTATCCGCGCCTCACCACGCTCCGGATCCCGCGCTACCAGATGGGGCGGCGCGCCGTCGAGCAGATGCTGCGCCGGTTGAAGGGGGAGCCGGAGCTGCCGCGCATCGTTCCGATGGAATTCGAGATCGTCGAGCGCGAGAGCGCCTGAGCGCTCAGGCGAGCGCCGCGCGGCCCCGTCCTTCCACCTCGAGCCGCCGTTCGAGGCGGCGCGCGATCAGCGACATCGGCCAGCAGAGCGCGAAGTAGATCAGCGCCACCGAACCGAACACCAGCATCGGCTCGAAGGTGACGGTGTTGATCATCGTCGCCGTGCGGGCGAGCTCGGTCAGGCCGATCAGCGACGCGACCGAGGTGGTCTTCACGATCTGCACCATGAAGCCGACCGTCGGCGGCAGCATCAGCTTCAGCGCCTGCGGCAGGATGACGAGGCGCAGGGTCGCCAGATGGCGCAGGCTGAGCGCCTTCGCCGCCTCCCACTGGCCGCGCGGGATCGCCTCGATTGAGCCGCGGAAGATATCGCCGAAAAAGGCGGCCGCGTTGAGCGAGAAGGTAATCGCCGCCGCCGTCCAGGGATCGGGGCTGAGGCCGATGAAGGCGGTGCCGTAATAGGCCATGAACAATTGGATCAGGATCGGCGTGCTCTGGAAGAAGCGGATATAGCCCGCCGCCAGCATCCGCACCGGCCGCCTCGCGCTGATGCGAAGCGCCGCGACGACGAGGCCGAGCGCGCCGCCGCCGGCAAAGGCGATCAGCGACAGCAGGATGGTCCAGCGGGCCGAGAACAGCAGGAAGCTGAATTCGCCGAAGCCGAATTCGCGCAGGTTCATCGCCCGGCCCTCCCTAGATCTTCCAGCGGAAGAAGATGCGCGAGAAACCCTGGAAAAGCAGGCCGAACGCCTGCACCAGGACGAAGTAGATGATGGCGACGGCGATATAGACCTCGAAGGAGCGGAAGGTCTGCATCACCATGTTGTTCGCGATCGCCGTCAGTTCCTCGGCAGCGATCGCCGAGATGATGCTGGTGCCGAGCAGTTGCAGGATGAACTGGCCGCACAGCGCGGGATAGACGGCGCGCAGCGCCTGCAGCAGCACGACGCGGCGGATGATCTGGATCGGCCTGAGGCCGAGCGACTTCGCCGCCTCGATCTGCCCGGCCGGGATCGACTGGATGCCGGCGCGCAGGATCTCGGTCGCATAGGCGCCGAGATGGATCGACAGCGCCAGGATGGCCGCCTGGCTGCTGGAGAGCTTCAATCCCAGGAAGGGCAGGGTGAAGAAGACGAAATAGAGCTGGATCAGCAGCGGCGTGTTGCGGATCAGCTCGACATAGGTGGCGACCACGGCGGAGAGCCAGCGCGGCCCGAAGCTGCGCGCCACCGCGCCGAGCAGCCCGATGGCGAGGCCGAGAACCATCGAGGTCGCGGCGAACCAGACGGTCAGCCAGGCGCCGTGGATCAACTCCTCCGAGCGGATCAGGATCGGGCCGAACTGGAAGACGTAGCTCTGCATGAGGGCCGTCCGATCGCATGCCGGTAGATCCGGACGGGAGCCGCGAACGGTCCCGCCCGGAAGGGAGCTAGAATACCGGCAGCGGCGGCAACGGGGTGTTGCGGTACTTCTGCGACAGCTGTTCCAGCGTGCCGTCCTGCTTCAGCGTGAAGATGAAGGTGTTGAGCCAGCGCAGAAGGTCGGGATTGTCGCGCCGGACGCCGACGCCGAAATAGAACGTCTTCAGGATGTACTTCATCTCGAAGTCGTCGCCCTTGGCGCTCTTCTTCAGGTAGATGTCGCCATAGTCGCCGCCGCCCATGGCGTCGATCTGGCCCGAGACCATGGCCTGCAGCAGCGAAGCATAATCGTCGAAGCGCAGGATCTCGATGCCGGGATTGGCCTTGGCCGCCTCGGTCAGCAATCCGTCCTCGCCGGTGCCGCGCGTCAGCCCGACCTTCTTGCCGACGAGGTCGGCCGCGCTCTTGATCGGGGTCGATTTCGGCGCGATCACCACCGCCGATTGTCCGGCATAGGGGATCGAGAAGGCGACCTGCAGGGCGCGCGGCGCGGTGATCGAGAAGATCGACACCACCATATCGGCGCGGTTGGTCAAGAGCGCCGGGATGCGGCCGGGCGAGGTGACGGTGACGAACTCGACCGGCACGCCGAGCCCTTCGCCGATCTTCTTGGCGAATTCGATGTCGAAGCCGGCCGGCTGAAACTGCTCGTCGATCATGCCATAGGGCGGCGTCGTCGTGTCGATGGCGATTACCACCTTGCCGCGCGAGATGATGTCGTCGATCGTCTCGGCGGCGGCCTCGCGCGGCGCCGTGGCGAGAAGCAGCGTGGACAGGACCATCGCGGCGCAGCCGGCGATGACCGTCTTCAAGCGAGCCTTGAGCATCGATTCCCTCCCTGATGCGCGGACGAGGTCCGCGGATGCGCGTCGCCGCGCCGACATTTCCTCTCGGTAGCTTCTGGATGGCCCGTCTTCCGGTCGATCAGACCGCGCGCGCCTTGGCCGTCAGTGTGAACATACTATTATAATCATATCAAGGTGCAGATCAGGCCTACGCGCCCGTTTCCTTGCGCTGGCCGAGCCGCTTCTCCCAGCCCTCGGCGTGGATGTTGAGGAACGCCTTGGGATCGTAGGGATGGGCCTTCGCCACCTCGTCGTTGAGCTCGATGCCGAGGCCCGGTGCGTCCGGCAGCGACAGATGCCCGGTTTCCGGGGTGATCGTCGGGTGCCAGGTGACGAGATCGCGCGTCCACGGCTCGTTGAAAGCGTCGAAATGCTCCTGGATCAGGAAATTCTCCACGCAAGCGGCAAGCTGCAGGCAGACGGCGGTGGCGACCGGGCCACCGCTCTGGTGCGGGGCGATGTAGCTGCCATGTGCCTGCGCAAGATGGGCGACGGCCATCGAATTGCCGATGCCGCCGAGCGACATCGGCTCGGGCTGGAAGATGTTGACGCCGCCACCTTCGGCGAGCGTGAAGAACTGGCCGACCGTGTCGTACATCTCGCCGGTGGCGACGCGGATCGGGCTCGCATGTCCGACCGCATGCACGGTCTCCTGCCGGTCGCGGGTCGTCGGCTCCTCCCACCAATAGAGGTCGAGATGCGCCAGCCGGTTGGCGGCGCGGATCGCCTCGGCCTCGGTGAAGCGGGCATGTACGTCGATCAGGAGCAGCGTGTGCGCCGGCAGGCCCTCGCGCATCGCGGCGAGGATGTCATGGGCCAGATCCAGCTCGGGCTCGGAGATGAAGCCCTGCGCCGTGCCGAACGGATCGAGTTTCATCGCCTTGAAGCCCTTGGCGATCACGGCCTTCGCCGCTTCGAGGAAGGCCTCCGGCGTGCGCTCGGCGCGATACCAGCCATTGGCGTAGCCGAGCACGCTGTCGCGCACTCGCCCGCCAAGCAGCTGGTGCACCGGCACGCCGAGCGATTTGCCCAGAATGTCCCAGCAGGCGACCTCGATCGCGGCGATCGCCGTGCGGTGGATGTGGCCGCCATCGAGCGAGACGCTGTCGAGCATCTTGCGGGCGAGCGCCGTCACGCGGCGCGGATCCGCGCCGATGACGAAATGCTCGAGCTCACGGATCGCCGCCTCGGTGGTGCGGATGAAGCCGTTCAGCGTGCCCTCGCCGAGACCGGTGATGCCGGCGTCGGTGTGGACGCGGACGAACAGCCAGTTCTTCCAGCCGGCGCCGACGGCGAAGGTCTCGATCTCCGTGATCTTCATGCTCTCTCCCCCGCGGCTGCGGCGACCAGATCGTCGATCATCAGCCCGTAGCGCTTCTGCAGCGTCGGCACGGAGCCGCATTCGATATAGCGGTCGGGCAGGCCGATACGTGTCAGTCGCCTGGTCATGCCGGCGTCGAACAGGGTTTCCGCCACCAGCGAGGCGAGGCCGCCCCAGACGACGTGGTTCTCGGCCGTCACCAGATGCTCGACGCTTCCCGCAAACTGGATCACCGCCTCGCTATCGAAGGGTTTCAGCGTCGGCACATGCAGCACGCCGGCGGAAATCCCGCGTCTCTCCAGCGCCGCCGCCGCGTCGAGCGCCCGCTCGGTCATGAAGCCGGTGGAGACGAAGCCGACATCCGTGCCCTTGCGCGCCAGCCGCGCCTTGCCGATCGTGAATTCGAAGCCATCCGGCTCGAACACGACCGGCACCTTGCCGCGCAAGAGCCGCATGTAGACGGGGCCGGGATGGGCGGCGGCGGCGCGGGTGGCGGCGGCGATCTCGGTCGCGTCGCAGGGGTCGATGACGACCAGATCGGGGATCAGCCGCATCAGCCCGGTATCCTCGATCGCCTGATGCGTGCCGCCATAGCCGGTGGTGAGCCCCGGCAGGCCGGCGACGATCTTCACCGGCAGGTTCGAATGGGCGCAGGCAATGGCGATGAAATCGAACGCCCGGCGCGAGGCGAAGACGCCATAGGTGGTCGCGAACGGCACGAGGCCGGTGCGCGCCAGCCCGGCCGCGACGGCGACGAGGTTCTGCTCGGCCATGCCGACATTGAAGAAGCGGTCCGGATGGGCGTCGCGGAACGGCAGGATGTCGGTGTATTTGCCGAGATCGGCCGTCAGGCCGACAATGTCGTCGCGAGACTTGGCGATCTCGACGAGCGCATGGCCGAAGGGCGCATCGACCGTGGCGCGGCCGCCCGTTGCCTCATCGCGTCCCATGGCCTGCGTAAAGGCGCGCTCAGCCATGATCCGTCTCCGTCCGTTCCAGCTCTGCGATCAGTGCATCCCACTCGTCCGGTTCTACGCGGACGAAATGCGCCTTCTCGCGCGCGACGAGGGTGGGTACGCCCTGGCCCGGCCGGGTGCGCAGCACGATCGCGTGCGGCTTGCCGCCTGTGGCGCGCGCCTCTTTCAACGCCGAGACCACCGCCGCCATGTCGTTGCCGTCGATTTCCTGCGTGGCAAAACCGAAGGCGCGCCACTTGTCGGCGACGGGCTCCATGTCGAGCACCACCGGGCCGTCCGCCTGGATGCCGTTGCAGTCGATCAGCGCGACGAGGTTGTCGAGGGAGAAATGGCCGGCCGCCATCGCCGCTTCCCAGGTCGAGCCCTCCTGCATCTCGCCGTCGGAAAGCTCGCAGAAGATCCGCGCCGGCGATTTTGCCAGTCGGAGCCCCAGCGCCATGCCGATTGCCTGGCCGAGGCCATGGCCGAGCGAGCCGCCGATCATCTCGACGCCTGGCGTGGTGTCGAGCGTCGACATCTCCAGCCGGCTGTCGTCGGCGCCATAGGTGACGAGTTCGTCGAGCGGGATGACGCCGGTCTCGGCCAGCGCCGCCCAGAGCGCGATGGAATAGTGCCCGGTCGAGAGCAGGAAGCGGTCGCGGTCGGCCGCCTTGAGGTCCGCCGGGTCCCAGCGCATCTCGTGGAAATAGAGCGCGGCGAGCACGTCGCTGATGCCGAGCCCCTGGCCGACATAGCCCTGGCCGGGCCCGCGCGCCATGGTGAGCACATGCCGGCGCATCGATTTCGCCCGCGCTCTCAACGCGGCGATGTCGGCCGTTGCGGGTGGGTGGTTGGCGAGTGCCATGGCTAGTCCCTGTCGAGGCCGCCGGAGGCGTTGAGGCGCTCGGCGGTGATGTAGGAGGGGGCGTCGAGGGCGAGCCAGATCACGGCGGCGGCGACCTCGGCGATCTCGGCGCGGCGGCCGATCGGGACGCGCCTGGTGCGCTCGTCGAGAAAGGCCTGCACGTCGGGACGGCCCTCGATTCGGGCGAGATCGGCCTCGGTCGAGCGCTGCATCTCGGTGTCCATCATGCCGGGGGCGACGCTGTTGACGCGCACGCCGAAGGGCGCGAGCGCGATCGCCGCCGCGCGGGTGATGGAATCGACGCCGGCCTTCGAGGCGGCATAGGCGGCGTAGTTCGGCAGCGCCATGCGCGAGGCCGGCGAGGTCAGGTTGACGATCCGGCCTTCGCCCTGGCGTTTCATCAGCTCGCCGGCGGCGATCGTCATCATCGCCACGGCCGTGACGTTGACGGCGAGCGTCTTCTGCCAGGTAGCGGCCTTCATCTCTAGGAAGGGCTCGATGCGGCCGAAGCCGGCATTGTTGATCAGGATGTCGAGCCCGCCCCATTCGCGCTCGATCTGGCCGATGATCGCGGCCGGTGCGTCCGGCGCGGTCAGGTCGGCGGCGATGACGAGCGGCGCGGCCGGCGCGTCGCCGACGAGCGCACGCGTCTGTTCGAGCCCCTTGGCGTCGATGTCGATCAGCGCGACGGCGACGCCGCGGCGCGCCAGTTCGACGGCGAGTTCACGGCCGAGCCCGGCCGCGGCGCCGGTGACGGCGGCACGTTTTCCCTCAAGGGCCAATTGGATCTCCTCCCCAATTTGCAATTTATGGTAACGCTACCATTTGAAGTGTCAATCAGGATCGGGCGGGATTTCGAGTGGCGGATGGCCGCTTGTCTGCGTGTGTCGGGGGCGATGACTTGTCGACCACGGCGATTCAAGCGCTGACCCGACTGACACGCTGAGGCGTCATCCCTGCGAAAGCAGGGATCCAGCTTCCTTTCGACGACAGATATCGCTGAAGGCCCGGCCTGGATCCCTGCTTTAGCAGGGATGACGGCGGCGGCTAGGGTCTCGCGGGCTGGCCTCTGTAGGCGGAAATCGAGAGGCAAGCCCGCGAAGCGGGACCTGGCGGCGAAACCTACTCCGCCGCCACCCTTGTCTTTGCGGCGTAGGCCTGCCAGTCGCGGAACTGGGCTTCGGCGGCGACGCGGAAATAATAGAGGTCGCTGCCGGCGGCGACGAACAGGAAGCCGTCGTCGAAAGCCTGCTGCCAGGTCTTGCCGCGGCGCGGCACGGTGGCCAGCGGCTTGCCGGTCGGCTCGACCGCGGCGATACACTCGGCAATCAGCGCCTCGACTTCCGGCGCGCCGGTCTGGCCCGGCATGCCGATGCTGCCGGAGAGGTCGGTCGGGCCGATGAACACCACGTCGACGCCGTCGACATCGGCGATGGCGCGGGCGTTCTTCACCCCCAGCTCGGTCTCGATCTGCACGACGATGAGCAGTTCGTCATGCACGCGCTCCATGTAGTCCTTGGCGATGCCGTAGCCGGCGGCGCGGGTGATGTCCCAGGCGTTGCCGCGCTTGCCGAGCGGCGGGAAGCGGCAGGCGTCGACGATCCTCTTCGCCTCTTCTGCCGTCTCGACCATCGGCACGAGCAGCGCCTCGGCGCCGGCATCGGCGATGCGGCGCAGCGTGATCGGATCGGATGACGGTACGCGGATCATCGCGGTCGAATTCGTGCAGGCGGCCGCTCGCATGACGTCGACGGCCGTCAGCACGTCGCCGGTGCCGTGCTCGAGATCGAGGATGAAGAAGTCGAAGCCGGTCAGCGCCGTGATCTCGGCGAAGGTCGGGTCGGGGCTCTGCAGCCACATGCCGAAGGATTTTTGGCCGGCTTTCAGATTGGCCTTCAGACGGTTCTTGCGGATCATGTTGGTCTCGGTTCTGCGGGATCTGCGGATGGAGCGAAGCGGGCGAGCTTGGCCTGGAAGCCGGGGCGCTCGAGAACGGCGGGATTGACGATGGTCGCGGGAACACGCCCCTCCGCCACGCCGATCATGCCGTCGGAGATCAGCGTCATGGTGAGCCGGGCTGCGTCGCGGGTAGAAGGCAGCCAGTGCGGCGTCAGGATGACGTTTGGAAGCGCGGTGAGCGGATCGTCCTTGGGCAGCGGCTCGTGCTCGAACACGTCGAGTCCCGCGCCGGCGATCCAGCCATCGCGCAGCGCCGTGACGAGCGCGGCCTGGTCGACGATCTCGCCGCGCGCGACATTGACGAAATAGGCGGTCGGCTTCATGCGGCGGAAATGCGCCGCCGTGACCAGCCCGCGCGTATGGGCGTCGAGGCGGTTGTGCAGCGAGACGAAATCGGCTGCTGCGAACAGTTCGTCGAGGCTGTCGACGAGGGTGACGCCGAGATGCGCCGCCTCGATCTCGGAGGCGTGCGGCGAAAAGGCGAGGATGGTCATGCCCCAGGGCGCGGCGAGGCGGGCGAGCTCGCGGCCGGAGGCGCCGAGGCCGACGATGCCGAGTACCTTGCCCGGCAGGTCGAGGCCCATGGTGACGGGCTGGAGGTCCCAGCGTCCGTCGCGAACCATGCGCTCCTGCTCCGGCAACCGCTTCGCCAGCGCCAGCATCAGCAGGAAGGCGGAAGAGGCGGTGGCGTGGGTCAGCGTGTCCGGCGCGTTGTAGACGGCGACGTCATTCTGCGTGCAGGCGTCGAGGTCGATCTTGTCGATGCCGGCGCCGGCGCGGCCGATCACCGTCAGCCGCTCGGCGCCCTCGGCAAAGGCCGACGCCTTCACCCAGGGCCGGAAGATGACGATGCCGTCGGCGCTGGCGACATGCCGGGGCGTGATCTCAAGCGAGTAGAGCCGGTCCTGATAGGTCGGGTCGCCCGGGCTCGGCGACTGATCGCGCAGGAAATCGACCGTGATCGCGGGATGGCCGACATAGCGGTCGAGCGCGATGTCGGGGATGGCGAGCTGGCCATCCGGGCCGAGATAATCGCCCGTATAGGCGATGGTGAAACGAGGGGTGTCTACCATCGCTTCAGGCTTTCCTCGGTGGTGGTCTCGATCCGCGCGCCCGGGCGGGTGAACAGATCCTCGCGCAGCTTCGTGCCGAGGCCCGGCCGGTCGGGCAGGTGCAGATGGCCGTCGCGCACCTCGATCCGGTCGGTGACGACGTCGTCGTACCAGCCGTCGATATAGCCGCGCACCGTCTCCATGATCAGCCCGTTCGGGATGTGGTGCATCAGATGCGTCGCCGCCCAGAGCGCCACCGGGCCGATGGTGTCGTGGCAGGTGACAGGCAGCATGTAGGTGTCGGCCATGGCGGCGATCTTGCGGCCCTCCGTCAGGCCGCCGCCCCAGGAGAGGTCGGGCATGATGATGTCGGCGGCGCCGCGCTCGATCCAGGGCCGGTAGCCGAAGCGCGTGAACACGCGCTCGCTCTGGCAGATCGGGATGGTGGTGGCCTGCTTCAGCCGGACATAGCTCTCGACATTGTCGGGCGGCATGATCTCTTCCAGCCACAGGATGTCATAAGGTTCTAGGGCGCGGGCGATCTTCGTCGAGGCGGGCAGGTCCCAGCGCGCATGGCCCTCGATCGCGATCGCCATCCTGTCGCCGACGGCGGCGCGGATGTCGGCGACGATCTTTATTCCCGCCGCGAGGTCGTCGTTGGAGATGTTGTGGCCGAGCGGGCCGGCGGCGGTCTCGGCGCCCCAGATCACCATCGGCTTCCGCGTGTCGACCGGGCCGGAGAGGGTGGGGCCGAACTGGTCGAACGGCCAGATCTTCATCGCCGTGATGCCCTGGTCGACGAGGCTCTGCGCCAGTTCGCCGGCGCGTCCCTTCAGCCAGGCGTTCAGGTCGTCGTATTTCCCGTAGCCGACGCAGGTGTTGTAGACCTTGATGCGGTCGCGGCTGCGACCGCCGAGCATGGTGTAGATCGGCTCGCCCGCGTTCTGGCCGGCGAGGTCCCAGAGCGCCACGTCGATGGCCGAGATCGCCCGCATCTCTGCGCCGTTCGCGCCGCAGAAATTCACCAGCGCGGCCATGTTCGACCAGTGGTTCTCGATGTCGCGCGCGTCGCGGCCGATCAGCAGCGGCGCGAAGATGTCGTGGACGATCGCGGCGACGGCGCGGGGCAGGTAGTAGGTCTCGCCGAGGCCGATCAGGCCCTTGTCGGTGTGGATGCGGACCCAGAGATTGTTGGGCAGCGCCTGCCGCGCCTTCGGATTAAGCTTGGCCCATTCGGCCTGCGGCAGCGCCTCGAACCAGACCGTCTCGATCTTCGTGATCTTCATCGCATGCCCCCTGAAGGCCGTGGTTGTCGTTATCCCTTGACCGCTCCGGCGGTGAGGCCGCGCAGCAGGTGGCGCTGGATCGCCATGTAGAAGAGCACCGGCAGCACCGAGAATGTGACGCCCGCCGCCATCAGCACGAAGAGCGGCGTGTCGAGCTGGGTCATCAGCGTCGCGAGGCCGAGCGAGGCGGTGTAGAGCTCGTTGCGGGTGATCAGCGTCGAGGCGAACAGATATTCGTTCCAGCTGGCGAAGAAGGCGATGACGCTGACGGCGACGAGGCCGGGCCGGGTCAGCGGCAGCACCACCAGCCACAGCACCTTCCAGCGGTCGCAGCCATCGATCAGCGCCGCCTCGACGATCTCCTTCGGCACGGCGTCGAACGACGCCTTCAGCACCCAGGCGCAGAGCGGCACGACGAAGGCGGTGTGGAGGAGCGCGAGCGCCCAGAGATTGTCGGTCCAGCCGAGATTCCGGTAGAGCGCCAACACCGGCGCGACGATCACGGCCGCCGGCATCATCTGGGTGAAGAGCAGCAGCAACCCGAAGGCCGAGCGGCCCGGCCAGTAGAGCCGCGACAGCGCATAGGCGCCTGGAATCACCAGGATCAGCGTGCCGATCACCGTCAACGAGGCGACCAGCGTCGAGAGCATCAGCCAGCGGGCGATCGGCTTGTCGGTGAAGAGCTGCCAGTAGGAGGAGATGTCGATGCTGCCGGGCAGGAGCGGCGGCGGGAAGGAGAGCGATTCCGCCGAGGGCCGAATCGACGAGACGATCATCCAGTAGACCGGGAAGAAGATGATCGCGGAGACGAGGAGGATCGCCGCGCCGCGCAGCAGATCTTCGAGCGAGGGGAGGCGGGAGGCTCTCATGCGTCTCCCTCCAGCCGGCGCTGCAGGACGACGAAGCAGGTCGTCGCGATCGCCGAGATCAGGAAGCCGACCACGGCGATCGCGCCGGCATAGCTGAAATTATAGAAGCGGAAGGCCTGCATGTAGATCGCCGGCGCCAGCGTCGTCGTGGCGTCGACCGGGCCGCCGCCGGTGATCAGCCAGATCAGCGTGAATTGCTGCGTCGAATAGATGAAGGCGAGCACGGCGAGCAGCGCGACGGTGCCGCGAATGCCGGGAAGGGTGATGTAGCGGAACTGGGCGAAGCGGCCGGCGCGGTCGATCTTCGCCGCCTCATAAAGCTCGGCCGGTACGTTCTGCAGCGCCGAGAGCAGCACCAGCGAATAGAACGGAAAGCCCTTCCAGACCGTCGCGCCGATCACCACCAGCATGGCGAGCGTCGGGTCGAGCAGCCATTGCGGGTTCTCGGTGACGCCAGGAACGAGCCGCAGGAAGGCGTTGAACACGCCGAAGCTCGGATCGAGCATCAGCACGAAGGTGATGGCGACGGGCACCTCGGGAATGGCCCAGGGCACGGTCAGGAGGCTTCGCACCACGCCGCGGCCGCGAAAGCTCCAGTTCATCAGCAGGGACAGGGCGAGCCCGATCGCAAGGATGATGACGACGACGGAAAAGGTGAAGACCAGCGTATGCTGGATCATCCGCCAGAAGTCGGGATCGACGAGCATATAGCGGTAATTGTCGAGCCCGAGGCCGGCCGGCGTATCGAGGCTGAACAGGGCGCCGCGGATGATCGGATAGATCACCAGCGCCCCTTCGAGCGCCAGCATCGGCAGGATCAGGAGATAGGGGAAGGCGCGGCTGCCGACCACGCCGGCGCGTCGCGCGGGCTTGGTCCGGCTTGGGCGATCCGTCGTCTGGGTGAGCACCGAAGCCATTGCCGATACGCGATCCTTGTATGCGATGCGCGCCCGATACCGGGGCGAAGTGCGGTCCGCTCGCCGTCATCCCGGGCCGGGCCCGGGATCCATCCCGCCAGGAACGGGAGGGACGGCATGGATCCCCGCTTGCGCGGAGATGACGGGGGAGGCGGAACAGTTCTTTACCTCTCCCTTAGGGAGGGGTCGGAACGAAGCTCCGGGTGAGGGGGTAAGGAACCATCCGGAGAGGCCGTAGAACCCTCACCCGCCGGTCTTCGGCCATCGACCTCTCCCTCAGGGAGAGGTGAAGAGGCCTCGGCCTTCATCCGGATGGCGGCTAAAGCCTTGTCGCCAGCGCTTCGAGCTGGCGCTGGGCGCCGTCCATCGCCGTCTTCACCGAACCGCCGGGGCGCAGCGCGCTCTGGAAGTTCTGCATGATGATGCGGCCGAACTGATCGTCGGCGAAGGCGAAATCGCCCATCACGTCGATCGGAGAGACCTGCTTGGCCTCGTTGAAGCCGGTCACCCACGGCTTGTCGGCGAGGAAGGCGCGGAACTTCTCCGATTTCGCGGCGAGGTCGTAGGGCGGCATGACGTAGAGGTTGGTGATCATCAGATCGGCCATGACGTCGGGCGTCATGACGAACTGGATGAACTCCTTGGCGCCTTCCGAATTCTTGCCCTTGAGCGCGATCAGCGGATGGATGCGGTCGAGCGAGCGGCGGCTTGCCCAGGGCGGTGCGGCCGAAAGCAGGTCCGGGTAGATGTCCGGGTTTGTGGCGCGCAGCACGACGACGGTCGGGTTGACGCCGAACGCCTGGGCGACACGGCCGTCGGCGGCGAGCTTCATGATCGCGCTCTGCGCCGTTCCCTGCGGCACGCCGGCCTCGTAGAGGCTCTTCCAGAGTTCGAGGCCCTTGACCACCTCGGGCGAGTTGGCGAGCGGCGTTTTGCCCTCCGCCCATTTGCCGTCGAACGGCAGGCAGAAATTCTGCAGCTGGAACCACCACTCGCCGGAATCGGCGATGACGTTGGTGAGCGCGATGCCGAACTGGTCGGGCCGCTTGGTCAGCTTGGCCGTCGTCTCGATCCACTCTTCCGGCGTCGTTGCCGGCTTTGCGCCAGCTTTCTCGAACAGCGCCTTGTTGTAGACGAGGGCGAAGTTCACATCGATGGCCGAGAGGCCGTAGAGCTTGCCGTCCTTGCGCAGGAATTCGTGGCCGCCGGAGGGCGTGATGCCGAGCGCCTTGACGACGTCGTCGAGCGGCTCGGCGAGCTGGAACTTGCGGATCACCTGGGCGGAGAGGTCGGGCATCGCCATCAGGATGTCCGCGTCGATGCCGCCGGCCTGGGCCTGGATGACGACGTTCGACACATACTGGCTGGCGGGCCAGCCGGTCCATTCGACCTGGTACTTGTCCTGCGACTGGTTGAACTTCTCGATGACGGCGTTCCAGCCGTCCTTCTCGCCCGGCTGGAACTGCTCCCAGCTCATCAGCTTGAGCTTGGTGCGGTCCGCCGCGCGCGCCGGCCGGCTGATGAGGGGCGTGGTGGCGATCGCGCCGCCCATCGCGGCCGCGCCCGCCAGCAGCTGGCGTCGCGTCGGGCGGATGCCCGACAGCGTGGAAGACGGCCTGTACAGCTTCGTCATGCTCGTTCTCCTCCCTCGGCATGCGGCGGGACGCGCGCACGCAGCAAGGCGGCTTTATCCGCCATTGTTAATTGTTAACAATGAGACGATAGCATGAGGGGGCGGGCTGTCAAGGCGAGGCGCCATGCCTGTGTCAGTCGGCCGGGGTCGGCTCTGTCGCCAAGAGATGTTCTTTCAGGCGGCCATAGGCGGCGTCGAGATGCTCTTCGATGCATGCAAGAGCCGCGGCCGCGTCGCGGCTGCGCACGACCTGAAGCAGGCCGGCATGGGCGTGGTACCACGAGGTCAGATAATCTTCCGGCAGGCCGTCCCGAAGCAGCAGGAAGACGAAGATCTGCGAGCGCAGCGCCTCCCAGGCGCGATAGAGGCGGGCGTGATGGGCCGCGCGGAACAGTGCGTCATGAAAGTCGATATCGAGCTCCGCGACCCGGCGGCGCGTCATCGTAGAGCGCGGAATTGATTGAAATAACAGAAGAATTGCTTCGAGCGGCGCGAGGTCGCTTTCCGTCGCATGGGTGCAGGCTTCCGTGACCGCGAGTTTCTCCAGCGCTTTGCGCAGGCTGTAGATCTCGTTGGCGTCATGCAGCGAGATCTGCGCCACGGTGGCGCCGCGATGCGTCTCATGCACCACCAGCCCTTCCTGCTGCAGGCGGAAGATTGCCTGGCGGATCGGACCGCGGCTGACATTCAGGCTCTCCGCCAGTTCGTCCTCGATCAGGCGCTCGCCGCGCTTGAAGCGGCCACTGAGGATCGCCTCGCGGAGTGCGTCGGCGACGTCGTCGGTCAGCACGCGCCGTTCGCGGCGCTGCAGGGGTGGGGTCATTGGGCTCTTGCTCATCGATACAGTCTACTGTTAACAATCTGAATAGCGCCAGCACGAAAGTGGCGAGGAACGGCAGGAAACACTATGCGCATTCTGAAGGCCAATTGGTATCCGCCCGAGAATCCGGAGCTTCTCGAGCTCTTCGGTTCGAAGGCGGAATTCGACATCGATCCCATTCCTGCCGACCCGGCCTATCGCCTGGCGCGGGCGCGCAGCGCCGCTGCCGACGCCGTGATCAACTGCTCGGCCACCCATCTGCTGCCGGCCGATCTCGACGACTTCGAGAAGGTCAAGATCGTCGTGCGCGAGGGCGTCGGTTACGACAATCTCGACCTCGAGGGCTGGGGCGCGCGCGGCGTGCCCGTCTGCAACGTGCCGGACTACGGCACGACGGAGGTGGCGGATCACGCCATCGCGCTGATGCTGGCGCTGACGCGCGGCACCGATACCTATGACCGTCTGCTCAACAGCGATCCCGTCAATGGCTGGAGCTTTTCGCGGGCGCCGCTGGTTCGCCGCCTGCGTGGCGCCACCTTCGGCATTGTCGGCCTTGGCCGGATCGGCCTTGCCGCCGCCCGTCGCGCCGCCGCCTTCGACATGCGCGTCGTCTTCTACGATCCGCATCTTTCCAACGGCGTCGAACTGTCGACCGGCTATGAGCGGGTGCACAGCCTCAAGGAGCTAATGTCCATCAGCGACGTGCTCAGCCTGCACGCGCCGCGCAGCGCCGAGACGACTGGCATGATCAACGCCGACGCTCTCGCTGCGGCCAAGCCAGGCCTTGTCCTGGTCAACACGGCGCGCGGGCCGATCGTCGACATCGACGCGCTTTACGACGCGATGAAGGATGGGCGCGTCGCCGGCGCCGGACTCGACGTGCTGCCGCAGGAGCCGGCCGATCGCAGCCAGAAGCTGATCGCCGCCTGGGCCGCCAACGAGCCCTGGATCCAGGGTCGCCTGGTGCTTTCTCCGCACGCCGCCTTCTACAGCCCGGCGGCGATGAAGGACATGCAGCGCAAGGCGGTCGAGTGCATCCTCACCTATCTGAACGAGGGTCGCCTCACCAACTGCGTCAATCGCGAGTTCCTGGTGACGCCGGCCAAGGTGCGCAAGGCTTCCTGAGCGCCTCCGTCGTCATCCCGGACGCAGCGGAGCGGAGATCCGGGATCCATCCAGCCGGGACATCGGGAGGTGCGCGCGGCGGCATGGATCCTTGCCTTCGCAAGGATGACGGAGAGCGTGGGCTTGCCAGAAGCCCGATAGGGCAAAGTCCGGCCGGAACAGGACAAA